>NZ_CAKKLY010000001.1 GCF_918698095.1 Arthrobacter sp. Bi83
CCCCCACCAGCCTCCGGCCCGGTTGAACCCGCCCACGCCCCGGCAGCCACTAACGGTGTTGTGCCTGCCGAACCCCTACAACTGCTAAGGACTTCCCTTTATGACTGTCTCCGCGCTTTCCCCTGCCATTTCACCCGAACGTGAAGCTGCATTGCTCGCCGCTGTTCCTACCGGCCTTTTGATTGGCGGGCAATGGCGGGCGGCGTCCGACGGCGGCACGTTTGACGTGCACGATGCCGCCACCGGGGAGGTGCTCGCCACACTCGCCTCGGCGACCAGCGACGACGCGGTCGCCGCCCTCGACGCCGCCGCCGCCGCCCAGGCGTCCTGGGCGCGGACCGCACCCCGGCTGCGGGCCGAGATCCTCCGCCGGGCCTTTGACCTGGTCACCGAACGGGCCGAAGACTTTGCCCTGCTGATGACCCTGGAAATGGGCAAACCCCTGGCCGAAGCCCGCGGCGAAGTCACCTACGGGGCGGAGTTCCTGCGCTGGTTCTCCGAAGAAACCGTCCGCGATTACGGGCGCTACCTCACCAGCCCCGAGGGTAAGAACAAAATCCTCGTCCAACACAAACCGGTCGGGCCGTGCCTGCTCATTACGCCCTGGAACTTCCCCCTGGCGATGGCCACCCGCAAAGTAGCCCCTGCCGTCGCCGCCGGCTGCACCATGGTCCTCAAACCCGCCAAACTCACGCCCCTCACCGCCCAGTACTTCGCGCAGACCATGCTCGACGCCGGGCTGCCCGCCGGAGTCCTCAACCTCGTTCCCTCCTCATCCGCCTCCGGCATTTCCGGGCCCCTGCTCGCCGACCCGCGGTTGCGCAAGGTTTCCTTCACGGGTTCCACCCCGGTCGGCAAACGCCTGATGGCCGACGCGGCGCAGAACGTGCTGCGCACCTCCATGGAACTGGGCGGGAATGCCCCCTTCATCGTGTTCGAGGACGCCGACCTTGATAAAGCCGTCGAAGGTGCCATGGCCGCCAAAATGCGAAACATGGGCGAAGCCTGCACCGCCGCCAACCGGTTCCTGGTCCAGGAATCCGTCGCCGCCGAGTTCACTGCCAAGTTCGCCGCTGCGATGGGCGCCCTCACTACCGGCCGCGGCACCGCACCCGCTACGCAGGTCGGTCCGCTCATCGATGCCGGCGCAAGAGAGGACGTGCACGCTCTGGTGAGTGCCGCCGTCGACGCCGGAGCCACCGCCGTCACCGGCGGCGCACCCGTGGACGGTCCCGGGTACTTCTACCAGCCCACAGTCCTGGCTAACGTGGCCAACGATGCGGCGATCCTGGGCCAGGAGATCTTCGGTCCCGTCGCCCCCGTCACCACCTTCAAAACCGAGGAAGACGCCATCCGGCTCGCCAACGCCACCGAATACGGCCTCGCTTCCTACCTCTACAGCCGGGACTTCAACCTGCTCCTGCGCGTTGCCGAGCAGATTGAGTTCGGCATGGTCGGATTCAACGCGGGCGTCATTTCCAACGCCGCAGCACCCTTCGGCGGCGTCAAGCAATCAGGGCTCGGCCGCGAAGGCGGCTCAGAAGGCATCGCCGAATACACCACCACCCAATACATCGGCATTGCCGACCCCTACGTGAACTAACCCGCATAGCAGCCAAAAGCGCCTGCCAGCCCCGTAAATGGGGCTGGCAGGCGCTTCACTGTTGGTTCAAAAACGCGAGCCGTTGCGGGTGCAGGGCTACCGGGAGAATTCCGTCGGCGGGCTGTCCACCCAGTCCTTGTAGATCGGGTCCTCAGGATGCCATGCTCCCCAGTGCGAGACCCGAGGGACATTCACAACGTCCCAGTCCGAGTTGACGGGCCGGACGTCGATCCAATCCCAGATGCAGGTCCTATGAAGGATTTTCCACACGCCATCGCGCTTCTCACACAAGTCGCGGTAGCGGCCAGCCTGGAACATTGTCACCTCGGGGTCCTTGAACGGGACCACACAGATAAACATGCTTTCGCGCTTGGCCCGGTTGCCGTCAATCTCGGACAGGACATTGGAAATGTGGTGGCTGCAGCTATGGATCTTGTCGTGCCAGGTCATGGCAGCATCAGCCCACTCCTGGCCGTTTCCCACGTAGCCGCCGTGGTCATCAAATGAATCGGGCCAGTACGTGGATTTCATCAGCTCGCGGTCGTGCCGGTCCGCGCCCCTCGCATACAGCATCAGGTTGTCATGGAGGGCTTGCTTGTCATACAACTCAGTCAGTTGAGCATCTGTGGGGGACATATATCCAGACTTTCTACTCCAAACGCCAGGCAGCGTCCTTGCTGCCCTCGTTAGAAACAACGCTAGAAGCCGGAGCTGCTGGACGAGTAGCATCTTGGGCGCCAGGCAGTTAAGAAGCAACGCCAGGTGCCGGGCACCGGGACCGCCTCCATTGGCGCCTCGCAAGAGCCTGTATGCCCCGCTGGCCTTAGTGCCGCCGTCAAAAGCTTGACCCTAAGGCCAGCTGGCTGGAACCGTTTTAGAAGGTGCGCGCGGCAACCCGCACCGGTTCGGCACGCTTCAGTGCGTCGCTCAGCCGCTCAGCGGACACAGGTGCGGCGGGAGCTTCCAGCATGCGGTCGTCCGGAGTGGCGGCGTCCGCCAGGTAAAGCCTGGTGTAGGCACCGGCTTCCGGCTCGAAACGCCAGCTCTCAGCCAACGAACCGGCGTCCACTGCATCGAAACCCAGTTGCTCGATAAGGCTCATGACCTTGGTTTTGGCGGAAGCGTCATCGCCCGCCACGGGCAGGGCGGTGCGATCAGGTGCGCCGGCGGGGCGCGCCAGCTGGGGGATGTGGTGCGCGAGGATGTTGTTAAAGGCCTTCGTCAGGCCGGCTCCCTGAAAGTGCCGCAGCACGAGCTCGCTCGTAGTCAGCCTTTCCTCGTCGAGCTCAGACACCCTTCCATCCCGGAACGGGTAGTAATTGGTGGTGTCGAGTACGGCCTTCCCTTCCAGCAGGGATGCGGGAATGGCGGTATGCGCCGTGAGCGGCACGGACAGCACAACAACCTCTCCGGCCGCCGCGGACTGTTCAATGGTGCCGCCGGAAGCCAGGGATCCCAACTCTGAGACGAGGCCGGCGAGTGTCTCCGGGCCGCGGGAATTGGACAGCACTACAGGGATGCCGGCATTTACGGCGAGACGAGCGATGGCAGCACCGATGTTCCCGGTGCCAATGATTCCAAGGGTAGGCATTTTTTTGTTTCCTCAGTCGAGAGTCGTGGATGGGGCGGGAACCTGAAAGCTACGGCCCGTTGATGGCACGCACTGGTGGGTGGGCCTGGCGTTAAACGTATCCTATGTTCGCGTCAGCGTAAACATAGGCGGTTTTAGCGATAGACTGGGCACATGGCGAGCCGAACTTCCAACCCCCTCACGCACCCTGACGTCAGTGAACTGGACCTGTTCCGCCTGATGGCGGCCGTGACTGACCCGGTGCGGCTGGGGATCGTCATCAAGCTGGCTGGCAGCAGCGAGGATATTCCGTGCACCGACTTTGCCCTGCCAGTGACAAAGTCTGCCGGGACGCGCCATTTTCGGGTGCTGCGTGAGGCTGGCGTGATCCATCAGCACGACGTCGGTGTCCGCCGCATGAGCCGGCTGCGTAGCGATGACCTGGAAGTCCGCTTCCCCGGCCTGCTGAAACTGATCCTCCAGGAGGCTGCCCACTTCAACCACGGGGATCGTCAGGCCTCCTGACCTGGAGCGGCACCCAGGATCCATCCCGGGGATACCCCGGGTTCAGGTGCCGGAACGGTACGCGGGACATGACCGGTGGCATCGAGTACGTTGTCCAGCCAGTCCACGCGGTTAGCGAAACGCTTTGCCTTGTGCGGAGCGGTCCACCGGTAGGCGTCGTTTTCCCAATTGATCTTCAGCCGCCGTCGGGACGTCAAGGCAGTGAAGGTATGGATGAGCCACGGATTGCCCAAGCCGTCAGCCACCACCAAGTCCAGTCCCGGCAGGAGTCCCAGGAGGTCTTTGGTTTGCAGACCTGCTTCTTCAAACAACTCTTCAAGAGTCTGCTGTTCAGGCGTGGCCCCGGCTTCCATAAATCCGGTAATGCAGTGCCAAAGGCCACTGTCGTGGCCAAGATTTCCGCTTCTTCTGAACAGGGCAATTTTGTCCTGCCACTGGATGACGGCCGCTATCACGGTGCGGTCCGCGGGGATGTCATGCGCAGCGCGCGAGGGAAACCTCCCGGCGGACGCCGCATCAACGACGCTCATATTCTCCTTCCAGCGCACAGCAACCGCTATGTCTGCTACACGACGTCGATCGACTGGGCGTTGACGAGCTCGCGGAACTTGGCGCCGTGCCAAATGAGCGGCTCGTTTTCGCCCACTCCGAGCTTCTTCACCTCAAGCAGCGCCATCCAGTGATCGCCGGCCTCTGAAACCTCGTGGACCGAGCACTCAAGCCACAACGCCGCATCTTCTATGAACACTGCTCCGTCCTCACCGACGTCGATGGCCACCTGCTCAAAGCGTGCAGCACGGTCCTTGCCTGCGAGCTTGCGGGTCAGATTTCCCTGCCCCTTGCCAAAGATCGAAACCCCGAGTGAGGCGGCGTTCTTGATCTGCTCCCATGTCTCCGATGACTTCTGCACCGCTACCGCGACGAGGCACGGTTCGAGCGACACGCCAACCATGAACGATGACGCGACGAGTGCATGCTTCTCGTCGCCGGCTTCGACCGCGAGCACCGCCACTCCTGACGGAAAGTGTGCGAACGTGCTTCTCACCAGCAAAGGGTCATTGCCGAATGAACTGACCTTCGGCCGGGTCATAGACTTCTGGGTCATGGGTTTTCTTCCTCTCGGTGGCCGCGTGGGAGTGATCGCTCTCTGACCACTCCCGGGCGGAATACGTCTGGACGGTTACGCAGCGGTCTGGCCGCCGTCGATAGGCAGCGCGACACCGGTAATGTATGAAGACTGCTCACTGGCGAGAAACAGGACGGCATTGGCTACTTCTTCTGCGGTTCCGACACGACGTGCGGGAACCATATTGATGAGATAGTCCGCGGCGGCAGGGTTTTCCGCCAGGGCCTCTTCCATCATTGGAGTCCTGATGGGCCCAGGGCAGATGGAGTTTGCGCGGATATTCTGCTCCGCGTATTCGAGGGCGATGGTGCGGGTCAGCCCGAGGAGGCCTGTCTTGGCAGCGCTGTAACTGCCGTATAAAGGCGTTCCCATCAAAGCTGCAGCTGAAGCCACATTAACTATCGATCCCCCGCCACGCTCCAGCATGGCCGGAATGGCAAACTTCATCGTGAGGAAAGCACCCCGGAGATTCACGTTGATCATCTTGTCGAAGTCGGATTCCAGCGCCTCATGGTGCTGCACCATCGGAGCATTGGCGCCCGCGATATTGCACAGAATGTCGAGTCCGCCGAATTCGCTGATGGCCAGGCTGACCATGGCCTTCGCGTCTGCGGTGTTTGAGATGTCAGCCTGGATGGGCACGCTGCGATCTCCGAGCTCCACAGCCGTTTTCTCCTGGGCCCCCGAGAAATCCGCCAAGACGATGTTCGCGCCCTGCTGGTGAAACAGGCGGGCAGTTGCCAAGCCCATGCCTGAGCCGGCACCGGTGATTATTGCGGTCTTGCCTTCGAGTACGTTGCTCATCGTTTTTCCTTCATGTCCTTGTAGATGTGGGCATACCTGCCGGGCGCGGGCAGGCCTCGCGTCACCGGAGGGATGAGGGTCTTGGACTGGGGATGCTCACGGGATCTCCTTTGATCTCAGTGCGGAGGCTTTCCCTGCCAACTTCGCCCACAATCAACGCTAAGAGCGGGCGGGGCTGCACCGGGATGGCCATCAACGCCAACATGGAATGAAACTGCGCCAAAGTGTGTCCTCCGTGAGGGCAAGTCATTAGAGCTGGCGATGTACTTCGGCGAACACGCTGCAGCCAGGAATAAAAGTGCTCCCCGGAAGCTGGAACTGAATGACAGTCTGGCTTCCGGGGAGCACTACACCTCCCGAAACAAAGGGGAATGGCCGGTGGCTATTTACTTGGCCGCAAGAACAGCGTCAAGGCTCCGGTTTTCGTTCGCGCTTTGCCCTGAATTGCCAGGTGCGAAAGCCTTCGTAAACACGAAGCCGCGGTAGTCGTCGGAGACAACTTCTTCGACCTTCTTGACGTACTTGTCGAAGCCACCGGCATACGGGATGAAATAGCGCGAGCCGTCGTATTTGTTGACGTGGACCATATAGTTGTCCACGGCCCGACGCAGGAGCGGCGCCGCGATCTCATTGCAGTGGTCGCCCCACTCCCGCTCTGCCTCAAGGCTGGCCTCAATGCGAACGGCGCCCTTCTTTTCGGCGTGCGCAATGATATCCGCCACAAAGTCAACGTGTTGGTTGTTCCCCGCGAAGAAGTTTGCAAGCACACTCGGGCTCTGTGCGCCGGTGAGCATAAACAGGTTCGGGAATCCATGCGTCATGACCCCCAGATGGGTCTGCGGCTTATGCTTCCACCGGTCGCTCGGCTGCTGGCCGTGCTCGTTGCGGACGTTGGCCTGGTCCAGGGCGCCCGTAAAGGCCTCGAAGCCGAGGGCAAAAACGATCAGGTCAACCTCGTACTCATTGTTCCGGGTCTTAATCCCCGTCTTGGTGATGCGCTCCACCGGATCGCTTCTCAGGTCAACGAGACTGACATTGCTTTGATTGAAAATTGGGTAATACCCGGTATCAATGCAGAGCCGACGGATGCCAATCGGGTAGGAGGTAGGCATCAGCTTCTCGGCGGTCTCGGGATCGTCGATCATGTCGCGGATCTTGCCGCGGACGAACTCTGCGACGACGTTGTTGACGTCGATGTTCGTCCCCTGGTCGGAGAAAGTTCCGAGCAGGGTCTGGCCCCCGAACGCCCATCTGGACTCGAGAATCTGCTGCTGCTGTTCCTCGGAGAAGTCTGAAGCCTTACCGGCAAAGCCCTGCATGACGTAGCCGACCGGGGAGTTGTAGGACTCGTCACGCAGTTGCAGAACCTTTTTATTGAGGCGCGCCTTCTTCCTCCTGTCCGCCGGCCCGTTGTGTGCAGGGATCGAGTAGTTCGGGGTGCGCTGCAGGACATAGAGGTGCCCGGCTGTTTTGGCGATCTCCGTGGCAGCCTGCACACCCGAAGATCCTGTTCCAATGAGGGCCACGCGCTTGCCTGCAATCTCAACGGGGGTCTGGGGCCAGTGGGCGGTTTGATGCCACTCCCCCTCGAAATCATCGAGTCCCGGGAAGTCCGGCTTCCGCGGCTTGGAGAGCTGTCCCGTCGCCATCACCAGATAGCGGGCCCAAACCGTCCGGCCGGTATTGGTCTTGATGAGGTACTTGTTCTCCTGGGGCTGCCAATCGGCGGACGTCACCCAGGTGCTTAGTGAGAGGTTGCGGCGCACATCGAGGCGGTCCGCCACGTAGTTCAAGTACCGGAGGATTTCGGGTTGTGCGGCGTACCGCTCGCTCCAGTCCCATCCCGCGTAGAGCTCGGGATCAAACATGAAGGCGTAGCTGTGGCTCTCCAGGTCCACGCGGGCACCGGGGTAGGCGTTGTGATACCAGACGCCCCCGACCCCGGCTGCTCCCTCGAAGCCGTGTACGTCGTGTCCCAGGTCTGCAAACCGGTGGAGCGCGTAAATGCCCCCCATGCCCGCGCCGATAACAACGACGGAATATTCCTCAGTCTCACCCGGGGGGTTCTGGATGTGGTTGTTTGACATGGCTTCGCTCCCTGGACGCGCGTCTTCACTGGTCACTGGCGTCACCACTCGTTGGATGGAACAACCCATCCTGGTTCCGTACTTTTGAAAAGCCCACCGGATCTCCTTTGATGTCAGTGCGTCGGCTGCTTCGCCGAGCTTCGTTCACAAATAACGCTAAGAGCCGCCGGGTAATGACCGGCATGGCAATGGACGCCAATAAGGCGGGAAAATGCGTCAGTTATTCACACTTCGCCCGTGCGCGGGTCAGCTGCTCCGGGTCTCGGCCAGCGACACGACCGCTACGGCACTCGTGGTTTCCACACCTAGTTGGTTGATGGCCTTCATCGTGACTTCAGCGCACGCTCCGTGGTCCTCGTCCCGGAACACGCGGGTGACCTCGCCTCCGATCCACTGGGTGTCACCGAAGACACCTGGCTGCTTGATGCGCACCGAAAGCGACACGAGATCCGCATCGTCCCCCATCCAGTTGGTCACGCAGTGTGCCATCCACGAGACGCGCTGGTTGCCGTTGTCGTACGCGCCCGGCATGCCGATCGCGTGCGCCATTGCAGCATCCTGGTGCCCCAGGCTCGGAAAGGGCTCGGAGAGGAAGTGCTCGGGACCGAGGTTCGTCGGTGCACTCGGGTCCCCGTTCCTCACCCTCTCCTGCTGGCGCACGCGGGTCTCCACCCCGCGGTAGCCGGCGGTACCAATTGCTCCGGCATAGTAGGCGGTCATGGTGATGAGGTCGAGCGGACCCTTGACTACCTGCGGTACAAGGTCGCCGACGGACACCGTCTCCGCAGAGCGCGTGCGCTGGCCGCGGATCTCCTCAGCCAGGATCGCGGCTCGGATCTGTTCCTTCTCATCATCCGTGTAGACATGGGGGTCGCGCGGTTCGTGCATCCGCTGGCCCTCGGAACTTCGGGCCACGCAAACGATCGTATTGCGGACGATCCCGACAAGTTCCTCGCCGACGAAGTAATCGGTGCGCCCCACCTGCTCCACGAGGCGGCCGGAGCGGCGGCCCACGCGTTCACGGACGTCTTCGACGAAAGCCCTGGCGCGGACCCGCTCACCCAGGCGAATCGGCCGGCGCAAGTCGAGGTCGGCACCGAGGTGGATAGCCTGGATGCCCTCCGACATCCCCATCGCGACTTCGGCGTCACACACGGAGTAGAGGAATGTGGGTGGCGCGATCCGGGTGCCGTACCGCGTTGTCTGCGCGTACGAATCGGACAGCCACAGAGGGTTCTCGTCACCGATCCCCCAGGCGTAGTGGCGGATGGAGTCGGTGCTGGCTTCCTCATTCCATTGCACAACAACGGCTGACTTACCGATGAAGCTCTTGATGTAGGAGACGTCTTCATCGGTGATCTGCTTTGCAGGTACGCCAGCCGCAGTGGCGGTGGTCATGGTGTTGGTCCTGACGAGGTGGTGTGGACCGATACAACAGCATCCACGACAGTGACGGTTGCTGTTGCCGGGTCCGCGAGGATCGGATTGAACTCGAACTCGTGGATGTTCCCCTGCTGCTCCGCCCAGCCAAGAATGTCCATCACTGTAGTGGTGAGCGTGTCGAGGGTCTCCCCGCCGGCCTCCCCCCGAAGGCTGGTGGCCACGACGCGCGCGTCAGAGATCGCTTGGCGGACTTCCGGCCGGGACACTGGCAGCGGAAGGATGCTGATATCGTCAATCGCCTCAGTCATCCCGCCTCCCGCGCCAATGACGAGGACTGGACCGAACTCTGGATCGCGGCGGAGCCCTACGAGGACTTCGGTCTTCCCTGGCGCCATCGCCTGGACGGAGATCGTCGCGGCCTCCCCCTGGATGGAGGTGAGCTGGGAGGCTGCCGCGCGGGCGCTGTCGGCGTCATTGACGCCGATGAAGACACCTCCGGCGTCTGCCTTGTGAAGGATCTCGGCATCATCGATTTTGATCGCTACCGGGAAGCCGATCTCCTCGGCAGCCCGGACGACGCCATCGACATCACGGACGGCGCGGCTTGCCGGTACAGGAACGCCGGACTTGGCCAGGGATTCGGCCACGTCCCGCCACGTCAGATTGTACGTCCCGCCCGTTGTCACCGCCTTCAGCGCCGCCCCCACCAGATCGCCACGGTTGGCACGGGTGCGTTGGACCTGCGCCCAAGAGGATGCGGCCGCGACGGCATCCAGTGCCCGCCCGGCTGTGGGCAGGGACAGGACTCCTGCCTTGCGCAGGATTCCGGCCTGGGCCGCGGTGACCCGGTCGTCCTCGGACAGCGGGACCACCATGACACGTATTTCCGCCGGTATGGTCATAGCGGCGATACCGGCCGCCAGCTCATCGAAGTCGTGCGCGAGCCGGGTCGCCGTCACGATAACCCACCCGCCCGGCGTCGTGGTGAGAACGCGCTCAACGATGCGCAGGTAGTCGCCGGTCGTTGACTGTACTCCGACGTCGATGGGATTGCCGAGGTGATTGCTGCCCACCGCGTCACCTATTGAGTGGAGCGCTTCCGGTTCAAGATCGCGGAACGCCAGGCCACGGTCGTCGGCCAGGTCGTTCCACAGCCCCACCTGGGCGCCGGAGGTGGTGACGACGGTGAGCTCCTGGTCGCGGTCCGAGAGCCGCCCGTGGAAGACGTCGAAGGTCTCGGTCAGGTCAAGGAGTTGCTCCGGCGAGGTGCACACCATTCCGAATCGGTGGCGGAGGACGCTTAAAGCGACGCGGCCGCTGCCTGCAAGTTTGCCGGTATGGGACTGGGCACTCATCGCGCCGCGGGTGGACCGCCCCAGCTTTAGGACGATGACCGGGATGCCGCGATCCCCCGCAGCGGTTGCAGCGGCCTCAAGATCATCGTTTGCGCTGAAGCTCTCGACGATGCAGGTGAGGACATGCGTGTCCGGATCAGCGCCCAGCCACTGTGCCCAGTCGGTAAAGCCCGTCGAAATCTCGTTCCCCGAGCTGGCCCAGGCGCTCAATCCGCTGGCACCGCGTGCCGCGAGGGACTGCATGAGCGCATTTCCCAGTCCACCGCTCTGGCTGAACATCGCCACGTGACCAGTCGGAATCTCGCCGCGTTGCAGAACTGATGAGAAGGTTGCGGTCAGCGACCGGCCCACGTGCATAAAGCCGATGCAGTTAGGACCGATGAGTCGGGTAGTGCCCTTGGCCAACTCCGCACGGAGCAGCTCATCGCGGTCATACCGGCCGGTTTCACCGAAGCCGGCGGCGAACGCTACCGCAAAGGGGACGCCGAGCGCCACGCACTCACGCAGATCCTCGATGACCCTGTCAGCGGGTCCCACGAGGACGGCGACGTCGGGCACCTCGGGGAGGTCGGAGAGCGTCTCCACCGTAGGTACACCGAGCACTTCCTTGTGCACACTGCTGACTGCGTAGTACCGCCCCTCAAATCCGAGGCGGGAGAGGTAATCAAGCGTCCGGCCCGAGGTCTTCCACGGGTCCCGCGAGGGGCCAACCACGGCCACGCTCTCTGCTTTCAACGGGTTATCGATGCGCACGGGGCTTAGAACAGCCTTGCTATCCAACATTTACATTCCTCCAGTCCGTCGCACGGTCGCCGGCCTTCGAATAGCCGGAATTTCTATTGCCTCGACCACCACGCCGAGATCACGGTCGGTGTCAAAGTAGGCGAATCCGCCGTCGCCGCCCTGGCCATAACCGCGCGCGGTTTGGGTGACCCGGTATCCGGCATCCTCCATAAGCCTGATCGCCGCATCCAGGTTGTCCACGAATACACCCAGGTGGTGGAGGCCGCTGCGGCCCTGCTCAGTGAACTCGTGGTAGATGCTTGGGCCGGCCAAAGGCTGGATGAGTTCGATCTGGGGATTGGAACCGCCCATGGCAAGGCGCATCGCGAAAGCGCCTTCCTCGGCGCCGAAACGCGACCAGGGCATGAACTCCTGGTCGTAGTGGTAACAATTCCACTCTTCGATGCCGAAGGCGCGTCCGTACAGATCGATGGCCTCGTCCAGGTCCGGCACGAGGATTCCCACCTGCCCCACGCTTCCGATCGGAACAGGACCTGCGGAATGGGCCTCCGGCAGGTCTCCAAAGTCCTTGGCCGCACGGGGCGTGGCACCGTTGCCAGTATCCCTGAACTCTCTCTGTGTGATAGTTGCTTTCATAATGTAATAACTACGCTACCCTTCTGGCTGCTGTCAACGGATGAAGTGTTGCCCCTGCGCCCAGGGACCCTTTCCGTGGTTTTGTGGCCCTTCTTTCGCCATGTGCGTATGATTTCCGCATGGCAAGTACAACTAAGACAGCCGTTAAACCGTCCATCGACACGGAAGCACCGAAGGACTTGGTCCAGTCGGTTGCCCGTGCGCTCAACATCGTTGATGTCGTTGCGGCGTCGAAGGAGCCAATGCGGGCTCAATCCATCGCGAGCGCAGTAAACCTGCACATTGCGACGACGTCGCATTTGCTGGCGACACTTGTACATGCCGGTTACCTGGAACGTAACGAGCGCACCTACAAACTCGCTGCCGGGAAAATCCTGGATCTGAGTTCGCGGGTGGAAGAAGACTGGCGCCCCTCGCCCCTGGCACTGAGTCTCTTGAAGATGGTGGTTGAGGCTACTGGCGAAAGCGCCTATTTGTCCGCGTGGCAGGGAGGCACGGTCACCGTAGTTGCCGTGGAGGAAGGCAGCCGCGCCGTCAGGGTGGCGGACCTGCGGGTCGGTGTTTCCGGCGACATTCATGCACGCGCCTCCGGGAAGGCCCTCCTCGCCTTCGGTCCGGAATCACAACTGGAACGGGTCCGCTCCGTCGATGGTGAACTCACCAGACGAACCGAGCACACGATCGCCACCCTTCCTGAGTTTTTGGCCGACCTCGAGTTAACCAGGTCACGTGGTTACGCACTGGACCACCAGGAATACGTCCTGGGCGTCTGCGGCATGGCAGTTCCAATCTTTGAAGGATCACAGCGCCCCCGCACCGCCTTGTCTATTACGGTTCCGCTTCATCGCTTTACCAACGAGCAACACTTCCAGCAATGCCTCGATGCCCTGATGGAAGCCCGCCGTCTGGACGACGAAGAAGGCGACTCAACCCAGCCGTAGAACGTCAAGTTCCAGCACAGGCCCCTCGTCCGCACAAACGTTCAAGGATGTCCGGGGCCCGTCCTCCAAGCGGGGGAAATCCGACGTGGCAACATAGGCGCACAAACGCATGCCTTTCGCCACCCGGACCGCAGTGGAACCAAGATCCACGCTGATTGACTCCGCGTTTCCAGCGCCCGTCCTGCTGTACGACGATCCCTCGCACAGCAACTCAGGGGCACCTGTACTGTCAAGCGTTGCCAGCTTGACGACGACCGGTGTGGGGCCAGCTGCGGTCACCTTGAGCCGGCACGTGACAGTGCCCAGGATTTCGATATCGTCATCCAATGGCTCCGAAACGAAGGCGTGCACGTCATTACGGGCATGCAATGCCTCCAACAAGCGCGGGCCCGAGTTGGCACCCACTTTGTAGCCGGGGAAGAATGTCCGCCCGCCGATCGTCGGGACGGGGGAATCCAATAACGACGCCGTCCGGGCAGCCATGCTGGGTGTGGGGTGCTCGATGGTGCTGGGGTGTAGTCGAAGGTGCACCCGCTCGGCGCTTTCAGGTGGCCAGCTTGAAAAGCCTCGCCATTCATCAGCCCCCATGGCGAACACCCTTACGGGATACTCCGATTGGTTGAGGCCATCACGCACTTCCTCCAGCCAACCGAGTTGGAGCGCCGTCGGGTCGAGGCTGTCGAAGGAGGATGCCGGACCGAAGAAGCGGGTCGGGAACCAGCCGCCCATGAGTCCATGCGCCCACGGCCCAACCAACAGGCGATCGTGGGGATTTTGTGTCCCGGCGGCCTTCCGGCGGACAAAACTGGCTACCGTTCCTCGAAGGAAGATGTCGAACCATCCTCCGATGACTAAGGCGGGGACGGCAACGCGCCCGGCCAGCTCGGGATCCACCAGGGAACGGCTTCTATCCCGCCAGTCCTGCAGATAGGGCGCGAATTCCCCGGCTTCCTCGACCAGCTGGTGGAAGGTGCGGATGCGCCCCTCTGCGACGTTCCGCTCCAGGGCTGCGATCCGCGGTCGGCTTTCCTCGTCCATTCCGCTGCTGGCCAGGAGAATCGATACCCAGTGTGCAAGGAATCCCAGCACCACGTTGTCGTCCTCATAAAGCCAGCCGGAATGGACGTCGTCGGCGGTCACAGCGGGAACGATACCAATGAGGCCTTCAGGATTCCTCGCTGCCGCCAGCCATTGGCTGATCCCTACGTACGAGCCTCCTGCCATACCCACGTTGCCGTCCGACCAGGGCTGTTCGCGCACCCACTGGATAGTGTCAACACCATCATCGGCTTCATTCACAAAAGGTACGAACTGGCCCTCGCTTCGGAACCGGCCCCGTACGTCCTGAACCACCACCACCCATCCGCATTCCACGGCGCGCAGGACATTAATCCACGTGTTGGCATGCGCTGGGTCATCTTTGCAATAAGGCGTCCGTATCAGCACTGTGGAGCGGGGTTCCCCCTCACTTGGCCGATACACATCTCCGGAGAGAGTAACGCCGTCGCGCATTGCGATAGGGACGTGCTTTTCAACTATGAGGTTCATGGCAACCTTCGCTGTGTTGCTTTCGCATCGGCTGGGATGCTCACCCGGCGGTTTGGACCATGTCGAGACGCGGGTAGTGGTCAAGCAGTTCCGCACCATTGGCCGTGACGACAACGAGGTTCTCGAGACGTACACCTCCGACCCGGTGCTCCCCTTCGATCCCTTCGATGGCAATGACCATGCCTTCTTTGATCTCCTCAGGATGATCAAGCGACCACGAGCGCGTGATAGTCGGAGGGTTGTAGTGGATTGCCCGCGATCCTGCGTTAACGAGTCCGATTCCGTGCCCGAGTTCGATGCTGAAGCATTCCGCCTCGGACGGAAAACCGAGGTCTTCCGCGGGTGCAAGTACGGCGGCCACGTCAGCTGTGCTGGCGCCTGGTTTCATGAGCGACATCGCCAGATCCAGACGGTCCGTCAGCTTCGTATAGGACGAGCGCTCGGCTGAGGTGGGAGCGCGGCCGACGACGTACTGGCGGTAGAGGCACGCGGTGTACCCCATGTAGGAAGTTCCGCAGGTGAGCAAGTACGCGAGATCACCGTGCTCAACGATCCGGTCTCCCCCGCTGATCCCCCGGGGGAATGACAGCGGTCCGGAGAGCAGGCGGGCAGCTCCCACTTCCGCGCCGGCATCTTCAATGGCGCGACGGGCCATCAAAGCAATCTGGGCCTGCTTGGTTCCGGGCCGCAGTGCGGCCCGCGTCGCCTCGAACCCGGCAGTGCTCAAGCTCGCCGCCATCGAGATACAGGAGATTTCATCTGCGGTCTTGATCGTTGAGCATTCGAGCAACAGCGGGAGCCCCGGGATCGTCTCGATTCCGGCATCGGCCAGCGCATTCATACCTGGCTCATCGATTTCGCTGACTGCCAGCTGCTCGCCCGCGAGGGACCGTGCGGCAAGCTCATCGCGAATCTGTGCTGCGAAAACGGCCGACAGTTCGGCAATGGCAGAACTGGGCGCCACACCGCCAAGCCAGGAGATGGCTGGGCGCCAGTGCTTGATCCAGGGAGCCTGGTCGGGCATTTGCTGCAGGGATCCCGCCGGCGCGAAAACAATTGGTTCGTCATCTGCGAAGAACAGTGCGTAGCCGACCTGGAGCGAGAATTCCCCCCACCAAAAACCCGTCAGATAACGCACGTTGTCCGCGCCGGTGAGCAGCAGCGCCGGTATACCCTTCGAACGCATCAGTGCCCGCATACGGTCAGCGCGTTCGCGGCGCATCCGGTCCAGATCAACGCCTACGTGCAGTTCTGTACGCGCCGGTCCGAAGTGCAATTTCTGGTGGTTTTCGGGCATCGTAGCCTTGGCCTTTCATGTTTTGTACTGATCGGTGGTCCGCGGCCGAGGTTTGGCTCCGTCCGCGGCGATGCGGTCGGTCCTTCCGTGAGCCACGAGCATTCCGCAAATGTTGGGGAAGGCCCACCGAATGTTCGTTGATGTCAGTAATTCGGCAGCTCGGCCGACCTTTGTTCTGAGATAACGCTATGAGCCGCCGGATGTTGAGCGGCACGGAATAGAACGCCAATGACGTAGGAAGCCACGCCAGACTTCCAGATTTCATATTCAGTCGCTGTGATTGCCTTGTGCAGCAACGACCCAGGCCGGGTCGCGCCGTTCCACGAAAGCCAGGGCACCCTCTCGCGCTTCTGGTCCACTTCGCAGGGGAGCAACGATTTCTTCCTGGGCAGCGAACCGCGCCTCCGCCGCCGCATACCGCGACTCCGTAATGATGCGCTTGGCAGTCTTCATTGCAACGGGACCATTGAGCTGGATTTTGTCGGCGAGTTCGAGCGCCGTATCGAGCGCTTCGCCCGGGTCCGTCAGCCTGTTGATGAGACCGAGTTCGGCGAGGCGTGCCGCAGTGATTGGCTCCCCCAGCAGTGCCAGTTCCATCGCGATGTGATAAGGCATACGGTCCGGCAGGCGGAGCAGTCCGCCACCGGCGGCGATAAGTCCGCGCTTCACCTCGGGCAGGGCAAACGACGCCGTTGAGCTGGCCACGATCAAATCGCATGCAAGGGCAAGCTCGAATCCCCCTGCATACGCGTAGCCTTCGACGGCGGCAATGACAGGTTTCACCGGCGGCCGGCGGGTGATGCCGGCGAAGCCACGTCCCTCAAGCACCGGGACATCCCCCGCTGCAACCGATACGAGGTCAGCGCCCGCCGAGAAATATCCGCCTGCACCGGTGAGGATGGCGACACTTGCAGAATCATCGGCATCAAACTCATCGAACGCAGCCGCAAGCGCCAGGGCAGTGGGCCGGTCAATCGCATTCCGCTTGTGCGGACGGGTAATCGTTATGACGCGAACTCCTCCGGAGTTGCTGACCTGAACGCTTGGCTCACTGACGTTGGTGCTTACTGCCTCTTGGGGCTTGGTCTGTTGCATGGTCATCCTTTAGGTCGTACTGATGAGGAGAGAGCAACAAGGTGCTGACTCCTTTGTCTGCGCTTTTTCAAATGGTGAATGTAATTAGCGTGATACGATAGTAGCACTGCTACGTTCCGCGAAAACTCTTTCCCGTCGTAGCCATAAACTCCGACGAAAAGAAGGGAAAAAGCCCATGAAACCTGCACAAAGACTCCGGGAACTGCTTGCGGACTCCAAAATGATCATCGCGCCGGGCGCCTACGATGCACTCTCGGCGAAGTTGATTGAGCAAGCCGGCTTCGACGTCGTGCTCATCGCCGGGGGCACGTACTCCAACTTCCACTACGGGGTGCCGGATAACGGCTTCATCTCCCAGGGAGAACTTATCGAAGCCGGCAGGCGCATCACGGCAGTCACCGATCTGCCGCTCATTCTCGACTTCGATGACGCAGGAGGATCGCCTCTTCAAGCATTCCGCGGCGTCCAGCTTGCCGAGCAAGCCGGCGTGGCGGCCCTGCTCGTCGAAGACATGGTGCCCGCGACGAAGCACTTTTGGACACCCAAAGACGGCGGTGAGCGCTGGAAACCGCAACTCAAGCTCCGCAGCGTCGAGGAGATGAGCGACATCATCCGTGCTTGCGTGGAAGCCCGGACGTCCCCGGACACGGTGATCGTGGCCCGCTCGGACGCCAGCCGCTTTGGCTTCGACAATCTCGCTGAACGCATGGCCGCCTATTCTGCCGCCGGCGCAGACATGCTCTATCCGTGCGGCTTCCCCCTTCTCGATCTGCCCAAACTCTCGGCAGTCGTCCCTGGCAAGTACGTCATGGTGACCGTGAAGAATCCCACCTTGGAGGAGCGTCAGGAACTCGAAGACGCCGGCGTGAAAATGCTGCTGGTCATCAACACAGTAAATGGGGCCGTGGCAGGCTTTCGCGAGAATCTGTCCCTCCTGGCGCGTGGTGAGTTGCTCGAGGGTGAAGCGGAAGGCGGCGCTTACCTACCGATCATGGAAGCAATCGATGCGGCAGAGTGGGCCCGCCGGGCCCGCCACTTCGGTTATTCCTGACGGACCTTCCAGGCGCAACCGTTCCTGGCCGGGCTTTGGTTCCTGCCAGGAACGGTTTCGTCGTTCACAGCGTTTCGCGTTGCGAACATCCAACGCCCTTGGTCAGGGCAGTTAAGCAAGAGCAGAAAGCGCCGACGACATCTCAAGTCGTCGGCGC
Source organism: Arthrobacter sp. Bi83 (assembly GCF_918698095.1). GTDB lineage: Bacteria > Actinomycetota > Actinomycetes > Actinomycetales > Micrococcaceae > Arthrobacter. The sequence goes on from NZ_CAKKLY010000001.1 coordinate 17,923, forward strand.
TTCCGTTTGCGTCAGGCGGGCGTCTTGACGCCTGCAGCGAGTTCCGGTCCGGTGAGCGGAGTCGGATTCCAGCCTTCGCCCATGGCAACAAGACCCTCGGTCATCATTCCGTGGCTGACCGCGTCATTCATGGTCTTCTTGAGCTCGTTCACCATCAGCATCCGCGTGGAGCGCAGCGTCAGCGTAGGCTTCGCAGCCAGCATCCGTGCAAGTTCATATGCCCTGGTGACTACCTGATCCTTGGGCACCACTTCGTTCACGGCACCCCATTCGTAGGCCTGCTGTGCAGTGATCTCCTGGCCGGTGAGGTGGAAGTACCGGCCGCGGTTCAAACCTATGACCAGCGGCCAGATAATCTGCATCCCGTCGCCAGGAATGTTCCCCTGGGAGAAGTGTGCATGATCGGCGAATACAGCATCCTCGGAAGCGATGACGATGTCGCAAAGCAGCGCCTGCTCATTGTGATACCTTGCGGGACCGTTCACTGCGGCGATCATCGGGACTTCGATGTCGAGGTGGCCCAGCACAAGGCGCTTGGCGTCGTGATGGAGTCCGAGCCAGATTTCGGGCGTGACCCAGTTCTTGTTGTCAATCGGGGCTTCCTTGTCGATGAAGGTGTCGCCCGCCCCGGTGATGATGACAACGCGGTTCCCCCGGTCCCTGCTGATGTCATCCCAGAGCGATGAAACGTTGTCATGGACTCCTACACCCCAGACGACGTCGCTGCCATCGGTGTGGAACGTGACAAGCAGAATGCCGTCTTCATCTCGTTCCAGTTTGATGTGCTGGTACTTGTCCTTGTAGTCATCAAACGTTATCCACGCCATCGTGAATCTCCTTATTTCTGTGATTGAGCAATGAGTTGCGGCTACATCACGACTTTGTCCGGCCACTGGCCGTACTCTCGTAATATGAACCTTATATACAAATGACGCAAGTTCTCAATAGTTGAGATCCAAAAATAGCGCCGGGAATAGCGATGTGTTCGGACCCTGTCATCTACCTCCCGGCGGGGGCAGGTCGAGTTCCACCGGAATCATGGAGCTGGGGTCCGGCCGGCGTAAGCAAGGAGGGCGCGGTCCACGGCGCGGGGGTCGCTGCCGTCCAGGCGGGCAAGCACGTGGCCGTCGGGCCGCACAAGGATGGCTTCGTCCCCGCTAACGCCATAAGCAGCCGCCCATTCAGCCTCGGCAGCAACGAAGTCCCCCAAGTGCCCGAACGTCACCAAGCTGTATGGAATGCCGTGGATCCCTGCACGCCGCGCTGCCTCCCGTGCAGGCTCCGAACCGGAGCGCGCAAGGATAGTCAGTTCACGTCCGAACAAGTCAAGCGTTGAGACAGTGCCCTCAGCATTGATCCAAACATGTGGTGCGCGTTCACCCACGGCGGCAGTCGGGGTGAAGGTTCCCACGGGCCAGCCGGCATCCGGCGATGTGGCTCCGGCAACTGCTCCATGGTCGTAGCGGAATCCGATGTCCAGGCCGGGGTGCACAAAGTTTTCCGGACGGAAGGAGCGCGGGCCTTCATCGGCGTTGCCCACAATGGACCGGAAGTTGCGGACGGCTTCGGCCATGTTGAACACCGCGACGGGCCGCCGCTCCACTTCGTAGGTATCCAGTAGGGCAGGATCCGCCCAGCCTTTGAGGACGGCCGCTAGCTTCCAGGCGACGTTGTGGACGTCCTGAATGCCGGTGTTCTGGTTGAACCCGCCGTAAGGAGGCATGACGTGCACCGCGTCTCCGGCGAGCAGGACCCGGCCGGACTGGTAGCGGTCGGCCACCCACGCGCCCACGGTCCAGGTCCGGGCGTCCATCAACTCCACCGACTCGTCGGGGTCCCCGATCGCGTCCCGTATCTGGGTCGTCCAGTCGATGTCCTCGAAAGGCATCCTGTCCATGACCAGCGGTCGGCCCAGCATCGCCACCCGGTCGGTCGCATCAACAGGAGCGATCACGACAGCCCCAATCGTGTCCGGATTATCAAGATAGATAAAGCTCGACGGATCGCCAGTGCGGCGTTGGATAACAGGCGAACGGAACAGCACGCTCACCGCCGTCTGCAGGTCCTGATCGCCCGTGGTCCCGATCCCCAAGTCAGTGCGTACCTGGCTCGCGGCGCCATCGGCCGCGATCACATACTTCGCGGCGACGTCCTCCGGGCCACTGTCACTGGTTACCGACACGAGGACTTCTGACCCTGTGTCGTTTACCGTCGACACCGTCTTGCCAAACTCGATGCTGACGCTGGCCTGGGCCTGCGCCGCGTCAACGAGGATGGGTTCGAGCACGTCCTGGGAGCACAGCACCACGTCCAGGGTCTCCGGACCGAGGGTGGTGTCCACGGGTCCATTCGCAGTCCCGTTGCTGGTGACCACTGAACGCCACGGCGATACGGCATCGCTTCCCAGCAGGCGGCGTGGTCCGCCGGGAAGCGCGGCTGCCCGCACTTCGTCAGCGAGGCCGAGTTCGCGAAACACCTCCATGGTGCGGCAACTGACCGCCCGGGACCTGGGGTGGCGCGACCGCTCGGTCCGCCGCTCTACCACGAGCGTGTCGACGCCAAACCGTCCCAGGAGGATCGCCGCCGAAAGCCCGACCGGACCGGCTCCGATAATCACGACATCGACACTGCGCCTGGCGGGTCCGTTCGGCTCGTTCACTGGCTCACTCCTGCAAACTCCGTCAGCTCGGGCTCCGTGATGCGGGAGTCCATGTACGTCAGTTGGCCGCACGGCTGCATCCTGGCGCGCAGCACGTCATCGAACGCGGCGCTGACATCAAGGGCCGTCCATGTCTCGCGGGTGAGGGCGGAGTCGACAATGGCTGGGTGAGACAGCAGCATCAGGTCATGCCCGTTCGCAAAGCGGACCACCTGGCCGTTTACTCCCTTGCTGAGGTCGGACAGGAGATACAACACCACTGGAGCGTTAGTGGAAGGCGGCGGCGCGACGGGGTTGCCGCCGAAGAACTTCGTGTACGCCTCGGTCCCTGCCGTCATCATCGGTGTGTCGGCGTGGGGCGCCATGGCGTTGACCCGGATGTCTCCACCTTCGGCGCCGAACTCGGTTGCCCAGGCGAAGGTCAAGGAGGCGATCGCCGCCTTGGCTGCAGCATAGGCGCTCATCATCCGAAGGCCCGCAACCGCGCCCGAGGTCACGTTGACGATCGATCCCCGTCCCTCCATGGCCGCGAGGCCGTGAACTGACATGAAGTAGGTGCCACAGACGTTGATGTCGACGTGGCGGCGAATATGCTCCTGGGTCTCCTGCCCGGCAGTCACCGTCTCCAGGTACCCGGCATTGTTGACCAGGCCGTCCAGCTTCCCGAAGCGTTCCACGGCAGCAGCGACCAGCTGCTGGCAACTGTCCCAATCGGTGACGTCCGCCGCGACGGCTAATGCTTCGCCGCCCTCGCGGTTGATTGACTCGGCCACTGCCTCAGCGCTTTCGGCATTGATGTCGGAGACGACCACGCGGGCGCCTTCCGCTGCGGCCGCGCGTGCATACGCCTCGCCGAGGCCGCGGCCGGCACCGGTGATGAGGACGTGCTTCCCAGCGAGGATTTGATCGCTAGTCATGGAGATGCTCCTTTGCATTCGTAGTCTGGACCGGGGATGCTTTTCCCCAATCCGTGGCATAGCTCGGATCGCGCGGATAGCGGTCACCGAAGTTGGACGTGGGCGGGATGCCGAACAGCTCGGCGACGTCCGCTTCCGGGGCGAGTCGCTGCGCCCCGTCCCAGACGCAAGTCCTCGCGAGCACCTTCCACTCCCCCTCGCGCCGCTCGCACAGATCCCGGTAACGGCCAAACAGCAGGTCGGTAGGGCCGCCGTCGGCCGGCAGGGCCAAGTAGATAAAGGCCGTTTCACGCTTGGCCTGGTTGCCGTTCAGTTCAATGAGCATGTTGGTGACGTAGTGGCTGGCCTTGTGGGAGGACTCCCGCCGCATGGAATACACCCAGTCGCAGAAGTCATGGGACGGGCCCACGAACATGCCATGATCCTCAGTCGCATCAGGCCAGTAGGTGGACTTCATCAGGTCAAGGTCCTTGCGGTCCATGCCCCGGCAATAGCGGATCATGTTCTCGTTCAAATCCTGCTTGGCAACGAGGACCCGCAGTTGCTCCAGTTCGCCGGCCCAGTCCGCGGGGTTGCCGGTGTTCGTCGGAGCCTCCTTCATGGGTTCAAATACTCCAGTCATCTATCAGCTCAGGGACAGGAGCAGTGCCTCGCCCTGCCCGCCTCCACCACAGAGCGCCACCGCGGCCTTGCCCCTTCCGCGGCGCTGGAGTTCGTACACAGCCGAGACGACAACGCGTGCCCCGGAGGCACCGATGGGGTGTCCGAGAGCGATGGCACCGCCGTTGACGTTGACCCTGTCCATCCCGATTCCAAGCTGCGCCGCCGAGTGGAGCGCCACGGAGGCGAACGCTTCATTGATCTCCACGAAGTCCAGCTCCTCCACGGTCCAACCTGCGACTCCGAGGGCCTTCGTAATGGCCTGGGCTGGTTTGTCCGGCAGTGATGTGTCCGGGCCTGCGATCTGTCCATGCGCCCCAAGTACCGCCACGACGTCTAAACCGCGGGCTTCCGCATAGCCGCGCGTGGTCAGGACGATGGCGGCAGCGCCATCAGTGAGCGGCGAGGCGTTGCCTGCCGTCACGGTACCCGCGGGGGAAAACGCCGGCCGGAGCTTGCTGAGGGACTCCTCATTGCTGTCCGGCCGAACACCTTCGTCGCTGCCTGCCAGTTCAGGCGCTCCCCGACGACGCGGCACCTTGACCGGAACTATTTCCGTATCGAAGTACCCTGCGTCCTGGGCTGCTGCTGCCCGCCGGTGGGAGTCTGCAGCGGCCTTGTCCTGCTCGGCCCGCCCGATGCCGAGTAAGTCATTGGCACGATCAGTGTTGAGGCCCATTGACTCGTGGTCGAAGGCATCTGTGAGTCCGTCGCGGGCAAGGGCGTCCGTCAGCACAGCGTCCCCGTACAAGTGCCCGGCGCGTGAACCGGGAAGCAGATGCGGGGCATTGCTCATTGATTCCTGTCCGCCGGCGATGATCACTTCCGCTTCTCCAAGCTGGAGCAGCCGGCTGGCTTCGATGATCGCGCTCAGCCCGGACAGGCACACCTTATTAACGGTGACAGCGTGGGCAGCGAGCGGTATCCCCCCGGCTACTGCTGCCTGCCGTGCAGGGTTCTGGCCAGCCCCTGCCTGGATCACCTGGCCCATGACAACGCAGTCAACAACATCAGCACTGATGCCTGCCCTGTCCAGTGCCGCAGCGATTGCAATGCCGCCCAGTTCGACGGCGGAAACCGTGGCGAGCTGGCCCATCAACCTGCCCTGGGGAGTCCGGGCAGCTCCCACGATGACTACATCTTCCTTACGGTTCACTTCTGCTCCTTGGCCTGCGGCCGACGGTGAATTGTCACGGGTTCAGCTGTAGATGGCCCGATGAAGCCGGACAAGGTAGTCGGCGGTGACTTCCGAATAGTCCGGGAACCGTTCTGTGATGGCGGCAAGCGCGATGTCCCGTCGCTGCGGGAGCCGGGCCTTATCAGCGGCAGCAAGGGCCCCGGGCAACTCCTGGCGCGTAAAGTCGGTGCAATAGCCGGGCGCTCCGGGCTGCTGGCGCCAGGAGTCCGCCACGGAACCGGCGTCGACCGCGTCAAACCCGGTCTCCTCGACGAGGGCCATTGCTACCGCCTTGTCGCGATCGCGATCCGCGGCCACAGGGATGGCAATCCGGTCGGGATCCCCATCTTTTCTTCCATAGGCCTCGAAGGACTCGGCCGTGATGGCGTTCCAGGCCTTCGCAATCGGGCGCCCGAGCTGCTCGGTAATCCAGACACTTTCGACCTGCCCGTCTTCCAGGGCTTCCACCCGCCCATCACGCTGGGGGTAGTAGTTGGACGTATCGATGATGACGGCGTTGGCCGGGAGTTCGGTGATAAGGGTTTTGACCTCGGGCATCCGGCTGAGCGGCATGGACGTGATGAGGACATCGACGTCCCTGACAGCGCTGCTTGCCTCTACTGGTCGGGCTCCCGCTGCCACAATGTCGGAACTGATGGTTTCGGGGCCGCGGGAATTCGCAACCTTAACATCATGGCCTGCCCCGCTCAGTTTGCGGGCGAGTGTCGCGCCTATCGAACCTGCTCCTAGAATGCCAATCTTCATGAGAATCCTTGTTTTGAGTTGAGAGCCAATGTTGGCCGTGACTTTGCCGCTGAGGGACGGTTATGCAGCGTCGCCGTCACCTCGACACATCTGCTGCGTCGGCTGGGAGCACCGCGTCCAGTTCGGGCGCCAAGTACACCATCTGGTCGCGGAACGACTCACTCGCGTTGCGGAATGCCCGCAGCTCGCCGTCCTTCATGAGCGCCTCCCCGCTGTAGGCCCAACTCTCGGGCGTGGGGGCTTCGACCTTCATACGCGGCATGCCGGCAATCGCCACGCGACCGGCTGCGACTCCGGCGATCTCGAACGTTTCTCCGAAAACTGTCGTGTCCTGGTGTGCTAGCCACGTGACGAAAGCAGACACCGAGCTCGCCGGAACATTCGTGCGCATGGCGTCCTTGACGACGGGATTGGGGAAGGCGTCCTCCGTCATCGGTGTCAAGGCAACCGGCATCAGGGTCGTGACTTGAACTCCGACCTCGCGGGCCTCTGCCGCGAGGGTGATACCAAGACCCCAGATCGCGGCCTTGGCAGCGTTGTAAGCCGAGTCCGTCGGCACACCCATGACACCGTTCGACGAGATGTTGATAAGCCGGCCACTGCCTGAGGCAATGAGGTGCGGCATGGCTGCGCGCGAGACTCCGACGACGCCTTTGACGGCCACGTCGAAGATGCGCCACCACGTATCGGCTTCCATCTCCCAGAAGCGGCCGAACGCATTAATTCCGGCGTTGTTCACCACGATGTCGAGCTGCCCATAGGAGTCGAGTGCGGTCTGGACGATGTCAGGCGCCTCGGTGACGACGTTATGGCTGTCCACCACTGCGGTGCCGCCTGCGTTGGCTATTTCGGCCACAGCTTCGGCCGCGTTCGCCGCGTTGACGTCGTTGACGACCACCCGGGCCCCGCGGGAGGCAAGCATCTTTGCGTGCTCGCGGCCCATTCCCTGTCCTGCGCCCGTGACGATTGCCACCCGGCCCTTGAAATCAAGATTAGTCATTTTTCAGTTGCTCCATTTCTTTGAACCGGATGGCAGTGCCACTTACTTTCCGGCCAGCCAGCCGCCGTCGACCGCCAGGGAGATTCCGGTAACCATGCGGGCCTGGTCAGAGCAGAGCCACACAACGGCATCTGCCTGATCCTCGGGTTCGGCCAGCCCGCGCATCGGAATCGCCGACAGAATCCTTTCCCGGAATTCGGGCGGGTTCTGCTCGAAAGCGTTCTTCATCATGGGACTTGTCGTCGATCCGGGTGTGAGGGCGTTGATCCGGATGCCCAGGGGGCCGTAGTCCATCGCCGCGTTCCTCGTGATCCCGACAACGCCGAACTTCGAGGCGGTATACGGGGCGTTGTTGGCGATTCCGACGAGGCCCGCAGCAGAAGCAGTGTTGACGATCGCACCGCCTCCGGTCTTCAGCATCGCGTTGACTTCGTGCTTCAGGCAGTAGAAGGTGCTGTACAGGTTCACCTTCATGACCCGGTCCCAGGTCGCGCTGTCGGTCTCCCCAATTGGTGCGAAGACGCCGTTCATCCCGGCATTGTTGAAAGCGAAGTCCAGCTGCCCGAAGTTCGACACCGTCGCATCGACAAGGGCCTTGACCTGCTCCTCGTCGCTGACATCGCACTGGAAGAAGACAGCCTTCCCACCGGATGCTTCGATGATCTCCACCGTTTCGCGCCCGGCTGCCTCATCAATATCGGACACCACTACGCGCGCGCCGTTCTTTGCGAACGCCAGGGCACCAGCCCGGCCAATGCCCGAGCCCGCGCCGGTGACGAGTCCGGCTTTATCCTTCATCATCAGTTTCTCCTCATTCATTAGTAGCTCTCTCCAACGTGGACGTTGTTGTCATAGTTGCGGCGCGATTCCTGGGGGAGGAACCTGTCCTCGGTTTCACGCACATAGTCGGTCAAGGGACGGCCGAACATTGCGCCCCAGCCGATACTGTCGGGGCCATCGTTCAAGTGGTCGATGTACTCACCGATGGGTGTGGCCTCGCCTGATTCCTTGACCTGCATCAGCAAGTTCCAAACCTCTTTGACCCCGGGCAGCACGAAGGCCACGGGCTGGATCGCCTGGCCGATCTTTGTCATCTCCGCGACGGTCTTGCGTCCGATCAGCGGAACCCCGACGGCGTAGGCTGGCCCGGGAGTCTCCTTCAGCGCGAGTTCGGCCTGCTCCCAGGTATGGAATCCCTCGTAGAAGATGACGTCCGCACCGGTCTCGGCTTTGTAGAGCTGGGCCCGGCGGATAGCCTCGTCCACGCCGCCGCCGGCGGCACCGTAGCCGTCGGTACGGGCAACGATGACGAAGTCGCTGTCCAACTTGTCCCGGGCATCGACGGCGGCGTTCAGTCGTCCGATCGCCTCGGCGTCCGACACCAATTCGATCCCGGCCACACCACCTGATTTCTTGGGTTCCCGCTGATCCTCGATGTGGATTCCGGCGACGCCCGCGTCAATGAACTCAGACACCGTGCGCTGCACGTTGATCGGCGCACCGAAGCCGGTGTCGGCGTCGCAATAGATGGGAATGTCAGCGGCGCGGGCAGTGCGCTTTGCATGCTCAACCACCTCGGTCAGGGTCAGCCATCCCGTGTCGGAGACACCCTGCCACCAGGCAGACATGCCGCCGGAGAGCTGGAAGGCGTCGAAGCCCGCGTGCTGGGCCATCTGTGCATGGAGCGGCAAGGCGCCGAACGGCACCAGTGCCGTTTCGGGACTGTCGAAGACTGCACGCAGTGCCTTGCCGGGTGAGGTCAGGCTCATGACGCGGCCTCGGGGCTGTTGAAACCGACCGTGACCACGACGTAGACGCAGTCCTCGTCGTACGGGTTCTTCCAGGCATGGGGAACCCCGGCCATGACGAGCAGGTCTCCCGGAACGAGGGTGCGCTTCTTCCCGCCGGGGAGTACCAGGTCCACCTTGCCGGAGATGACCACCTCGTAGTCGATGGTGTCGCTCGCATGCATCCCGGCGTCGCCGTCGTCGTCGGTGGCGCTCATGCTTTCGTCCAGGGTCGCAGCGTCCACCTCGCCCGAAGAGTGCGCGGGGAAGCTGCTGATACCGAAGGTGGATCCATTGGGTCCCGCAAGGGCGACCTTGCTTGGCGGGGCACCGAAGTTCGTTTTGCTGTGGCCTCCGTCCACGGCCCAGTAAAAGGCACCTGCTGCCACGCCGGGGAAGTCGAATTCGGCGGCCGGGCCGACGTCGAGGAAGTCGGCTTCGCCGGACTCGTTCGGTCCCGCGACGACGAGTTGGAATTTCTTGGGATCAGGAAAAGTCATCTGGTTCACTCCTTTCTGTTGGACGCTTTAGTCGTCAGGCGCGCAGGCCCGCCTCGCGCATCAGCGGGAAGACCTGCTCGTTCAGCCGGTCGAGGCCCTCGTCATAGTCGACGAGGCCGGTGCAGATGCCGGTGATGCCCGAGGCCTGCAACTTCTGCAGCTCCTCGACGACCATTTCGGGGGTGCCCGTGATCGGCATGAGCGCCGCGCGGCCAAAGGCCCTCACGGACTCGTCACGCTTGTAGTCCTCGGACTGCTTGTACTCATCCCAGTTGAAGCTCTGGGTGCCGCTGCGGATGATTTCGCGGTAGCGAAGTGCGCTCTCCCAGTCGGTGTTCTCTGTCACGTAGTCGGCGTAGGCGCGTGCTTCCTTCTCGGTGTCCTTGACGATGATGTGCGCGCCCGCCCACAGGCCGAGGTCCTCGCGACCGGCCGCGTCTGCTTTCTGCCGGATTTTCGGCGTGAGCTCGCCGCTGTGCTCGACGCTTGCCACCGATGCGAACAAGACGTTTGCGTGCTTGAACGCGAACTCCTGACCTGCGGGGCTTGAACCGGCGCTCATCACCATCGGGCGCGGGGACTGCACGGGCTTCGGGTGAGCCTGCGCACCCTTCAGATTGAAGAACTTGCCGTCGAAGTCGAACTCCTGCTCCTCATTCGCCCACAGGCGCTCGGCGATCTCAATCCACTCGTCGGCGAGCTCGTAGCGCACGTCGTGCTCGGGGAGCTCCACGCCGAAAATGTCGTATTCAGGCTTGAAGTAACCCGCGGTGACGTTGAGCCCCATGCGGCCGCCGCTGATGTGGTCAATGGTGGTCACCATCTTCGCGCCCATCACGGGGTTGATGAACTGCACGTTGCAGGTGGCGATGATCTGGATGTTCTGTGTCACTGCGGCGAGTCCTGCCGCCCAGGTGAACGTCTCGAACTGACGGCCCCAGGGCCGGTCGGGACCGGCGAGCCCCTGCCAGCGCGCGATTGGGATGAATCCGTCCACTCCGTACCGGTCCGCTTTCTGCGCGAGATGCTGCACTTCGCCCCAGTTGCCAAGCTTGATCGAGTTCTCCGCGAAGTTCAGGCCGCCCTGCCCCGTGGACACGTTCGCGCCGAAGATCGCGACCTTGAAAGCGTTGTCGCCTCCGACCATCGGGCCTTTGTCCCGCTCGACTGTGTAATCCGCGACGAAGTCGCGATCAACGGGATGGTCAGTGGAAGTTTCGTTAGATGCGATGCTCATAATCGCCGTCCTTTCGGGAAGATGAAAATTGGATGTCGAACGGGTTCGATTTCTTATGACCGGCAGGGTCACCGTGAGATCTCGGATGCATCCCCAAGGGTGTGCCAGCGCCGGTTGTGGTAGACCAGCGGGTCTGCGGGCGCCGTTTCAGCTGACAGCGCCGGTGACGCCTGGAGCGCCTCGACGGCCACGATGGACGAACCACCGGCGGCCATCGAGTTGATGATCCTGCCCCGGATCCAGGCCCGGGCCTGGACGAAGTAGGGCTCACCGGTCTCCAGGCGCGACCACAGAGAGGTGTCAGCAAAGCGGTCGATCCCGCTGGTGGCGCAGAGCTTGGCAATGTCCACTTGCTCAGCGCCCAGTAAATGCACGACGATGGTGTCCGCGCCGAGAATGGTCGGGGTGCTGGACGAAAATTCCGATGCTGAGAATGCCAGGATCGCAGGTTCGGCACTGGCCGAAATGACGGACGTTGCTGTCAGGCCGACCGGCCCATTGCCCGCATCAGCGGTGATGACAGCGACGCCACCGGGGTGGTTGCGGAATGCCGCCTTGAATTCGTCCGCAGTGATGGCCGGTTCAAGGCTTTGGGTGATGGATAAGCTCACCGGATCTCCTTTGATATCAGTGCGCCGGCTTCACTGCCGGCCCTTGCTCAGGGCTTCAACGTTAGGGGCGCATGTGAGGTAAGCGGCATGGCAAGACATGCCAAAGAGATGGGAAACCGCGTCATGCTCGGGCCACTTGTGAATACATGGCGTGGGATGCAAAGCTGGTGACGTGCTTCACATGCCGGGCCGCCGCGACTCGTCGCACTGACGCCCTGAAACGCTGGAGCGTCTCTTCCTCAACGGTGAAAGGAGGCAGCAGTGAAACTAAGCTCTTATCAGAATCTGCGACTACCCAACTTCAGTGTTCACGGACTATGCGCAGTGTTGAAGGACGCCGACCTTGATTGGCAAACTGCACTCACAAACGCAGAAATCGACCCCGACGCGATTGACCGCCCGGGAGGTACTATTCCTGCGAAGAAGGAGCTGGCCTTCCAACTGGAGTTCGTGGCTCTCACCAAAGGTCGTGTCGACCTCTGGGTGAAGGCCGCACAAGCGTACACACTGGGATCCTTTGGCATTCGCGGATTGGCCCTCGCTACCGCGCCGACCATTGCGGCCTGGGTAGAAGCCGGCAGCTCAACAGACTATGCCCCCGGCCTGATGGAGATTACGCCTCTCCGGACGTTGGACGGCACGGTAACCGGTATGGAGTACACCTACCCCGATACCCCTGCAGAGCTCATCCCGTTCAGCGTCTACCGTGACTTCTGCGTTATCGCCCGAACTTTCACCTGGATGTTCGGCGGCCCTTTCCCCTTCACCCGGATCGAGTTCCCTCTCGCAGAGGCCTCCCCTGAAATTATCCCCTTCGTCCCTTGCGCCATCGACTGCGGATCCGACGCGCTGCGGCTCTGGTGGGCTCCGGAAACATCGGCACACGAGCTCCCCTTCGGTAACACCTTCCAACACGAAGCCTGGCTCAAGGCGGATCACCAGATTCTTGACAATCTCAGGGCAACCGGCGACTGGCCCGACACTGTCATAAAGACCATCAGGGCCGCGCCGGAGCTGAACCGCAAACTGGCGAATGTGGCTGCAACACTGCGCGTCTCCCCCCGCACCCTGCAACGCAAGCTCGAACTCACCGGAGACGACTTCGCCCAGCTCCGGGACAAAGCCCTGCGTGACCTCGCTGCCGACCTGCTCTCGAAAACGGATCACTCTGTCGCACGGATATCCCGCACTCTGGGCTACACAGATCCAACAAGCTTTACCATCGCCTTCAAACGGTGGAATGGGATGCCACCGACGGCGTACAGGGAAGCGTCCCGCTACAAGAACAACGCGAGATCCAAGGCTTAGTCGCCCTCGCTGTTCATGGCGTCTGCGGCCCGTATCAGGGCAAGGTGGGAGAAGGCTTGCGGGAAGTTTCCCGCCATCCGTTTGTCGTTCATGGAGTACTCTTCGCTGAGCAGGCCGAGGTCATTGGAAAGTCCCACCAGGGCGCCCATTAAGTGTTTGGCGTCTTCCCGCCTGCCCGAGCGTGCGTACTGTTCCACGAGCCAGAAGGAGCAGGCAAGGAAGGGATGCTCCCCCGGCGCCAATCCGTCGACGCCGGTCTCGGTGCGGTAGCGCATCAGCAGGCCCTCAGCGGTGAGTAGCTCTTTCTCCAACTGGGCGACTGTTCCCAGCATCCGCTCATCGTCGTAGGCGAGGAAGCCAACCTGCGGCAGGACCAGAAGGGCTGCGTCCGTCTCCTCACCGCCGTATGTCTGGGTGAAGGAGTTGAGGCTTTGGTTGAATCCGAGATCCGCTATTTCTGCGGCCAGGCGGTCCCGATGCCGCTCCCACTGGTCGAGCGGCCCGGGCAGTCCGTGGTCCCGAACAGCCCGTACTCCGCTGTCATAGGCTGCCCACATCATGACCCGGGAGTGCGTGAAATACTGCGGTGCGCCCCGCATCTCCCACAACCCCAGGTCTTTGTCTTCGAAGTGTTTGTCCACTGAGCCAAGCAGGGCGCGCTGCAGGGCCCACGAGAAATGGTCCTCCTTGCCCCCGGCGAGACGAAGCCTCTCAAGTACCACCATCACCTCCCCCACAACGTCTGCCTGATGCTGGAAGACGGCCGCGTTTCCGATTCGAACGGGTTTGGCGTCCTGATAGCCAGGCAGATGCGGGAGTTCCTTTTCCGTCAGGTCGCGCTCGCCCCCCACGCCGTACATTATTTGCAGATCTTCCGGATCACCCGCGAGCGCACGCAGGAGCCAGTTGCGCCACTTCAGGGCCTCGGATTCGTAGCCGTGAGTCAACATGGCTTCGAGTGTCAACGATGCGTCCCGCAGCCAACAGTAGCGGTAGTCCCAGTTGCGGGGTCCGCCAAACTCCTCGGGCAGGGAAGTGGTGGGAGCAGCGACAATGCCGCCCGTCTCATAGTGGGTTAGAGCACGCAAGACCAGAAGTGAACGTTTGACCGCACTCTGATAGGGCCCCTCGTAGCGGCAATTACCCGCCCACATGGTCCAGTAGTGGATTGCGTCGTCCAGGGCTGCGTCGATGTTGATGGCCGGCGGCACGTCCTGGTAGGAAGGGAACCATGTCAGGTGGAAGTCCACATTCCGTCCCTGCTGAACCGTGAACTCCCCCGCGTGCCGGTGGTCTTCGGCCTGTGGAAGAGGGGTGCCCCGCAAAGACAGAGCGTCCGGACCGGACATCGCAAGAAGTATTTCCGCACCGGGGTCTATGCTGTCGCGGATCCTGCTCACCCAAGGCAGGACGGTGGCGTACTGGGGCCGAATCCTTATCTCGTGACGCATTGGGACTGTCCCGCTGAGTCCGGTGACCCGCCGGACCAGTGATGGCTGGGAGCCCCCTACCGGCATAAAGTCCGTTACCAGGACCTTGCCCGAATTGGTCTGCCACGTTGTTTGGAGAACGAACGTCGAATCCATATAGTGACGATCCACCACAACGGCCTCCGTGGGAGCCGGGGCTAACATCCACCGGCCGTGGTCTTCACGCCCGAGCAGGGAGGCAAAGACCGAGGGCGAGTCGAAACGCGGGAAGCAGAGCCAGTCCACACTGCCCTGCCGGGAAACAAGGGGTCCGGTGTGGAGATCCGAAAGCAGCGCATAATCCTCAATCGGGGCAGCCATGCTTCACTCAACCACAAGATGAAAGATCCCCATAGGCCTTGCGGCTCTGGTCAGGAACTCAGGGCAAATTACCGTGCTTGTGTGTTGCGTTGGCCCGGTGTGCAGACAAAGAACTGCGGCTGCGCGACCGGTGCAAACGGAACGATGAGCCACTGGCTTCCGTAGAGCTCCACGTAGGAGTCGGAAGGGCAAAGTGTGAAGGCTTCTTCGCGTGTCATCTCGTTCCCTCTCCTTTTTGCGTTGTTTCGGCTCCACCGTTGAGCCTTGTTTAGCTTCAACGTTAGGAGCCTGCAGCGCTGGAGCGGCATGACAAGCAACGCCAAGTGGATGGGAAACTGCGCCAAATGTCCCTGCTTGTACGTTGAAGACCCGCTGGGAATGCAAAGCTACTAGCGTGACTTCACGAGCCTTCTGATACTCGGATTTGCCGAGGCGCTTTCGAGCAGGAGCCCGTCCCTCCACGAAGAAGAGGAGTGCGATGCATCCCCGAACCGGTCCTGGACTTACTGAGGCGCCCCGCTATGCCTGCGGCAGAGGGTGGCAACGGTGAAAGGCGGAACCTATCAGAACCTGCGGGTACCAAACTTCAGCGTTCACATACTGCGTGGACTGCTTGAGGAAGCGGACCTGGATTGGCAAACTGCGCTGGCGAATGCGGAAATAGACCCTGACGCGGTGAACCGCCCGGGAGGCACTATTCCTGCCAGGAAGGAGCTGGCCTTCCAGCTTCAGTTCGTCGGTCTCACAGAAGACCGTGTCGATCTCTGGGTGCGGGCCGCGCGTGCCTACTCACTGGGCTCCTTCGGGGTTAGAGGCTTGGCCCTGGCTACTGCGCCGACCATTGAGGCATGGGTAGAGGTTGCAAGTACAACTGACTATGGCCCTGCCCTGTTCGAGCTGGCATCGCTGAGGACATCGGATGGCACGGTAACCGGGATGGAGTTCACCTACCCCGATGCTCCGGAAGAGCTGATCCCGTTCAGCGTTTACCGGGACCTTTGTTTCATTGCCCGGAATTTCACCTGGCTCTACGGCAGACCCTTCCCCTTCACACAGATTGAATTTCCTCTCGCAGAAGCTTCCCCCGAACTTTCGGCAAACGTCCCCTGCAACATCGACTGCGGCACCGAAACGCTGCGGCTATGGTGGGACCCCACAACGTCAGCACAGGAACTTCCTTTCGGCAACGCTTTTCAGCACGCGGCATGGATCAAGGCGGACACGCAGATTGTGGACACCCTCAGGGCGACCGGAGACTGGGCCGACACTGTCGCGAAAACCATAAGGGCGGCCCCCGAGCTCAACCGCAAACTGGCAAATGTGGCCGCAACACTCCGGGTTTCCCCGCGGACCCTGCAACGCAAGCTTGAACTCACTGGGGACGACTTCGCCCAGCTCCGGGACAAGGCCTTGAGTGACCTCGCCGCCGATTTGCTCTCGAATACGGATCTTTCGGTAGCGCGGATATCCCGCAAACTTGGCTATACAGAGCCCGCAAGCTTCACCATCGCCTTTAAGCGGTGGAAGGGGATGCCGCCGTCGGCCTATCGGGAAGCTTCCCACTACAAAGCCAACGCCAAATCCAGGGCCTAAGCCTGCCTACACCGTCTCGTAAACCACGACGTACGTTGGCGTACATTCCCAGGTGGACGGCGTTGATTGCCGTGCCGGGCTGGGGCCGGCCGAACTTAACGTTGAAGCCTGCACAAGCCTGGCAAAGACGCCGGATTTCTCCGCGGGACACTGCGTAGGGCGTGGACGCCGTCGACACATCTAACTAATGATGCGCGCCGGGTCCCTCCGGTCCCATGCACTACTCTCCGCGGTCAGGAACGACTCCAGCAGCTGCTGGGGATAAACAAAAGGTGGTCAAAGATGACACAAACAATATCGGTCGAGTCCCGCACCGACCGAAGCACACCGATAATTGCCCTACTCCTGCTGTCCGGTGTAACGCTCGATATCCAGTACGGCATCCTCGCTCCTCTCATTGGCGTGATTGCGACTGAATCAGGCCTGACGGGTTCGGAAATCGGGTGGGTCCTTAACGCGATGATGATTGGCAGTGTGATTTCTGTCAGCCTGACCGCCCGTATGGGAGACATTTTCGGGCATCGCAGAGTTCTCCTCGCGCTGATCGTCTTGGCACTGGCGGGATGCGCACTCGGTGCGACCGCCAATGGTTTCTGGCCTCTGGTCGCGGGCCGATTCCTCATGGGCCTCGCTACCACGATTCCACTCAGCTGGGGGCTTCTGCGCCCGCGGGGTACCGCTCGGCAAATCCGACAGGTCTCGCTGGTGCTCTCAACAGTGATGGCAGTCTTTGGACCGCTGGCACTTAGTGCTGGCGGACTCATCGTTGGATTGGGATTGCCCTGGCAGACCGTCTTCTGGCTGACCTTCGCTTTGTACGCGGTGATGCTGGTCCTCGCCCTGATCTCGCCCGAGACGCCCGTCGCCGCCCGCGCCGTGGCGCAGTTGGACTGGTTCGGTGCGCTAGGGCTCGGCGTGTGGGTCACCGCACTCCTGATCGGAATTGCTGAAGGTCCCGGGCAGGGCTGGACCTCGCCTCTGGTCTTGGGTGCCTTCATCGTGTGCGCAGTAACACTGGCTGCCTGGATCATTCAGCAGCGACGCGCTCAGGAGCCTCTAGTGTCATTCCGCAACATGGATATCCGTCAGGCGGTCATCGGCTACTCCGGAATCCTCCTGATCAGCCTGGTTGGCCAAGGCATCTTTATCGTGCTGCCGGCGTTGCTGCAGACCCCGGCTTCTTCCGGATATGGTCACGGCCTCTCTGCCCTGGAGTCCACGTATGCCTACTTGGCGATGATTCCGGGGGCGGCACTGGGATACCTTTGGACCCGATGGGGCCTTCGGCGTCTGGGACCGAGAATCGTCCTGGTAGTTTCTGGCGGCGCTGGCATCTTCGTCTTCCTCGGACTCGCGTTGGTGCACGATCAAGTGTGGTTGTCGTGGATGTGGGTGTTCCTGTACACCCTCACGATCGTCAGCTGCCTGACCACCGGGTACACTCTAGTTGCCGCGGCTGGCCGCCAGGACAATATGGCGACGACCATTGGCATGCAAACAATCATCCAGTTCGTCGGAGCGATGATAGCCGTTGCAATTATTTTGAACGTGCTGGTGCCCGGCCCCGACGGATTCATCCCTGAGGCAACGTTTGCCGGCATCTACATCGCGTCGGCCGTGATTATCGCTTTCTTCGTGATCGTCTGGGCGGTGCTGGCACCCAAGCGCATCACCGATCTGCATGCAGTCGACACAGAGACCGACCCCACGAAGGTCCATGTTGGCAGCCACTAGAAGGACCTGCCGCTGATTCTGGCGGCGTGCCTCCAGGAGGCGAGCCCTGTCGCTGGGGCCGGTGAGCAGTTCGCGCATTCAAAACCGCGGGTTGCTCACCGGCCTCGCGGCCGCGTGGGCAATCGACATCCAGGGCTGCGCCCGCCGTCCGCTGATCTCTTGGGCGGGGGCAGCCGCGGCCGAAAAGACACGGTTGAACGGACACCTGATGACCTACCACAAACAAGATGACTGGCTTCCCCTTGTTGGTGAAGCAGTACAAATCAGACAATATGGCCAATTTGTCGGCGCAGGGGTTGTTGACGCTGTAACGGACGACGACGGGATCCTTTGGCTTGCAGCCGACGGTGTGAACCAGCGTCGGCTGATCACCAGAGCCGACGGTTTTGAGGTCTGGATGACCTACAAATGGGAGACCGCCGGAGCCCGAAGGTGAAGTTGCGGCCGGCTCAAACAACGCGGCTGAGCACACCGTCAAGGAGTGCGTCAGCAGCAGCAGTAGCTCCCAGGGTTGCTTCCATCGCATTGAATCGATCCAATGATCGCATTACGATAGCTTCCCACAAATAGTGCAACTTTCTATTGACGCGGTGTCTGGTGCTCACGTACCGTCGGTTAGCACCCACCAAGATCGCCAAGCAAAGAAGCTGACGGCGAGCCACCCCGTATTCCGGTCGTCAACGGCGCCGGCCGAATACATGGGAGGCCAAGGGGACGCACGCTTCACAGCATGCGAAAGAAACTCGAGGAGCAAAAATGCGAACAACGAAGTCGCGAATCATGTTGGCTGCTGGATCGACGGCGGTGCTGCTGGCTCTGGCTGGTTGCGCGGAAAGCGCGAGCAGTCAAACCTCCGCTGACACGGTCGCTATCGATGTCGGCAACAACATGAAGGTCAATCTGAAGACCAACCCCAACCTCAAGGTCGCCGTATTCATCCCGGGCGTGGCCAATGCGTACGGGCAGGCGCAAGAGCTTGCCGCGAAGGAGACGGCCAAGAAACTGGGCATGGAGATGACGTTGTTCGACGGTGGCTATAACCCGAGCCAACAGCTCAACCAAATGCAGACCGCGCTCGTGTCCGGGGGCTATGACGCTGCAGTCGTGCAGGCGCTCGACGGCACAGTCGTTTGCAAAACCCTCACCGAGGATTACCCCAAGGCCAACATTCTTGTGGTGAACAACGTCACGCCACTGTGTGACTACGGCACAAATCAGACCGGTAAGTCAGTTGAGGAGGTCTGGGCGCCGGGCACGATGAACTTTGTAGGTAGCAACAACACCCGGGCTTACATCGACGGCTGGTTCTCGGCGGCAGCGAAAGCGAACCCTGGTAAGCAGAACGTTGTCGCTGTTCTTGGTCCTGCTGTCGCTGCCCAAACACGCGTGGTTGAGGTTGCCTTGGCGAAGTTTGCGAAGGACAACCCCGGTTACACGGTCAACAAGATCTACACGGACTACACAACGACCGGCACATTCAATGAGACCCAAACCTACTTGCAAGGGCATGCGGACACCACCCTCATCCTCTCCATGTACACCCCGGACATCTCACAGGGTGTCGTCAAAGCCGTAGAAGACGCAGGACTTCTTGGAAAGATCCACATTGTGGACCAGGGTTTCGGCGAGTTCTCAATCGAACAGATTAAGGCGGGAAATATCCAGTTCTCGACGCTGTTTTTCCCTTACAACGGGATAAAGGTCTCCCTCGAGGCCATCGCCGCGGCTCAACGCGGGGATGCCGGCCCTCGTTTTGTGGATGACTCGGTCATTGGCACTGCGAAGAGTCCCTTCACCATCACGAAGGACACGATCTCCGAACTTCCCCCCGAACTGCGCTAGCCCCGCAGAGCCCCTCGGAGGGGCGCTGGGACACCGTTCACGGCACGTTACCCTCTCGGGGCGCTGCCACTCCCCAACTAGCGTCGGCTTAGCACGTCACGATCGCGAAGCAAAGAAGCCCGCGACACATCACATACATCCGGGCCGCCGACGGCACCGGAACGAGCAATCAGGAGAATCATGCGTAAAACGAAGTCGCGGGCAATGCTGGCTGCGGGATCCACAGCGGTACTGCTCGCCTTGGCCGGCTGCGCGGGAAACAGCAGCGGCAACCCGGGCAATCAGGGTCCAGCCGGCACAGTCGCAATCGACGTCGGCAATGACACGAAGGTGAACCTGAAGACCGGCCAGGGCCTCAAGGTCGCTGTTTTTATCCCGGGTGTGGCCAATGAGTTCGGGCTGGAGCAGGAGCGGGCGGCGAAGGAGACTGCGAAGGAACTCGGTATGGACATGACCTTGTTTGACGCGGGCTATGACCCGAACAAGCAGCTCAACCAGATGCAGACAGCGATGACATCCGGAAAGTTCGACGCCGCGGTAGTAATGGCCCTCGACGGCGTGATGTCCTGCAAGCTCCTCACCCATGACTTCGCTAAGGCCAATATCCTTACGTCGATTTCAGGCTCGCCCCTCTGCGACGACGGCACAAATAAGGCCGGCAAGTCAGTTGACGACGTCTGGGCCCCTGGCACGTTGAACTTCGTGGGCAGCAACACCACCCGCAATTACGTCGACGGCTGGTTGGCGGCCGCAGCAAAGGCCAACCCGGGTAAGCAGAAGGTGCTTGCTGTTCTTGGCCCGGCGGTCAACACCCAGACACGTGTCACAGAAGCCGCAATGGCAAAGCTCACGGCGGACAACACCGACTATTCGGTTGACACGATCTACACCGACTGGACGACGACTGACGCGTACAACAAGACCCAGACCTACCTGCAGGGCCATCCTGACACCACCCTCATCCTGTCTGCGTCCTCGCCCGACCTCACCCAAGGCGTCATCCAGGCTGGAAAAGACGCCGGCCTTTCGGAAAAGATCCACGTTGCGGACGTCGGTTTCGGCAAATTCCAGCTCAAACAATTGGAAGCCGGCAACGTCCAGCTCTCCACAATGCTCTTCCCCTACAACCAAATGAAGGCAAACCTCAACTCCATCGCCGCCGCGCAACGCGGGGATGCCGGCTCCCGCTTTGTGGATGACTCGGTCATTGGCACCGCAAAGAATCCCTTTGTGGTCACGAAGGAAACCATCTCAGAACTGCCCGCCGAGCTGCGCTAACACCGCAGTTCACCCCGCCTTGGGCTGGGGCGACCTTCCCTCGAACGCCGCCCCAGCCCAGTACAGAAAGTAGAACCGGCAATGGAGCCTTCGCAATCGGCCCCGGCTATCGCCGTCGCTCTCAAAGCGGTATCGAAGACCTACGGTGCCACCCGCGCACTGATCGACGTGGACGTCGAGATCCACGAAGGAACAGTACATGCACTGATCGGCGAGAACGGAGCGGGAAAGTCCACGGCGCTGGGTGCGATCGCCGGCCGCGTCGACTTTGACGGAGGTGTCGTCGAAGTCTTCGGTGAACCGCTTGAACCGGGAAACCTTCGCGCTGCACGCCGGAGCGGCGTCTCGGCCATCTATCAGGAACTGACGATCATCCCGCACCTGGATGCAGCAGCAAATGTATTTCTTGGATCCGACCTGTCCCGGTTCGGAGTTCTCTCCAGCCGCGAAATGCGTCGCCGCTACGAACAACTGTGTACGGAGCTGGACGTCCGGGTCATTCCTGCCGGCGTTCCCGTTGGCACCCTCTCGGTGGCAGAGCAGCAGCTGCTCGAGATCATGCGGTCCCTCGTGGTCGAGCCTCGCGTCATCCTCTTCGATGAGCCCAGCGCTTCGCTTGCCATCGAGGAACGGGAGGCGCTCTATAAGGCGATCGAAGGGTTACGCAAGCGCGGTGTCACCATCGTGATCGTGAGCCACAACTTCGACGAGATCGAACGGCTCGCCGACTGGATAACGGTCTTCCGGAACGGCCGGGCCATCACCACGAGCAGGCGCGGGGAGAAATCCCGGGCCGAACTCGTGCGCGCGATGCTCGGTGAGCAGCGAGGTGACCAGACGCTTGGCCGGGTACTCATGGACAAACCTGTGGAAATACACTCGAGACCGGTCGATCCGGGCATGGCCCCGATTCTTAAAGTGATTGGGCTCACCGTCCCGGGAGCCATCGAAAATATCGACCTGGAAGTGAAGCCCGGGGAAATACTTGGCATTGCCGGTCTGGTAGGTTCCGGCCGCTCAACATTGCTGCGGGCAATCGCCGGCGCCGAACCCACCGCACGGGGAACCATCCGCCTGGCGGGCGCCGAGCCTTCCTGGCCACGAACTGTGCGTGCCGCACGCAAACTCGGAATCGGGTTGATCCCCGAGGATCGCAAGGGAGAAGGGCTCGTCTTGCTCCGAAGCGCCGCGGACAACATCGCACTCTCCAATCTTGGCGCGGCCTCATCCGGCGGCGTGATTGGGCGAAGGAAACTCCGTGCCAAGGTCGCCGAGGCAGCCTCCAGGCTGAACTTCCCGGTAGCCCGGTTAGGTGAACGCAGCGACAGGTTCTCGGGCGGCAATCAGCAGAAGTTGCTGATGGCACGGTGGTTGTACGACCGACCCCGAGTGCTCCTCGCCGACGAGCCCACGCGCGGCATCGACGTCGGCGCCAAGGGCGAACTCCTGGAGACTTTACGCGTGATGGCGGCCGATGGCGTTGCCGTGATCATGGTCTCGTCGGAGCTTGAAGAAGTGCTGGCGGTGTCCGACCGGGTGCTCGTAATTGCCAAGGGCCACAGCATGGGGCTCCTTGAGCGGACCGGCGATCAGCAGATCGCCATGGAAGACGTACTGCAGGCAGCATTTGGATTGAAGGAGCACGCATGAGCGCCACCATCGACCGGGACACCACCCCGGAACGAACCGTTACTCCCGCTATGACAGCAGGCAAAAAGCTCAAACTACGGGAGAGAGCAGCAAGCCTCGGGATGGTCTGGGTACTCATCATCCTCGTCATCACGGCGACCATCCTCAACCCCCGCTTCCTCAACCCGGGAAACCTGGTCAACATCCTGACCCAGAACGCCCCCGTCGGCATCATCGCCGTCGGGATGACGTTCATCATCATCGCCGGCGGCTTCGACCTTTCGGTAGCCGCCGTACTGGCTATCGGCGGAGTGTCCTACGCAACGCTGTCCCACATGATGCCCGCGGGGCCAGCGATACTCATCACCCTGGCGATCGGATTCCTCCTCGGCCTGATCAATGCCCTCCTCATCACAAAAGCGAAAGTGAACGCGTTTATCGCAACTCTCGCGACCGCCTCATTGTTCAGCGGCCTGACCTTGCTATACACAAACTCCAAACCCGTGTCCATGGCAACGGGCGGCTACGACTTCCTCTCCGCCCAGGACTTCCTCGGAGCCCCGCTCTCCGTCTGGCTTCTTGCGGTCCTCGTCGCAGCAGGATGGTTCGCACTTTCCAAGACCGTCTACGGCCGGGGAATCTACGCGATCGGCGGCAACAACGAAGCCGCACGACTGGCCGGACTGCCCGTAACCTCACTCCGGGCAAGCACCTACGTGCTGACAGCCATGCTCGCCGCACTCGCGGGAATCGTCCTGGGATCGGTCATCGGCGTCGGACAGCCAGGCGTCGCCGTTGGAGTCACACTCAACTCGATCGCGATCGTCATCATCGGCGGAACTTCCCTGCTCGGCGGAGAAGGCGCGATGTGGCGAACGCTCGTTGGCATCCTGATCTTCGGAACCATCAACAACGTCTTCGACATCCTCGCATTTCCGCAAGCCACACAAGAGGTCGCCCTCGGCGTGATCGTACTCGCCGCCGTATCCCTCGACGCCTACACCCGGTCACGGAAGCGCTCAGGAGAAGCCTGACCTGTCTCGACAACGGCAGCTTTGCTGAAGAATCCCCTATCAGAGAAGGAAGATGAATATGTCACGATTGGCCGGCAAGGTCGCCATCATCACGGGTGCAGCCAGCGGACTGGGGCTCTCCGCCCTCAAGCTCTTCGTGGCCGAAGGGGCCCGGGTAGTGGCTACGGACATCTCCGCGGAGGCACTGCAGCAGGCGGTCGATGAAGTTACGGCTGACGGTGGCGAGGCAATCGCCCGCACTCACGACGTCTCTTCCGTTGAGGACTGGAATCGTGTGGTGGATGACGTCCTGGCGGAGTGGGGCACGATCGACATCCTGATCAACAATGCTGGCATTGCCCTGCCAAAGGGTATTCTCGACGCCGAGCTGGAGGACTGGAACAAGGTCATGGCCATCAACGCCACCGGACCCTGGCTCGGGATGAAGAGTGTAATCCCCACCATGCAGGCCGCCGGCCACGGTTCCATCGTGAACGTCTCGTCGATCGCCGGGATTGTCGGTGGTGGCGCCGGGGACGGCGGCGGCGCGGCATATTCCGCCTCAAAGGGTGCGGTCCGGTCCCTGACAAAGCACGCTGCCCAGTGGTTCGCAAAGGACAGCATCCGGGTAAACTCGGTGCATCCCGGTCCGATCGACACCGGCTTGACTCGTGGCTACGGGTTCACCAGGGAATCGCTGGCCAACCCTGGGACCGTTCCTTTGCCGCCCCATGCCGGGGAGGCCTCCGACATCGCGTACGGCATGCTCTACCTTGCCTCGGACGAGGCAAAGTTCATCACCGGTAGCGAGCTCGTTATCGACGGCGGATTCATCTCTCAATAGTTGAACCGCTTTCCTACTAAAACATGGGGAAGAAGACTTCCCCTCCACTGAAAGGATGACGATGACACGCTCCCCCGACATCGAACGTGCCCTAGCTGATGACCGCGGCCAAGCCCCGGATGAGGATTACCGGAAAGAAAAGGAATACCAGGATGACCTCATGATCCCCAGCAAGGATGCTGAGGCCTATGTCCTCGGCGATGACACGAAGCCGATCTATTCGCTGGGTCCAGATTCCGAGCGTCAGCCTGGAGCCCCTCGCGGCAAGCTCACCAAGGGACGTCACACAGGGCGAAGCGTTTACCCTGGCGTCGAACGGGAATACTACGTCTACGTCCCCGCTCAATACACCCCCGACAAGCCCGCCGCCTTGGCCATCTTCCAGGATGCAAACCTGTACCTGGCGCCGAAGGCCAACGCTGATATCGTCCTGGACAACCTCATAAACAAGGGCGAGATCCCGGTTACCGTTGCAGTATTCATCGAAGCAGGCGAGCAGGGTCCGGGATATCCCTTTTTTGGTGGGACAGACAACCGCAGCATCGAGTATGACTCCGTCAACGGCGACTATGCGAGGTTCCTCACGGAGGAATTCCTTCCGGATGCCTTAGGGGATCTCAATGTCTCCACCGTTCCTCGCGATCGAGTGCTTGTAGGGATCAGCTCGGGCGGCAATTGTGCGTTCACTGCAGCTTGGTCTCGCCCTGACGTTTTCGGCAACGTCATCTCCCATTGCGGCAGCTTCATTAATATCCGGGGTGGCCACAACCACCCGTCGGCAATCCGGCAGAACCCGCGAAAACCCATCCGGGTCTGGCTCCAGACGGGAGCCCGGGACCTTGATGTAATCTTCGGCAGTATCCCTATCGCCAACCAGGACATGTTCGCGGCCCTCGAGTATCGACGCTACGATGCCAAGTTCGTGTACGGCGAAGGCGGGCACTCACTGGTGCACGGTGGCACGGTCCTTCCCGAGACCCTGAGGTGGATTTTTCGAGACCATCCGGAGACCGCTGACGCTCAGTAGCCAGGTTTAGTAAATCGTTCCCGCACGAAGTTCGGTACAGGAATACTGAGATTAGAAACCCACCTCATACGCCGACGCATTAAACGGGGACTCCCGAACCACTGGTTCGAAGCCCCCGCCGATTGCCGGCCCTTCGCATTCAGGCATGGTTTGTCTGTTTGATCCGGTAGGGCCGGCGGCGAGTAGGCATCTGATTCTGTACTTGGGGAAGTTCCGGAAGCCGCGGGCGATTCTGCGTGTGGTTTCAATGACGCCGTTAACCGCTTCGGTGGGGCCGTTCGAGGCGCCGTTCGTGTCGAGGTACGCCAGAATCGCGGTCTTCCATTGTTTGAGGGTCCTGCCCAGGCGCGCGACTTCGGGGATCGGGCACGTCGGGAATGATGAGATCACTTCGTTGACGAGTTCCCTGCCGCGTTCGGGTCTGGCGTGGTAGATGTTCCGGAGCTAGGCACCCGGATGAAAGGACCTGCGCAAAGAGCACCCACGGATGCCAGACCTGAACTCTCTATGCCCTCAAGGCCCTGACATCTGCGCCCGGGTTGCTGCTGACCGCATTGATCACTCGCAGGTCGTGATCGGGCTACACTTCAAACGGATTTCTCCCCGCGTTCGAAAGGATCACCGATGACCCCCTCGTCCACCGCCTCAGCCCTGCGAGGTGTCGGCGGTTTCGCCGTCGCTGCCGGGATCCTGTTAGTGACCGCCGGGGCGGGGGCCTGGGTCACGGTCACAAAGCAGCTCCAGGCGGAGAAGATTGACGTGCCAGGCGATGCCCCGATGCTCGCTGGGAAGCGCGTGCAGGGTCCGGCGACGGCATACGTCGAGGCGCTCGTCATTAAACGCCACGCCGAGCGTGGGGCGGGCGGCCGCACCTTCGCCGACATCAGCAGCGCTCTTCGCGGAGTAGACGGCGGCAGTGACGAGGCCGCCGAGCTGCGCAAGCAGAGCGTCGCCCTCTCGACGGCGGCCTCGCTGCGCACCTCCCTCATGACCTCCGTGCTCGCCTACGGCGTCAGCGCATTCGCCGCCGGCCTCGGCGCCTTCTTTCTCCTCGCCGGCTCCTTCCTGCGCCGCTCCGGCGGGTGACTGGCACCATACGCTGAGATATTCAGCAAGTCGACGTCTTCCCCCGCCCGTGCGGTGGAGCGGGCGAATTTGTCTGCGTGGCCTTGAGCTTTGACGCCTTCGATGGTCGCTTGAAGGAGCGTGAAGTCATCGGCCTTGTTTTGGGCGACGAGCACGAGTGAGTCCGCGACTTCGGCGGCGGCACGCCAGGGCGGGTTCATCATTCGGGATTTTTTGCGAGAACAGCCGCGATCCGTCGGCGTCGATCACGAGCAGTGATGATGGGCTTTGCCGAACCTAGCCGACGTCCGCTCTCTGAGCGATCACCCGCACATACCCGATCCGCTGTCCGGCCACTGCTGCCTCCAAACCTCCGCCTGTGAGGTTGAGTTAGGATTTCCTATCGATCATGGAACGGGTGAATGCTGTGAATCTCAGCGCTAAGTGGCGGCATTTTCGCAGCGCTATTCTGCTTTTATGCCGTGTGGCTTAATGGCGAAACCCGAGAGCGATTTTCTGCGTGAGCCGTTGGATCTGCGGGGCATGAGCGCCGGCAGGGCTTTCCGGACCTGGTTCCTTGCTTGGGTTGATAGTGAGGTCGATCGGCGTTTGCCTGAAATCTGGTCGCTCTCGAACGTCCCCCAGTTTGCGCGGGGTGTGCTTCCGAGTTTGCGGGCGAAGTTCTGTCACAGTTCTGCTGGGATCCGAAACCCACCTCGTCTGCCATCGCCGCAAGCGGGGGCTCCCGAACCGCTAGTTGGGGGGCCCCCGCGTTGTTAGATCTCGAGGTCGAGGATGGCGATGTCGGTGTTTCTCCGGAACTCGAGGATGAACATGGCCACCACCATGTGGGTGGGGTCGGCCGAGAACACTTCCAGTGCGGCGCGGTCATCGAGCTCGGCGACGAGGCCGAAGTCGAAGTTGCCTTCGATACCTATGTCGATGCCTGCCTTTAGGGAGCGCAGGCCGGGGATGACACCGACGAGTGCTTCAAGTCGATCGACGGCCTCCTGCACGCGCTCGGCCGGTGTGCCTTCGATGACGCGGAATAAAACGATGTGTCGGATCATGATGTCTCCTTTACTGGGCGGCGTAGCCGCCGTCGATGATGATGTCGGTGTCGGTGCCGGTCACGAACCGCAGCTCGGCGAGGAAGAGCACGCCGTAGGCGATGTCGATCGGATGGGCGGCGAAGCCCATCGGGCTCTTCGATAGGACCGCGTCGGCGGTTTCCTTCGACAAGGCTTCTATAATGGGGGGTGCGGATGAGGCCCGATTAGACCGTATTCACGCCGAACGTCGGCCTTGGCAACATCCAGCGCAATCTCCTTCGTGATCGCGCGCAGAGCATCCTTGATAGACGAGTACGCCGCTGGGCCACCGCTGACACCGCCCACGAGACCGGGTGCAGACCAGATGTTGACGATCCAACCCGTGCCGTTCTTCTTCATCTCGGCATCACAGCTTCGGAGCAGCGTGCCGAGGATGTTGACGTTGAGGATGCGGATCGTCTCGTCGGCGTCGATGTCCCACACATCCTGTGCCTGGCCGGTGTTGATCAGGGTGTCCACCTTGCCGAACGCTTCAACGGCCTTTGAAACGACGTCGACCCAGTCGCTCTCCGTGGCGATGTTGTGCTTGAGCCCGATGACTGCCTCGGATCCAATCGCTTCATTGATCTCTGCGACCGTCTCCCCAACAGCGCGTCGTTGACGTCTGTGGCGACGACCTTCGCGCCTTCATGGGCGAAGAGCTTAGCCTCTACCTTGCCTTGTCCGCCGGCCCCCTGTGATGATTACGGCCTTGGTTTCTAGACGTCCCATGATGTTCGCCCTTTATTGGCAGATGCTAGTTGTGTGCTGCGCGGTTGATCGCGACAGTTTCGTCGAGCGACGGCATCTTCTCGAAAGAGCCGAAGTACTCGATGAGACGGTCACGCGTGATCGGCGCCTTGTCTTTCTCCGCCGAGGCAAGTGCCCTGCCGAGGTCCTCAAGGCCGAGCTCGGTGCAGTATGCCGGGGTGCCCGGCTGCTGGCGCCACGAATCGGCGATCACACCGGCGTCGAAGGGATCGAAACCGATGTCGTCGACGAGCTGCATAACCGTAGCGCGAGCCTCGGCGGAGTCCGCAGCGACAGGGATTGCAATTCGGCCAGGAGATCCCGCGGGGAGCCCCTTGGTCTGCTGGGTACCGGCGAGTGCTGCATTCCACGCCTTCACAACGGGACGACCGAGCTGTTCCTGGCTCCATTCGCTTTCGACCTGTCCGTTGTCTACTGCCTCAACCGGGCCCATCATGTAGGCGTAGTAGTTCGACGTGTCGACGACGATCGTGTCCTTAGACACACCGGCCAGGAGATCGGCGAGATCCGGCTGTACCGAGAACGGGATCGCCAGCACGATCACGTCGCGGTCCGTGACCGCGGCGTCCACCTCGGCGGCACGCGCGCCCGCGGCGAGGACTTCTTCAGCGACGACTTCCGGTCCGCGGGCGTCAGCGACGAGAACGTCGTGTCCTGCTTCGCTGAGACGACGTGCGAGGTTGCCGCCGATAGCTCCAGCGCCGATAACAGTGATCTTCATAGGTGTTTCCTTCGTTCGTTGGTCCCACACGACAGGTGCGGATTGGATGTACACTTATTCGTGTACAAAAAGCTTAACTCATGTACACCTAAATGTGTACATCTTGGTTTTGGATGGATCACCCGATGGATAGGACAACCACCATGGCCAGTCGCTTGGCGAATCCGCTTACGATCCCGGCTGAGGAGGATTTCAACCTGTTCGCCGTCATGTTCGCACTGTGCGATCCCACCCGGCGCGCGATCGTCGAGTTCATCGCCGCGGAGCCCGGCACCGGGTGCAGCAACTCCGACTTCGGCGTCACGAAATCGGCCCTGACACGGCACTGGCGCGTCCTCCGCGAGGCCGGAATTATCAAACAGGAAGCACAGGGCAACCGGCACAGGAACTGGCTCCGTCGAGAAGAACTCGACCGGCGATTCCCCGGCCTGCTGGCCTTAGTCCTGGACGCGAACGCCGAGGCATCCTCCAACCCGTCGGAACCGGCGACAAATACCGGCCAACAGGTCTGACACCGCCAGAGCCCAAAGTGGGTGGCGGCAAACGTCTCACTGCCTCTCTCGCCGACAGCCCATCGAGTGGTGCAGCGCGGCAGTTGGAGGTGACTTTTGAGCTGTCATAACTGGCAGTGAAGACCTGTCCCGGGGCGGGCCATGTGTCCCTCGTAGGCGCATTTTTTGACGGGGCCATCTTTGTCCATGAGGACGCGCATGTGCGGGTCAGCGTGGTTTTGCCACCGGGTGCTTACGCCGAGGGCCCGCTTCAGCCGTAGGTGTTCCCGGCCCTCCAGATGGCTTCCATGCGGATGAGGGATGCGGCCACCTCATCCACGTCGGAGCACCAGGACCAGTAGGCATCGTCGTCATTTCCTTCGTGACCGGTTCCAGTAGTTGAACGGCGCGGGGGTTTCAGGCCCCTTCGAGCCCACCAGCTTCACCGCCGTTTCCGGCCGCTGCCAGCTTTCGTGCGAGCGCAGCGCCGATATTTCCCCGGCCGATAATGCCTATCTTCATGTTGATTTCCTTCCAGATGATGTTTGGTGAAGTCACCGCGTGACGCGCGGATCGACTCCATATTGGGCCGGAGCGCCCAGATGATCGCGCAGGGTAGCGCCGTCATATTCCCGGTGGAACAGCCCGCGATCCTGGAGGATCGGCACCACGCCATCAACGAAGGCGTCAAGCCCATCCTCGTATATGTCCGGCGACACCCAGAAGCCGTCAACAGCGTCTGCCTCGAACCATTCAGCAGTACATCACTGAGGTGTTGAGCGCGCCGGTAGAGGCGTCCATTGGGGGCTCTCACAAGCACTGGCAGGGCTGCCAGAATCCAGTCACTGACCGTTTCTTCGTATAGATGTCCGAAAAGGCGAAACCGAGGTTTAGGCGAAGCTCTCCAGTGTCAGAGGGTGGGTGGCACAACGGCGCAACGGCAGTCAGCAGCATCTCTTGGAGAACCACACTGTCTCGACCATGAGGTCCACGAAGTCCACACCCACGGTGGGCAGCCACAACCCGGGGTAGCCGTCGATCTCGTCCTGTGCGTCCAGGACGGCGGCAAAGCAATGCTTCCTGAGTCTTGAAGTGATGCATCAGGCCGGTCTTGATGGCGCACGCCGCCCGTGAGATCGATGAAGTTGTCGATGTTCGTGGTGGCGTAAGCGCCAACCGCGATTGCTACCGACGTGATGAGAGCCGACAAGGAACTCATTCCGGCCGGAAACGGCGGAACAGCCTGAGCGCCGCTCTCACTGGCCGTCGACACGCGCGAGTTTTCCATGGAGTTCACGGACGGCCGCGTGGGTGGGCATGCCGGACGTCGCACCAAGGGACTGCGTCGATAAGGATGCCGCGCAGACCGCCCATTTAGCGGCCTCGTGGAGGGGTTCTCCCTTCGCCAGCGCGTTACCGAGCGCTCCCACGAAAGTGTCGCCGGCCCCGGTGGTGTCCACCACATTCACCGAAGGCGCCGGGATCTGGGTCGTCTCTCCGCTGGCCCAGATCAGGGCGCCTCGACCTCCAAGAGTCACGACGAGGGAAGCGGGGGCTTTTCGGCCGGCCAAGGCCTCCCCAAGCAGAGCCGGGTCCTCTGGGACGGGCTGGCCGAAGACGACCTCGAACTCGCCTTCGTTGACGACCATCACGTCAACGAGCTCCAGGAGTTCCCTCTCAAGGGCTCGGGCAGGTGCGGGGTTGAGCACGAAGATTCCCTTCGACCGCTGTGCTGCTACGCGGACGACTTCCAGCGGTACTTCGAGCTGGGCGAGCACTACGGCTGCTTCTTCGACGGCTTCGGCTGCTTGGATGACGCTGCCGGGGTTGAGAGTCGCGTTGGCCCCGCTGACGACGACGATGGAGTTTTCGGCAGTTTCGTCGACGAGGACGAGTGCCCGGCCGGTGGGAGATGCGGCGTCAACGAGCAGGTGGCTCTCATCGACTCCGGCGACGATGAGCGCCTCCCGGACCGTTCGGCCCGCCTCGTCGCATCCGACTCGGCCGACGAAGGCCACGCGACTCCCCAGCCTCGCGGCCGCGATCGCCTGGTTGCTGCCCTTCCCGCCGGGGAACTCGGCGTAGGTGCGGGCCAAAGTGGTCTCGCCAGGCTTCGGCAGCGACTGGACCGTAGCGACCATGTCCAGGTTGACGCTGCCGACGACGACAATATCGGGGGTGGAAACCTTTTTCATTGCAGTTCTCCTCGTTTTTTTGGGGTTCTGGTGTTGCTCAAACTCGCGCCGTCGAGGCCGGACGGACCTCGTTCAACAGCGGTGCTCCTGTGCGGAGCGCGTCCAGGTTCCGCTCGAGTAGCCGCGAGGCTGCCTGCGGGCGGTTGCCGGCCACATGGGGCGTGATGATCAGGTTCTCCGTCCCCCACAGGGGCGAGTCCGCGGGGAGGGGCTCGGTCACGACGACGTCGAGCGCCGCGGCCCGGAGCACGCCGCTGCGAAGCGCTTCGAGCAGGGCGCTTTCGTCGACTGTCGTGCCTCGTCCAGCGTTGATGAATATGGCGCCGGGCTTGAGCGCTCTGAATATGGTCCTGCCGAAGAGGCCGGTGTTCGGGTCTCCAGCGGGGACCAGTGAGATCAGGACGTCTGTCGAGTCCAGGAGCCCGGGCGCATCCGTGCTGGCGGTGATGCGATATCCGTTCTTGAACTCAGTACGCCTGCCTATTCCCTCGACGTCGGCCCCGAGTTGGGTCAGTAGCGGCGCGAGCCTGGCAGCGATCGATCCGAAGCCCCAGATCGTTACTTTGGCGCGGTCCAGTGTGAAGAGGCCTCGGCTGCCCTCGGCTGTCTGCTCCCTCATGTACTCCTCGTCCCAGTGCATCCGGCGTTGGGCGTCGATGAGGCGGTCGAGCCGCCTGACGGTGGCGAGCGTGAGTGCGAGGACGTGCTCTGCGACGGGCCCGTCATGCAGGGAACGGCCCGAGCACACGGCGGCGGACGGGACGAAGCCGGCGTCGAGGATCGTGTCCGCTCCGGAGGCCAGGGTCTGGACCAGCTTCAGCCCGTTCAGTTCAGTGGCTGCTCGGTCCAGGGCGTCGACCGGATTCTGCCAAACGACCAGGACCTCTGCGTCTCGGTGTTCCTTTGGAATCGCGGCCCTCACGTCGTACTCGACGAACTCGTGGGGCTGCAGACGATCGAGTTGGATGGTCGTTGGGACTAGTACTTTCATGCTTCCGCTCCTTCGATGAGGGCTGCTGGACTTAAGTGATCATATGTCTTGTGCGTCACATGTTAGACGTCTATAGTCTAAGTATGCAGAGTTCAGATGAGTCAGGGAAGCAGCGCCGGTATCTTTCCGTCGCCCAGGAAATCCTGACAGCGATCGCCACGGAAAAGTACGCGCCCAATGAAAGGCTTCCTGCCCACAACGAGATCGCGGCGCAGTTCGGGGTGTCCCGGCCGACCGCACGGGAGGCGTTTCTCGCGCTGGAGCTGATCGGGGCTATCGAGGTGAGGCACGGGGACGGCACGTTCGTCCGGCAGAGCAGGGTCCGCCTCGGGGGCGAGCACGGCTCTCCGCTGGACGTTCCGCCCCGCGAGCTCATCGAGACCCGATGGGCGATCGAGCCTGTCGCGGTGAGCCTGGCAGCGAAGCGGATCACGCCCGAGCGGATCGAACTGCTCGACAACTACATCGACGAGCAGCAGCGCGTGGTCGAGGACCCGTCGAAGGTCGCCGAATTCGTCACCTTGGGTCTGCGCTTCCATGCCGATCTTGCTCCGGGGTGCGGGAACGCCCTCCTTGCGGATGTCATCAGCCAGCTCGTCAACACCGAGCAGCACCCCCTGTGGGCGCTCGTGAACCAGCAGGCGATGCCCGCCATCGCTGCGCGGCAGCGCCAGGTCGATGAGCACAGGGCCATCCTCGACGCCGTGCGCGGCGGCGACGGCCCCCTCTCCTGCGAGACGATGCAGAAGCATCTCGGCGGCCTCGACCGCACCTTGTTCATGGGGGGACGTGAGCTATGAAGCCCGACCTCGCCACTGATGGTCACACCACATATGACCTGATCGTCGCCAACGGGCTAATCGTGAACGCAGGCGGCTCCCGCCAGGGATCTGTCCTGGTCAAGGACGGGCGAGTCGTTGACGTCATCGGGGCCGATCAGCCGCTTCCGCCTGCACGGCGGATCGTCGATGCGACAGGCATACTCGTCCTGCCCGGCGGCGTTGACCCCCATTGCCACGTCGGGCAGGTCCTCGGCGAGTTCTCCATGCTCGATGACCACGAGCAGGCGGGCATCGCCGCCCTATGGGGAGGGACGACAACGATCATCGACTTTGCCATCCCCGACCCGGGCCAGGCGCCGCTTGAGGCCCTGCACGAGAAGCTCAAGCTGCTCGATCGCTGCCGTACGGATGTGGCGATCCACGGTGCCGTCATCAACTGGGACTCCACGACAAAGGCACAGCTCAAGGCCATGGCCGAGCTCGGCGTACTGACTGTCAAAATGTTCACCACCTACCGCGATGGCGTGATGGCCAGTTTTGAGACGATCGAGAACGTCATGCGCGAGCTCGAAACCCTCGGCGGAATGGCGATCATCCACGCTGAGGAGAACCACCTCATCGAGGACACGCAGGAAAAGGCGGTACGAGAGGGGCGGGAGCACGCCCGCTTCCATCCGGAATCCCGGCCCGAGGCGGCCGAGGCTGCCGCCGTCGTCCGTTCGCTCGAACTTGCGGAGAAGACCGGGGCGTCAGTGTATTTCGTCCATCAGACGACGCCGGAGGCCGTCGACCTCGTTGCCGATGCGCGCAGCAGGGGGGTCCGGGCGTACTCGGAGACGTGCCCGCACTACCTTACTCTCGACGACACGGTCTACGAGGGCGAGCATCCCGAGCTGTTCGTGTGCTGCCCGCCGCTGCGTTCTGCGGACACCGTGAAGAATCTGCGCGCGCTGGTAGGCGACGGGCTGGTCCACACGATCGGATCGGACCACTGCTGCTATTCCCGGGAGCAGAAGGCCAAGCACTCCCATGACATGCGCTCGATGCCGAACGGTCTCCCCGGTGCCGAGAGCCGGCTCACGGTCTCGTTCGACACCCTTGTGGTGCAGCAGGGCATGAGCGTCGAGAGCTTCGTCGCGCTCTTCTCGACCAATCCCGCCCGCCTCAATGGCCTCAGCGCTAAGGGGTGGATCGGCCCAGGCTCCGACGCCGACATCGTCGTCTTCGATCCCGGCCTGACCAAGGCCATCACCGCGGCAGGGCACCATATGAACTCCGACTACTCCCCCTACGAAGGCATGACCTTCACCGGGTGGCCGACAGCTGTGATCAGCAAGGGCAACGTCGTCGTCGACTCCGACGGATTCCACGATCCCGGCCCCGTTGGACGGTTCCTCCACGCGCGGGCCCGTATCGACTCCGACCCGGCGTTGCCGCCGCAGGCGGCCGCGGGTCTGTGGGCCCGCGACGCGCCCAGCACGACCGATTACGCCACAAAGGAGGTACTTACATGAAGAGGAAGGTAGTCCTCGACGTCGACACCGGTACCGACGATGCGATCGCGGTCATGATGGCCGGCCTCGCACGGGAGATCGACCTGATTGGATGCACGACAGTGTGGGGAAACCACGGCACCGACGAGACGACCGAGAATACGCTCCGGGTCCTTGACCTGCTCGGGCGGGACGACGTGCCCGTTCGTCGGGGCCTGGACCGGCCTTTCGCGCCGATCCCCTTCATCTTCGAAGACCATGTCGACAGCGCACGTGAGGCGATCCATCCCCACGAATTCCCCATCCCCAGGACCAGCGAACGACAGGCCGAACCCGGCGCAGTCGAGTGGCTTGTCGAGACACTGCGGGCAGCGACCGAACCGATCACCCTCGTCCCCGTCGCCCCGCTGACCAACATCGCCGCGGCCATCACCCTCGACCCGTCCATCGTCGATGCGGTCGACGAGATCGTCATCATGGGAGGGGCCCACGCGCTTGGCAACGTCACCCCGTCGGCGGAAGCCAACATCTGGCACGACCCGGTCGCCGCAGATGTCGTGTTCCGGGCCGGCTTCGAACGCCTCGTCCTGGTCCCGCTCGACGCCACTCACCGGGCCAACGTCTCCCTCGGGCAGATCGCACGGCTGAGGGAACTCGGTCCGGTCGGTGCGGCAGCGGCCGAACTCATTGCCCAGCGGATCCGCGGCTACAACGAAACCCAACCCATGGACGAGGTGGACACAGCGCCAATCCACGACGCGCTCTGCATCGCCTATCTGCTCGACCCCGAAGTGATCGACATCGCTCCCTACCACGTCGCCGTGGACACGGTGAGCCCGCTCACCTTCGGGAAGACGGTGGTGGATGTGGCGGGGCGCAGCGGGCACAAGCCGAACGCCTATGTGGCGCTCGACGCCGATGCTCAACGCTTCGGCTCTCTCCTTCACGGCGTAATCGCCGCCTCAGGCCCAGCCCGCTGACACCGGCACGGGCCATCCAGCTCACGGCATCGGCCTCAACGATGCCGCGAACAAGAAAGACAACCCATCAACAGCGCAATGCGCAATCCCCTCAGGAGATGAGATCTCACATGCGTGACTTCCCAATTCTAACCCGGCACCGCCGGGGCGTCGCGGTAACCGCGGCCTTGGCCACGGCGGCGCTGACCCTCGTCGGCTGTTCCCCAGGGAACTCGGGCGGCAACTCTAACGCCCAAGGCTGCGACGGCGGTCCTGCCACCCTCAAGGTCCTGCGTGCGACGGGGCAACTCCCGACGGATCAGCAGCTCTCGGCCTACACGACCAAGACCAACGGCTGCGTGAAGTTCGACGTCACGGACGTCCCGTTCGGACAGTACGCCGACAAGGTGAGCGTCCTCAGCGCATCCTCGAACGCCCCGGACATCTACGGCTACGACATGCCCAACACCGCGAACTACGCGGCGCAGGGCATCCTCCTGCCGCTGGACGACCACCTCCCTGCGGGGTGGAAGGACGATGTCCTCCCTGCGACGCTCACGGAGGGCAGCTACGACGGCAAGGTCTACACGATGGGCATCCAACAGGATGTGCTGAGCCTCTACTACAACAAGACCCTGACCGACAAGGCCGGGATCGAAGTCCCCACCACTCTGGACAAGACGTGGACGTGGGAGCAGGCCCGCGACGCGATGCTGAAGTGCCAGCAGGGCACCCCCGGGAACCCGACGGTCTACGGTCTCGCCCCCACCCAGCTGGGCTCCGGAACTCCGGGCCCCATCTACAGCGACCTGCTGTTCCTGCGGAGCAACGGGGATCCGAAGGCACCCAAAGACTCCTCGGCTTACAAGACCTTCTATGCGATCTCCCCCGATGGGAACGCGGTGGACGGCTGGCTGAACACGCCGGAGGCAGTTGACGCAGCCACGTTCTACCAGTCCCTCTACAAGGGCCCCAAAGCCGTGACGTCGGTGACTGGCCGCCCCAACGCCTTCCTCGACGGCAAGGCGTGCTTCGAAATGTTCCCCACAGCTCAGGTGGACGCCCTGAAAGAGGCCAAGGTGCCCTTCAAGTGGGGGAACAGCCCGCTGCCGTACATAAAGACCCCGATCGTCCACACCGGAGCCATCTCGATCGGCGCGTCGGCGAAGTCCAAGTACAAGGACCAGGCTGCGAAGTTCGTCGTTGCGCTCAGCAGCGGAGACCTGGCTAAGCAGTATGCGAAGGACACCCTGCGCATGCCGACCCTGAACTCCGTGTACGAGGGTCTCCCGGAGTTCCACCAGGCGCCGCAGAGCATGTTCTACAAGCAGCTCCAGGAACGAGGCGCACCGCGCCCGCCGACAACTCACTTCTCGCAGTACAGCCAGATCGTCGAGGAGGCGCTGAAGAACATCGCCTACGGTAGCGATCCCAAGTCACAGCTCGACCAGGCTGTCTCACAGCTGACGCCGCTGCTGTCGCAGTAGGAGGTATTCCTCATCATGACCACCATGACCTCACGAGGCGTCAGCAGAGGGTCCCGGAAGCGGTCGCGGGGGGACGCACTCGCCGCGGCCGCATTCCTGGCCCCCTTCCTGATCCTCCTCGTAATCTTCCAATTCGGCCCCGTGGCTATCCTCATCCGGGACAGTTTCTACAGCTACAGCCTCGCGAACCCCGACATCGCGAAGTTTGTAGGATGGGGAAACTTCACCCGCTTGTTCAACGACCCCATCGCCATGCAGTCGATCGGCGTGACCTTGCTCTTCGCTGTCGGCATGGTGGCCCTGGTCATCCCGCTGGCATTCCTCATGGCGATATACCTGAACCAGAACCTTCCCGCACGGGGCTTCCTCCGAACGGCGGTGTTCCTGCCAGTGGTGACGTCTTCAGTTGTCGTCGCCACCCTGTGGAACTTCCTTCTGGCTAATCAGGGGCTCGTCAACGCGATCGTGCAGAGCCTCGGGTTCCAGCCGGTCTCTTTCCTTACCGATGCCAGCACCGCCCTGCCATCGATCATCATCATGAGTGTGTGGCAGCAGCTTGGCATGGCGACAATCCTCTACCTGGGCGGCTTGCAGTCCCTGCCGGGAGACGTCATGGAGGCTTCCTTGCTGGACGGTGCAGGACCCGTCAAGCGTCTGCTGCTCGTCGTCGTCCCGCTGCTTTCACGGACCACTGTGATGGTCGTCGTCGTCACGACCGTCTTCGCCTTGCAGTCCTTTACTCCTGCATACGTGATGACGCAGGGGGCCCCGGAAGGCACCACGAACCTGTTCGTCTATCAGATCTACAAGTCAGCATTTACACTGCAGCAGCCCGGCTATGCTTCCGCGATGTCGATCGTCTTGCTCCTTGGTGCCATCACGGTCAGCCTGGTCCAGATGCGGCTCCTGCGCACCCGATGGGATTACTGACATGTCTCGCTCATTCTCCACTGCAGTTCCCGACCAGCTCGAACTCCCCGATGCACCGGCACCCGGGTCCCATGGCCCGTCCGGTCCGCCCATAGGTTCCAAGCACCCCTCAACACGGCGGATCTGGCGGCGAGTCTGGACGACAGCAGTTATCCTGCTGATCATCGCAGTCTTCCTCCTGCCCTACGAATGGATGTTCATCTCGGGACTGAAGACCCAGGCCGCCATATTCGACGACATCAAGCCGCTCAGCTGGAAGACGTTCGTTCCTCTTGAGACCACGTTCGAGAACGTCCGTGAGCTCTTTATGGACCGGGGGGTCGGCAGGGCGCTGCTGAACTCCGCGTTCGTCGCCGCCTTCCAGGTGGTCTGCTCACTGGTACTGTGCACCACGGCAGCCTATGCACTGACTCGCATCAAATTCCGCGGGCGGGGCGTGATCTTCGCGATCATCCTCGCGACCTTCATGCTCCCCGCCGAGGCCCTCGTCGTTCCCCTTTACCAGCTCATCTCAACGATGAACCTCCAGGACACCCTGGTCTCCGTGGGCCTTCCGTGGATTGCCAGCGCGTTCGGGCTCTTCCTGCTCCGCCAGTCGTTCGAAAGCGTCCCCGTCGAACTTGATGAAGCCGCGAAGATCGACGGGGCGGGGCACTTCCGGGTTTTCTGGTCGGTCATCCTGCCGGTTGTGAGGGTCGACCTCATCACCTTCATCCTGATGATCTTCCTCTTCTCCTGGAACGCATTCCTCTGGCCCCTTGTGGTTATCCAGAGTCAGGAGAACACCCTGGTTCAGGTTGCCGTAGCCCAGTCAGTCTCCCCCGGCGCTCTGCCCAACTGGGGCCTGACCTTCGCCGGTGCCTCAGTGGCCACAGCCCCGCTCATCATCCTCTTCCTCTTCCTGCAGCGCCTGTTCCTGCCAGGACTGGCCCGCACCGGCCTCAAATGACCCATCAGGCCCCCAAGGCCTGATGCACCTCTAGTACACCCATCCATGAAGGAGAAACACATGCCGAAGAAGATCATCCTCGACGTTGACCCCGGTCACGACGATGCAATCGCCATCCTGCTCGCCAAGGGCAACCCCGAGATCGAACTGGCCGCGATCACCTCGGTCGCCGGCAACCAGATCCTGTCCAAGACCACCTACAACACTCTGAGGGTGGCAACCCTGGTCGGCGCCACTGACATCCCGATCGCCGCCGGCGCCGAGTTCCCGCTCGTCCGCGACCAAATCACCGACGCCGATTCCATCGCAGGGTCCGTGCACGGCGAGTCCGGGCTGGACGGGCCCGTCCTGCCCGAACCGGCGATGGAGCTTGACCCGCGTCATGCAGCCCAGCTCATCATCGACCTCGTCATGGCCGGAGAGCCCGGGGAATATACCCTCGTCCCGACCGGGCCTTTGACCAACATCGCCCTGGCGATGCGTCTTCAGCCCGAGATCGTTACCCGGGTCAAGGAAGTCGTCCTCATGGGCGGCGCCTACACCCAGGGCAATGTGACACCGGCGGCCGAATTCAACATCCTCGCCGACGCCGAGGCCGCGGCCGCGGTCTTCAACGCTGACTGGCAGGTCACCATGGTCGGACTCGACCTGACCCACCAGGCCGTCGCGACCCCCGAGATCAGGGAGCGCATCCGCGCCATCGACACCGACATCTCACGCGTCGTGGACGAATGGCTCGACTTCTTTGGAGCAAACTACGACTCCGTCTGGAAGATGCCGTACCCGCCCATCCACGACGCCTGCGCCGTGGCCCGGGTTATCAGCGCGGACATCGTCAAGGCCGAGAAGGCATTCATCACGGTCGAGACGGCAGGGAAGTGGACCTACGGCGAAACCGTCACCGACTTCCTCGGCGCGTACGGCCTGCCGTTCAACAACCTCGCAGCCACCGAGCTCGACTTCGACGCGTTCTGGGACCTCATCATCGATGCGATCAAGACGGTCAGCAAGTCCTGAACAGCGCCTTGTGAATGAAAGCGGGGCCGGCCACGCTACGGCCGGCCCCGCCGCACGGACCCACCCAACCGTCAACCGAAAGGTACACACATGCGTCTCTCCGGCCGCACCGCAATAGTCACCGGCGCCGCATCCGGCATCGGACGCGCCATCGCCCTCCGCTTCGCCAGAGAAGGCGCATCGGTGGTCGTCAGCGACATCCGCGAGGAGCCCATCTGGAGCGGCGAGGAAGCTGTCCCCACGGTAACTGCGATCCAACAGGAGGGCGGGACCGCGGTCTACCAGCAGACAGATGTCTCCAAGGCCCAGGACATCGACGCGCTTATTGCCCGGACCGTCGACGAGTTCGGCCGCCTCGACATCCTCGTGAACAACGCCGGCGTCGTCTTCTCCTCCTCGGTCCTTGACACTTCAGAAGAGGACTGGGACAAGGTCATGGATGTTAACCTCCGGGGCCAGTTCCTCAGCTGTAAACGCGCCATCCAGCAGATGATCGCCCAAGACCCGATCGGCGAAGTCCGGGGCCGCATTGTCAACATCGCATCCCAACAAGGCTTCATCGGGCCCCCCAACTTCTTCGCCTACGCGGTGAGCAAGGGCGGCATGATCCAGATGACAAGGCAGCTCGCCGTCGATTACGCCCAACACGGAATCCTGATCAACGGGGTCGCGCCCGGACGGATCATCACCGGCACTCACCCAGGGGAGATCGACATGAGCGACCCCGTGCTTGCCTACTCACGGTCCCGCACCCCATACCCCCGGCTCGGCAGGCCCGAAGATGTCGCCGGAGCCGTCCTGTTCCTCTCCTCCGACGACTGCACGTTCGTCTCAGGCCACAACCTGCCCGTCGACGGCGGATGGTTGGCCTACTGATGGCGCACACCTTGACGAACGGCCCGGAACGCGACCTCATAGGATATGGAAGGCTCCAGCCCAAGGTCACCTGGCCGGACGGGGCGAAGATCGCCGTCAACATCGTCGTCAACTACGAAGAGGGCTCCGAATACTCCTACGCTTCCGGCGACGGGGAGAACGACATCCTCGGCGACTCGGGATACCGATTCCCTGCCGGAGTCCGCGACCTCGCCCAAGAATCGATGTACGAGTACGGAAGCCGCGCCGGAGTCTGGAGGCTCCTGCGGCTCTTCGACGAGTTCGGCGTCAATTGCACCTTCTTCGGCTGCGCCGTGGCGTTCGAGAAGAACCCGGAGGTCGCCCGGGCGGCGAGCAACATGGGCCACGACCTCGTCTCCCACGGATGGCGTTGGGAGGAGCACTGGCGGCTGAGCCGGGAGGAGGAACGCGAGCACATCCGATTGGCCGTCAAGTCATTCGAATCTACCTGGGGGTCGCGGCCGACCGGCTGGTACTGCCGGTACGGGCCCTCGGTCAACACCCGGGAGCTCGTCGCCGCGGAGGGGGGCTTCGACTTCGATTGCGATGCCTACAACGACGACCTGCCCTACTTCACCACGGTTCAGGGGCGAAAGCACCTCGTGGTTCCCTACTCCCAGACGTACAACGACTCGCAAGGGTCGAAGAACCCGGCCGAGTTCTACGACTACATCCGGCGCGCCTTCGACGAGCTGTGGCTCGAGGGCGATCGTGGCTTCCCGAAGATGATGTCGATCGGGCTGCACCCCCGCCTCGTCGGGCAGGCGGCCCGAACCTCGGCGCTGCGGGATTTTCTGATCCATGCCCAGTCCAAAGGCGGGGTCTGGTTCGCACGTCGGACAGACATTGCCCAGTGGTGGCTTCAGCACGGCGAATCGTTCCCCCGAGCAAGCGTAGTGGGCGACTAGATGCGTACGCGGGCCCCAGAGGTCGCCGGCAGCATACTCCCAAGGCGGTGGGAACGGGTCTGGCGGGCGATGGATCAGGATCGGGTCGATTCCCTGATCGTCTACGGCCTCGGTGCACTCTCGAACTACGGCCCCTTCACGTACCTCACAGGCCACCTGCCCAGCAACAAGGGCCTCTACGCGGTCATCCGCCAAGGAGAAGCGCCGGTGATCATTGCCCCCAGCACCGTCGCCGCCCAGGCAATCCATGCCGATGACCCAGCGCCGGGGGCCCTCGTGGCAGCGGCATCCGGCATCGGGCGGGAGGCCTACTTCGAGACCGTCATCGGGCGTTCAGTCGGGGCGGTCGGGATCGTCGCCCCGACGGCCGCCGGGCTCCCGTACGCAGACTACCGCCGGCTGGTACGCCTCCTGGGCGCGGAGCCGCACGACAGCGCACCACTGCTCTCAGAAGTGAGACGCTGGACCGACCAAGACGACGTGCAGGCACTGGGCGAAGCCGTGCACAGGGCACAAAGGGCGCTGGAAGCATTCGGCCAGGTCGTCCGCGTCGGCGACACCGAGCAACAGGCGGCCGCCGCCGTCACATCCCAGCTGAAACGCCAGGGTTCCCGGATCGACGTCGTCCACGTATGCGCGGGCGTATTCCGCGGTCAGCACCCCACTACCGAACCCATAGCGGAAGGCTCCGTGGTCACAGCCTTCGCCGAAACCGCAGGATCGAGCGGACACTGGGCCGAGCTCGGGGCCGTGTTCCTCGCCGGCGAGGTCAGCGACGGGCGCAGGAAGCTGGCCTTGACGGCCATCTCAGCCCTATCGGAAGGAGCATCCCTACTCAGGGAGGGCGCACAGATCCAGAGCATCGCCCAATCGCTCACCGCGGCGATCGGCCGTGTTGGGCACCCGACGATAGGTCTGGGCCACAGCACGGGGGTCGACGAAGGCCACACCCTCATCGAAGCGAGCGAGGAGGAATCGGTGCGGGCTGGAGACACCTATGCCCTCCATCCCTCTGTTTCCTCCGGAGACCGGGCGGCCGCCGTGGCCGTCGCAAACACGTTCGTAGTCGCAGCCGACGGCCCCAAACCGTTCACCGATTTCCCCCATCATCTGCACCAAATCCCTGCTCACTAAGACTGCCCCGGCGGGCGGATTGGAGAAAAATGTCAACGCTGAAGAGCGCCATCATCACCGGAGCCGCAAGCGGTATCGGCCAGCAGACAGCCGTCGCATTCGCGCGGGCCGGAATCAGGTCAGTCATCGGCTGGTTCCCCGGTGACCCGCACGACCCCTACGAAACAGTCGCCCGCGTCAAGGAGAACGGCGGGGAAGCCGTCGTCCACGAACTCGACGTCAGATCCGCCCAAGAGACAGAGCGCTTCGCCCAAC
Source organism: Arthrobacter sp. Bi83 (assembly GCF_918698095.1). Lineage (GTDB taxonomy): Bacteria > Actinomycetota > Actinomycetes > Actinomycetales > Micrococcaceae > Arthrobacter. The sequence continues at coordinate 61,430 of NZ_CAKKLY010000001.1, forward strand.
GCGCCTTGGACGAGTGGGGACGGCTCGACATCGCCGTCGCCAACGCCGGCATAGTGCGCCGGCACCCGCTCCCAGATCTCACCGACGAGGCGTGGGACGACCTGATGTCCGTCGACCTCACCGGAGTGATGCGGGTCTTCCGAAGCGCCGCAGCCCGGATGGGAAATGACGGCGCGCTAGTCGGTGTCTCCTCCATCTCCGGAGGCGTGTACGGCTGGCCAGAGCATGCCCACTACACCGCCGCCAAAGCAGGTGTCCTGGGCCTCTGCAAAGCCCTCGCAGTAGAACTGGCGCCCCGCGGCATTCGGGTCAACTCCGTGATTCCCGGCGTGATCGACACAGCCCAGACCCAGGATGAAATCAACTCCTTCGGCCGCCAAGGCCTCGGACGCGCCGGCGCCAGCATTCCAGCCGGGAGGGTGGGCCGGCCCGAGGAGGTCGCCGCCGCGATCAACTTCCTCGCCTCAGAAGCCGCCAGCTACATCACCGGACAGCAGCTGATCGTGGACGGAGGACTCACCGTCCACATGCCCGTCGCCTGAGCCGCACCGCATCCGCCAGTCAACCGCCGAGTTAGTTTTCGAAGAACCCCTTAGTGCTGAGGCTCTCCCCGCGAGCTCCCAATTTGCCATACCGGGCCACACCGACGCGCCCCCTCAGCCCATTGACCGACAAAAGGACCGCCGTCATGCCTCAGCCCACCGCGAATCGCGCATGCAGCCTCAGCACGGGGTGGCTCCTCGTGCTGGCCTTCCTCCAAACGGCCGGGCCAATGTCCACGGACTTATACATTCCCGCGTTCCCGCGGGTGCAGGGGGACTACGGGGCGACCGCGTCCGAAGTGCAGCTCACACTCACAGGGTTCTTCCTCGGCTTGGCCTGCGGGCAGCTGTGCTTCGGCGCGCTTTCCGATCGCTTCGGGCGGATCGTTCCTCTCCTGTTCGGCAACGTCCTCGCAATCGGGGCATCGGTGATCGCCGCCCTCGCGCCCTCGATCGAGGTGCTGATAGCAGCTCGCCTTGCGCAGGGACTCGGCGCCGCAGCCGGTCTCGTCATTGGTCAGGCCATACTCGTGGATCTCACCCGAGGTCCAGAAACGGCCCGGATAATGGGCCTCATGGGGACAATCGGCGGAGTCGCGCCGGTCCTTGCCCCTTCGATCGGGGCCCTCCTGGAGGGCCCAATAGGCTGGCGAGGCCTCATGTGGGCCCTCGCCGGGCTCTTCGCAATCATGATGGGCGCCGTCGCCCTGGTCCTCCGTGAGACGCGGCCGGCCGAGGCGAGGCGTACCGCAAGCCTCATCGGCGGGCTCGGGCAAGTGATGCAGGTGCCAAGCTATCGTCTGTTCGTCCTACTCTTCGGCACGACGTTCGCGGCCATGATTGGGTACGTTTCCGCGTCGAGCTTCGTGTACCAGGAAGTCATGGGATTCACCGCCTTGCAGTTCGGGATAGCCTTCGGGATCAATGCGGCGGGGATGATCTCCTCGGCATACGTGGCTTCGCGTCTCGCGCGTTCAACAGGGCCGCTCCGAATCGTGAAGATCGCAGTACCGGCCGCACTCGGGTTCAGCGTGTTGGTCCTCATAATCGCGGTCCTCCCCGTCCCCCGCTGGTACCTTGCCTTACCGATCTGGCTCACAGTCAGCACTATGGGCTTCATTCAGGGGAACTTGACCGCCCTCGCTCTCGAGGCTGTCCGGCATGTTTCCGGCAGCGGCGCGGCGGGGCTGGGGTTCACCCAGTTCATCTTCGGCGCCGCAGCTACTCCCCTATCAGGGCTTGGCGGCGCAGACACCGCCATTCCCATGGCGCTGCTCATGACAGCAGCGACAGGCCTCGCCATGCTCTTGCTAACCACGGCAATTCACCGCGGATCCCTGTGGGATGACGGACGTGGCGGGTGTGAGCAATCCTGGCCGTATAGCATTGAGCCGTTTCGCTTCGCCCCTCCGCGTACCGCGACCGAGCCCGACTCGACCCTGAGTACAGGCGAGAATTCATCGCCTACGGCCGCACGGCCGCCGTCCGAGCGTTGACCAGTCGTAAAAGTGCCCAGCATCGGGAGTTTGAGCAGACACCGTCTACGCACCCCGCTCGCCTGCCCACAGTCGGGGACAATTCTGATGGGTTATCCACTGCGACTGCTGCCGAGGGAGCTACCCCATTGGCTCCCACGTTCCAGCCGTGGATAACCCGGATTGACCCCATACGGTGTTGACCAGACGCCTGCCGAATCGATAGCTCCAGAACGAGTGAGGGCCCTGGTGTCCCACGAACCAAGTTCGGCAGCTGGGTCCATTTTGATTCCTGAGTCGATTCGTCGAGGACGAGTGCCAGGAGTCCGGGAAAGCGTAGATCGAGTTGTTCGCGGCGGAGTCAATTTGGGTGCCTGTTTCCCTGCGCCTCCTGCCTGACGAGACCTGACTCCCGCAGAATGCGCCAGTGCCGGGGTGGGTCGCGGTCAGAACTGTCGCGCGGCGACGTCGGGGCGGTGTGAGGCGGCGAGTAGCTCCCAGAGGCGTTCTGCGGAGACAGGCGCTCCGGGGTCAGCGAGGTAATCCCGCTTCATGCCTTCCAGGTCGGCGGCGTAGATCGGCGTGTAGGCACCGGAGTCCGGTTCGAAGCGCCATGACTCAGCGAGCGTTCCGGCGTCGACGGTGTCGAAGCCGAGGGCGTCCACGATCGCCGCGACCCGCGTCTTGGCCTCGTCGTCGTCACCGGCGAGTGCCAGCGCGGTCCGGGGAGTGGAATGCGCGAGGTTCGGGATGTGGTGGAAGAGGATGTTGTTGAAGGCCTTGACGATCACCGTGTTCGGAAGGAGCGACTGCTCGTACTCGGCGGTCGTGCTCTCGAGGGAGTCCAGCTGCTCGATGCGGCCTTCACGGTGGGGGTAGTAGTTCCCGGTGGAGAGCATCGTCTTCCCGGCGAAGGCCTCCACAGGCAGGTTCGGGTAGGCGGCCAGCGGCACCGCCAGGACCGGGATGTCGCCGAACTCAACTGCGGCGCGGACGTCGCCGGCCTGCGCCCGAGGGCCGAGCTCTTCGATCAGGCCGGCAAGTGTCTCCGGTCCTCGCGAGTTTGCGATGAGGACCTCGTAGCCGGCGGCGACGGCCAGTCGGGCTACGGCGGTTCCGATCGATCCGCTGCCAATGATTCCGATTCGGCTCATGGTGTTCTCCTTAATGGTGTCTATCCGTCTCATATGGTGTGACGTTCTAGTCGGCGGTTGTCGGTGACACCCCGCGTGTGTGGGACGGGTCCAGTTCCCACCCGTTCCTGGTGATACCGGCCAGGGCCGCGGCGGATGCGCCATCGGCCAAAGCCGCTCCGCGGACCCAGCTCGTGGCCAGTGCCACCAAGAAGAGATCCCGTGCCCGGATCTCCTTGCGGGCACTTCCGTCTCGTTGTGCGGCGTGCAGGAATTCCTCGGTTGTTGTGATGAATCCTTCGCACGTAACTGCGAGCGGGGATGTGCTGGTGGCCGCCGCAGCGCGGAGGGGGTCGGGCAGCCCGTCGAACGCGCCTGCCCACTCGGTCAGCGCGTCAAGCCAGCCGTCGAGTGCGTCGGCTGCGTTTGCCGCCTTGGTGCGGAGCTCGTCCCGGCGGGACATCAGAGCCTCATCGCGCGCGGCGAGCAAGGCCGCGAGCAGAGCTTCCCGGTTGGGGAAATGCCGGTACAGGGTTCCCGCGCCGACGCCTGCTTGTTTCGCGATCGCGTCGAGCGAGCCGCCCACTCCGTGCTTGGAAAAGTACTGCTCGGCGGTGTCGAGGATGTGATCTCGATTGCGTCGGGCATCAGCCCGCGGGGCGCGGGCACCGCTCGTAGCGGTCCTGGACATAACGGTTGCCTCACTTTTGACAAAACGGGGAGCGTCTCCGTATAGTCGTACGCCTAGGAGGAGACACTCTCCACTATAGAGCACACTGCAGGTGATCGATGGTGTGTCCCCACAGTCCGGCTCGGTCGACCCACTGTGATAACCGGGTGTCGTCGCCCCCAATCAACCTCTCAATGAACGGAATGTAGCTATGTCAGATACCTCCACCGCATCGCTTCCTCAGGTGACGCATTCTCACCGGCAGGAGGTCGACGCGCGCAATCGGCTCGTGATCGGGGTACTGCTTGCATCAACGTTTGTCGTGATCCTGAACGAGACGATCATGAGCGTCGCACTTCCTCACCTCATGGACGATTTCGACATCGAGGCAAGCGCGGCGCAGTGGCTCACCACCGCCTTCCTCCTTACGATGGCGGTCGTGATTCCGATCACCGGCTTCCTGCTGCAGCGCGTCAGTACCCGCGCGGTCTTCGTCAGCGCCATGTCGTTTTTCAGTGTCGGCACACTCATCGCGGCCATCGCGCCCGGCTTTGAGGTCCTGGTCGCCGCGCGTGTTGTGCAGGCCTTGGGTACAGCGATCATGATCCCCCTGCTTTTCACCACCGTGTTCACCCTCGTCCCCGCAGAGCGACGCGGACGCGTGATGGGCAACGTCTCGATCGTGATCTCTGTCGCCCCCGCGGTCGGCCCGACCGTGTCGGGCCTCATCCTGAGCGCGCTGAGCTGGCGCTGGATGTTCATCATCGTGCTGCCGGTCGCCGTACTTGCTCTCGTGGTCGGGGTCCTGCGCATTCCCAACGTCAGCGAGCCGCGCAAGACCCCGCTCGATTACGTGTCGGTCGTTCTTTCGGCCATCGGCTTCGGCGGGCTCGTTTTTGGCCTCAGTCACATCGGCGAGACCGAGGCAGGAATCTCCAGCCCGACCAGCTGGGCGCCCCTCGCCCTTGGCGCAGCAGGCATCGCGCTTTTCATCCTGCGCCAGTTGCAGCTGCAACGCACAGACCGCGCATTGCTTGACCTGCGCACCTTCACGAGCTCGGGCTTCACGCTCGCTATAGCGGTGATCGCGATCTACACGACCATATGGTTTGGCACTCTCACCCTGCTGCCGATCTACACGCAGAACGTGCTCGAACTCGATGCCCTGACCACCGGCTTGCTGATGCTGCCCGGCGGACTTGTGATGGGGGTCCTCGCGCCGTTCGTCGGGCGCCTCTATGACAAAGTCGGCCCGACCGTGCTCGTTGTTCCGGGCTCGATCATCGTGAGCGGTGCGCTGTGGTTCATGACGACGCTGGGCGCTGGTTCGAGCATCGTCACGGTCCTCGTCGCCCACATCGTGCTAAGTATCGGCCTGGCCCTCACATTCACCCCGTTGTTCACCTCGGGGCTCGCATCGCTCGGCCCGCGGTTCTACTCCCACGGCAGCGCCACGGTCAGCACCGTGCAGCAGCTCGCCGGCGCGGTCGGCATCGCGGTGTTTTTCACGGTGATGACCGCGACATCGACACGGCGAATCGAAGACGGGGCCAGCGTCGTCGCGGCCACGGCCGACGGCATCCACGCCGCGTTCGTCTGTGGAGCGGTCCTCTCGCTTATCGCAATCCCGCTCGCATTCTTCATCCGCAAGCCCGCCTCCAGCGGTGCCCCGGTGCCCGTCGGGCACTGAGCATCACCCCCCGTCTGCTCCGAAACAACCTCGATCATCCGATAGGGAAGATATCGACAGTGCAAACCTCGTCAGCCGCTACTATGCGTCACTCCTTCGCCGCCTACCCCACCGGGATGGCACTTATTGCCGCCGAGGTCAACGGCCAGAACGAGGCGATGCTCGCGAACTCCTTCACCAGCGTTTCTCTGGAACCGCCACTCGTCTCCATGGCCTTTACCCATACCTCGACCACCTGGCCCCGGCTTCGCCAAGCGCAGGAGTTGGGTATCACGATTCTGGGAGAGTCCCACCTCGCCCTCGTGTCTCAGTTTCGCCTGTCCGGCCCGGCCCGGCTCGACGGCATCGCTCTAGATCACGCCACCGCCCAGGCACGCACCCTGCCGCAGGCGGCAGCCACCTTCGTCGTTCGGCCCCACCAGCACGTGCCGGCTGGTGACCACGAGCTCGTACTCTTCGAAGTCATCGATCACGAGCGCTTCGACGACATGGGCCCCTTGACCTTTTACAACCGCCAGGTCGCTACGATCCAGCGCGAGAGAGAGTAGACGATGTCCCGTAAGAAGATGCATCTGGCCGCAGCAAGTGGCACTCCCTACGGCGCCAGCCCTTACGCGTGGTTGGATCCCGGGGTCGATCCCCAGGATTACGACAACATTCACGCCCTGGTGCGCGGCGCTCAGGCCGCCGAACGTGGGAAGTTCGATTTCCTTTTCCAGGGCGACTTCCTCGCGCAGACCCAGCGCAGTGAGGCGCACGCGCCGAACCAGACCCTCGAGCCGACCATCGTGGCCACCGCCATCGCCCTGGCTACCGAGCGGATCGGTCTCGTCACCACGGTCAGCGCCACCTTCCAGGAGCCCTACAACATCGCTCGCGTGCTCAAGTCACTCGACGTCGTTTCCGGCGGGCGCATAGGCTGGAACGCCGTGACCACCTCCTCACCTCAGGCCGCCGCGAACTTCGGGCGCGCGATCGAGGACCGTGACACCCGCTATGCCCGCGCCGACGAGGTCGTTCAGATCGTCCAGGCGCTCTGGGGGAGCTGGGAAGAGGATGCCTGGACCGGCGACCAGCAGTCCCGGAGGATCACCGACCTGTCCAAAATCTCGCCCGTGAACCTCAGAGGAACTTACGTCTCCTCCCGCGGCCCACTCGAGATCCCGCCGTCCAAGCAGGGCCAGCCGGTCATGGCCCACGCCGGCGCGAGCCCGCACAGCCTCGCCTTCGCCGGCCGCTACGCCGACATCCTGATCAGTGAGGTCTTCACTATCGAGGAGGCCCGGCACCAGCGCTCAGCAGTGCGCCACGCCGCCGAATCTGCCGGTCGCAGCCCTGACGATGTCAAGTTCTTCGTCGGGGTGATGCCCACCATCGCGCCGACCCACGCGCAGGCTCTTGCTCGACGCGGAAAGCTGATCGAACCCGACATCGCGCAGCAAGTGCGCCATCTCGGCCAGCTCCTCGGCCTGCCGTTGGGGCCAATGGACCTCGACGCCCCGTTGAGTGTGGATCAGTTGGCCGTTGCGTACGCCAATCCTGGTGACCCGCGGTCGCCCAGAGCGCTTGAGGTCGCCAAGGAAGGCTGGACGGCGCGTCAGGTACTCCACCACGCCGTCATCGACTACCACCCTTCCCCTATCGGTCCCCCCGAGGTGATCGCCGATCACCTGCAGGAATGGTTCGAAGCTGATGCCGCGGACGGCTTCTTAGTCATCCCCGGTGTTATTCCCGAGGGCATGGAGTCCTTTGTCGACGGAGTCATTCCGATCCTGCAGCAGCGCGGCCTGTTCCGCACCGAGTACGAAGGCGAGACCCTCCGCGAAAATCTCGGCATCGACCACCAGTACGGCCTGCAGCGCCGACCTCGGACTCCCTAACAACGGGTCCGCCTACACGGCCCACACCTAGAGCGCACTCGACAGCAACGACAGCTCAGATTTACACACGGAGAGAAAACATCATGACCAGACAGATGCTCATCGGCCTGCACTTGGGTAACGGGTACGGAAACTTGCCTGGCGCCTGGCGCGCCCCAGGAGTCGATCCCACAAGCTATACGAGCTTCGACGCGAAAGTTCGGCACGCCCAAGCCGCCGAACGCGGAAAACTCCAATTCCTGTTCCTCCCCGACGGCCCCACCCACGTCGGCGACATCGCGAACGAGCCACCCAATTTCAACCTCGACGTCATGGTCACCTTGGCAGCGGTCGCCCGCGAAACCAGCCAGATCGGCCTCGTAGCAACCGGCTCCACCACCTTCAACGAACCATTCAACCTCGCCCGACAGTTCAAAGCACTCGACGTCCTGAGTCACGGACGGACGGGATGGAACGCCGTCACGTCCAGCGGCGAAGACGTCGCCGCCAACTACGGCCAACATATTCCGTCCAGCCCGGAACGCTACGGAAGAGCACACGAGACAGTCCAGCTCGTGCAGGCTCTCTGGGGCAGCTGGGGCCAGACCGCCTGGGTACACGACAAGGCCACGGGCCGCTTCGCCGACCCGGAGCAGGTCGCCCCGATCAACCTTGGTGGCGAATACGTCGCCTCCCGCGGGCCCCTGTACATTCCTCCCTCTGAGCAGGGGCAACCCGTCATCTTCCACGCCGGAGGCAGTCCGAACGCCCACGAGTTCGCCGGACGCTGGGCCAACGCCGTCATCGGCGCGGCCTTCACGATCGACGATGCGCGGGCACAGCGTGCCGCGTTCCGGGAAGCAGCCGAACGCGCCGGACGGAACCCGGACGAGATCAAGTTCTTCGCCGGCCTGATGACGACGATCACCGCCGATAAACGAGGAGGCCTCGATCGCCGCATCACGCTGAGCGGACGAACGTTCCCTCAACGCGCGGCGTATCTCGGGCGGATGCTCGGCCTGTACCTTGATCCCGCACGCCTCGATGAACCACTCTCCGCTGCGCAGTTATCCGAAGCTCGACCATCACGGGCCGACCCCCGCTCGATCCACGCACTGAAGATCGCGCGTGAAGGCTGGACCGTCCGCGACGTACTCGCGCACGGCGTCATCGACTACCACCCCGTCATCGTCGGCCCGGCAGCTGAAGCCGCCGACCACATGCAGGAATGGTTTGAGGCAGAGGCTGTCGACGGCTTCTGGGTATCCCCGGACATCTATGACGGCGGAGTCGATGCCTTCGTCGACGGCGTCGTGCCGATCCTCCAAGACCGAGGTCTGTTCCACCGGGACTATAACGGAGCCACCCTGCGCGATCATTTGAACACCCCAGCCCAATATGGAGTCGACCCGCGCGTAATACGGTGATGCGGATCACCGCCGACTTCGCGATCGACGATTCCTTTATCGGCTCATCTATTGACATGGCATGGGAGCGGTCTGAAAGGGGGCTGGTTTCTGCCGCGCTGCCGGTTCATTGACCACCAGTATGCGCCGACGGTGGACTGCTCCTCTCCCCCACGGTGCGACTCTCAAGGGCCGCGGCCCGATGCCGGTGAGCAGAAGTTCGCGACCTATTGAAGTCTCATCGGCACATCGACTACCTCAAAATTGAACATTGGTGGTCACAAACTATCAGCCGGAGATGGGTAGCAGAACGGCTTTGACCTGCGGAAATGTGCGAAAGTGCCCGATTCTTGACCCATATAATTCTTCAATTAATCTTGCCGGAGACGGCGGTGAGATGGCTTAGTCTGCTGGCCTTTATCGCCGCGTCGAGGTCCGCGCTCACCTCTCGCCGTCGTCCACGGCGAGCCCGGGCAGCAGCTCGGCGGGCTCGGGCAGCCGCTGCTTCCCCCCGATGAATGTCGCGCTCATGTTTCACGGCAAGTCGGCCACCGCTCGTATGCCTTTACGCATACATGGTTACGGACGGCATCCGAATTCCGGCTCATTGTTAAGCCTTTGACCGACAGCACCTTCTCTTAACCGAACGGTGCTGTCGGTGAGGGTCGAAGCACGTCGCCGTCACAGACACGCCCCGACGCCGAACCGGCACCCAACGGACCCAGTGAAAGCCCAGCGCACGCAGAAGAATTCGTGCCGACGTGTGGCACTTTAACGCGTCATGCCGCCCCGCTCCCCCACCTCCATGAACCACCAGAAGCAACTTCGCTGTTTGTCACTCTGATTCCCATCATCGCTGGGCCGGTCCTCCGCGCAACCAGGGCGCCATGCGCCGGGTTCGGTCCAAAGTTTCGTTCGGCGCTTCTCCGTCGCTTATTTCCTCACGGAACTTTGGATCGCTCCCGGTCCCCCAAGTTGCACTCCGGACCCTCAAACCCAGCGGTGACTCCGTGTATCAGAACGACGCCGAAATCTGACAGACACATCCGGTGCCCGCCAGTCGCTGAAGGAGAAGGAACATGGAACCGCTCACCATCAAAACCCCGGCCGACGTCCTCAGTTTCGTCGGGCACACCCTCGGGTTCTGGCCGCAGGAAAGCCTCGTGTGCATCACGCTAGACGCCAACCGCATCGGCGCAACACTCAGAGTCGACCTCCCCACCCGCGAGGGCGGACTCAGCTACGCCCGCACAGTGGCCGACTACCTCGCCCACGACGCCAGCGCCGCCAGCGTGCTCTTCGCCGTATACACCTCCGAGCCACAAAAACCCGGGCAGCCCAAACCGCACGCAGCAACCATCGCAGCCCTAACGTGCGCGCTGGCCGAACGCGGAATGAGCATCCGTGACGGGCTCCTCGTCGGAGACAAAACCGTTTCCCAGTACGACGGCGATCCCCAGGACGGACTGACACTCCCGCTGAAGGCGACCCAGACCAGCCAGATCAACGCCGAATTCGTCTACCGCGGCAGCACCATCGCACCGACCAACCGCATCACCCTGCCGGCCTCCACAAAAGAAGGCCGCACAGCGGATGCCGTCGACGACCGAGTAAAGTCAATCCACAGGATGAACCCGGGCGAGGCCCTCGAGCAAGCCAGGACGCTCTGGGACGGCATGTTGGACGCGATCTCCTATCCGGACGACGACCAGACCATCAGCCTCATTGCCAACTTCCAAGCCCCCGCCATCCGGGACCAACTCGTGGCCGATATCCCAGGAATTGACGAACCCATGGACCGGGTTCTCCTGGCCCAAACGCACGGCGACCCTCAGTGGTCCCGCGTCGAATGGGCACAACAGCTGCTGCTCCACGCTTACACGCACAGCAGCACCAAACACTCGGCCCCCATCCTCACCGCCATCGCCTTCGTCAACTGGTGGGAAGGCCGAGGCAGCAAAGCCCACCAATTCCTGCAACTCGCCCTCGAAGCAGACCCCGCCTATAGTTTGGCCAGGCTCAGCGACCTCATGATCGGCTCCGGAATGGTCGCCGGCTGGAACATGGACAAGAACCGGGCCTTCCGGCCCTGGGGCCTCGAAGCGTCATAAGCCCGCAGTCATAGGGATACGGGGGCAGACGACGGCGGGTCGTTCCGAAGCCAGTTCTCCACCGCCGCGTCCCACCCGTCCGGGTCGGAATTCCACTCCTGCGTGTGCTCCGCGGAGGCGAAAGTGAGCAGCGTTGCCAGCTCTGGGCGCCGGGTGACGAACTCGCGAGAAATGGCAAAGGGTGTCGAGCGGTCCCCATCATTGTGGATGACAAGGATGGGAACGCTGAGTTCGTCCGCCCGGGCCAAAAAGTCCAAGGTATGAAAGCTCAAGGGAGCGTCCAGACCAGTAATCCAGCGTGTTCCAGATGAGCCGAGAATCTTCAGTCCGAGCCCCGCAACCTGCCGCGGAAGCTTACTGGACACGGCGTTGGCCACCAGCGTGCTTCTCCAGTCGATAACGGGGGCATTGAGCACGAGCCGAGAAATGTGATGCCGAAACTCCGATGTTGCCGCCAGCTGAAGGGCAATTGAGGCACCGAGTGACCAGCCGAATAGAACTATCTGCCTTGCTCCCTGGCCCACGACATATTTCACCGCAGCTTCGACATCGTGCCATTCGGACTGCCCCAGGTGGTACCGGCCGTCCGCGGAAGCAGGCGCATCGCGGTCGTTCCGGAGTGAAACAACGAGGGATGTGTATCCCAGTCGGTCCGCCACAGGCACGCCGCGGAGTGCGCCGGCTTTCGATCCACCCAAGCCATGAATGTGGATGGCCCAAGTGGTAGAACCTCCGGACGCCTGCGTCGGTGTGAACTTCCAGGCGGGCGCCATGCCGTTCTCCACCGGAATCTCAACGTCCGAGTAGGGCAGCCCTAACGGATGCGGTGTCGGATAGACGTAACCGCTCCAGATGCCGGCGGTGGCAGTCTTGAGATCGCCGGAGTCCACCCGTTCAACGAGGCGGGTTACTGTCCCCGCAGCATCGTCAGAGGACACGATTTCTCCAATACAGGCGTGGCCTGTGCCGCTGGAAAACCAGATGCTGTAGCGGCCTGGAGCCGTCGTCCGTGCAGTTGCCGGCAGCTCCACCATCAGCGTTTCGTCGGCGTCGTGGAACACACGACGGATTTGTAGATCTTCCCTCCGCTGCCTCTTGGGCACCACCACTTGCCGAGCAAAATAGGCAGCTGCGAGGAAGGCGGCAGCGCCGGCAATGCCACAACCTATGGCCACAGCTATAGCGGCCCTACGCATCGGCGTCGTCCTCGGGAGCTTTCAGGCGTTCGTCGATGGCTTTGCGTAGACGCACTAGTGTCTCCGGAGAAATCCCGTGCAGTTGTCTCGCAGCGAAGTTTCTAACGCGGTTTTCCCGCAGTGTGCGCAGTAGTTCGAGTTGTGCGTCTACCAAGTCGGGAACCTCGCCGTCGTCGTCCAAAAGGTATCTGGGGTCAACGCCGAAGAATTCGGCGAGGTTCGTCAAAAGCTGCGGGTCCGTCGCCAGGGAACTGTCGCCGGCGCGCATGTAGGCCCAGCGGGAGCGAGACAACGGCGTACCGCGGTCTGACATGTGCTTGCTTATCTGTGGAAACGTCAGGGGCGATGATCCCTTGGCCTCAAAAAGATCCAGGAGGAGATTCAGCTTCCGCGCGAGTCTCGCCTGCGGCTGTTCGGATATCCCGCCGTCGCTGTCGGTCACGGAGTCGTATCCCCTTTCCGTGACAACAACCCTGGCCGTCGATGTCCGGATCCTGCAAACCGAGCTCCGAGATGCTGCTCCGCTTCTCTGAGTACATTCAAATCATCTTGACTCAGTAATTGGGCGAGGTGCGGGTCCACGAACAGTGCGTCCTGGATCTCCACCAGCATCCGATGCAGCCGGCGCTTGGGGGCATCGTGGCGGTCGACCGCAGTTTGAGACACTTTTAGTCGGATCTCAGATCGTTCCGACGTGATTCGATCCCAGGGCCCAGCCAGTCGTTCGACGAGGACAGCTGCGGCCCGGGCATCAGATCTGCGCTCCAGCCGACGTGCGACGGGCGGCAAGGCCAGACCCATGCAGAGGAAGACCATGGCGCCCACTTCGGCTGCGTCGTAAACGTAGGAGAGACACTTCGTTGCCTCAAGCTCACCCATGAGATGAAGAACGTCCATCCCCAACACGGCAAGGACCAACACCACAGCCAGTGCGCAGCCGAGGCCGATGAGCTCGAAAGCGACGCGAAAGTACGGCCTTGCCATCTCGCCGCGGAACCTGAAACAGGTTATGCCGGTGATGGCCACCACCGCGCCGATGTAAAGGAACTGAACACTTGAGTACACGGCCGCCGGCCACTGACTTCCAAAATCCCTCATAAAGGAGGTGGAAGTCCGCGGAGCATCAACCAGGCTGAAGCTGACAATCAAAGCCACGACGACAATCCCCAGAACCGCTTGCCCGACCCTGTTGTGGATGCCCACCGTCTCACTGACATCGGCGGCGCGCAGAATCGCCCGGGACAGGAAGTAGATACCGACAACCATGAAGATGTTGGCAACGAGGTCAAGCAGGTTGCGGTTCCCGAGTACCTGGTCCCCCGCGATGTAGATTCGGTCAACGTTGAGCGTGAGTGCAGTGGCGATGGTTACGGCCGCCACCAGGATGCTCTGGTCTTTGCGCCGCTTCAGATCGGGCAGGAGGCACAACGCCAGACACCAAATCACGCCTGCGGAAATCTCTTGAATCATCCGAATATCCGTTCAAACGACCGCGGCTCGAGGCTGCTGTCCCGGATCGCAGCGGCAAAGAGATCCGCCAAAGTTTCGGCAGCGGCCTCGATATGGTCCAGGAAGTCACTTCGCCCGAGGATCCGAGACACCGTCTCGCCGGACAGGTTAGGAAACAAAGTCTCCGCATAGTTTGAGGACACCACCAGCTCATCGTGTCGGAGCACCATATGGCCCAGTTCGTGAAGGATGAACTGCTGTCGATGTAGTGCCGACGGTGTCGGCGCGTGCAGGATTATCTCCGTGTTGTCCGTGGACAGCCACAGCCCGCAGACCGATCCTCCGTTTAGGGACTCGGAAACATCGATCTCAATCCGCCGATGCCGGAGGTTCTCAACAATCGATATCAGCCGTTCCAACGAAAGACGGCTCGGCAGATTGAGTGCGAGGAAGCCTTCTGCAGCGCATCGCGCCGGCGAATATTTGGCGGAAGCTGTGCCGTCCATTGGAACCCCATCCTGCGGCCGACGTGTACCGCCCGGTCGCCGTTCAATCCAACGGCCCCGTCTTCCAAGGACCGTCAAGAATCGCCTAACTTCCATTGAACGCTCAGGCTCTGGACATGTCCAGAGCCGATCAAGCCCCTGTTCATCTCCGGCGTACCCCCTCCGATTGTCTAACGCTCACAGCGCACCAACGGCCAACAGCCTCACACCTCTGGCATCCAAGGTATTCGCCGTGAGCGCAGACTCACGGCAAGTCATGTCGTCAGCAGAGCTCTCAAAGATGAACCAACGTGAGCGGTAAGATTTGCAGGGAATGTGGCGAGAGCTTCACGCCGTCGCGCGCGTCTCAGCGCTTCTGTTCTGTTCGCTGCGCCAACAGACAACGCGATCGACGACGGCGGCACCCAGTTGCAGCGTTACGCCCGAAACCCGCCTCGGCCGTTCAACTCCGGGACACCGATGCAGAGACGGGCCAGGCGGCCACCCACTCTAAATCACTGGCCAGGCTGGCTACCGCTCTCGCCGGCGGCAAGCAAAGCCAAGACTCCTTCCAAACCCAGCTCCGATCTCAAGCTGTAGACATCGACCGACTCGAAGCCGAGAACGACGAGCAGCATGACGTCATCAGGACCCTCCGTGCCGACCTCGCACGTCTCCAAACTATCCAGCGGGCCGATGCCCACGACCTGGTCCACCTCGCCGGCAGGCTCCTGGCTGTCTCCCATGCCGCCGGCGTCGAGCTCCACAGCAGCACCAAGGCACTCTTCCGCCGCCGGGGCTGGACGGCCACCAAACGGAACCCAGAAACCCAAAGCCAATGACCATGTCCATTGCCCGGCTCTCCGCTCAGTCGGGCCTGAAGTATCTCTTCAAGACCACCATGATGGACGACCTGACAATCACGCCCGCCGATGCCACCACCTACTACATGAAAGCCGGTACGCCGCTGGGCCGCTGGCTCGGCTCCGGCCTGCGAGGCATCAACCGGACCGCGGGAGACGTCGTCACGGAATCGGACGCCAAGGCAATCTTCGATCACGCCACCCACCCGGACTCCGGCGCAACTCTGGGCCGCCCCCACGGCCAACCCACCATCGTGCAAAACAGCCAGGGCCGCACCGAGACGCGTCACGCCGTCGTCGGTTTCGACCTGACCTTCAGCGTCCCCAAATCGATGTCCGTCCTCTGGGCGCTGAGCCCCTGTACACTTCAAGACCAAATCCTCGAGACCCACCACCAGGCGCTCAACGCCACCCTTGAGTGGCTCGAAACTTACGTCATCCACACGAGGGCCGGCCGCAACGGTGTCGCCCACCTCGGCACACGCGGAGCTATCGCTGCTGCCTTCGACCACTGGGAGTCGCGGGCCGGGGATCCGCAGCTCCATACGCACATGGTCATCGCCAACCGCATCCAGCGCATCACTGACGGCGCATGGGTCACGCTCGACTCGCGGACTCTGTACAAGGCCGCGGTAGCTGCCAGCGAGCACTACAACGGTCTCCTCTTCGACGCCCTCCACCGGAACCTCGGCACCGATACGGATGTCCGAGTGCCGGCCGCGAACACCCACAACCCCAGCCAGCAACTGACCGGTGTCGACGATGCGCTGATCCGCGAATTCTCCAACCGATCGCGTCTCATCGATCTCGAAACCGACCGGCTGGTGGCCGAATGGACCGCCAGTCATGGCACTCCCCCAACCGCGACAACCACCATCAAGCTCCGCCAGCAGGCAACACTTTCCACCCGGACCGCCAAGCCGGAAACAGCCATCCCTCTGCGCCAGCTCTCCGCCCAGTGGTGCGCGCGGGCGGCCGCCATGGGCTTCGAATCCCGAGAAGTGCTCGCCAACACCATTCGGCGCTCCCGGATAGCGCCCTTCCGCACCTGCGACTTCACGCCAGGCTGGGTAGACGCGGTGGGCTCCCTGACCCGCGAGCGCGTGGCCACGAAGCGCGCCACCTGGAACCGGTGGAACCTCATCGCGGAAGCCGAACGTGTCTGCGCCGAAATCCGCTGCCACACACCGGCGGACCGTCACACCATGATTGACATCGTAGCCAGCGCCGCCGAAGCACAGTCCGTTCCACTCAATGAGTACCGGTACACCGTCCCCGCGGACGCCCAGGCCGATCTCCGCTTCGCAGACCACAGCATCTTCGATTTCCACGGCTCCCGCCTCTATACGGACGCATCCACCCTCGCCAACGAGGACGTCGTACTGGGAGCAAGGAACGACGACGGCGGCCCAGCGGTGAGTGCGGCCGTCACCATGGAATCACTCGCCAGCTATAAGCACCGTGGTCGGCTCGATCTGCACTCCGACCAACGGGCGGCGGCCGCCAACGTCTTGCTCAGCGGCAACCGGCTTGACGCCGTCGTCGGTCCTGCCGGAACCGGCAAGACGACCACCCTCGGCGCGGTCAAGGCAGCCTGGGAAGCGGAGTTCGGGGCCGGCACCGTGGTCGGGTTGGCGCCAGCGGCGGCGAGCGCCGAGGTCCTTGGGCGGGAGCTTGCACTGACCACGGAGAATGTAGCCAAGTGGCTCTACGAATCTGTCGGTCAGGGCGCCGGCAACCGGACCGCACAGTTCTTCGACACCGAACAGCGGCTCGCCAACCAGGTGACCGTCGGAAGCCCGCAGGCCACTCGCCTCGCCCAGAAGACCACCCGGCTTGCCGCCGAACAGGACAGATGGCGGTTTCATCCCAACCAACTAGTCGTGGTCGACGAGGCCTCCATGGTGTCCACCCTGCAGCTGTCTGCACTGGTACAGCAGGCGCGGGATGCCGGAGCCAAAGTGCTCTTGGTGGGAGACCCGGGCCAACTGGACGCCATTGACGCCGGCGGTGTTCTCGGCTGGCTGGACCGGCAAGGCAAGACGGTACGGCTGAGCACGATTTGGCGGTTCAAGGAGGCATGGGAGCAAGGCGCCTCGCTGAAGCTTCGTGCCGGGGACTTCGGTGCCATTGCTGACTACGACAGCCACGGGCGCATCCAACACGGGGTGCACCTCGACATGGTCGACCAGGCGTACCTCAGATGGAAGGCCGACACACTCGCCGGCAAGTCGTCCATTCTCATCGCAGCGGACAATGCCACGGTTGGCATGCTCAACCAGCGTGCCCAGGCCGATCGCGTGGTCCAAGGTGCCGTGGATGCGGACGACTCGGTACGGCTCAGCGACGGACTTCATGCCGGCACTGGCGACACTGTCATTGCCCGCCAGAATGACCGGGCTATTACCGATAGCAGCGGTGACTTCATCCGGAACGGAACCATGCTCGACGTCGTCCGTATAGGTAGGCGCGACGGCTCGCTGATCGCGGTTCGCCGGGACACCGGCGCAAGGATTAGCTTGAGCCGTGACTACGTCGAGGCTTCAGTTGAGCTGGGATATGCGACGACGGCCCACCGATCGCAGGGCATCACCGTGGACACGGGCCACACCGTGGTGACACAAGGCAGGCTGACGCGTGAGCTGTTGTACGTGAGCATGACGCGGGGACGCACAGGGAACCACGCGTATGTCAGCGAGAATGATCCCCTGGATGACGAGCCTATGGATCCCGCTATGCAAGCGTCGTGGCGGCAAATCCTAGGCGAAGTCCTTGCCGCCAAAGGCGCCGAACGAACGGCTCACGAAGTCCGTGATGCCGAGCAGTCGAAAGCGGACAGCTTGGAGCGCCTCAGTGCTGAGTACGACTACCTCGCACAACTGGCTGCGGCTGAGGATTTGCGGGAGTTCCTTGAGGCGCACTCGCCGGGCAGGGCCTCCGCTCTTCAGCAATCGCCCTCGTGGGGCGCAGCTGTCACTGCGTGGCGCAGGTCCGTTGAAGTGAGCCGACCAAGCACGCAGCGTGTTGTCTCTACCGCACTGGATACGAGCGCATCCGCCCACGACACAGTGGCGATCGTCCACTCTCGGCTCCGGCAGTTCCTGTCCGCGATGCCCGCGGGCGGAATTGATCCCTTGACCGAGGAACTCCGCACCGTTCGTCCTGACCTTGCCAACTTGATAACCCAGGTGCGGGAGCGGATGCAGCGCAGGACGGACCACGTCACCGTAGCCGCGATGGTGAGCGACACCGAATGGAAACGGAACCTCCTTGCGGCCCTGGGACCCTTCGTCACACAAGAAGAGACCGCCGGTGTGCTTCGCCGAATCGCCATCTATAGGGACCGGTGGGGAATGGACGATTCGCCGCTTCCCCTGGGGCCAGTTCCAGCTGCCTATGAGTGGGAGCAAAAGGAGCAGCGTGTAAGTATCGATCGACTCGTTGAGCAAGCAGGTGTCTCGTCCCCCGGCCCCGTGGACTCCCCGACGTGGACTGATGACCCGAAAACTAGGGAAGACCGCCTTATCAATGTCGGCTGGCAACTCTAAACTGGTCGGGAAGGTAAGCCATGAATGCGAATCCAGTCCTTAGGCCTAAGGTTGCAACGCCTGCTTTGATTCTGGGCAGCGTGGCAATCGCTGCGTGCGTCGTTTATCTCTTCGGAGCCGCGGCCGCCAACGGGCCGGGTAACTTGTTTTTGTTACTGACCGCGGCCATGGCCCTCCTCGCATCCGCAGCCGTTGGAGAGGTCTGGTGGGTCCGAGCACGCCGCCGGCGTTCATGGATGGCTGGCGCTAACGAAAAGTGGGATCACTTCAACGACATGAAGCGAAGCAGTGGCACGACGGCAGAGGTCACAGTCGTGAGCGTTGACGCCCTCGAACCCACAGGCTCTTGGATCACGATCAAGTGGAACCGCTTCGACCACGTTCAGCCTGCATGGATCGAAGCCCTGCCGGAACCGATCTGGCCCGGATCTGTTCTGCTTATCTCACCGGACCCGACACAGGTCAGGCCTGGCGCACCATGGCCGGCAACTTATTACCTACGGGCTTCAGATTCCCTGACCTGGGCACCGGGCAGCGAGGCTTGATCAAGGCCGGAGCCCACCCCTCAAGGCGTGCGTATGCGCTTGAGACGTCAAAATACTCCCCGCACTCAGCACTGAGCGTCCGAGTAGCCGAGCCCACGGGACGTGAGGGTCAGGATATTGGTGAACGGACGGTGCCGTGGGTGAGTTCAGACTTTGGTGACACCCTCAAAGGTGGTGCAACTATGACGTGTACCTGAACGCTAGACGATCACGGTAAAAATGGAACAGTTTGCCATAGCCAGTCCTCCCACCTCAAGCAGCCAGGGCGCCCAGTTCCCGCCCGGCCAACGGCGGAGACGCAGAAGTGGGCTGCCTATTTGAACCTGTTGCCGGACGCCTTCACGTCCGCCCCAGTTCGCCTTCGCCCTGAGTCAGGTCCTCGACTCTTATCGTGGCGGTGTTCTTCCAGAATCGCTCGATACCCTGGACAACACTGCTTATGGTTTTGTATCTCTCCGACGTCGCAGTGACGTCACCGTTTGATGCCTTGAGCCGGAACCGGAAACCGCCGGTTTCATCAGCAAAGATCTCGTACCTTCCTGCCATGATCTCCCCTTCGTTCCTAGTCAGGCCAGCCCAGTGGCAGGCCCAACTTTTCTGCCGGTCAGCGGTCACCTCCCGGCGAGCCAATCCTAACGACTGCTCGTCAAAGCCGACCGGGGACGGTAGGCCTGCACACCTCCGCTGACGCGGCAGACCATGCCGCCCTTGGCTCTATCCAGCCTGCCTTGGTCATCTCCCCAAAGTCGGTAGCTCTCTTCCCCGGACTAACCGTCCGCCACGCCACCGACGAACCTCTCGGATCAGTCATCGCCGTACAGGTCAAACTCTCCGGACGCGCAGACGGCAAAGCCTGGAAACTCATCAGCGTCACCAACCCCGACCAGGTGACGGAGGCCCTGCCGCTCCTGGAGGCGGGGAGCCGTGGATCCGCTGGCAGCCGGAGGCACCCTCCGAGAACGTTTCCGTCCAGCCTGCCGAAACACCGGTTCCGCCCGAGTCTGCGGTGCCGGCAACGGCACCATCTCCCGCACCGGCTACACCCGAGTTCGCAGGCGGGGACGCCTTCGCCGCACTGGATGCGGTCCGGGCACGCCTTGAACACCTGTCCGCTGAAAACGATCGCCTGAGCGGCGAGCTTGAGGCACGGCTCCTGGAATCCGTCGCGGAACAGACGGGCGCACCGCTGCCCTCCCCTGTCCCTGGCGGCGCCGAAGTGGAACGCCTCCGCGCCCAGGTGGCCCTGATGACCCGGGAACGGGTCGACATGCTCAAGGACCACCGCCGCGCGATGGCCGACGCAGACGATTTGGCCGCAGAAAATGCCCGCTTGGTCCACACCGTCGAACGCCTCCGCGATGACGTCCGCAAGGAACGCGCACGTGCTGACCGGGCACGGCAGATGAGCCGCGACATCGACGACGTCACCGACAGCGGGCCGCTGTTCAACGACCCCGCCGAGCAGTTCCGCCACGAGGTCTATCTGGAGTGGGCCAAGCGGATCCCGGCCGGCTCCAAGGCCGAGACTCCGCTGGCCGAGTACGGCTTCGCTGACGGCTACATGACGACGGGCCGGGACATCCAGGGAATCGACCGGTCTAAAATCATTGCAGTCGCCGTCGAGGTGCTGACAGGGCTGGCCGATTCGCTGCCGGGCCGGGACATGCACCGCCTGCGGGGCGGTGTAGCCGGAACATCCGGCTTCGTCGAGGACCCGGAGCTCGGCACTGCCTGGCGGGTGGCACTGCAGGTGAAGACCGCCTCGGCCCGGCGCGTGCAATTCTGGCGCGGCACCGACAGGAAGATCGTCTTCGCGACGGTCGGCCTGCATGACGACATGGACATCGGGTAGCCGGCCCCTATCGCGGTCTCACGTTGCGGCGTACCCTGATGCCCACCAAGGCCTGTAGACCTTGGCACTGCGTGAGAGGGAGAAGGTCATGGACTCGTATGTGAAGATCATCGGCGAACTCGTACAGGGCATACAGCGGGAGGGATACGCCGGCCTCGTGCGGGCGGTGGCTCTCGATAACGACATCGACCCCAACAGTCCAAACGCGGACTGCATCTCGGCCGCCGATGACGCCATGGACTCAGCAGCCAGCCCGGAGGATTTCTGGGGTGCAGCACTGGGCATGGCTACCTGCCTGAGGAACTCGCCTCCCGAACTCGCCCCTCCCGACCCTGGCGAGCCGGAAGACCCGGAACCGCCAGACCCTCCCGAACCCCCGGACGATCCGGGGCTTCCAGAGCCGCCGGCAAAGCCATCGCTTGGGGACCTGGTGCTCGCGGCCCTCATCGTCAACCTTCGCGGAGGTTCCGGGAAGAGCTGACGGTGGCCGTCCGGGGAGCGTACTGGCTGTTTCCGCACACATGGCAAAACATGAAATCCCTTGACTTCTTTGCAGGGTTCGTGGCTGTGGTGACGCACACCCACAGTCCGCTCTAAGCCGGAGGTTGATTGTGTGAATATGCTCGGTCGGGAACAGCGGAAAACACAGTTTGCTGCATACGCATCGCTCGACGCGGTTGCGAAGGAGAAAAGCAAGAAACCCGCTGCGCATCACCATGCTGATCGGTTGTCGAAACCCGCACGTACCCCAGTAGCAGTCCCATGCACACATGCTAATCAGGGGGTGTGTCAATAAGCCTCGAGGGTTTGTGAGACGATCCGGTGAGACGGACTTGGTGAGACATTTCCCAGGCCTCAAAAGCCCGGATTTCAGCGGTTGTAGCGGCGTCCCATCAAACTAGAGTTCGTGAGACGCTGCGAACTAAACGCGAGGAACCCTCGGGACCCACTCCCTGCCTCTCGCTTCGTCGGCCAATGCTGATTCTCGGTTTGAGGCGGAGTACCAGCCTTCCGCTGCGCCTACCCAAGCGCTTGGGTATGCCGCAGGGGCCTGGAGGATGAGGTCCGTAACCCTTGCATCTACTGGGGATCCGACATACCCGATTCCAACGGGACAGTCGGGTCCAAGCGCGGCTAAAGCTCTCACAAGAGGGTCGCTGAACTTGTGAAGCAACCGAGAGGTAACGGCTTTAGCGATGCTCCAGTTGTGGGGTCCTGGCGAGGCCATCTCGAGTAGTTGCTCATCGCTCAGAGGCTCTAAGGAGTCACCATCGTGGTCCGCGCTGAAGTGCGATACGACAAGCGCTAAACGGTTCGATTGCAAGGCAGCGGCACTAAGGATGCCACCACCGAGCCGGCGTGGAATAGGCGTTGCCCCAAGCCGGCTCGTTGACGTGGCAAAGGCATAAAAATCGTCATCCGAAGTGTTCGCTAGGACGTCGGCAACATGCGGCAGATGTTCCAGAACGATGCTCTCGTCCGCCGTCGCCAAGAGGGCAAATGCCCAGGTCCTCCCTGAAAGAGAATCCTGGTAGTTCTCAAAGGCGTCCTCCCACCAATCAAGTGGCGGCTTCTTACGGAGGGCCATCACAAGAGTCCCGTAGTCCACTTCGGGGCCGAAAGGTTTTCCATCCCTGTTCGCTGTGCCTTCAGGTCGCGTATCTTGGGTGGCGGCGCCGATGACTGCGATGTCGGCGGCAAGCCAGCAAGGGCCGTGCAAGCGAGCCAGTTCTCGAGCCGCATTCTGCCACGGCTCCGTAGTACCTTTCTGACCCATCGCCTGTGATCTAGCCGCCAACTGAAGGCGCCCGTATCGATCATCTTTCTCGATGAGAGACTTAAAGAATTCAGCCCGAGGAGGACGCTCCGTCTGCTCGGTCCAGAAGTGATAGGAGGGAACGCGGGTCCCCTCCCGGCCTTCTTCAGCGATGCGGATGAACCAAAACGGGCGCATACTCCGGAGGAGGTAGCCAGCTTGGCTTGTGCTTGTGGTCTCCACCTCGGAGCACCAGCCGTCGAGTACGGACTGGAGCAGCCGGTTATCGTGGGTTGTTCCCCAGGCAGGGGATGCGCCTGCCCGCAATGCCGAACGGCATGTTTCTGCGTCGACCAGTCCGAGTCGCTGCGTTGCAGGGTCGCTAACCCCGGGGACTCCAAAGCGGCCACCAATTGCCAGCCAGGCCGACTCGAGGCGAGTGCCGAGAGCAGCCTCTGCCTTGGGGAGCCACCATGCTGCGAAGGACTTGGCGTCGACCATGCTGTGCTGTCGGAGCATGGAAACTTTTGCAAGTGAAATGTGGGCTTCGGGCGCCCGGTAGATGTCCTCCATCAGTGCTGACGCCAAGTCATCACCTCCAGACCCTGCCGCCAGTCGTGGAAAGCTAGTCCCACTTACCTGTGGCGAGGTAGCCAGCCTGACCGTAAGGTCGTCGGTGAGCAATTTGGCGACGTCTCGCTGAACCGCAGGCTTATTGGTGAATATTCCGTCACTGAGCAAAGTCCAAGCAGCGACTCGCTCCTGCAAGGGGTGTGCCCCTTCGGCTATTACCTCGTCCAGACCGTACCGTAGGCTTGCCAGCTCGTTTGGATTTGCAAAGCCAGCGTAAAACCTGGCTGTGTTCAGCCAGAAGTTTCGCTTGATGAGCTCTTTCAGAACATCTGATTTCGGCAACGGATCCCGACGATCCTGTCCAGCCCACTCGGCAAGGAACTTAGCAGCAAAGTATTCGCGGACAGGTTGCACGGCAAACTCAAATGTCCCCTCCGACTTGCTCGTGAGGGCCCAAAACCTGTCAGTGACGGCCTGAAAAAGCTCCTCTGCGCGGTCAGCCGGCCCACCAGTGCGACGGAAGTAAAGCAGCAGTGTGTCCTGAATGGCCTGCAAAGTCATACGGTCCGCTCCGCGCTCACTCTCCACGCCGGATTGCATGTGCCACCCGAGGAAGGACGTTACTTCAATGACGTGTGGAACGTGGTCGCGATGGATCTGCTGTTTGTTCACCTCTCGGTCCATGAACGTGGCCATGTAATCCGTATAGAGAGGCGTTCTGCTAATCGGCACGGCGTCACCTTTTCTGCTGATAAGGAACAACAGAATCGTCAGCTGCATCGGGTTGTCAGCAAGCTGGGCTACGTGATCGTAAGTCGTCCGTTCCTCAAATGTCCGGAGCAGTTTCTGGAGCGCCAAGCCGCGGACTCCATTTACCTCTGTCCAACGGTTTACAAATTCCCGCTGCAGGCTTGCATCAAGAGGGCACAGTTCAAGGGTCTGGAACTTCTCTTTATCCGGCTCAGGCAAGCTCGAAGCGTTGGGCCGTGCCGTCACCAAGATCTGGAATCGCCGTTTAGCCTCAGATCGTCCCATCCTCAACGAGAATCGATCGATTTCTTCGACGACAACCTTGCGCAGGCGCTGATCGCCGACCTCGTCCAGACCATCTAGGACCAGCAGGCTGGGGTACCGCTCCAAGTGGCTCTGAAGGTGCTCGACCGTCACGTGACGCCCGCCGCTATGGAAAGTACAGAGAGCTACCAGGAACAACTCAAGGGAACGCTGGTCCTTACGGCGATCGCGAGGCTTGCGTGTCGATTCCTCTTCCCCAAACGGGTCGCGTCCCGAGAGCCATAACGCATAATCGCTCAGATCTACGCGCAGTGGCAGCTTCGGGTCCACCACTGGAGGCAACCCGGTGATGTTTGTCGCCAGATCAGGTGCGATCGCAGCTCGGTGGATCTGGCAGAGATACTGCCCGAGGGTCGACTTTCCCTGCCCCGGAACGCCAAGAAGATAAGTCAAGGGGAAAAGGGTGTTCAGCATGTAGCCGACAGCACCGGTGCCATCACCTACGTCCTCGTGGCTGGCGAGGAAGCGCTCCTTCGGGGCTGCGGGCTGCTGGACCTGTCTTGCCTTGACATCGATGAAAAGCTCCGCGATGTCCACCCGGTCCATATCTAGCTGGGAGAACTTGATCTTTGAGTCGTCTCCCCACTGTGAGGCCATGACCTTGAGCATCGTCGCTCGCATTTCATGAGCCTCACCTTCCTTGTCTGCGCCAAATATGAGATAGCGGATGGCCTCGGTGCCAGCCAACATGTCCTGGTAGGACCACTTGATTGAATCGGGCGCGGCATCGACTTCAGCATCAAGGTCCGCCTGCCACCAGCACTCAACAGGGATCCCGAACTCTTCACTGAATTCCTCCAGGGATTTTTGGAGTCGCTGCATACTCCCGGTGTCTTCGCTCGTGGTAGTCCCGGCTACGCAGGTCATCAAGATGTAGCGGGTGGCACCTTTCTCAACCAGTGCTGAAATCTTCTTGCGCTCACCCTCAATGGTTGCTTTCAACCATGTATGGGGGTTCTGCTGTACTTTGCTCGACCACTTGACTTGGTAGATGATGCTGCCGTGCGACATGGCATCGATACCACCGTCAGCCATTCCCACCGGAAAACATTGAGCAGGGTCGTACTTCCGGCGGATGAGTGCGCCGCAGAGTTGCTGAAAGGCACCTTCACTAAGCCGGGAGTAAAGGTACTTGAACGAATTTCCTGGCTGCTCGGATGCGGACCGCCGGGCCCGAGATCCTGGTTGCTGCGGCCCTCGTGCCCCCCGATTGGACGGGCGGGGGACCACTCGGTCTCTGTCCTGTCGCGAATGGATTCGATCCTGGACGCGGCCTTGGTAACTTTCCTGAATCCATAGGGACCATCCTGCCCTACTTCAAAACCACTTCGTCTCTCACGGTTGCGGCTCAAATTGTCCATTGACATACAGGCGGGGCCTTGTGGTCGAATCACTCCCAGGGGGCCGGGCCCGGCTCATGATTTGGGGGGGACATTGCTGCTGACCGCCATGCTCGATGGGAGTCGGGTCGACGCCACGACGTACACGGCCGAGGGCTGGTCGGAGCTTCAGGAGTCCGAGGACCGCAAGCGGATGGTCATGCCCGTGTGCGGTATCCGTGCAGTCGCCAAAACCCGAGGTCCCTCCACGCGATATTTTGCCCACCACCGGAAGAACGGCTGCAAGGTCGAGCACGGAGGGGAGACGCCGCAGCATCTGGCTATGAAGGAAGCCTTGAAGCTGTGCATCGACAATGTCCCCGGCTGGCATGCGATCGTGGAACATCCCCACCCGTCCCGTGAGTGGATCATCGATGTCCTGGCGGAGTCGGACGACTTCAGGGCCCGGGTGGCCTTCGAAGTGCAGCTGTCATCGCAATCCCCGCAGAACTACTTCGTCCGATCCCAGCGGTATTTCGAGAGCGGCGCGTTCCCGGTCTGGCTTATCCCCCGCCCGCTGGAGCCCCATCAGACCAAAGTCCCCACGGTAGTAACCGGCTTCGGCAAGACCTCTCCTATCCCTGATGACGTCAGCCGATTGCTGGCTCTGTCCGCCGGTCAGGAGTTCGTCACGGCGGACGACAGGCTCGGCGTGTTCGTGGAAGCGCTTCTGCAGCGAGGCCACTCCTGGACGCACGGCTCCCCCGGAGACCAGGCAGCCAGGCAGAAGGCGGAGGCTGAACGGGTGGCCGAAGCCGCTAAGGCGCAACGCAAGAAGCAAGAGGCATTCGAGCAGGCTATCGCCGAGATGAACGACCGCTCCGCATCTCCTGAATCAGCCTTTGGCCCTCATACCGTACTTGTCGATACGGACACGTTCGTTTGGGGAAGCCTCACCTCCTGCTGGAACTGTGAGGAGCCGATGCTGGTCTGGGATGCACGCAGCCCAGGGTTCAGAAAAAGATGGGCCCGGGTCCCCCGCCCGGCTGTGAAGTCCGAAGTCGGTGAGAAGCGGTTCGAGAACCACCCCGAAGTGCACCGTGCGGTCGACAAGTGGATGCGGGTGGCCGGGTCCGACATCGCCAAGGCAGCCATCAAGCCGCGGCGCACCAAGGCCAGCGGCCGTCTCTACGCCGCATTCGTTTGCCCCAGCTGCGACAGCACCATGGGGCAGTTCTTCATCTCCTGCGTTCGGCCCGAGAAATGGTCCATCCTGAGTGGCCCGGCCGTGGAGCCTCCACCACCAGCCCCAACTGCAAAGCCTTCTGCCGCGCCCCGGAGCACCGTTGCAAGCGCCCGTACGGCGGTCCAGACTGTCACTCCCCCACGCCCGGCCGCCGGGGCCGGCACGTTGCGGTGCCGCCTCCACTCGGCGCCGAAGCAGGGGTGTGACTATTGCCGGCTGGCGCAGAGCTAGTTCAGGTTCATGCCGAACTGCCGGGTCAGGAGTGCCCGTTTGAAATGGGCTTCGGCTGCATCGACCTGCGCGGCCGGCGCGCTCGGCGAGAAGACCTGCAGGATGCTGAACTGGAAGTGCTGCCGGTGCCGGGCGTCGGCGGCAGCCAGCTCCCGGAGCGCGACGTTTCCGCCGTGGCCGTTCCTGGCATACTCGCTCCAGCGGCCAAAGAAGCGTTCGGCGCCGTCGGCCTTCCCCACATACATCCTGCCGGTGCTGGTATCGGCGATGAGGTAGATGCCCTGGACGGAGCTGAGGGCCGTCCGCCACTGCCCGTAGCGGTCATCGGTGATGACGGCCTGGAGCTCGTCGAAGCTGACCAGGAGCGAATCGAAGCCCGGGAACGGCACGCTGGACGGGTCGGAGATCTCCACAACCGTCATGGCCGTTGCCTGGTCACCCGTCTTGGCCCAGTTCACCGTGTCTTTCGTCCACTCGATCACCAGCCGGTCCGCCAGGGCTGCGAACACCGGGGTGGGCCGCAGGTCAAAGAAGCGGCGGATGTCGGTCCGTTCTGCCAGGACTTCGCCGTGGTTCTCGTGCGCGGTAATGAACCGTGCGCGCCGGCCGGTCGTGGCGAGGAAGTTCAGCCAGATCCTCGGAGGAGTCGCCGGCAGCTTGCTGTTGCGGATGCCCTGTTCGCGCACGTACGGCAGCAGGCCGGGCCCCATCGCATCCGCCCGGGTCTTCAGCCCGTCGGGCTTGAGCGTGTGCCGGATGACCTGCACATCCTCCGGCGCCAGACCGGAAGCCCGAAAGAGATCTCCGAGGCACAGTTCGCCCGATTTGCCGTTATCCATGTCCTGCCTTCGCTTCGGTCACCTGCCCCCGGATCCCGGAACGCCCCTTCGCAGTTCCGGAGACGCCGGGGAGCTTATCGCTCAGCGGATTCTAGCCCGCCCAGCCATGATGAGATTTCCTCCATAGCTTTCTGCGGCTGGGGAGCAGCCGAGTACACGCGAATCTCAAGGTAGCGGTCGCTGCTGATCTCCAGCGGCGGCAGGTCATCTTCCCGTAGCCGGACCACCAGGTAGCCGGCGGCCAGCAGGTCGGCTGTCTTCCGCACATCGGTCATTATCTTGGCGGGCTCGCGATGCCAGTAGGCTCCGTCGTACTCCACGACGAGGAGTAGGCCGCCGACGTTGACACTGATGTCCGCCGACCAGGACTTGCGGGTCGTGAACGCTTTGTCCCGCAGCACCGCCCCTGAGCGTGCGCCGGGGAAGCATTCCTCCGCGGCGGCGTGGTGGGCCAGTTCGACCTTGGACTTCCCGACTTCACGACATTCAGGGCACTCGGCCCCGTTCGAGCGGACGCTGAGGGAGCCCGTCCAGATGTGCGCGGGGTTGGTGGCGCAGATCCACTCCGGGACGAAGGGCGTTGACGCATAGGGCCGGACGTGCCAGGCCGTCACCGGATTCGCGGGGCTCCACTCTGCCGCCAGTCCGGGGTCCTGCCACGCCAGGGATCCGAGGATGGTTCGGCACTGCGGGCAGCGCAGCCGGTCGTATTTGTCCCGGGACCGCGGGGACTCCTCCCACTCATGACCGCAGCAATCGGCCAGCCACCACACGACCCGTTTTGAATCCCAGACGACGTCCGCCGCGGTGAGCTTTCCATTGCGGATCGGGTGCCATTGGGAGGCGATCTCCGGCAGGGTGTCGGCCAGCCAGTTCTTTTGTGCCTTCCGCGTTTCGGCTCCCCGGCAGCTCGGGCATCCGGATTCGAGGAAGGTGAGGGGACTGATCCTGGGGTGATGGCCGGCGGGGCAGCGGAAGCGGCGCAGTTCCCAGTCTCCGGCGACCATGACGGTCTGCGGGTCGGCTTCATCCGCCCAGGCGGCGGCCAGTTCGGGGACGTCGGCAACCGGGGTCGACTTCCACCGTTCGTACTCCTTCTGCCATTTGGCGTTCCGGATGGCACTGCAGGGCGGGCAGGAGTGGCGGCCCACGGTCATGTCCAGGACCTTGGCTTCGAACTGATGCCCGCACTCGGGACAAACCCAGTGGCATGTCCGCGTCGCACGGAGGGTCACCGTACGGAATGTCTTCTCGTCGTTGCGCTCATGATCCCACCACTCCTTGGCGGGATCGTCGGACTGCGCCAGAAGGACTCCGGACTTGCGCGGGCTCGCGGAACGGACGTTACGGGCCGGGGCTGCCGTCACCGTTTGGGAGGTAGGGGTGGCGGAGCGGGTGTTGCGGGAGCAGGAGCAGCCCCAGCTGATGTCGCCCATGCGCTCAGCGGAGATCCTTTTGCACGCGCGGCACTGCGCCACGACGGGCTCGTAGTCGTCTGTAAGTTCACCTGTGGTGGCGACGAAGTCATAGCCGTGCTTGTCGAGGTGGGCAATGATTTCCTCAGTTGAATACGTGTGCCGGAATGGCACCTCTCCCGCAAGGGCCCGTGCGTCCTTCGCCCACTGTTTCCAGTAGCAGGCCCGGCAGGTCTTCTCACCCACGGTGTTCTTCTCGAGGGTATAGACGAACCGGTAGTGGGCCTGCACCCCGCATTCCATGCATTTGGTGAGGCGCCAGGCCTTGGGCCCCTCGAAGTACTCCACCGCGGTGAGGCCGCCTTTGGCCAGGATGACGTCGATGCACCCGGCACACCAGGCCGGCTGGCTACGGGTTTTGTAGGCTGCAGAATTCGAACAGCCGGCGGTCGAACACAACTGGCCCGTGGCTGAAGAGACGGTGGCGGCAGTTACTTCCATGGTTCCTCACAATTCCTCGGCCGTACCCTGCCAACCATGCGCAGAGCAGCGATTAGACCCTAACCGGTCCCGGAGCCACAAGTGCCAACGACACCTCTTGCCCAAACCTTGGCGGATGCACTAACTCGGGCTCGGACCGGAACGGACCGACGGCCGTAACATCGGCCCCTCGCCGCGAGCCCATTTGCACCGCAGCTACCCTGAAAAAGCACGATTCTACGAGTCCGGACCAACCGGCAAGGAGGCCAGCCACATGATGTACGCGCTGGATGGCCCTATCATGGTGAGCTTTCTAGGTCGGTTCACCCAAGTACCCGACGGCGCGATCTCTCCGTATCCCGCTACGGTGCCATCGCCAACAAGGTCTTCGGCTAGCGGGCCGACCAGGTCTCGATGCGGTAGCGCATTCCGCTCCCGGCGGTGCCAGCTTCGCCTTCACGATCTCGCTGACTGCCTTGCCATCGAAGCGGCCGGCGATCTGGGTGGTGACCGGCTTCATGACGGCACCGATTGAGCGCATGCTCGCCTCATGACCTGCGGCATTCAGGGCGGCCCGCAGCTCGGCGACCTCCTTATCGACAATGGCCTCGGCTTCCTCTCGCGTCAGGGCCTTGGGCAGGTACGCCTCGATAATGACGGCCTCGGCGATCTCCGTGTGGGCCCGGTCAGCGTGGCCGGCGGCCTCGTAGGTGGCGGCGGTGTCGCGGCGCTTGGCTGCTTCCCTCTGCAGCAGGGACGGGACCTGGAGGTCGTCGAGCTCGACCGGGGTCTTCCAGACTTCTCGCGCCTTTCGATCTCGCCCAGTACGTTACGGACGCTTGTCAGGGCCAGCTTGTTGCCGGCCTTCATGTGGACGACGACGTCGCCCTTGAGCTTTTCCTTCAGGGACATGGTTTGCCTCATTCTTCGTTAGGGTGAGGGCTATGTGTGCGGAAGTACGCCTGCGCTTCACCGTCTTCCTTGCCCGCTGCCGAGCGCCCTCACACAACGAAACCAAAAGCCGGAGCGCAGGCTCAGGCTCTGACCCGCCGAACCCTAGGACTGAACGTGGTTTACGACCGTGAACGTGAGCGCCGGAACGACGCCACCTACGCCGAGCACAAGCGTGCCGTTGCCGCCGGCGAGAAGCGGGTGCTGCGCACGACCAGCACCGGTGAGCTGCACAGCCATCCCGGCGATGAAATCGGCTTCACTCCCGGCCGCGGCCAGGCCCAGGTCAGTACCTGGTGGGGCATGGGGATCCTTGCCGCTGTCGCCATCCTGCTGGCTGTCTTCTCGGTGGCGATATTTCTGGGCCCCACCGCAACGGGAGGGGGCCCGTTCTGGCCCGCACTGTTCCTGACCGTCTTTTCGGGAGCCGGCGGCTGGTATACGTTCACCCTCGCCCGCGACGAATACCGCGCCACCCGCCTCCGCAAGCTTCGAGGCTCCCCCAAGCCGGGCACTTCCGGAAACGTTGACATCAACCTTCTGGAACTCGGCCAGGAACATCGGGAGCACTGATGGAGTATCTGATCGGCATGGGGTGCTTTGTGGTCTTTATGGTGGGGCTGCGAGTCCTGAACGCCGTCTGGCAGCGCAAGCACCGCCAGACGCGGCCGCCGCGGCACCAGGGCGAGCCCCGGTCCCAGCGAGGACGGGCCTACAAGGACCCGCCGCCGACAAGCCACAACGCCGATCCGTACAGCGGCTGGCCCTGATCGGTATCGCGTCCTGCCCCGGATAGGCTCATGACATGACGGGAACGACAAGCCTGGCCGATTCGCCGGCGGCGCGGGCAGCAGCAGCATCCAGGGCTCAGTACAAGCAGGAGGACTACCTCCAAAGCCTGAGCGACCTCAGCGAAGAAGAGCTTCGGGAACAAATGAGGGTAACCCTGGCCTTGGAGAAGGAAGCCATGAAGGAGTGGATGGATTCCGGCGACTGCTACATCATCTCCCAGGCCGGAAAGGTCCACGTGCCCACCTGCCAGAGCATGGGCAGGTTCGTGAACAGGGACGCCGCCTGGGGGCTGAACCTCCGCTACCCTGATCGGCTGCTGGACGGCCCGGACGAGGACCCCATACCTGTCTGGCCGATACTGCGTACCCGCGCCCAGATCGAAAGCCTGGCCAAGCGCACGGCTTGCCCTCTGTGCGCGCTGGATCTGGCGTTTTTGGACAAGCCCGAGCGGGCAATCACCTGGACGTACCTCCGTGCACGCAGCCTCAACTCCCAGCACTTCGGCACCGACTTCAAGCTTGCCGACGGCACGCCCCTCGGGGCACTGACCAAGATCACGACCGAGGAGACCATCGACGGGCTCACCTTCAGCGCTACATTCAGCCAGGCAGAAGCCCCCATCACCGAACCGGACACCGAGCTGATGTACCGGACCGGGATGAGGGCCTTGGGTAACGCCGCGCAGAAGTCCTAGACGGCAACCGGCGCTTTGATCCTGTCGTGCGGGTCGTAGCCGATGATCTCGAAGTCCTCGAGGTTGTAGTCGAAGATCGAAGCCGGAACGCGATTGAACTTCAGCTCCGGGTAGGAGCGAACGTCATCACAATCTGCCCCCGCTGTTTGCGGCCCTTTTCAGGTGGACATTAACAATGGATCGCACGTGAGCGATGCTTCTAAATTAACGATCTGTGCCTGCCTTGAGCACCTCCGGCAGCCGGTAGGAGTAGCGTCGGCTGCCTTGTCGGTGCCTGCCCCAAGAAGCCGGATTCGTTCGAACTGCGAGACGGAACCTTCCTAGATAGATAGGAGAAGGTATCCCTTCCGACTCGAGAGGTTCCAAGCCTGTACGACGCGGAGCTCGTGTGCATTCTCGCATTCCCGTTCGACACGCGCGAGGTGGGTCGCGTAACAAACGCCCGAGTCACGCTCGAGCGACGGTTGTCCGGTGAGAATGTGCCTATGAAAAAGCCTGTGCGGGTAGCTCTTCTCGCTGTCGCTCTGCTGTGCGTCGTGGCCGTCGGGCTCGTCTTCACAGGAGTGTGGTCACCGCCCTGGGTGGCGAAGGCTGCCCCGGCGACCGACGGTAGCATCGCCGTCGAGCAGGGCAAGGATGTCACGTTGCCCAGCAAGGACGGCTCCCCGGAGGTGACCATTCCCGGATCAGCGATCTCCGGCGAAGGACGGCTACATGTCAAGCCGGTCGAGCTGCCCGAGAACCGCTCCGGGTGGGCGATCAAAATGGACGGGGCACAACTGACCGGCAAAGCCACCCTGGTCTTCAAGAACGTTGTCGAAGACGATGAACCTGCCCCGCTCGTTGGGTTCAACGAGAACCCCGGCGACGCTGTCCAGTACGTTCTCGATACCGAGGTCTCCGGCAAGGACCTGCTCGTCCGCACGTCGCACTTCTCCAATTGGTTTACCGAAAAGTGGGACTGGTTGATGGATCAGGCTCGCGGCCAGCTGGACCGCATCTACCGGGATTCCGGCACCGGGGAGCAGCCGCAGTGCGAGCTCGAGGTGGAGGCAAGGGCAGGAGGCGTGTCGGTTACCAGCGACAGCGGCGGCAGGGTGCAATGGTGCCTGGGCAGGGCGCCGGACGGCACAACTGTTCTGAAGGTGAACAACTCCCGCGGTTACGCCGTGGCCGCGGAGCGGACCCCGGGCCTGACAATGAGCACCCGCAGCCTGGATTTCGGGCAGATGGTGCCACGGCTCGCCAAGTACATCACCGCGCCCTCGAAGCGTGGCAACGTCATCGACATCATCGGACCTGGCGAGACGGTGGAGTACAAGGTGGATGAATCGAGTGGTTTGAATGGTGTGAACCTCCAGCCCTCTCCCCCGGCCTACCTGGCAACGGCGCTTTGGTTTGGCATCCAGACAGCAGCCATGGCGTTCGAGAAGACCAATCTCCTCGGCAAGGTTCCGGTCGAGAAGATCCAGACAGCTGTTGACGCAGCCGACTGTGTGGCAGGATTTCAGGGGATGGCCACGGCTGACGTCACGAACGCTAAGGGCGCAGGAAACTATCTGAACGGCGCGATAGGCACAATCATGTCGTGCATGGGCAAAGTAATGGAACGCGTGGCCATAGACGAAGCTCCGGAAGAAATACTCAAGAATTTTGTCGCTGTCAGGCTTGCCCAGATGATGAGCTGGCTATGGTCGGGCCTCCAGACAGCTGCCAGCGGTTTCGCGGCAGCCGCAGACACGGCCCTGAATTACAAGGGCTACACCATAGCCCTCACCTATCCAGCAGCTGCCACCACCCCATCTCGGTCCCCCTCCCCCGAAGCTGCCGCCATCCCCGGGCTTCCCGACACGGTCAGCGGAAAATGGTGTACCCGGGCAGCCCCGACGACCTGCTTCGACGGCGCTGAAATCAAAAAGAGGTCGCCAGCTGTGCAAGTGGAAACTGCCGGCCCTTCCGACCATGTTCCAGGAGCGACGGACTACACACTCTGCCTGCAGCTGGACCTGGGAGACCACTGCACGACCGCCAGCTCGATTTACCTGCGATATTTTCCTGCGGGAACACCGTGGAACTGTGCGCGGATGCTGGCCGCCAGCGGAATCCCATTGCCGTCCTGCGAGCCCGACTACACCTCAGCGCACGACCCCTCGGAGCCAAGGCTCATCATTCGCCCCAACCATCAACAGGCAGCCACGTACATAGATTCACCCCCGATGTACCGGACCCAGTAGTTCGGGAAGTTCCCTGCCTGCCCCATCCTCAACCGCGCCGCGTGCTGCTGATGGGACTGACGCCGCAGACGGGGCAGGAGTGACTGATGTGAGCGGTATGACACACGTGTTTGATCCGGCAGAAGGTTAGCAATCAGCCCTTGTGTCTACGGGCCTTTTGGGCGGACATTAAGAATCAGGACCGCCTGCTTTCCGCCTGTTAGTTAACAATTCGTGTACCCCCTGGAGGGACATCCGCGACAACCCGCAGGAGACAAGGCGAG
The DNA here is from genome assembly GCF_918698095.1 of Arthrobacter sp. Bi83. Classification (GTDB taxonomy): domain Bacteria; phylum Actinomycetota; class Actinomycetes; order Actinomycetales; family Micrococcaceae; genus Arthrobacter. Next base: position 96,121 of record NZ_CAKKLY010000001.1, read on the forward strand.
CGTTAATTTTGACCTGAAGTGTTAACTTTCAGCAGGACTGGACCGGAGGAGTCCCAATGCCGCCGAAGATTGACATCCAAGTGCTTGCGCGACCGCGGTTATTTCAGCTGCAGGTTCCGCGGTTCGCAATAGGCGGGCACATAGACTTCCTTCCATGCGCGTCTTCGACATCGCCTTCGACTACCTTCTCGACACCACGCCTCCAGGAAAGGACCCGGACTCCCATAGTCCGCGGCTCAAGGCTGACCATCAGCTGCTCTGGAAGAAGGAGCTAAGCGAGGGGCAGCTGTTCGAACTGGCGGTCTCGGAAGTTCCCAAGGTGCGTCGGAAAAACTACCTGATGTTCGAGCAGACGCCCGACAAGTGGTTCACGGTCGGTAGTGACGCCATCACGAACTCCTACACCAGGTGGGGGAAGCCCAAGGCCTTGGTCGAGGCTAAAGCCGAGTTGAGTGAGGAGCAGAAGCGCCGCTATTTCAACCCGCCGTACACGATCGGCAGCGCCATGATCTGGCCCGTCAGGACAATACACCTGCCCACCCTCAACACCGCCAGGGGAATGCGGATACGGATTGCGGACCGGATGGACCTGACTCTGGAATGCATCCGGCGCCACTACGCCAAGCAGCCAGGCAGCCCCCTCGCCGACGTCACCACTAACTATGGGGACTTCTTCGAACTCTTCTGCACGTTCGAGAAATTCGTGGAGTTCTTCCACTTCCAGGATCTCGTGACGCCGGAGGGGAAGATCGACTTCTTCCTCGAGGAGGATGAGGAAAAGGTCTTCACGCGCCTCGGCGTCCCGGTCACGAAGGACGAGTACATCAGGGTTCAGGAAGCCTCGCTGAAGTTCATAGCGCTGCGGGGCAACCGGATGGCCGACTGGGTCGAGAAGAACCACCGCGACATTGAGGTCCGACGGCAATAAACACCGGCCTGTCCCTGCCCGAGAATGCGAGAACAGGCGACGAATCACGGCGCTCCGCCTGTCACAGCATCTAGGAATCTCCCCAGGAGATTGGCCAGTTCGCCTTGCTGGCCTCTCGTCTGAGCAAGTGCTGCAATTCGGTTGCAGGAGAAGCCTCGAAGCGTGGTAGTTGTCTCCCCTATTCCAGGAACCTAGCAGGCGGAAAACTAGCCTGCTGCCGCGTCCAGGCGGTCCGAAAATTAACAATTGTTAAGGTCAGGAAAATGTATACCCAAAATTGTTAACTTTGAGCCATTCTGGACAACTGGCTATTGGTATGGGGATACCGCATCGCCGAGTGAGAAGTATGGAAGATACACGGCGAGGGCAACGATCCCCACCATAACGCCGATGAACACCAGGAAGAGTTTCGATGAAGCCCGTCTGCGAATAGACGACGACTACATCCACAGCACCCGCCTCCATAAATGCTTTTAGCCAGTCATAGGCCAGCCGCACTTTTCCTCCTGAGGCGGAGATGTCGTTGTCCTCAAATTTCTCTTCAATGACTTCCCAGTCATATTTTGCGGCGAGGGCAAAGCAGTCTTTGTGTTGCCGAGCTACTCCCAAACCTTCAAGCTGGAGGTCCTTGGAAATCCGGGTGTAGATCGCGGCACGGGCACCTTCTGTTTGAGCGTTCATGCTGGGCTTCTATGCGTGGGGCAGCCGCGGGCGTCGTGTCTTGTACACGTCATGATCAACCCACCACTTCGTCGGTGGAGTTAGCCTGCACCTACCTTAGCTACGAAGATAGCCGTGCTGCTGGCGTGAACTTTCTCAAACCAAGTGACCCCTTGCACTCCGGCGCTCACAGCAAGGGAAAGCGAGCTGGCTTGCTCACCAACCCGCCTAGGTAATACCTCACGTCCGTCAGGCGGACGGTCCCTACAGGTCTTAGAAACTCATCTCATTCCCCGCCACGCCCCCGAAAGGGGGCACCACCACCGGGCTCTTCGAACTGACGTTGTATGCCGGCGTGGCCGCCTCAGCCGCGACGGGCGCCTCAACGCCTGCACGCAGTTCAGCATCCGGCGCAGCAACCTGCGCGTGCGACATGCGCTGATACACCGCGGTCCCGAAACGGAGATCCGGTCCGATGGTGTCGGCGACAATGCGTCGGGCTTCGCGGCGTTCGCCGTCCTTCTCGTACGAGCGGAATTCCAGCTCGCCCGCCACGGTTACCGGGTCGCCCTTTCGCAGTGAACTCGCCGAGTTCTCGGCCAGCGCACGGAATGCAGAGACGTTGTGGAAGACGGGTTCTCCGTCCTGCCAGGTGCCGTCCGCGCCCTGGATTCGCTGGTTGACAGCGACCCGGAGCTTAGCGTGGGCCACTCCGCTTTCGCCTACGCTGAGTTCGGGATCGGCAACCAGGTTGCCTGCGATGTTGATCGGGATTTTGGTGCCCATGGTTCTTGTCCTTTCCAAAGCCGGCGGGACTTTCCCGCCGGACAAATTAGTGCCAGTCGGCTCACGGCCCGGCCATTACTGGTCCGTCAACGGACCGCAAAGTTTGTTCCACGCCCGCGTAGGTCGCTGCCGGCCTCAGCCGTGGGTCCGCGTCGACGGCGGTGATCTTGCCGCCAAACCCCGGCGGGTGTGTGATCTCAAGAATCCCCTTGCTGGCAGCAGTGACCCGTCCCAGTACTGACTTCGCAATATCCGCACGGGACGCTGGGAGCCTGCGCCTGGCGTCATGAGCCATCGCGTCTTTCTCCGCGTCAATGACGGCGTCAGCCCATCCGGCAAGATACGTCGCGGACTGGGGTCCGCGGTCGATCCCGTGGGCCTTCAGCACCGTGTAAGCCACGGATTCGGCTTCCACCTCGGCCAGTCCCCGGTGGTCTGCGCTGCTGCCATACAACCGGCCGACCGCGTCGTCGGGACCATGAAGCAGCACATGTCCAAGTTCGTGTGCAAGGACGGCCGCACGCTCTTCTGGGCTGAGCCAGGCGCCCACCTGGACCCGGCGGTGAGTGAAATCCGTAAAGCCGCTCGTCAGCCCATACTGGGCATCCGTCACATCGACGTTGAAGCCATGGCTGCCCGCCACCGAGGCGAGAGATCCGCACAGCTCAGCTACGTCCAGCACTGACTCGGCACCGCCGCGGGGTACGAGCAGCGGTGTGCCCTGCGTTTGTGAGACATCGAAGACTGCCTGGCCGCGCCAGCCCGTGATGACCGTCTTCTTTCCCTCGTCGACGGCGCCGTGGGGCACGTGCTCACCCGCAGGGATGCGTTGCCGGGTACCGTCAGGAAGCGTGACCTGCTGGAGTCGGGCTGTGCGGGGAGCGATGACCCAGAGCGCGTGCTCACCCCTGAGCACCGTACGGCCGTGGCGGGCCCACTCCTTGTACCCGGCCACCAGAGTCGGTTCATCGGTACCGCGCTGGGCCATCTGCATCATGAGCAGGGCAACATTGCCGCCCGAGTAACGCCACAACGTTGCCGAAGCGTCCAGCAGCACTTGCCACTGCGACGGAGATTCAACTGCCTTTTCCAGGACCTTGTGGAGGCCATCCGTCAAGGCAGAGATGCGCTCCTCGGGCGTCATGCGGGAATTGCCCGATTCGCTCCGGCCCGGCACGGGATCTGCCGCCACCGCACTCGATACGTCTTCAGATTCAGGGGCCACGACAGCCGCCCTTCATGCTTCTTGGAATCCAGCCGGGACCACCCCGCGGATACTTGTTCATGTCCTGAGGAAGGTCCAACAGCATGACATCAGAATTCGTCTCCGACCTGGCGGGAAGCCGCCTGCCATTCAGCGAAGCCCGGGGCCTCGAGCCGGATGGTTCTCACTGCGGACTCCTTGTGCGCCTGCAGACCGACACACCCGGCCGTCCGGGTATGGATCCGCAGCCGCTCGACGGCGTGCGGCAGCCGTTCGTGAAAGGCCAGCCACGTAGAACTCAGATTGTCCCAGGTGCGGCGTGTATGGCAGCCCAGCTTTGAACACCTGTTGTGATACCTCAAAACCCGCCGGACTTACGACCTCTCGACTCAGGCGGAGTCCTTCATTCTGCGCTCGACACTGCAGATCTCCTCCTGGTGCTGCTCTTAGCTTCTTCGGCGATGAGGTCCGAAAATGAGCTGCTGAATGAGCCGCTCGATTCCGTTCGCTTTGAGGCCTCTCGCGTCTGCCCAGTCCCGAATCGATGCCGTAAGAGGTTACAGCGCAAGTCTCGAGTCATCCGCGCCAAGGCGTCGCTGCGCGTATCAGCAGTGGTTTGGCGGACCGGCAATTGACGGACTACTGACGCTGGGGAGGTCGTCCGATACCTAATAAGCAACGCGCTCGCACCGGGCTCGAACGCAAAAGGCAAGTCGCAAACACCTCTCTCTAGCAGATACAGGTCCTACTCGTAATACTGACGATCTCGCAGAATCGGTTTCGCTTGCTAAGTTCAGCAGGATTATGTGGCAACATCAGATTTCATGACTCAAATCGGCTTGGTTTCTAAGACTGTCCTCGTTCTCGCAAAGGGAGATTCCGCCGGAGCCGTGAGCCATGCCCGGGGTCATCTATTTGAGCTGTTCGTCGCCAGACTTCTCCAGGCCTATGGATATAAAGAGCCAAGTGCGAGCAACGTGACGGTCAATTCGAACGGGATTGAACTCGACGTGGTGACAAGTACAAGACTGGACGGCAGAGTCGCCATAGCTGAGTGCAAGGCCTATTCACAGCCAGTGGCAGCCAAAGAACTCACGAATTTTTACGGAAAAGTCACGATTGAGAGGTTTACCACGCCTGATGCCCTCGGGCTCATGATGGTAGTTCCTGGTCTAACTCCGAGCGGTCAGCAGGCGGCCAGAGCGATTGAGCTGAAGGACAAGAATTTCAAGTACATGGATGTGGAAGCCATTACCGACGCTTTGGACGGTGAGGGACTCATCGTCGATGCGCCGGTTCCGCTCTCACTACCCAGCGACTTCGCTGTAGTGGTGACCGAGTTCGGCATCTATTCAGCTGCCTTGGAACTCGATACGCACACTCGTTTGCCTGTACGCGCGGCTGTGTGGGCCGCCCAAGGGGGCGTTCCTGCTCCCGCATTGGAACTGATTGCCTCGCACGGCTATTCCCAGGGTCTGGAGGTTTGGGACGCTCGCACCCCGACTCTCCACCCCCCGGCCAAACCGGACTCTCCGGACCAAGTTGTCCTAGCTACCGTCCTCCCGTCGCATAGCGATTTTCAGTACCAGTTGCCAGCGGGCCCCAAGTACTTCGTGGGACGGAAAACACTTCTAAAGACCCTCAGAGGCTTCATCGACTCAACATCCAAAACCATCATCTTCAACGCCCAATCGGGTTGGGGAAAAAGCAGCCTCGCTCTGAAGTTTGCGGAACTGATTGAGTCAAAGGGAGGATCCGCACTTGTGATGGACTCTCGAACCGCAAGTTCCTCCCGCTATGTCACAGAGGTGCTGCGACGCGCGATCGACGGAGCAGTCCAGAAGGGACTGATGCAGCTAGGAGCTGATGTGAGCTGGGCGAGTCTACCGAGCGCTCTCAACACGATAAGGAACGCCACCTGGAAATCTACCGACAAGCCAGTTCTTGTTTTCTTTGACCAATTTGAGAACGTTTTTCGATCACCAGAAATCACTCAGAGTTTCCGCGACCTGGCCCTCGGGATCAGAGACATAGAAGGGCCTATCAAAATTGGCTTTGCGTGGAAGACCGACCTGGTCGGATGGATCGAGGGCTACCCATACCAGTTACGGGACGAAATCCGAAGCGCCTCGGAGACCGTCCTTGTGGAGCCCTTCGGTGCGGCCGAAGTCAACACACTTCTCAACAGGCTCCAGAAGAAAGCTCAAGTGAATCTTGGCCGGGACCTTCGTACTCGCCTACGCGAGTACAGCCAAGGCCTGCCTTGGCTGCTAAAAAAGCTAGCTGACCACGTCCTGCAAGAGCTTACGAACGGTACCAGCCCAGAGCAGCTACTAGCCGACTCCCTCAATATTCAAAACCTCTTCGATGTGGACCTTGCGCAACTTGAACCGGAGTCACTAGAGATACTCAGGCACATCGCTCAAAATGCACCTATCCCTGCTGGCGAAGTTACGGATCGATATGCCCCTGAGGCGGTCCAATCCTTGGTGGACCGCCGCTTGATCGTTCAGGTTGGTGACCGGCTAGACACATACTGGGATATTTTCAGAGACTACCTAAACACTGGCCGGGTCCCTCTCGAGGACTCGTATATTCTTCGATCCGCACCCAACCAAATTGCTCGCATGCTGCCGCTAGTAATGAAGAAGGGCGGCAGTGCCGGTGTCGCATCTCTTGCATCTGACCTCAAGACCAGCGACAACGTGATCTTCAACCTTTCGCGGGAACTGCGTTTGCTGGGGGTCACTTCATACGAGCCTTTGACGGTTCGCATCGTCGACGATATTGTCGCTGCCTCGGACCCGGAGTTGGCGGCCCGGCAAAAGGTGACTAACGCATTGAGACGGCACCGTGCTTACTCAGCGTTATCGGACGTGGCGGCAAAGCAAGACGGATTAGCTACGACAGAAGCATTCAGCCATGCCCTACCTGGAATCTTCCCGGCAGTTGACGCTACGCAAGGAACGTGGTCCATCTACGCTAGGGTCTTTCTCTCGTGGTTCGAATACGCCGGCCTGGCATCACGTCGCGGCAATAGATGGGATGTTCAAGGTGACGCGACTGGCCAGAAGCCCCAACGTCTGTTGTCGCCTCCGTCCGCCATTCGCTCCCGCCCGGGCGTGCCGCAAGAGGCACCACGGCGTTCTTTTGACCTACTGTGCGAGATTGCATCAGGGGCGGTCGTCACTGTTCCAGATAGCAGCACTCCCCAACGGGACGCCCTGCGCACCTTAGCCGCTTTGGGAGCCGTTCTCGTAACTCCGGAAGGTCGCGTCGTCGCTGCCCGCGCAGACCTCATTAACAGTGACGGCTCAATTTCACGTCCGGTACTCCTTCGGCTCCTGAAATCGGTGCCCGGAGGCGAAGCGGGCCTGAAGACCTTGGAAGCCGATTCCTCGGCATCACCGCTAACAGTCGGCATGGCAATTCGTGAGGCAGCAGGCGGAAAGTGGACAGAAAGTAGTACGCATTCGATTGGCGGCGCGTTCCGCTCGTGGGCCAAGGAGCTAGGAGTGAAAGTCGAAGCAGTTCCCCGCAGCAAGACTTAGCTACCGGCCCAGCAAGGAGGGTGGCGATAACATGACATCGATCACTTCAGATCGTACAGCGCATCCCACAGCAATCCCGTCGATGACCCAACACCACCACGGACGGCAGGTCGGTCCCTCAGGAGAACCGCTGCAAAGCTTCGACGCACGGCCTTCGGAACCCATTCATCACCAAGACACACCCGATCAACCTCCGGACTCCGATTGCCGTCCCATACGTCCTTACATCCGGCGGGCTACTCTGCAAATACTGATTCACACCACCCTGGTTCTCGTGAAGTGACCACCTTCAGAATGTGTCCGCGATCTGGTGGGAACCCGCCTGCCACTCAACGAAGCCCGCTGCATCGAGCCGCAGGATTCTCACGGCGGACTCCTTGTGCGCCTGCAGCCCGACACAACCGGCCGTCCGGGTATGGATCCGCAGACGCTCGACGGCGTGCGGCAGCCGTTCGTGAAAGGCCAGGGGCCCGAACCCGGGATCGTCGCTGGCGTAGGAGGCCAGTTCAGCCCGCTGCATAGCATAGAGCTCGGCCACGATCTCGGTGTGGCGCCACCAGCAGTCCGGAACCACCGACGTCGTCAGCTGGTACGTCGCAACAAGCCAGCGGACCCAGACCGCCAAAGAACGCCACACACTTCCGGCCTGGTCAGCTGTCATTTCCCGCCAACGGTAGGTCACGCCGGATGCCCGCCCCGGTGGCCGGAAGGCAGAGCGGAAGAGCTCCGCCGTCAGCTCGTCGTCGTCCGCTCCGGCTGACGGGATCTCAAAGCGTTCGACGTCGTCATGGCTGGCCATCGGCTGGCTCCTCAGTTGCTGCCTGCCGCAGACGGTGCCCATCTGCCAGGGCCCGTTCAAGCTCCAGCTTTGACCGACCCAGCTCGGCGGCGTCTTTGCGTTTGTGCCATTCGCGCAAGTCCAAGAGGATGGGCCGGGTTCGACGTCCCAGCATCAGGGCCGTTCCTGCCGGCAAGCGCCTGATCTCATGAAGCGGCAGGACCGGGCTCTCCCTGATCTGTTCGCCGTCCTGCCGACCCTGTGCAGACCAGGAACGGGTATTAAGGGTCAGGCTCCGCTCCCCCAGCAGCCCAGCCAGCGAGCGCAGGTCACGTTCGTCGGAGCCTCCGCCGAAAATCACCTTGATGATGGCCGAGTCCCAAATTGTGGCTGCCTCATCGATTGACCAGCCAGTACGGGCCTGGGACAGAGATTGGAGAACTACCAGCGTTGAGATGCCGATGCCGCCGCCGTCAGAGAGGGCGATGGGCAGGCCCGGCCATGGTGCCAGATTGGCAATCTCGTCCAGAACCAGGGACAGCGGCGGATCCAGCCTTCCTCCCGGAGAGACAAATGCCATTTCGCGAGCGGCGTTGTCGATGTCGTCAATCAGAGCCGAAAGATACGGCCCTGCCGCAGCAGCTCCCGCACGGGTGCCGATCAGATACAGGGTCCCGCAGTCCCGGATGAACCTCTTTGGGTCAAATTCCTCCGACTCGTCCCGGGGATCGAGTGCGGCGAGCACTTTCGGTGACGACAGTGGTGCGACAGCGGCCGACACACCAATCCAGGAGTTGGACGTGTTCCGGGGGTCATCCTCAAGGATGCCCATGAGATCGGCCTGCCACCCCAGCGCCGCCGCCGGTAGGCTCAGGACCTCCAACGCCTCACGTGCCAAGACCGGGCTCGAAGACCAGCGCCGAAACGCACGGACACCCTCGCCGGACAGGGCCGCAGCATGAAGGAGGCACTGCAGGATGATCAGCGAGCGCTTTTGCCATGCAGCGTTCTCTCCCTTCATCTCCGTGTCCGCAGTGATAACGAGAGCGCGGCGCGTGGCGATATCCGGGTCCTCGCAGCCACGAACGGGAGACCAGCGAAGTGTCGAGGGCAGTCCGGACATGCCTTGTGGGTCGAAGACCGTGACTGGCCTGCCGCGTGTAGCGCGGGCCTTCATAGTTACCACCAAGTTGTCGGCGCGGGTGGATGTCGTGACTACAGCACCCGGCGCATCGAGGATGGCGTTGATGACCACATAGAGGCCCTTACCGGATCGCGGAGCACCCTGGATGACCATCGATTCCTCCGTGGATACATGGATCGTGACGCCTCGGGAGCGGCCCAAAGTCCAGGCCACGTCCTGGATCCGCGGCTTGGCGAGGCCTGGCCGCGTGAATTTGCCTCGCTTTAGGACGGCCCTCGCTCCGAAATCTTGGAGGATCTCGGTACGGCGCGCGATGCCCTCGCGGCTCAGTATGTCCTGGCGCAGCCACGCCCCGGATTGCTTCCACCTTCGCCAGGCAAAGACAGACCCGACGGCGAGCGCAGCCGCCAGAAGGAGGATTGGGCCAACGAGCCACCAGATACTGCCGATCCCGACGTCGCATCCCTCTGGTACGGGTACCACCCAGTTGATCCGGCCGATGAAAAGTCCGACGGCGGCGGCCGGGTTGAACGGCGACGGCAGACTGCCGCCGCAGCGCCAGGCCATCACGACGTTAGCTGCCCCCTGGACCAGGAAACACAGACAGACATAACCGGCCACGGCGATGAGCCCGGCCGTGACCAACGGACTGTCGGTGCCTCGCCGCGAATTCATCTGTGGCATTCAGATCATCCGGTCGTCGGTGCCGAAGACTTCAAGCTCATCGGTCGTGACCTGGTTCGCCACAATGAAGGAACGATTCCCGACCTTCCAGAGGCCAACACCTTTGGGGAGGTTCTCTACGTGCTCACATTCGGCCTCCGACAAGCCCAGGGCTTCTTTCGTTAGTCTCATCGCGTCGTGCTTTTGCCGGTAGATGATCCTGGTGTCCGCCTCGGTCAACAGGCCGAGTGCCTTCTGCCGGTGCCCGCTGGAGCTGTCTCCGATTTCGTTGAGGTCCGCGACTTTATGCATGATGAGCAGGTTCGCAATGCCGTATGTACGGGCTAACCGCCACTGCTCGCTCATTTTGGCGAGCATGTACGGGTCGGCCAGCATGCGCCAACCTTCGTCGTAAACCACCAGCCGCTTGCCGCCATCGGGATTGGTGACGGCTGCCTCCAGCCACGTGGCACCGCACGCGGCTGCCAGGGACAATGCTTGTTCCGAGGCGCCGATGAGCGCAGAAGTGTCCATAACCATCATGGGCGCATCGGCGTCGAAAGCGACCGTAGACGGGGCGTCAAACATGCCTTCCAGGTCACCAGAGACCGTCCGCCTCAGGGAGTGGCTGACCGCCACTCCCCCATCTTTGCCCACCAGCCCGATCGTTTCCTTCGACGGGTTCAACAGATGGTCCAGAACCATTGGCAGCGTCGGATTCGAGTTCTCGGCTACCGTCTCCATGAGAGCCATGTCCAGGGCAGTGTGCTCCACAGGACGGAGGGGCATGCCCTGCCGCATGAGAGAAACCAGTGCCACCAACAGGTAGCGACGGCGTTGGCGCACCACGGCCTGCCACTGCGCCTCACTCAAGGCGCTGGACCGCGGCCCCGCGTCGAGTGGATTGACGCGGGCAGCGCGACCGGGGCCCACGGAAATGACCTTGCCGCCGACCGCATTGGCGACGGCAACCCATTCGCCTTTGGGATCGGAGGCGACGGCGGCCTTCCGCCCCAGCGTTATGGACCTGGCCACCAGGGACTTTCCGCACATGGATTTGCCGGTCCCCACGGTGCCGATGACAACGATCGAGGGTCCGCTGATGACGCCCTTGTCATAGAGAATCCACGGGTCGTAGGAGAACGCTCCCGAGCCGAAGACGTCGGTGCCGATATAGGTGCCTTCGTGGCCGAGCCCCGATTCTGTGATGAATGGATACGCCGCGGCGAAGGTCAGGGTGGACGCGCGATGCGGTGCCGGACGCAGGCGGTGCGGGCCACGCAGCGAGACAGGTTCCCTGCTCCCCCAGTCTCCGCCGTGCTCGGCGGTGTCCAACCGGGTGCCGACCATCTCGCCGGCCCGGTTCAGAGCGGCCGCCCACGGTAGGCTGTCAGCGGCAGCCGCCCGCCGCCGTCGTTCCTTCCGCTCCCTGCGGTTCACTCCCGACGGCAAGTATTCAACCGACTGGTTTGTCCGCATCATCGCAGCCCCCGCCCGAACGGGAGCGCACCGGCGACGAATGCAGCCCATTGCTGCCCCGCCAGCAGGCGCAATTCGACGAAGGCTCCCGCGGCCGCCGACTCCAGTTCCTGCCGGTGGCGGGCCAGGTCCTCCAAGGTCCCTGCAGTAACGGTCACGTAGGCAGCGGGCCTCACGTCTCCGTGGCCTGCGACGATCTCCTCCTCGCGCTGGGCGACCTCTTCTTCCTCAGCTCGTTGCTCTCGGGTCAGTGGCCTGTCGAAGCGGGTGTTGATGCGGCGCCTAGTTTCATGGGCCTCCTGGGCGGAGCGGATGTCCCGCAGCGCCTCAGTTGTGGGCACGGCCCGAATCACCTCCGTCACCGTGTGCCGGAAGTCGCCCACATAAATCAGAGGATGGAGGAAACCCGGAGATACCTTCTGCCGTGGCCACTCAGCGATCCAGAACGTTTGATGAAAACCGGAATCCGTTCGTACGTATGTCCAGTGCTCTTCCACGGCCATGGGGCCTCCAGGCATGTTAGGCGGCATGGAGTCTCGGGGTTGTAATTCCTTCTTGGCCGGATTCCTTGCCCCGCTTGCGACGGCGGCAGGATCGAATGCGCCCCGAACGACGTCGAGGATTCCGCCTTCCGGCAGCCACTCCTCCACCTTGACGCTGTGCGTCCCCAGCGCTGTGGTCATGGCCTCAACCTCCAGACGAAGCACCCGTTCGACACCGACCAGTCCCCCGCCTGACTCTCTGATCCGGCGTCGCGCCTTGGCCATATCCACCACAAGTGCGATCAGGAGATCGTGGCTCATCGTGGAGCCGGCTGCAGAAATCAGATCCTCGTACGCGCGCTGGCCCCAAGTGAGTTCGCTCGAGACGCCCGGCGGCCGCGGGGACGTCATTTCGTAGAAGTCCCGCAGGGCGGTGGACGGATACGGAACCGTGTAGTCCTGCACGGCGATTCTTGCGAGGCTTGTTCGCTGGGCCATGCCCGCCTGCACGCGGGACCACGCCTGCACGGCCCATGCTTTGTCGTCGCTGTCTAACAGCGCAAATGACCGGGTGCTGCAGCGAAGTACGGCTATCGCCTCCCTGCCGCGGGCGTCCACGATGAAACACTCCCCTCGCGAGGTCCGACGCAATTCCAGGTTCCCTAGCCCTCCAGGAAGCGCCAGCCGTCCGGCCAGGACTGCTCGTTCGGGTCTGGTCAGGAACCGTGTTTGTCCGGCTATGAATCGGTAGAAGAACAGGACGGCATGGCTGGCCCATACCGGGTACGGAATCCTTGAATACTGCAGCAGGCCAAGGAGCATCAGGACCAGCCACAACGGTCCCGACGCGAACAAGCCGATCGGTCCTTGAGATGCCGATGCCAGGCTTGCCACCACCACGCCGGCCGCGAGCAACAGCAATTGATACCATTTCAGTCCCATGAACAAGCCGCGGCGCTCATAGCGGGGGAAATTGACTGCCTCGAGGGTGCGTGAAGTTTCAGACATGGAACTCACCGTCGGTTGGGGGCTGGATTACTCCTGGCCGGTGGATGGGAGACTGGGTCGTCGGGGCGATCGGTGGCGCGCCGTTCGGTAGCTTCGACGACGGCGGCTTTGGTGGCTCGCTAGGGGCCTTGCCCCCACTTCTGCTTCCCGATGCCGGTGCGCCCGGGGCCGGGCGCGGCTGTGCGCTGCTTCCCGGTGGCGAGGCTGGGCTGGCCGCCGTGGTGCCTGCGTCGAGCATCAACGCACCAGCGTTGCCAGCTGGCGCCGATGACGGCGTTGTACCCGTTGGCCCTCCCGGAACAGGGGCACCGGTCGGCAGCGTGCGGGTGGGAAATTGGTGACGACTCGACTGGATTGGGCGGGTCATCGACGAACGGCCAGCCATCCCTGCCAGAGTGAATCGCCCACCGGTTTGCCGGCTAATCTGCCGGGCGGTGAAGCTGGAGGTTCGAGTGAGGACGTGGCCACCACCGGCAGTTTGCGCGGCCGCGGCCAGCTCGCCTCCGGCGAAACTCACGAGCCGCAATGCCATCAGAGGCGCACCGCAGGCCAGTGCCATGCCCACAACACCAGCGGCCAGCCCGGCGAATGACTTCGAGTCGGCAAAGAGCTTGATGGCCACGGCGAGCACGGTCGCGGCCAGCGGTTTGGCGAGCAGCAACGCAACGACGATCTCGCACCACCGCCTTGCCCAGGTTTTCGTCTTCTCCCATGGCATCAGCATGAGCGCGACCGGGGCGACGGCGGCGAGCACGATCAGCGCGAAGGACCGGAAGATCATCGAACACATCAGGATGAACGCCAGGATCCACACTACGATCACGGCCATCACCGTGACGAAGACCGCCCCGGCCGCGCCGCCGGTGCTTCCCGGGGCCAAGGAAACGACGTTCCATTCCCGGCCGGAGTCCGCGGGGGCGCGCTCGAAGCCAAAGAGCCGCATGAACACCAGATAGGGATCCGTCCCCATGGAGTCGAGGAGTGCCGAAGCTGCAGAATCGCCCACCTTCGTGAGCTGGCGGACGAGGTAAACGGCACCGGCCACCAGAGGAATGGCGGCCGCGCCGCCAACCAGGGCGCGCACCAGGCGGCGGGGTTGTTGGCTGATCAGACCGGACAGCAGCTGGAGGATCATGGCCACGACCAGCGGTGTCATCATGATGACAACCCACCAACTCGTCAGACCTTCGACCGCCGTCCATTGAGAATCATCAAGGTCGGAGACGCTAAACGCGCCCGTGATGAAGGACCATATCCAGGACGCGGTGCTCTGGAGTATGTTCGCGAAGAATGACGTGATGGAGCCTTGGACGCCGTCGTTCGCTTGTGAGACGAGACCGCAACCGGGCGGCCACCATCCGTCCAGGTCGCATTGAACCGGCATGACTGACTGGACCTAAAATCCGAGATTGAACGCCGACTGGGACCAGAGAATGTAGCCATTGATCCCGCCGAGTATCGCGGCCACCGGTCCTGTCCAAAGCAGGATCATGCCACCACCCGAAGCGAGCCTCGATGACTGGCTGAGCTTGCCTGCGAGGAGCATGGCGGCTCCGACGATCGCCACAATCGCGATCACAATGAAGGCTCCGACCAGGATGCCTCCGCCGATCAGTTTGAGCGATTCGAGAAAAGGGAAGTTCGTGTTTGGGGTGATGCCAGGATCCACCGCTGCCAGAAACATCGCGCGCTCCATCTGTCGTCTTCCAAGGGAATGAGGGGTTTGGGCTCACGACTTCATGGAGGTGGCGGGACGGGACGACATGACCGCACTGCTTAGTCGCGGCCGTTGAGGCAACTTCTGCGCGGTTTACTGTCCGGACTAGCTACAACCCCCGCCGAACCAGACGCAGTTTCGGCCGACGGGGTAAAGTCTGTTCTCGAAACCGTACAAGCATTTCAGCCGGGAGGCCTCTGATTTAGGAAACACCCCCGAGGCATGGAGCAGCAGCAGGAGGACTACCAAGTCTTAGTCCAGCAGCTCGGCGGCTCTGTCGTTGCTGCATATTCGGACAATGACCACAGCGCATACTCAGGCAAACCTCGTCCCGGCTACCTGGCGCTTGATGTCGGCACTCATACGGTGAAGGCTGGCCACTTTGACCTGGCTACACTGTCCGGCCGCGCAGTCGCTAAGACGCTCGCTGCATGGGCAGTGTACGAGGTCGAAACGTCCGCTGACCGGGTGAAAGCAACCAAGCTTCAGGCGGCCAAGGCAGGCACGTCGTCCGGTGGTAACCGCGCCTATGGCTGGAATCAGAACGGCATGACGCTCAGCGAGACAGAGGCTCCCATCGTCCGCGAGATAGAGGACGGATTCAAAAAGATCGCGCTCGACTTAAACGCCGGTCGATCCCCGCGGCCAAGGGCAAGATGTGTACAGCCATCAACGGCGCCAAACTCAAACGCCGCTATGGCATCCGAGAGCACAACGGCAAGCGTACGAAGCAGCCTGGACTCCCCTTACTCCGCAGTAGGTTCTAGTTTCGGGAAGAACGCTTATTCGAACATATATTCCCATTAGCCCTCAGCGTGTCTTGGCATGCTGACCTGCGGGTTTTCTTTGAGGACGCCTGTCCTTTTCGAAGCAAAGGCTGTCACGAGGGACCGACAGGATTGAGAATCGAATGTTTATTCTCATTGAGAGGGAGAACATGAGCCCGGAAGTGGTGCCCTTTTCGCCTTTGGCTGGTCGCTCACGGCTCGGCTCATGCTTGGCCCAGGGCGGCTCAGGTGGGCGGTGATGGTCTACTGGTGGATGTTTCCTTCAAGGTTCTGGGATGCTCGGCGCGTTCAATTACTGTGGCGGAGGACGCCCCCTCACCGGTCAGTTCAGGGGAGGGGTGCCCTGGGATGCTTCTGACTATGTCAACCCCTTCTTGGCCTCGGCTGGACGATCGCAGAATCTATATCTGGCCCCCCGCAGCCGTAGAGCGGTTCTGCCTCTCTCGGGCTTAGCCTTCTCCGTGGCCAGTTCAGGACGACGAAGAAGAGAACCATCGCCGTCACGCCCCTTGGCCTCCGGCTCTGCACAAACGCCCCGGTCCGCTTAGACCGCCCGAATGAATCACGGCCTGAAGCGGGCATCCTGACGAATTCAGCACCTCACTGGGACTGAACGTGACGCGCAGGGCGGTGCTCGGGTGGGCCGGATGTGACCTCATTGAGCGGGTGCCGTAAAGAGGCCATCAATATTTTGGTCTGCGGCGTAAAGATAGCGTCAAGACGGCCGTTCGGGGTGGATTTGGGGGGTTGACTGGCCATATCCGCTGTGGATGGCTTTGTCGAAAGGACTTTGTGATGGCTGATGTGGCTGTCGTTGCGATTCTCGTGGCGTGTATGGGTTTCGTGGTGTGGATTAGCGAGTTGGTGTCCAAATTGGTCGGCGCCCTGGGCGACGGGACGGGGACCGGCCGGTGACTTTCGACGCCGTGATGTGGTTTGTTCTGCTCGGGTCTGGCCTGGCTTTGCTCGGGTACCTGGTCGCAGCCCTGCTGCATCCCGAGAAGTGGTGAGCCGGACATGACATTCAATACCGTTTCGTTCCTTGTTCAGGTCGGTGTCCTGATCCTGGCCCTGGCCCTGCTGCACAAACCGCTCGGGGTCTATATGACCGGCGTTTTCACCGGCACGACAAACGCCCGCCCTGAACGGTTGTTCTACCGGCTCGCCGGCGTTGATGCCGACGCCGACCAGAAATGGTCGATATACCTACGCAGCGTCCTGGTGTTTTCGGCCGTGTCGATTCTCGTGGTGTTCGGGCTGCAGCGGCTCCAGGGTGTGCTGCCCGGCAACAACGGCCTTGCCGGGGTCGACCCGTGGGTTGCGATGAACACGGCCATTTCCTTTGTCACCAACACGAACTGGCAGACCTACGTTCCGGAGGCGACGGTCGGGATTGTCGTGCAGATGTGCCTGCTGGCGGTGCAGAACTTTCTCTCGGCCGCGGTCGGCGTCGTGGTGGTGCTTGCGCTGATCCGGGGCATCACCCGGACCAGGACGGACCGGTTGGGAAATTTCTGGGTCGATTTGGCGCGGACCTCGTTCCGTCTTCTGCTGCCGTTGGCCGTCCTGGCGGCCGTCACCATGGTGCTCGGGGGAGTGGTGCAGAATTTCTGGGCCACGGATGTGGTCAACCAGGCCACCGGAGTCCAGCAGAGCATCCCGGGTGGCCCGGTTGCTTCACAGGAGGCGATCAAGATCTTGGGGACCAATGGCGGCGGCTACTTCAACGCGAACTCCGCCCATCCGTTTGAGAACCCGAGCGTCTTTATCAGTCTCTTCCAGGTCTTCCTGTTGCTGCTTATTCCCTCCGCGCTGCCCTACACGTATGGGCGGATGGTCGGGGACCAGCGCCAGGGTTACACGATCGCTGCCGTCATGGGGACACTCTGGCTGGCCTCCACGGTCCTGATGGGATGGGGTGTGGCGGCAGCGCAGGGAAGTGCTACGGCTGCGGCCGGCGGGCTGGGGGAGGGTTTCGAGCAACGCTTTGGCGGCGCGCCGAGCGCCATTTACGCGGCCGCGACCACCCTTACTTCCACCGGAGCGGTGAATGTCGCGCATGACTCCCTGCCGCCGCTGGCCGGCGGGACGGCGATGCTGAACATGATGCTCGGTGAGGTCGCCCCGGGGGGTACCGGCTCGGGCCTGTACGGCATGCTGATCCTGGCCATCATCGCCGTGTTCATCGCCGGCCTGATGGTGGGGAGGACTCCGGAGTTCTTGGGCAAGAGGATCGGCCCCCGGGAGATGAAGCTGGCAGCGATGTATATCCTGGTCACCCCGGCCCTGGTTCTTGCCCTGACGGGCCTCACTGTCCTCGTTCCTGAGCAGGTGGCCAACGCTCCGTCCTCGGGGCCGCACAAGTTCAGCGAGATCCTCTACGCCTTCACCTCCGGGGCAAACAACAACGGCTCGGCGTTCGGCGGTATCACCACCTCAGGTCCCTACCTGTCGGCCCTGCTGGGCGTGGCGATGCTGCTGGGCCGGTTCCTGCCCATCGTCCTGGTCCTGGCGCTGGCCGGATCCCTCGCCCAGCAGCGCCGCATCCCGCAATCCTCCGGGACCGTGCCGACCCACGGGTGGCTGTTCGGGTCCCTGCTCCTGGCAGTGACGGTGATCCTGACCGCCTTGAGCTACTTCCCGGCCCTGGCCTTGGGGCCCCTGGCAGAAGGACTTATCCGATGACCCCGCAACGGGCAGATCTCCTCGTACCCACCCTCGCCGACGGCAATCCCCTCGGTACTCCGGGCGAGCACAAGCACCACACCAAGAAGCCGGCCCGGCTGACCCTAGCCTCCGTCCTGGAGGCCCTCCCATTGGCGGTCCGCAAACTCGCGCCGCGCCAGATGGTCCACTCACCGGTTATGTTCACGGTCCTGGCCGGGGCGGTGCTGTGCACTGCGATATGCATCGTCCGGCCGACGTTCTTCGGCATCGCCGTGACCGCCTGGCTGTGGCTGACCGTGCTGTTCGGAACGCTCTCGGAGGCCATCGCTGAGGGCCGCGGCAAGGCACAGGCCGACAGCCTGCGCGCCAGCCGGCAGGGCGTGATCGCCCACCGGCGCCTCGATGACGGTTCCACCGTGGACGTCGCCGGAACCGATCTGACGAAGGGCGACCTGGTGGTCTGCGAGGCAGGGGACACCATCCCCTCCGACGGCGAAATCATCGAGGGCCTGGCCAGCGTGGACGAATCCACCATCACCGGCGAATCCGCCCCGGTGATCAGGGAATCCGGCGGCGACCGCTCCTCAGTCACCGGCGGCACCAGGGTCCTGTCCGACCGGATCGTGATCCGCATCACGGCCGAACCCGGCCAGACCTTCATCGACCGGATGATCAGGCTGGTCGAGGGCGCCGTGCGGCAGAGAACCCCCAACGAAATCGCGTTGAACGTGCTGCTGGTCTCCCTGACCATCGTCTTTGTCCTGGTCACCATGGCCCTGGCCCCCTTCGCGGCGCTGGCCGGAGCGACACCGTCGCCCATCGTCCTGGTCGCGCTGCTGGTCTGCCTGATCCCGACGACCATCGGCGCCCTCGTGCCGGCCATCGGCATCGCCGGAATGGACCGGCTGGTCCAGCACAACGTCCTGGCCACCTCCGGGCGTGCCGTCGAAACCGCCGGCGACATCACCACCCTCCTGCTGGACAAGACCGGGACCATCACCTACGGCAACCGCCGGGCCGTGAACTTCCTCGCCGCCGAGGGCACCGGCAAGGAGACGCTGATCAGGATTGCCCGGCTCTCGAGCCTGGCCGACGCCACGCCGGAGGGCCGCTCCATCATCGATCTGGCCGCCGAGCAGGGAATCACCTCACCGTCGCTGGAAGAGCTGCAGCGAACCACGGACGGCTTCGACGTCGCAGAGTTCAGCGCCACCACACGGATGAGCGGCTTGGACCTGGACGGACAGATGATCCGCAAGGGGGCAGGTTCGGCCGTGACGGCCTTCGTCAAGGAATTCGGCGGGTCCGTTCCGCCGGAGATCGACGGCTACGTCCAGGCCATCTCGGCCCAGGGCGGTACCCCGCTCCTGGTCGCCCGCATTGATCCCGCCGTGCACGACGGCGCCCGGGCCCGGGTGCTGGGGGTCATTCATCTGGCCGATGTGGTCAAGCCCGGCATGCGGGACCGTTTCACCGAGCTGCGCCGGATGGGCATCAGGACCGTCATGATCACCGGCGACAACCCGGTGACCGCATCCGCCATCGCCGCCGAGGCCGGCGTGGATGACTACCTTGCCGAGGCCACACCGGAAGACAAACTCGCCGTCATCAAGAAAGAGCAGGACGCAGGACGCCTGGTGGCGATGACCGGAGACGGCACCAACGATGCCCCCGCGCTGGCAGCAGCCGACGTCGGGGTGGCCATGAACTCGGGAACCCCGGCCGCCAAGGAGGCGGCCAACATGGTGGATCTGGATTCAGACCCGACCAAGCTCATCAACATTGTTGGTATCGGAAAGCAGTTGCTCATCACGCGCGGGTCACTGACTACCTTTTCCGTCGCGAACGACGTCGCGAAGTATTTCGCCATCGTCCCCGCCCTGTTCACTGCCACGTTCCCGGGGCTGGGCCTGCTGAACATCATGGGCCTGTCCACGCCCGCCTCGGCCATCCTCTCGGCGGTGATCTTCAACGCCCTGATCATCATCGCCCTGGTCCCGCTGGCCCTGAAAGGGGTCAGGTACCGCGCCGTCTCGGCGCAGCAGGCCCTGGCCCGGAACCTGCTGATCTACGGGCTCGGCGGCCTGATCGCACCGTTCATCGGCATCAAGATCATCGACCTGTTCATCTCTCTCATCCCCGGCATCGGCTAGGAGCAACGCACCGTGAACACCTTTCTCGGCTACCTCAGGCAGGCAGGAACCGCCGTCCGGTTCCTGGCCCTGGCAACCCTTGTCCTGGGCCTGCTCTACCCGATCTCGGTCTTCGGCCTGGGCCAGGTCCTCGCCCCGGCCCAGGCCAACGGCTCGATCTTGAAGGATCCCGCCGGGCACCCGGCCGCGTCCGCCCTGATCGCCCAGACGTCCGCGGACGATCAGGGCGCCCAGGACCCGAAATGGTTCCACGCCCGCCCGTCCGCGGTGAAATGGGATCCGGCCTCATCCTCGGCCAGCAACCTCGGACCCAACGACCCGAACCTGACGAAGAATATCGAAGCCGCCAGGAAGACTGTTGCCGCTGCTGAGGGCACCGACCCGGCACGGGTGCCCGCCGACGCGGTCACCGCCAGCGGCTCCGGGCTGGACCCCTCCATCTCGGTGGCCTACGCACGCCTGCAGGTTCCCCGGGTCGCAGCGGCACACAGGCTAAGCGATGGCGACCTCCTGGCCCTGATCCAACGGAACACCACCTCTGGACTCGAAGCCTTCCTGGGCCAGCCTTCGGTGAACGTCACGACCCTGAATCTCGACCTCGCCGCCCGTTAACGGCCAGCACAAACCAACAAGCCACCAGTGAAAGAATGACGGCATGGCACGTGGAACGCTGCGGATCTTCCTCGGGGCAGCCCCCGGGGTCGGCAAGACCTTCGCCATGCTCGAAGAGGCCCACGGCCTGCAGGCTAAGGGCCACGACGTCGTCGTTGCGCTGGCGATGGACCACGGCCGCGCCGCCACCAGGGCGCTGCTGGCGGGCCTGGAAGTCGTCCCGCCCAAGGTTCTGACCTACAGGGGATCCGCGTTCGAAGAGATGGACATCGACGCGGTACTGGCCCGCCGACCAGCCACCGCGATCGTGGACGAGTACGCGCACTCCAACATCCCCGGCAGCCGCCACGATAAACGCTGGCAGGACATTGAAGAACTCCTGGGCGCCGGGATCAACGTCCACTCCACCGTGAACGTCCAGCATCTGGCCTCCCTCGGGGACGTGGTCAGCGCGATCGCCGGGGTCAAACAGGCCGAGACGGTCCCGGACGAGATCGTCCGGCGGGCGGACCAGATTGATCTGGTGGACATTTCTCCTGAACTCCTGCGCCAGCGCCTAAGCGAGGGCCTGATCTACGCCGCGGACAAGATCGATGCCGCGCTTTCGAACTACTTCAGGCTGGGCAACCTGGCTGCGCTGCGTGAACTGGCCCTGCTGTGGCTCGCGGACCGGGTGGACGAAGGGCTCTCCCGCTACCGCGCCGAGAACAACATCGACGCGACCTGGCCGGCCCGGCAGCGGATCGTCGTGGGACTGACCGGCGGCCCGGAGGGTGAGGTGCTGATCCGCCGCGCCGCCCGTGCCCTGATCCGGGTCAGCGGCGGGGACCTGCTCGCCGTCCATGTCCGGGACTCCGACGGCGTCACGAGTGAATCGCCGCAGTCGATTGAGGCGCAGCGCCAGCTCGTGGCGGACCTCGGGGGCAGCTTCCACACGGTTGCCGGCGACGACCCGGCGCAGGCGCTGCTGGACTTCGCCCGCAGCGTCAACGCCACCCAGATCGTCATCGGCGTGTCCCGGCATAAGGCCATGTCACGGTTTTTCGCCGGTGCCGGCATTGGAGCACGGGTCGTCCGGGGATCCGGGGACATTGACGTGCTTATGGTCTCCCACCCGCTCGGAGCCCAGGGGACAGGGGCCCGGCCCCGCGGGGCGCTGGGCCGGGCGCGGGTCGGAGCCGGATTCGCCCTGGCCGTGTTTCTGCCGGTCCTGCTGCAGCTGGTGCTCGGGCTGGCCCCGGAGCACAATGTGGCCACCGCCGCGCTGCTCCAGCTGACCGGTTCAGTCGCCGTGGCCCTGGTGGGTGGGCTGTGGCCGGCCGTCCTGGCCGCCCTGTGGAGCAGCCTGCTGGTGAACTACTTCTCCACCCCTCCCGTGGGCACACTGACCATCAGCGACCCCCAGAACGTTCTCGCCCTCCTGATATTCGTCGCAGTATCCGCCGCCGTGGCCCTTGTCGTGGACTATTCAGCCCGCCGCTCCAAGGAAGCAGCCCGCGCCCGAGTCGAAGCCATCACCCTCACTGAACTGGCACGCGGCGCGGTACGTTCCGCCGATTCACTGACCGCACTGCTGGAACAGGCCGTGGACGTCTTCCAGGTCCGCAGTGCAGCCCTCTTCACTGCGGCTTCCGGGGGCAACCAGGGCGCCCCCGCCGGGAGCGACGCCGCGTGGCAGCGTGTTGCCGTTGCCGGCGACAATCCCCCCGAGTCACCGACCGAAGCTGAAAATGTCGAGCCCATCGACGCCGCCACCGCGCTTGTCCTCGCGGGCCGGACCCTGCCAGCCAGCGACAGGCGCCTCCTGGGCGCATTCGCCGCCCACGTGACTGCGCTTCGGGAACGTCAGCAACTGAGCGTCAGCAGGCGCGAGAACCTCCGCCTGGCGGAGGGCAACACCATGCGCACCGCAATCCTCCGTGCCGTCTCCCACGATCTGCGCACACCCCTGACCGGGATCAAGCTTGCCGTCAGCAGCCTGCGCCAGACCGGTGTCCGTTTCACCCCTGCGGAGGAGGAAGAAATGCTGGCCACCATCGAGGACTACACCGACAGGCTGGACCAGCTCGTCGGGAACCTGCTGGATATGTCGAGGATCACCAGCGACGCAGCCAATCCGCTGCTCCGGCCACTGCGCTGGTACGAGGTCCTCCCCGCCGCCCTGCGGGGCGTCCCGGAGGGAACGGTGCGGGTGGACCTGGCACCAAACCTGCCCGAAGTCGACGCCGACGCCGGGATGCTCGAGAGGGTCATCGCCAACATCGTCGAAAACGCGCATAAATACGCACCCGACTCGGACATCGTTATCGTCGGGACCGCCGGGGGGCTGGGCAGCGCCACGATCGACGGCCGGCCAACCGGTGAGCTGCGAATCATCGACCACGGGCAAGGCATCCCCGCCGAAAGCGTCGTGGCGATGTTCAGACCCTTCCAGAGGCTTGACGACATCCCCTCCACCACCGGAGTCGGCCTCGGTCTGGCCGTGGCCAAGGGATTCCTTGAAGCCATGGGAGGCACCCTCACCGCAGAGCAGACTCCCGGCGGTGGTCTCACCATGGTCATCCGCCTGCCCCTGTCCACCGGCGCACCCTGGGAGGGCACACCGGACGCGGCAGCAGCCCGGCCACAATCAGGGCTCAAACCTTGGAATACACCGGAGCTTCATCTGCCCGGAGAGGTGAAAAACACCCCATGATCTCGGTGCTGATCGTCGATGACGAGGCGCAGATCCTGCGCACCCTGGAAATCAACCTGCGCGCCCGCGGCTACACCGTCTACACCGCCGACGACGGTGCCTCGGCCCTGCACGAAGCCGCCCGCCACCCGGTGGATGTCATCATCCTGGACCTGGGACTCCCTGACATCGACGGGGTAGAGGTCATCCGGAGACTTCGCAGCTGGACCCCGACGCCCGTCATCGTCCTCTCAGCACGCCACGGCTCGGACGACAAGGTCGGCGCCCTGGACGCCGGGGCCGATGACTACATCACCAAACCCTTCGGCCTGGAGGAACTGCTGGCCCGGCTGCGGGCCGTGTCCCGCCGCACGGCCGAAACCCAGGACATGCCACCCGTCACCACCGCGGCATTTACCGTGGACCTTGCCCGCCGCCGCGTCAGCCGGGACGACCAGGAGATCCGTTTGACACCCATCGAATGGAGCATTCTGGAAATACTCATTCGCAACCCCGAAAAGCTGGTCACCCAGCAACAGCTCCTGACACAGATCTGGGGCCCCACCTACGTCAGGGAAACGCAGTATCTGCGCGTTTACATGGCCCAGCTGCGGCGCAAACTCGAACTGGAACCGGCCACCCCCCGGCATCTGCTGACCGAAGCCGGCGTCGGCTACCGGTTCATCCCCTGACCACAAGCGTCCTTTGACGGACGCCGCGCCGGCGTCCGTCAACCTGCCTGGTCTCGGGCCGCTCCGGAGCCGAACATGCCGGGGCTCAGGGGGGCGTTAAGAATGCGTTAGGCGGGCATCAAGAAAGCGTAAAGAGCGGCGTCCCGTCGCTCGGGCGGTGTTACGGTCGGCAGTGATCGCGGCGCGGTGCGCCGCGCGGAAAGGCACAAATGACCACGTTGAGCAGGCCCCCCGCGGACCCCTCGGCCCGGCGGCCGACAGGAATGGCCTCGTTGAGGGGCTGGCTCCTGTTCGGTCTCCAGGACAGCAAGGGAACCCATCAGGGCCCCGGCGCCGTGAGCGACGCCCACCTGAAAAAACATTCGTGGTGGCAGGTCATGTGCCTTACCGGCGTGGACTACTTCTCCACCCTCGGCTACCAGCCCGCCATCGCCGCCCTGGCCGCCGGGGTAATTTCCCCGCTGGCCACCCTCGTGCTCGTCGCCGTCACCTTGCTCGGCGCCCTTCCCGTCTACCGCAGGGTCGCGGGCGAAAGCCCCCGCGGCGAGGGATCCATCGCGATGCTCGAACGCCTGATGCCGCGGTGGGGCGGAAAACTTGTCGTCCTGATCCTGCTGGGGTTCGCCGCGACGGACTTCATGATCACCATGACCCTCTCCGCAGCAGACGCCACCGCACACCTCATCCAGAACCCCATTGTTCCGGGCTGGCTGCAGGGGCAAAACGTCCTGGTCACCCTCTTTCTGCTGGCTCTGCTGGCCGCGGTGTTCCTGCGCGGCTTCAAGGAAGCCATCGGCGTCGCCGTCACCCTGGTGGTGCTCTATCTGGGCCTGAACGTCGTGGTCGTGGCCGTGACGCTCTTCGAGGTTTTCACCCATCCCTTGTCCGTCGGCGAATGGTGGCGGGCACTGTCTACCTCGCACGGTGACTGGTTCATGGTGGTCGGCATCGCACTGCTGGTCTTTCCGAAGCTCGCCCTTGGCCTGTCAGGTTTCGAGACCGGTGTTGCCGTCATGCCCCAGATCCAAGGCCGCCCGGAGGATACCGAGGAAAGCCCTGCAGGCCGGATCAAAGGCGCCCGGCGGCTGCTGACCAGCGCAGCGGTCATCATGAGCGCGTTTCTGATCACGACCAGCTTCATCACCGTCGTCCTGATCCCCGCCCAGGAGTTCGAACCCGGCGGGCAGGCCAACGGCCGTGCCCTGGCGTTCCTGGCGCACGAGTACCTTGGCGTCGGGTTCGGGACGGTCTATGACATCAGCACCATCGCCATCCTCTGGTTCGCCGGCGCCTCCGCCATGGCCGGGCTGCTCAATCTTGTCCCGCGGTACCTCCCCCGCTACGGCATGGCCCCAGGCTGGGCCAAAGCCGTCCGCCCGCTCGTCCTGGTATTCACCCTGGTCGGGTTCCTCATCACCTTCCTCTTCGATGCCGACGTCGACGCCCAGGGCGGCGCCTATGCAACCGGTGTGCTGGTACTGATGACCTCAGCGTCGGTCGCGGTGACCTTGTCGGCCCGGCGCCGGAAACAGCCCAAGCGCACAGTAGGCTTCGGGATTATCTCCGTGGTGTTCATCTACACAACCATCGCCAACATCTTTGAACGGCCAGAAGGTATCCGTATCGCCGCCGTGTTTATCCTCAGCATCATCGTGATCTCCTTGCTGTCCCGGGTTCGGCGGTCCTTCGAACTGCACGCTACCCACGTCCATCTGGACCGGGAAGCCCTGGAGTTTATGTCCGAGGTGCTGGACGGGCCACTGGCCATCATTTCCCACGAACCGCTCCGCCTGAGTGCGGAGGCCTACCGGGAGAAGCTGAGCTCGGCGGTCGAGGTCAGTCACCTGCCCGTGGACCAGCAGCAGGCACTGTTCCTGGAAGTGATTGTGGACGATTCCTCCGACTTCGAAACGGCACTCGAAGTCCGGGGCGTGGTCCGCCACGGCTACCGGATCCTGGAGGTCCACGGACCGGTGGTGCCGAACACCATTGCCTCCGTACTCCTGCACATCCGGGACGTGACCGGGCTGATGCCACACATCTACTTCCGCTGGACCGAAGGCAATCCCGTCATCAACCTTCTGCGATTCCTGTTCCTGGGTGAGGGGGAGATCGCCCCCGTCACCCGGGAAGTGCTGCGCGAAGCCGAACCTGACGTGACCAAACGCCCCTGGGTCCACGTCGGCTGACTACAGACCAGCACATGCCATCACCATGGTCCGGGGCGGCTTCGGAGTCGCCGGCCGGCCGTGAACCCACTAAAGCCGGAGTCCATTGGCCGACGTCTGGGGCCAGCACCAGCAAACCCAAGGGACAGGGCTCTCCATGGGTCATCGGACGTCTGCCGTGAACTGGGGGGATGTGGGCGCTGCCCTGTTTTTCGTGGGAACAACCGGATTGGTGATCTGGCTTGTCGTTTCCCTCATCCGTTCAACCAAGTAGAGGCGGAGCTTGCCGATGGACTGGCATCAAGGGGATGCAGAGGGTGGAGTGAGGTTCGCTGCGCCGCCTGACGCCGTGGAGGGTTACGATGGCCGCGGAGTGGAGGGCGCCGCATACCGGCCCCGGGCGGGCTATCTCTTCAGGGACGAGGCCGGAAACACTTGGTGGATTATTTTCCAGATAGCTCCTGGCCCGGGTTCCCACGGATCCAAAGTTCGTGGAGATGTCCTGGCCTGCAGCGCAGCCTACGACGAGCTCGTTCACGTGCGGGTGCTGGCTCCCGACGTGCTCCGTGTCGAAGCTGATGCTGCCTTCCGCCAGAACACACCGTTCAGCTATGAGGAAGCCGCAGAGGTTGCCGCCAGTATCCCCCCGAGCTGACACGTAGGTCCGTTCCCGTGAGGGCACTGAGGCGACGGGCCCCAGCAGGACGCTCCGGTTCAACCCGACATGACGGGCGGCCTGAGCCCGCGCCTGACGCGAAACCTGGCGGAGGTAGGTCGTCCGACCTCATGTGCCGTGCGCCTCACGCGCACGGCACTCGTTTCTTACGGCGTCGGAAACCCGCAATCCGATTTGCTGCGTCAGCCCCTTGCGCGGTCGCTACACAGTGTTACTATCTAGTGGTAGTCAGTAACACTGAGTAGCTGAGGGAGGGTTCCATGGGCAAGCAGATGACCGAGATGCTCAAGGGCACGCTTGAGGGCGTCGTTCTCGCGATCCTGGCCGTGCGGCCGGCGTACGGATATGAGATCACGGCCCGGCTGCGTGACCAGGGCTTCTCCGACATCGTCGAGGGCACCGTCTATGCGCTCCTGATCAGGATCGAACAGCGCGGCCTCGTGGACGTGGCGAAGGTCCCGTCCGAGAAGGGGCCGCCGCGCAAGGTCTACTCGCTGAACACATTGGGCGGCGAGTACCTCGAAGAGTTCTGGCGGACCTGGACCTTCCTCGCAGAACGGATCGAACAGCTCCACCACCACATCGAACACCCGCAGGAAGAAGGAGAGTAATCATGGCGGCAAAGTGGATTGAGGCCCTCACCGGGTCGCTCGAGCAGAAGAAGCACTACAAGCAGTACGTGGCCCGGATCGAGGCCCTCTCCGAACCGTACAACAGCGCCGCGAAGGCGTTCCAGCGATACTTCATGTACTACGGGGTGGTCACCGACGGTGACACCCTCATCACGATGTTCGGCGACTTCGCCGACCTCTGGGAGCGTGCCGCCGCCGACGGCACGCCGGTGCGCGCGATCGTCGGCGACGACCCGGTCGAGTTCGCCGAGACGTTCGCCCAGGCCTACTCCGGCAAGCAGTGGATCGACAAGGAGCGCAAGCGCCTGACCGACGCCATCGATCAGGCCGCCTCCGACCAGGCGGGACCGCGCCAAGGAACGGAGAACCAGATATGACCGCCAACCAGGCCCTCGAACCCGCGATCCGGGTGCAGGGCATCGAGAAGTCGTTCAAGGACCTACACGTGCTGCGGGGCGTCAACTTAGACGTGATGGCGGGGAGCATCTTCGCGCTGCTCGGCTCGAACGGTGCGGGCAAGACTACACTGGTGCGGATCCTGTCGACGCTGCTGAAGGCCGACGCGGGCACCGCCACGGTGCACGGCTTCGACGTCGCCGCGAAGCCCGGCGACGTGCGCGAATCGATCAGCCTGACCGGCCAGTTCGCCGCGGTAGATGAAGTGCTCACCGGCCGGGAGAACCTCGTGCTGATCGCCAAGCTGCGTCACCTGAAGAACCCGGATGCGATAGCGGACGACCTGCTCGCCCGCTTCTCGCTCACCGAAGCAGGCAGCCGCAAGGCATCGACATACTCGGGCGGCATGCGACGCCGGCTCGACATCGCGATGAGCCTGATCGGCAACCCACCGATCATCTTCCTCGACGAGCCGACGACGGGGCTCGACCCCCAGGGGCGCGTCGAGGTGTGGCAAACCGTCAAGGAACTCGCCAAGGGCGGCACGACCGTGCTGCTGACCACCCAGTACCTCGATGAGGCCGAGCAGCTGGCAGACCGGATCGCCATCCTGCACAAGGGCACGATCATCCAGAACGGCACCCTCACCGAACTCAAGCGACTCCTCCCGCCCGCCAAGGTCGAGTACGTCGAGAAGCAGCCCTCCCTCGAGGACGTCTTCCTCGCCCTCGTCGGTGACACCGGCGAAACCGACACCGCTGACGACCCCACCGACGGCACGGTCCCGGCAGGAAAGGACCTCCGATGACCACCCACGTCCTCAGCGACACCGGCGTCCTCACCAGCCGCTCGCTGCGCCACATCCTCCGAAGCCCCGACACGATCATCACCACAGCGGTCACCCCGATCGCACTGATGCTGCTGTTCGTATACGTCTTCGGTGGCGCGATCAACACCGGATCCGACCAGTCCTACATCAACTACATGCTCCCCGGCATCCTGCTCATCACGATTGCGTCCGGCATTGCGTACACCGCCTACCGGTTGTTCCTCGACTTGCAGGGCGGCATCTTCGACCGCTTCCAGTCCATGCCGATCGCGAGGTCGAGCGTGCTCTGGGCGCATGTGCTCACCTCCCTGGTCGCGAATCTGGTCTCGGTCGCGATCGTCATCGGCGTCGCGCTGATCATGGGGTTCCGCACCGGGGCATCCATTGGCGTCTGGCTCGCCGTCGCCGGCATCCTGATCCTGTTCACCCTCGCGCTGACCTGGCTCGCCGTGATCGCCGGGCTCTCGGCGAAGACTGTCGACGGCGCGAGTGCGTTCAGCTACCCGCTGATCTTCCTGCCGTTCATCAGCTCGGCGTTCGCGCCCACCGACTCGATGCCCGGCCCGGTCGCATGGTTCGCCGAGAACCAGCCCGTGACATCCATCGTGAACACCATCCGGGCCCTGTTCGCCCAGGAACCCGTCGGCAGTGACATCTGGATCGCCCTCGCCTGGCTTGTCGGCACTCTCGTCGTCGCCTACGCCTTCGCGACCGCCATCTACCGCCGCAAAATCAGCTGAGGCCGAACGCTGCTCGCGGCAGGGGCACTCCGCGCCGAACGATTCCGCCCGCCTCCCCCTCACGGGAAGCGGGCGGAGTCGCTGCTCACGTCAGGGAAGCCGCAAACGCATGAGGTCAGGGTCGGGCGTCGCGCAGCGCCCCATGCGCTCGTGCCAGCCGATCTTGTAGGCGGCGGTTCTCGTCCGTGAGCTGCTGGATGCGTTGGTGGGCAAGCTGAAGCCGCCGTTGCATCGATGTCTCGGACGCTCGAACAGACGACCCCGTAGGCGACGTTCTACCCGGTCGTTTCCGCTGCTGGAGCCGCTCCAACAGGTCCGGCTGGGTGTAAAGCCAAGACCGTGACACGCCCGCTGTTCTGGCCAGCTCGCTGACGCTTGCGGGTTGTGTCGTTTGGTCAAGTTGCTTGAGCGCCTCCTCTGCCCGTTGACGCGCTTTGTCTGATCGGTGGCGTGCGGCGGCCAGGAGGTGATGGGTGTTGTCAGTTCGCATCGTTGCTGCCCCCGTCCCGGGTGCTTTGGATGGTGCCGATGATGCTTTCCAGGTTGGCCGCGACGTGTCGGTTCATTTCGACGACTCGCGTTTGCCCTGCCGTTTCAGCGTGGGCGATGAGTCTTTTGGTGGAGCGCAGATGGTCGAGGTGCTCGGTCAGGAAGTCGGGGGTGGTGATGAATACCGGGCAGGTCAGGCATGCGTTGGCGTGCGGGCAGGCCTGTTGCAGTGGCAGTCCGCAGTACCCGTTGGGCAGGGCCATGGTGACCCGGCCCAGATTTTCTTTCATCCAGGCCGCGTCGTTGATCGCGTCATCGTGCCCGGGGCTGAGGATTTGGCCGTGGATGTTGATCTTCCGGGCTTGTTCCCAGTGCCGCCGCACGGTTTCGTCCTTCAGCCGGGCGTAGCGGGCGGTCATCTCGTGGGATTCATGGTCCAGCAACCGGCGGACCACTTCCTGCGGGACGTCAGCGTTGATGAGCCGTGTCGCGTAAGTGTGGCGGAGCTGATGGGCTGTGAAGCGGAACGTGCGGCCCTGTTCATCATGCAGCCCGATCGTCGTCTGCCAGGCCTGGATGAGGCCGGCGGCGGTTCCGGGGTTCCATGGCCGGTCGCCGCTTCGGGAGTTCGGAGCCGGGGCAAGGTAGCGGGCCTCCGGCATGACGGCTCGGACGGCAAGCTTTTGCTGGTTGATCGCGGCCGCGAGTTCGTCGTCGATCGGTAAGGTCGCCTCGCGGGACATCTTGTGGTTGAAGTAGCGCAAGTAGGGGGCGTTCTGGTTGTCGTTGAGGAGACAGTCGATTTCCAGCCGGTACGTATCGGCCAGGCGAAGCCCGGTGCGGATGAGTATCTGCATCATGAGCCGGTGCGGCTGCTCCAGTTGCTCGAGCGCTTTGGTGTCTTCGATTTGGGCCATGACGAACTCAGGAAGTGCCCGGGGCAGTGCTGCCGGGCGGCGGGGATGGTCGCCCATTCGGATCCCGGCAGATGGCGGCAGCGCCGGTTCCCAGTTGTTTTCGCGTACAGCGCGGAGGAACAGGGCGGTCGAGCTCAGGGAGTAGCTGCGGCTGGCGGGACCGAGGCGGAGCCGAAGCAACAGGTTGAGGTAGACCTCGATGCATTCGCGGGTGAAGTCCTGCACCGCGCCGTTGGACCCGGCGTGTTCGGTGAAGGCGTCAGCCAGGCGCTGCAGGGCTGTCATGTCGCGGTTGAGCTGGGAATAGCTCGTGCCGGTGGAGATCCGCCAGCGCATGAACCGCTTCGCGAGCAGCCTCAGCCACGGCTGCGGCATGGTGCTGAACCGCAACCTGCCCTGCTGGCCTGTCCTGCCCCTGAATCCCATGACCTCAAGCCGCCAAACATCGCGCTCGAACTCCGAGGACGCATTGGGCGGTTCCAGAAAATGTTCCAGAGCCGAGGACAGTGCTGCGTGTGTCCGGCGTACCGCCGACGGAGCATCTTGAAGTTGGGTGCTTTCCGCGCCGGAATCGGTCAGTAACGATCCGGCCTCCGTTTGTCTCAGCCTGCCGAGCAGGCTGCGGAGGTCCTGTAAGCGGAACCGTTGCCGATCCCTGGGGCTGGAAGCCAGGAGCTGGATGGCCAAGGCCAGCTCAATGCGTAGCCTGTCCGGCAAGCCGCCCAGATCCAACCTTTCAGGCCTGGTTGGTGGCCCCGATAAGGCACGGAATTTATCTAGACCGGGCTGGCCGAGTTTGTTCCATCGGTAGAGGTGCGTCTGGCAGAGCTGCTTGGTACTGAGGAACCGGGCGCACCCGCCAATGCTGCAGAGCGGGAACAGGTTTCCCGCCAGCTCAGCGTCATCGAGCACAATCACAGTGGCATCAAACCGGGGTGAAAGGGCCAGGCGCATCCGCGGTAGGGCGTCGCCCGGGCCGGTGGAACCACCGCTGAATTCACGCCGGGTCATCAGCCGTCCCCCTTTTTGTTCGGACCGAAAGTATCACCGTCGGCCTCCGGATTGTCAGGCAGCCAGCCCGCCGATGCCAGCGCCTTCCGCACGTGCCGGATGTCGAGGTGGGAATAGGTGTCGATCGTGGTCGCGACCGATGAGTGGCCCAGCAGTTTCTGGACCACCTCAGACGGGACGTTCCGGCGGAGCAGGTCGGTGGCATACGTGTGGCGGAACTGGTGCGGCGTGAAGTGAAACCCCGTGCGGGCCCTCAGCCGGGAGACCAGATCAAGGACCGCCTGATAAGTCATCGGACGGCCCACGGGCTCCGACCAAAGATTCACAAAGACATAGTCGCAATCCAGCGTTCCGTACTCGTCGAACAGGTAATCGGCAAATATCCGCACCAGACCGGCCTGGACGGGAATGTCACGGTCGCCGGTCTTGGCCCTGGCGTTGTTGGCGTTCCGCCGGGACCGCACCCTGACGATGCACGCAGCGGAGTCAATGTCCTCATGCCGAAGCCCAAGTGCTTCACCGATCCTCATCCCGGATCCAGCCAGCAAGCCGAAGAGCAACCGGTCCCGCAGGTGATCGCACGCATCAAGGACCGCCGATACCTGACCCGGGTTGAGCGTCCGCGGTGTCCGGGCCGGCGTTCTCCGCTTTAGTTCCTTCCCCGGCCGGGCCGAACCGCCAAGATGGGCAAGCAGCGGCTTCCATGCTCCACTGCGGCCACGCCGGCCTGTCAGCGGCATGAACTCGAAGGCCGCCCCATGTTGCTGATGAAACTGGTAGAACGACCCGACGGCGGATAACTTGCGGTTGATCGTCGTCGCCGAACAATGCTCCGCCCGGTTCGTCAGGTGCCGCAGTTGTCCCGACCGCTCGGCGGGAGCGAGGCTCAGCCAGTTGGCGAAGCGGCCAAGGTCCTCCAACTGCACGTCCCGCCACCGAACCTGGGACTGCTCGAGAAAGGTGAAGAAGTCCCGCAGATCGAAGGCATAAGACCTTACCGTCCCGGGCGACCGGTCCACGGCGCCCAGATGCGCAAGGAAACGGTCAACTGGAGCGACGACGTCATACGAGGGGTCGGTGACGGTCCAGGACTCCTCTCCATCGGGCTGAATCACTCGTTGAACGGACCAGGGCATGGCGGCTCCCTCCTTGGAAACAGGTTCCTATGGCGGCATCCGGTCTAACAGGTCCAATCGACTGAACCGTGAACTCGTGGACAACACTCCAGATAACGCTTCCGATAAGCCGGGCGTGACTGTCGCAGGCCGCCCGTAGGCTACGTCAAAGACATCCAGCCAAGGGCTGAAGGAAACATATGTTCTATAGTTAAGTCCGTGATCAAGGGAGGCGGCCCAGAGGAAATCGAGCGGATGGTGGCCCGATTGGACGCGGACAAGAGCCGTCCTATTGATGACCCCGCTCCGATCCGAGAGTTCCCCAAGTATGGCCGGCCCCTGGTCTACGTGAGCGGGATCTACGGCAAGGCGGTTGCCTGGACGCACACCTACGGCCTGATTGAATGGCTGGACGCTTCCGGCAAGTACCACATGGGTTGGGCGCACTCTTCAAACATAAAGCGAGTTGCCGCGGATGAGTGGAAGGGTGCCAGCGGACTCTAGGATGACCAGCTGGCCCGTAAACTTGATCCGGCCTATCTGCACTATGGGGGAAACTTGCACAGCCAACTCGTGATCGTCCTGAACTCTTCCAGCTCTACACCAGCCTGGGTAGCTCCTGTCCTGGCTGGCGCGTTCACTCTGCTCGGTGTGCTCGTCGCTAATCTCTTCAACTGGCTAGGCGACAAGCGCAAAACGAAGAGAGAAGACGAGCAACGGTGGCATGACATCATGCGCGAAGAAGCCTCCCAGCTTATTGCCGTGTCTGAGGAAGCCCTTGAAACAATGAACTCACGACGAACATCGTCCGCCAAGGAGACCCCCGATCAACGGCGGGAGATGATTTCCAAGGCCCGGACAGCAAACGGTCACTACTTGGCACTCCGTGCTATTGCACCGGAAGTGGTCATCAATGCCGGTGGAGCGGTATATGCGAATGTTCTATCTGCCACTATGGGAAAAATGAGACCCTACGCTGCCATGTCTAATCACCGCAAAGCGGCAGTGAATCTTATCGAAGCACTTCGTAAAGAGATAGGCGTGATGGATGAAAAGCCGAACAAGAATAAAGCCCTGCATAAGTAGACATTTAGCTCTAATATCTACGCTATAGTCTGGCAATAGCGAATAGGTGTATTAGAAGCCGATCGATTGACTATCACCAGCCTGACATAGCGCCAGTCCGACTAGGCGCCTGGGCCGTCTTCTGAATAGGTCAACATATAAGAAAAGTTGATCCAGTAAGGCACCTGCGCGTTGATCTCTTCTAAAGCCGCCTTGACCTCATCAGGAATCCGCAGCGCTGAATAGACCTCGTAGTGCTCTTTATCGACCCTCCTGACGTGAGCGCGGTCCCAACTGCCACGGGCTATGAGACTGTCGTTAATGATCTTCTCAAAGCGGGCTGCACGACTTCCCCCTGTCTTGAGCGTCTCGCCTTCGTGATTATCCTGATCTAGGAGTTTTTCAACGCCATCAAGAGTCGCCCGCGAGCTTTGGTCCAGTTTCAGGACCAGCTGGTGAATATCCTCCAGCCGCAGTTGCGTCGTTGACATCTCGGGCTTGTAAGCATAATCGTTCTTTTCAACGCGTGTGAATATGTCTTCCATCTTGCCCCAATGGTTCTCGAAGGCCTCGTCAAGAACGTTTTGAGCAACAGGAAAGGAGCGAGCTTTATTGAGAGAATCAACAAGCTTCTTGAATTCAGACTTCCGCCCCTGGGGTTTCTTGAGCTGCCGAAGCTGGAAATTCTTAAGTGGGCTTGTAAGATCCGCTAACTCGAGGTCGATGAGGATGGGGAC
Source organism: Arthrobacter sp. Bi83 (assembly GCF_918698095.1). GTDB lineage: Bacteria > Actinomycetota > Actinomycetes > Actinomycetales > Micrococcaceae > Arthrobacter. The sequence continues at coordinate 130,882 of NZ_CAKKLY010000001.1, forward strand.
AACGTTGCTGTCTCCCTCGACCGACTTCCAAAGTGCTCCGGCCTCGTAGTTGATCCACGATCGGTCTTGGTTCTCTGCAGTCGTGACAATGATGCCGTATTTTGTGTCGGAGAGCTGATGGTGGATTTCAGCCATGGAGAGCGTGCCCGAATCGATATCCATGTCACTAACCCACGGCTGAAGATCCTGCAGTACGTGCGGGAGCCAGCTCCGCAGCTGGATCGCGAAGTCTTTGGATTTCTCGCCGGACCAGCTAATGAAAACCTTCAACTTGTCACTGCCCCTTCGGAGACGCCGGCGACTGCCGGGTCGACGTTGAAGACAATCCGTTCGTCAGCTTTTCGGCTTCCGAAGACCTTGACGGAGATCGAGGAACGGTCAGCTTCATCCAAGGGAATTGGCGTCGTCACAGTAATCAGACCGCTCTTTGCCACGGATACGGATGAACCTCGTAGCTGAAGATTTTGATTGAGGTGTCGACTGATTGTGTTGCTGATGGTCTCTGGAAGGGGCGACGCTGGTACGTATACTGAGTCCCGAGCTGTGGCCGCCCTGTAGTTCAAGTAGTGGGGGTCGTCGGGACGGTGCAGCAAACCAGTCCGCATAAGCACAGCTTCCACGTCCATAGTTCTTTCCGCGAACTCGCCGAACTGAAGCATAAGAGTTTTGACTGATTGCAGAACCTCATCAAGTTTTTGCTCCTGCATGCGTTCTCGTGACGCCTGAGTCGGCCTGTCAGCCGGCGCAGCTTCCCACTCTTCGGCCTCCTTGATTGCAACTTCCAAGTCCGGCCACCACTTATCAAAGGCTGCATCCAACTGCGCAGTGTCTCGCGGTGCTGCCAGAGCGCTGTTTATCGAATGCACAATGACCTTGATGTCCTGCTCGGTCGCGAGATGTGCCTGGTAGTTCGAAAGCGGCGGCTTTAGCGAGGCAATGCCATCGAAACCGACAAGAAGCGGAATCGCACTGGCGTTGGCACCTTTGACGGCCTTGGATAGCGCACCAGCCTCAAAGTTGAGCCACGTTTCATGCTGGTTTTCTGGCGTGACACAGATGATCCCGAAGTTGGTTGATTCGAGCGCGTCGCTGATTTGTGAGATTGAAAGCTTTCCTGACTCGATACTCTTCGCGCTCATCCAGGGCTGAACCTGGTTGATAACTTGAGGAAGCCACTCGTCGAGCGCCTTGGCGACAATGAGACTTCGCTCTTTCGACCAGCTAATAAAAACCTTCAAGACATACCCCATGCTCGTTGTGACTCTTTCGGGTAAGGCTACCAACGCCGGACCTAGTTCAGCTCGTCCCCCTACACGTGTCCCGACCAGAAACGTGCCGCCAGATTATGTGATCAGGCCGCCAGGTCTGGTTCGGATAAAGTTCCGCAACCCGCTATTTGAGATCAGCTGTTTCCATCGGCGTCAGCTTCTCCGCGTTGAGGCCCGCGTGCTTTACCACAAAGCCGATGACCATGCGGTCGGGCTTTACGGACTGGGAGCCGGCGAGGACTCAAAGGTGCAAACCGGTTCGTCATCCCAGGATTCGATCGAACTTGCGCCGCCGTCGACAAGTTGCTGAGGATCAGTCGTCGAAAGGTGAGATTCCGTGCCTAAAGCTCCAATTTCCAGGCGAAAAGCTGTTCGTGTAAACACCATCGACGACACCTTGCTGGCCAACATTGCTATCGCTGTCTCGATTCAGGACAGCTTGAACTCTGAGGGACTTCTTAGCATGCAAGACTTCGAGTGCCACATCCACTTTTAGCTCGGCGGCGCTATTAAAGAGTCGGACGTGTTCGAGCTTAATACCTGCCACTGTCAGTCCCAACGGCACCGCACGGGGTGCTCTCAAAACGACTCCATCGCTCGGCCTCTGGAATCTGAAGTGTGTTTGGCCCGTAGGGACGCTGCCTTCTTCTTGAGGGGGTGACACTGCGATGTCGAACTTCTCGTTGCCTACGGTTAGCCGCCCTCTCATGCCGTGAGCTGGCAACGTCACGATGTTGACGTCGTTGTGCTCCACATAGAGCCGCATCTGTCCCCCAACGTGCACTCGCGCCTCATTACCACGCGGTGTTTCAGGGTAGTAATCGGCACGTAGACCAACATGCAGGACCAGAACCTGCGGCAAACGGACGGCCGGTATCAACATGCGAAGCAGCTCATCGCGTCGAGCACTTCTAGTCCCCGTACCCTCTCGCATCGGCACCTCTAGGGAAGGATTCGCGCTGCCTGTCTTTACTACGTAGGGGGCCCGGTCGGACGCAACCGCCAGAGCAACCACATGGTCTCGCCCTTCACCAACCTGGACATTCAAATGCCGTACCAGTTCAGGCGGTGTGTGATCGAACTGCGGGACTATTTGGGACCACCAGTCCAGGATGTCCGTGTCCGAAACATCGTGCACGGCGCCGGTCTTTTCATCGATTCCGATGATGTATATCACCGGGTCACCGCCTGCTCGGTTGAGGCTTCCGGCCAGTTGGCGCGCTTTCTTCTCCTGCGGCCAGCTCCTCTTGCATTCAATCAGATCGTGCTCGACATTCTGACCTGCACGGAGCTGGTCTACAGCGGAAATTACTCTGGCTTCAAGATCGATGGCACGCATGGACTCAACGCTATCCAACGGCAGCGAGAACCTCTCTCAAGCGTTGAACGAGGCCGTTGTGTGTCCTTGATTTGACGCCTCGTCAAGGAATAGCACTCCACGAGTGCGTTCGTGACGCCGGGGCAGGCTTGATCCGCTGGTCCCCGTTGTGGCAGCTGAGATCGTTGGTGGCGTGCGACATCCCTGAAGACGGGTACGGGTCCCGCTCCCAAGCATCGGTTCCGGCCCTCAGCTCACCAGAGAATGCAGGAGGGGGCGGCGGCGGTCGCAACTTCTACCTGTACGTTAGTAGATCGAAGTATGCCGTATCTGAATTCCAGGCGATCGGGTGCAGCAGCGTCCCCACAGAGGGGTTGAGTGCGCTGTACATCATGCCTCCGCCGGCGTAGATGCCAACATGGCCCCAGTTGTCCGGCCCCTGCGCGTTTTGCACTACCAAGTCTCCTGGCTGCGGATTGTTCGTCCGCACCCCAACCCTCCATTGCTCCACCCTTGGGACGCTGATTCCGGCTTGCCGATAGATCCACTGGACGAAGCCGGAGCAGTCCCACGCTTTGAACGCCGTGCCGCCCCACACATAGGACCCACCGACGCCGGCTTGGGTAAACCGCACGATATTCTTTCGAATCTGGCTCAGACCTGCCGATGCCGTTGAAAGCGTTGAGGCAGTCGGCGTATCGACGCAAGGAGCAGGTTTCGCTCCGCCGGCGAGCGCATCAACGATGGCCGATGCTTCCGGCTCCCATCGCGCGTACAGCTCAGGAAACGCCGAGACCTGAACAGCCTGGGCAGCCTGGCCTTTGCTCATGGATTGCCATCCAAGAATGTCCAGTAGCCCGCGAGGGCTCCCCTGATGGGACCAGACGGTCCGCCATAGAAGGCCCGGACGTTATAGATGGGATCCATCAGCTCTCCGACACTCCCCCATCCGGCAGCTGGACGTTGCTGGGCCGTGCCAAGGGAGTCGTGGTCGCTTCCAACACCGTCGTGGGGATAGTTGAGTGACCCGGGGACGTTCACGTTGGCCAGCACTCTGAGGCTGGATTCCTGCAGAGCCATCATGATTGCGATGATCTGCCCATCTCGCGGCACACCCAACTGTTTGCCGACTGAAATGTAGTCCCCCGCGAGGCTCAATTGCCGGGCCGTCAGGTTGACCGGCGCCTGTGTGCTATTGCCAATGTCCAAGGCACCACCCGCGTCGGCGCCTAGCTGACCGCTCAACCCGGCGGACGAGCAGATCGAGCCGGTGTTCGTTGCGTTGGCGCCTAGCACCGCAACGGCCGCGCAGAGCGCAAAAGCACCTGCGAGGATCCCTGTCGTAGTCGCGGCCACTAGAGACCGGAGGATTATCCGGCGCCTTGCCAGGACAGCCAACATCGCCGGAGCCGGCATTAGTAGACGATCCTGTTCGGCATGGCGTAGAAGCCGACCATAATGCAATGATCCGCAGGGGCACTGGCAGCTGGCGGACAGTTGATCATGACGCTGACCGGAGTCGAATACGAGTTGCGGGCAGAAACCGACTGATCCACGACGCGAAGAGAAACGGTGCACACGTGCAATCCCGCCCAAGGCGCCGGTCGCTCTCGCACCCTGGCCAGCTCACTGTCACACACCATGGATTCGACCCCCGCCGAACGGTACGCCTGCTGCCCGGCCAGATACTGATAGGTCCCGGCATTGATCCCAGTCGCTTCGAACTCCTGGACAAACACGGCCAGAGGATTGGACCGATCGGGGAGCACATGCCACCAGTTTCGGAGCCCGGAGTACACCTCGGAGTACGACGCCCTACGCGTGTCCCATGTGTAAATCGCAGTGGCCGCCGCCGAGGCCACTCTGCGGAAGTCAGTTGTGCGAGGCACGCCATAAGTGTCGGGTCCTTCAACGGCGGGAGCCGTCGTCGAAGGACCCGACTGCGGCCCACCAGATGGGGCCACCGATACCTGGGGAGTGGGCGCCGTCGACGGCGCTGGACCGGGCTCAGGTGCGGGAGTCAGGTTAGGCCGCGTCAAAGCGAACAACACGGTCGCCACACTCAAAACCACGAACGCTAGGAACAACCATCGCCGTTGGCTGCTCGAGCCAGGCAATGCAATTCTCCGGGTCAACGACATTCCAGCCTCCTCGCCAGTTCATTGCAGACTGAGCCGTTGAGGACATGACTTTAGCGGGCAGGTCGCCTTCCACCCCGGAGAATCCGCCAGGACGTCTGATACAGCCTTCGGGCGAAGCCGATCTGCACGGCCACGTAGCGCTCAGTGACGCCGAGTTCAGTAGCCAACGTCGCCAAAGCCCTGGCCCGCTCTGGTCCTCGCAGATCGGGACGAACAATGGTTGCCGCAGTACGGCGCAGCACAGTTGTGGGCAGGCAATCTGCCGCACGCTGGCATACGTCCGCGATAGTGCGGATCTCCGCCGGCTCAACCTCCAGTGCGTTTTGAACAGTCCTCGCTGTTTGGCGCACCACGGTCGCAGCATGCCATCGGCGGCGGTCCTGCGGCGACGGCGGACCGTACTGGCGGGGCCCGGTCAGACTGTCAACGGCGAGGTCCCAAACTTGCCCCGGCACGCTTGCCCGCGTCAGTTCGATAATCGTTCGCGCCCACTCCTGATCGATGATTTTCTCAGCACTTCGATCCACGCCGCCTATACCGAGAATCGCGAGCGCATCGAGCGACGCCGGATCGTCTGCATCCCCGGGCTCGATGAGCAACGGGAACGTCTGATGGCTCAGTTCCCTGCGGATGTGCGCGGCGCACACGTTGGCGCACACTCCCTGGACCCAGGCCCCGAAGGGAACACCTGGGAGTTGCCGATAATGGCCACGGGTGACGCCATCCCACACCGCTACCCGGATGTCCTGCATAACGTCGTCCACGTCGCAGGCGCGGCCGATCCGGGACAGATGCGAAACGACATATCGGCGCACACCGTCAACGGCGACCATGATCTGATCCACCGGGACTGCCAGCACTGCCGGCGCTGGCGGCCTGCGCAAGGAAACATCAACGGTAACTGCACTTGGTTCGTCATGTTGGGCCTGATTTGCTCTGGCTTCGACTCGCACGGGTCTTCACCGCTTCGACTAAACGCTTCCAATAAGTCCGGTGGCGGCACGCCCGACACCTCAAGAATGGCCGCTAAACCACGGCCGACCACGAATGCAATAAGGCTATGCAAACTATTCTCAAGGATAATTAAAGTATCGTCAAGACGACGGGTCTTACTTTTCTTCGAGCTGTAGATAAGAATGGTTCCATGCCAAGGATTACCCAGCCTCACGACGACGCCTGGTCAGTTGACGTCGAGGCCGCCGTCGCGACCTTTGGCAACCGTTCACGGAATGAGATCCTTCGCTACCTTTCGGCGCACGGGCCGGCCTCCCGTGGGGACATTGCGGCATCAGTCAGCGCCGGCGAACCTAGTGTGGCCAAGCACCTGCTGGCATTGGAGGAGTCCGGCGCCATCGTCGTCGATGTCGAACCAGGCCGTCGCCACGGCCGATCGCCGCGCTATTCAGCCAACCCGGCAAGGATCAAGGAGTTGCTGGCGGCTCATCATGACTATCTTCTGGAGGGCTAGCCGCCGCCTGCTCCCCGCCCGGGTGGCGTCCAATATCCTTGTTGAGATATTCAGATATGGCCTGCAAGGTCTCCGGTGATACGTCCCCAAGGGTTCGGGCGGCGAAGGTCTTCACACGGGCCGCACGCAGGGACTTGACGAACTCGAGCTGGGAATCAATGCGTTGGGGCAAGGCTGCATCATCGCCGGACAGATAGGACGGGTCTACCTTGAAGATGTCACAGAGGCCAGCCAGCAAAACCGGATCGCTAACCAGGCGGCCAGTCCCTTCTTTCATGTAGAACCAGCGCGCGCGGGACAATTTGATGCCCCTCCGGGCAAGGTCTGCTTGCACTTCCCTGAACGTCACCGGTTTCCCGCGCTCTGCAACTACAACGTCGAGCAGCAGATTCAAACGACGGGCGAGCTGGGACTGAGGCGACATCCCCGCACCGTGCCCTGTCTCGTCAATCCGCATAACCGCCCCTTGATCAGCCACTTCAGCACCGGCAGTCCAAGTCAGGTACTGCCCCCGCCCTACCGCCCAGTATTCCGCGAGACATGCGCGTCGGCAATCAGGGTCCCGGTGCCTTAGAAGATTCATGGGCAAAAACAGGCCCTTCCATCATGACCTCAGCAGGGGTACCCTGCTGCTGTAGACCCGTCTACAGCAACACGCTCCCTTCATTCCTTAGGTTCCGGTCTCCATGTCGAACATCCTGATGAACCGAACGCGAAGCCAAATTGTCCGCTTCTTACTCAAGAACGGTCCATCAACGTGCAGCGAAATCGGAGCCGAGCTGCAGGCATCGCCGTCGACCATCCGCAGGCAGCTCAACTTCCTCGGAAACGCCGGTCTCGTCCAGAGATCCTCGAACCAGTTCGCGGCTTCTCCCGAGCAAGTGCAACGCCAGACCCATGACTTTGCAGCGACTTTCGGCAACGCGGTCATGCAGCCGGATGGACCAGCTCCGATGAACTAGGGCAGGACTCAGCACGGAGCACTGCCGCAGCGAAATTCACGAAAGGATCGAAGAAGCATGAAACTCGAATTCTTCGAGCCGGCCGAGGCTGCCTCGGTCCTCAAGTGCTCAGAGGCATGGCTCCGCGAAGGGGCCGCCAAGGGAGAGTTCCCGCATTCCGTCTGGGGCAAAGGAAAGATCGTCTTTACGTCTGTCCACTTGAAAGAGATTGCCCAGCTGCGCGAAGTCCGGTCAACGAGTGCATCCCCGGCCTCCGTCAGAATGATCGGTACCCGGGCCCAGGCACGCCAGAAATACTCCTAGTTTGGCGACTGCCGCAGCTACCCACGCCAGACAACGGCTGAACGCTCGACGGCGTCAGCGGCATCTTGAAGGGCTTGTGGCATCAAGTGGCCGTACACCTGCTCCGTTGTACGAGTGGACGCATGCCCCAGGCGCCTGGAGATAGTGAACAGAGAAACGCCGTCCTGGATCAACCAGGACGCGTGGGTGTGGCGCAGATCGTGAATCCGCGGCGACTTGGTCAGCCCACGGGCCTGCGCCGCCTTGACCGCCGGAACCCAATAGTGATGCCAATACAGCTTGTGAATGATCCGCTCACCCTTAGGCGTCGTAAACAAAAGATCCGAACCAGGCCGGCTGGCCACCAGCGGAATGAGCACCTCCACCAAATGCGGGTTCAAGGAAACCGTCCTCTTGCCGGCGCCCGTCTTGGTCGCACCGATGTAGTACTCGGAATCAGCGCCCCGTTTCCACGCCTTATTGATCCGCATTGTTGCTGGCTTGGACATCAGGTCCACGTCAGCCACGGTCACGGCAGTGGCCTCGCCAAAGCGGGTTCCGGTCATGACCAGGAACTCGGTGAAAGCCCTGTACCGCTCCCCCATACCTTCAAGGATCATCCCGAATTCGGCGTGCGTCAGGAACCGGGCCTCGTCCTCTGCCTTTTCGCCCGACGGGAGCTGAACATGTCGGCAAGGATTGTCCTTCCGATAGCGCAGCATTACGGCCGTCTCCATGGCCGCGAAGATCAGGCCATGGTTGTTCTTGATGGTCTTCGGAGACCTGCCCTTCTTCTGCATGGTCTTGATCCAGTAGGTCAGGTGCCGGTAGTCCAGCTTGTCCACTGGGATGTGGCCGATGACGTCCGCGATGTGCAGCTTCAACATCGTCTGGTACGTGTGGACCGTCCCGACGGACGGGCGCACCAGAAGGTCGATGTGTTCCTGGATCACCGCCGCCACAGTGGGTGATTTGGTCTGGTTCTTGACCATCGCATGCTGGGCGATTTCGAAGGACTGGTTGTTCGCGTCGAGGAGGCGCTTCAGCGTCTGGGCTTCGGCGGACGTAGCGAGGGTAATCCCCTCTTGCTTGCGCGTCTCGGGATTCCGCCAGCGGACCGTAAAGGACGTCGATCCATCCGATTTTTTTCGTTCCCAAACGCTGGCCATGCCCAAAATTCTAGGCTTCGTGTGCACAAAAAACGAGCTTTTGTGCACACTCCGGGGTCCAAAACCCCGCTGACCTGCGGAAACACTGTGCCCGAGGTGGGACTCGAACCCACACACCTTTCGATACCGCATTTTGAGTGCGGCGCGTCTGCCAATTCCGCCACTCGGGCGCGGAGTACACGGAGTAACAATCGTAGGCCCACAGGGTGTTGTGAGCAACGCAGCCACTTCCAGTGCGCGGATTTACTCTACATGCAGATAGGCTGAATTCCAGAATCGCGCCAGTGCCGCCGCAACAAGCCATGCAGATCCAAGTACAAACCCGGGCGCAACTAAGATAGTCATGTTCCCGCCGTACCTTTTCAAGGAGATCCCGTGTCAGAACCGACGGAGTCAAACACCACGTCCCAGCCGGCGCGCCGCGTAATTGTCGCCGAAGACGAAACCCTCATCCGCCTGGACATCATCGAGATCCTGCGCGGCGAGGGCTACGACGTCATTGGCGAGGCCGACAACGGCGAGAAGGCCGTGCAGCTGGCCGAGGAGCTCAAGCCCGACCTCGTCCTCATGGACGTCAAGATGCCCGTCATGGACGGCATCACCGCAGCCGAGAAGATCGTCAAGGCTCGCATCGCCCCCGTGGTGCTGCTGACCGCCTTCAGCCAGAAGGAACTCGTGGAGCGCGCCCGCGACGCCGGCGCTATGGCTTACGTGGTCAAGCCCTTCACGCCGGCCGACCTCATCCCCGCCCTGGAGATCGCCCTCTCCCGCCACGAGGAGATCAAGGCCCTCGAAAACGAGGTCACGGACCTCCAGGAGCAGTTTGCCACCCGCAAGCTCGTGGAGCGCGCCAAGAGCCTTCTCACCACCAAGATGGGCCTGACGGAGCCGGAAGCCTTCCGCTGGATCCAGAAAACCTCCATGGACCGCCGCCTGAGCATGCGCGAAGTGGCCGAGACCATCATCAACCAGGTCAACTAACACCGAGACCAAGCAACCAAGGAGGGTCCCCGCCAATCGGCAGGGACCCTCCTTTTGTTCCCAGAAGAACCTTTTCGTTCTCAACGAAAAAGGGAGGGTCCGCGCCCAACGGCGGGGACCCTCCCTTTTGGTCTCAGCTACCCAGCAGGACCTGGAACTAGCTCTTCTTCTTCTTTTCCGGCCAGGGGCCGAGCTTCTCGCGGTTGGTCGTCCCCTCGCCCAGGCGTGAGGTGTCGGCGAGGTCGCCCACCTTGTGGACCTTCAGCGAGTTGGTGGAACCGGCCTTTCCGGGAGGGGAACCGGCAGCGATGACCACAAGGTCACCATCTTCCACGAGCTCCATGTCCAGCAGGCTGCGGTCAACCTGTGCCGTCATTTCATCCGTGTGGCCCACCATGGCCACCAGCACCGGCTGGATGCCCCAGGTCAGCGCCAGCTGGTTCCACACGTGCTCCACCGGAGTGAACGCGAAGACCGGCTTGATCGGGCGGAGGCGGGACAGGCGGCGTGCGGAGTCACCAGACTGGGTGAAAGTACAGATGTACTTGGCGTCCAGCTGATCGGCGATTTCGACGGCGGCACGGGTGATGGCGCCACCGCGGGTCTTGGGCTTGGTGCCCAGCGGGGGGACGCGCTCCAGGCCGTGCTCCTCGGTGGACTCGATGATCCGTGCCATGACCTTGACGGTCTCGATCGGGTACTTGCCCACGCTGGTCTCACCGGAGAGCATGACCGCATCGGCGCCGTCGAGCACCGCGTTGGCGCAGTCGGAAGCCTCAGCGCGGGTGGGGCGCGGGTTGTCGATCATGGACTCGAGGACCTGCGTGGCCACGATGACCGGCTTGGCCCAGCGCCGTGCCAGTTCGATGGCGCGCTTCTGAACGATCGGCACTTCCTCCAGCGGAAGCTCCACGCCAAGGTCGCCACGGGCCACCATGATGGCGTCGAACGCGTCGATGATTTCGTGGAGCTGCTCCACGGCCTGCGGCTTCTCGATCTTGGCGATCACCGGAACGCGGCGGCCTTCTTCGTCCATGATCTCGTGGACGCGCTTGATGTCCGTGGCGTCACGCACGAAGGACAGGGCAACCATGTCCACGCCGCGGCGCATCGCCCAGCGCAGGTCGTCCTCGTCCTTCACGCTCAGCGCGGGGACGTTGACGGCAACGCCCGGCAGGTTGATGCCCTTGTTGTTGGACACCATGCCGCCCACGGTCACCTGGGCGACAACCTTGACGTTGTCCACTTCGATGGCGCGCAGCGCGACCTTGCCGTCATCGATCAGCAGCGCGTCGCCCACGTTGACGTCCTCGGTGAGGCTCTTCAGCGTGGTGGAGCAGATGTCCTTGGTGCCGGGCACGTCCTCGGTGGTGATCGTGAAGATATCACCGACAGCCAGCTCATGGGGGCCGTCCACAAAGCGGCCGAGACGGATCTTCGGTCCCTGGAGGTCGGCCATGATGGCAACGGCCTTGCCGAGATCCGCCGCAGCCTTACGGACGTTCTCGTAGGTGTTGTCATGCACGGAGTAATCGCCGTGGCTCATGTTCATCCGGGCTACGTCAACGCCGGCTTCCAGCACCGCGAGGGTGTTTTCATAGCTGGCAATCGCCGGTCCGAATGTGGCCACAATCTTTGCGCGTCTCATATACCTACCCTATTGGTCTCTTGCATTGGTTAAGTTGTCGTGGAGGTGAACTTTCACCTCCGAGGCATCGCTAGAGGACGGCGATGGCGCGGTCCGTCGGGGCCACGGGAGCCGGAAGGATTGTGCTCCCCATCAGGAACTTGTCCACCGCGGCTGCGCAGGCACGGCCTTCGGCGATGGCCCACACAATGAGCGACTGGCCGCGTCCGGCATCGCCGGCCACGAACACGCCCTCGGTGTTGGTCATGTAATAGCCGTCGCGGGACACGTTGCCGCGGCCGTCGAATTCAGCGCTGACCTGCTCGGTGATGCCGGCAGGCTCGGCACCGGTGAAGCCCAGGGAGAGGAACACCAGGTCCGCGGGGATGATCCGCTCGGTGCCGGCCTTGGGCAGCCGCTTGCCGTCAACGAACTCGGTTTCGGCGACCTTGACGCCGGTCAGCTTGCCGTTTTCACCGACAAATTCCACGGTGGAGGCGAGGTACGTGCGCTCACCGCCTTCTTCGTGGGCGCTGGCAACTTCGAAAAGCGTGGGAAAAGTCGGCCAGGGCTGGTGGCCCGCCCGTTCCGCCGGGGGCTGCTTGCCGATGGCCAGGGTGGTCACCGACGCGGCGCCGTGGCGGTGCGCGGTGCCGAGGCAGTCAGCGCCGGTGTCACCGCCGCCAAGGATCACCACATGCTTGCCCTTGGCGTGGATCTGGTTTTCCACCGACTCCCCCGCCACTACGCGGTTGGCCGGCACGAGGTAGTCCATCGCGAAGTGGACACCGTCAAGCTCGCGGCCCGGGATGTTCAGGTCGCGCGGCACGGTGGCGCCGGTGGCAATGACCACTGAGTCGTAACGGCGGCGCAGCTGCTCCCACGTCACGTCCGTGCCGACGGCGACGCCGGTACGGAAGCGGGTGCCTTCAGCCTTCATCTGCTCAAGCCGGCGGTCCACCTGCTCTTTTTCCATCTTGAAATCGGGGATGCCGTAGCGCAGCAGTCCCCCGATCTTGTCGTCGCGTTCGTAGACTGCCACGGTGTGGCCCACGCGCGTCAGCTGCTGGGCGACCGCCAGACCTGCCGGGCCGGAGCCGACGACGGCGACCGTCTTGCCGGTGAGGCGCGTGGGAGGCAGCGGGTTGACCCAGCCGTTGTCGAAGGCCTCATCGATGATGGAAACCTCCACCTGCTTGATGGTCACGGCGGGCTGGTTGATGCCCAGCACGCAGGACGCCTCGCAGGGAGCCGGGCACAGGCGGCCGGTGAACTCGGGGAAATTGTTGGTGGCGTGCAGCCGCTCAATCGCTTCCTCGCCCTTGTCCCGCCACATGAGGTCGTTCCACTCGGGGATCAGGTTCCCGAGCGGGCAGCCCTGGTGGCAGAACGGCACGCCGCAATCCATGCAGCGGCCGGCCTGGCTCTTGAGGACACCCTTTTCCTGGGCCTCATAGACTTCCTTCCAGTCCATGATGCGGACGGGAACGGGGCGGCGTGGCTGGGTTTCACGCTGGCGTACTTTCAGAAATCCGCGTGGGTCAGCCACCGGTCACCTCCAGGATTCGAGACCAAACTTCTTCGCCGTCGGGGTCCAGGCCCTCTTCGATGGCGTCAAGACGGGTTTGCAGCACGGCCGCGTAGTCGCGCGGCAGCACCTTGGTAATGCGGGCAGCGGTGTCATCGAAGTTCTCGAGCAGGCGCGCCGCGAGCTGCGAGTCGGTTTCCTCGACGTGCTTGACGAGGAGGCCGTGCACGATGTCGCGGTCCTCGGCGTCCAGGTCGCGGAGCTGCAGCTCGCCGGACTCCAGCGCCTGCTTGTTCACGCGGGTGGTCCGCAGGTCCAGAACGTAGGCCGTGCCGCCGGACATGCCGGCGCCGAAGTTGCGCCCGGTCCGTCCGATGATGAGCGTCTGGCCGCCGGTCATGTACTCGCAGCCGTGGTCGCCGATGCCCTCGACTACCGCCGTGGCGCCGGAGTTCCGGACCAGGAAGCGTTCGCCCACCTGGCCGCGCAGGAACATTTCGCCGCTCGTGGCGCCGTAGCCGATCACGTTTCCGGCGATCACGTTGCTCTCCGCATTGAACACGTTGGTGCGGTCCGGGCGGACGATGATCCGGCCGCCGGAGAGGCCCTTGCCGACGTAGTCATTGGAATCGCCGTACATGCGCAGCGTGATGCCGGCAGGCAGGAAGGCGCCCAGCGACTGGCCGGCCGTTCCCGTGAGCGTGATGTCGATAGTGTCCGTGGCCAGCACGTCCGTGCTGAACGTCTTGGTGACCACGTGGCCGAGCATGGTGCCCACCGAACGGTCGGTGTTGATGACATCCACGGCAATCTTCACCGGGGCGCGGTCGCTCAGCGCTTCCGCTGCCATGGCGATGAGCCGCTGGTCGAAGTGCTTGTCCAGCTCGTGGTTCTGGCCGGTCAGGTTCCGCAGCGGGGCGTCGTCGTCGAACTCCAGCCCGTGCAGGATCGGATCAAGGTCCAGGCCCTCGGCCTTCCAGTGGTTGATCGCCTCGCGGGTGTCCAGCATTTCTGCGTGGCCAATCGCTTCCTCGATGCTCCGGAAGCCAAGTTCCGCGAGGATTTCGCGGACTTCCTCTGCCAGGAACTCGAAGAAGTTGACCACGAACTCGGGCTTGCCGCTGAAGCGGGCCCGCAGCTCGGGGTTCTGCGTGGCAACGCCCACCGGGCACGTGTCCAGGTGGCAGACGCGCATCATGATGCAGCCTTCGACCACCAGCGGGGCCGTGGCGAAGCCGAATTCCTCGCCGCCGAGCAGGGCAGCAATCACGACGTCGCGGCCGGTCTTGAGCTGGCCGTCCACCTGCACCACCACGCGGTCGCGCAGGCCGTTGAGCATGAGCGTCTGCTGGGTCTCTGCGAGCCCCAGCTCCCACGGGACACCGGCGTGCTTGAGCGAGTTCAGCGGCGAGGCGCCGGTTCCGCCGTCGTGTCCGGAAACGAGCACGACGTCGGCCTTCGCCTTCGTCACACCGGCGGCAACTGTGCCGATGCCCACCTCGGAGACGAGCTTGACGTGCACGCGGGCCGAAGGATTGGCGCGCTTGGCATCGTAGATGAGCTGCGCAAGGTCCTCGATGGAGTAAATGTCGTGGTGCGGGGGCGGGGAAATCAGTCCGACGCCGGGGGTCGAGTGGCGGGTCCGGGCAACCCAGGGGTAAACCTTCTGGGCCATCAGCTGGCCGCCTTCGCCGGGCTTGGCGCCCTGAGCCATCTTGATCTGGATGTCGTCAGCGTTGGTCAGATACAGGCTCGTGACACCGAACCGGCCGGATGCGATCTGCTTGACGGCGGAGCGGCGCTCGGGATCGAGCAGGCGGTCCACGTCCTCGCCGCCTTCACCGGTGTTGGACTTGCCGCCCAGGCGGTTCATCGCGATCGCGAGCGTTTCGTGGGCTTCCTTGGAGATGGAGCCGTAGCTCATGGCACCCGTGGAGAACCGCTTGACGATGCTGGAGACCGGCTCCACTTCCTCGAGCGGCACTGCGGGACGGGCGCCGTCCTTGAACTTAAGGAGACCGCGCAGGGTCATCAGGTTCTCGGACTGGTCGTCCACGCCCTTGGTGTAGGACTTGAAGATGTCGTAGCGGCGCTCACGCGTGGCGTGCTGCAGCCGGAAGACCGTCTCCGGGTTGAAGAGGTGCGGCTCGCCGTCGCGGCGCCACTGGTATTCGCCGCCGCCGAGCAGCGGGCGGTGCGGCTGCTCAATGCCGCCCTCGGGGTAGGCCATCTGGTGCCGTGCGGACACTTCGGCCGCGATGACGTCCAGGCCCACGCCGCCCAGCTGGGAGTGCGTGCCTGAGAAGAATTCGTCCACGAGCTCCTGGCCCAGGCCGAGCGCTTCGAAGGTCTGCGCACCGGTGTAGGAGGCCACGGTGGAGATACCCATCTTGGACATGATCTTCAGGACGCCCTTGCCGAGCCCCTTGATGAGGTTGTAGACGCCATCCTGCGCGGTGACGCCAACGACGTCGCCTGCTGTGATGAGCTGCTCCACGGACTCCATGGCCAGGTACGGGTTGACGGCCGAGGCGCCGTAGCCCACGAGCACTGCCACATGGTGCGTCTCGCGGACGTCGCCGGCCTCGACCACGAGGGCCGTCTTGGTGCGGTTGGCGCTGCGCAGCAGGTGGTGGTGCACGGCGCTGACCAGCAGCAGCGAAGGAATGGGCGCCCACTGGGCGTTGGAGTCACGGTCGGACAGCACCACGTACTGCACACCGCGGTTGATGGCGCCCGAAACCTGCTCGCAGATCTCGGTCAGCCGGGCACGCAGGGCGTTCTCGCCGCCCTCGGGCCGGTAGAGGCCGCGAACCTTCATGGCGACCTTGTCGCCGTCAGCATTCTCGATGTTGGCGATCTTCGCCAGCTGGTCGTTGTTGATGACCGGGAACGGCAGCGAAACCTGCGGCTGGCGGACCTGCTTGGTGTCGAGCAGGTTGCCGTTGGGGCCGATGGCGCACGTCAGCGACGTGACCAGCTCTTCACGAATCGCGTCCAGCGGCGGGTTGGTGACCTGCGCGAAGGACTGCACAAAGTAATCGAACAGCAGCCGGGGGCGCTTGGACAGGACGGCAACCGGCGTATCGGAGCCCATGGCACCCAGCGGCTCGGCCCCCGTGCGTGCCATCGGGCCGAGCAGGATCTTGAGCTCTTCGGTGGTGTAGCCAAAGGTCCGCTGGCGGATGTTCACGGACGCGGCCGTGTGCACCACGTGCTCGCGCTCGGGGAGCTCGTTGAGGTCGATCAGGTTGTCCTTGACCCATTCGGCCCAGGGGTTCGCCGCGGCGACCTCGGCCTTGACCTCTTCGTCGTCGATGATCCGGCCGGCTTCGGTGTCCACCAGGAACATCTTGCCGGGGGAAACGCGGCCCTTCTTGACCACCTTGGAGGGTTCGACGTCGATGACGCCCACCTCGGAGGCGAAGACGACCAGGCCGTCCTCGGTGATCCAGTAGCGGCCGGGGCGCAGTCCGTTGCGGTCCAGCGTGGCCCCGACGAGGTTGCCGTCGGTGAACGACACAGCGGCCGGTCCGTCCCACGGCTCCATCAACAGGGAGTGGTACTCGTAGAACGCACGGCGTGCCGGATCCATGGTGGCGTGGTTTTCCCACGCCTCCGGGATCATCATCATGATCGAGTGCGTGATGGGGCGGCCGGAGAGCCAGAGCAGCTCCGCCACCTCATCGAAGGACGCCGAGTCAGAGGCACCGGGGGTGCAGATCGGGAACAGTTCTTCCGGGGAATCCCCCAGCAGCGGGTTGGCCAGCTGGGACTGGCGGGCGCGCATCCAGTTCCGGTTGCCCTTGACGGTGTTGATTTCACCATTGTGGGCGATGGTGCGGAACGGCTGTGCGAGTGGCCAGGACGGGAAGGTGTTGGTGGAGAAGCGGGAGTGGACGATCGCGAGCTTGGTCTTGAAGCGCTTGTCGGAGAGGTCCGGGTAGAACGGCTCCAGCTGGGCCGTGGTCAGCATGCCCTTGTAGACGATGGTCCGTGAGGACAGCGACGGGAAGTAGACGCCAAACTTGTTTTGGGCGCGCTTGCGGATCCGCCAGGCGCGGGAATCGAGTTCGTTGCGGTCCAGCTGCTCGCCGGTGGAGGAGGCGAAGAACGGCTGCGAGAAGTACGGCATGCAGGCGCGGGCCATGGCGCCGACCAGGTCGGCCACGATCGGCACTTCGCGCCAGCCGAGGACGGTGAGGCCCTCGTCAGCGGCGAGGCCATCGATGCCTGCCTTGGCGGCATCGGCCTCACGCTGCTCGGCGGGGAGGAAGGCGGTGCCCACGACATACTGCCCGGGTGCCGGGAGTTCGAATTCGGTGACGGCGCGGAAGAACTCGTCCGGTACCTGCATCAGCAGCCCGGCGCCGTCGCCCGTTCCCTCGTCGGCGCCAACGGCTCCGCGGTGCTCGAGGTTGCGCAGGGCCGTGAGCGCGGCATCAACGATGTCGTAGCCGGGCTCCCCGCGCAGGGTGGCGATAATCGCAAGACCGCAGGCGTCCTTCTCCTGCTCCGGGTTGTAGAGCCCGGCTGCCTCGGGGAGCGCCGCAAACCGTTTAAACGGTGACATGGCGGCGTCCGGCTGGTTCGGTTCGGACCAGCTGGGGCTGTGAAGAGTTTGGGTCATGGGAGACGTCCTTCCTCCTGATCGTGCGTATGGAAGGGACAACGTTGGCCCCACTCAGAGCGCCGGTGTGATGGGCACAACAAAGTGTTAGTTACTGGAAATTGTAGGGCAGGGAAGACTGCTGAACTAACAGTTACGCAGGCTCTCCGCCCGGGCTTGACCGGTCAGCAGCTCTATGCTGCCCGGCATGGGCCCTGATGCCACGACGCTGTGGTGTTGGGCGCTCCAAGCGGTGGCTCTGGCTGCCCTCGGTGCCGGCGCTGAACTAGCGGGTGCCGTCAGCTTTCGGCGCAGGTCCGGTGGCAGCAGCACCGGATTTTCCGGTGTCCGGCGAGTCCTTGGCGGACGTGTTGCCGCCAGTGGCTGCCGGCACTGCTTCCGTTGGGGCAGAAGCGTGGCCTGGACCGTTTTGGTTATCTGGGAGATTATCACGCGATTCACTATCTGAGACAACGGCGTCCGCATCACGGACGGTATCGGCTGCTGCACGACGGCCGCTTGCCTTCTCCGGCGAGGTCCCGCCGTCGTCCGTTTTCCCGGTGACAGCCGGCGCTACCGACGCACCGACCGTCTCTTTAGCGGGGCCCACGTCGCCGTCCGCCGTCTCGCCGACGGGTCTGTCACCGCCCGTTTCGTCGGCGGACTTGTCGGCGGCCGTTTTAACGGCGGCCTTGTCGCCGGCCGTTTCGACGGCGGACTCAGTGCCGGGCCCGGCAACGGGCTCACGGCCGGGGAGGTAGACGCTCTGCTGGTCGCCCTTCCTGCGCAGGCCCAGCACGATGAACACGGCCAGAGCAGCGATGAACACGAAGATGCTGGTCCAGACATTGAG
Organism: Arthrobacter sp. Bi83; assembly: GCF_918698095.1. Taxonomy (GTDB): domain Bacteria; phylum Actinomycetota; class Actinomycetes; order Actinomycetales; family Micrococcaceae; genus Arthrobacter. The sequence continues at coordinate 149,088 of NZ_CAKKLY010000001.1, forward strand.
CCGTGTGGTGATGCCGAAGAGGCTGATCTGTTCGGCATCATCGATGCGCATGGCTTCAATCCACACCCGGCCCAGTGTGTAGTACATGGCGTAGACCCAGAAGAGCCGGCCGCGGCGGAAGTGGAACCGCCGGTCCAGCGCCAGAAGGATGAGCACACCCACGAGGTTCCAGAGCGACTCGTACAGGAAGGTGGGGTGGAACAGCGTGTCCGCAGGGAATCCGGACGGGAAGTTGGGGTTGTCGGAGTCAACCTGGAGACCCCAGGGCAGCGTGGTGGGGCCGCCGAAGAGCTCCTGGTTGAAGTAGTTGCCCCAGCGGCCAACGGCCTGCGCGAGCAGCAGTCCCGGCGCCGCGGCGTCCAGGAACGCCGTGAGCTTGACGCCCGCCCGGCGGCAGCCGATCCAGGCGCCGAAGGCGCCCAGCACCACGGCACCCCAGATGCCCAGGCCGCCGCGCTGGATTTGCGGGATCAGGGACAGGTCCCCCGTGCCGTCAAAACCCGGCCCGAAGTAGGCGTCCGGGGAGGAGAACACGTGATAGAGCCGGCCGCCGATGATGCCGAACGGGATGGCCCAAATGACGATGTCCCACACGCTGCCTTCGGGAGCTCCGCGCTTTGCCCACCGCACCGACGTCAGCCACAGGCCGACGATGATGCCCGCGAGGATGCACAGGGCGTAGGCATGGATGCGCAGCGTGCCCCACGGCAGTGGAATGTCGAAGCCGGACCAGTCGGGGCTCGGAATGCTCGTCGGGACGAAGCCCGCCGGCACCATATTCGCCAGCGCGGCCGCGGAGTGGAACATCTGCATGATGGAGGGCTACTTCCTGGTCAGTCCGGCGCTAAGGTCTTTGGTCAGGCTGGCCACGGCGTCCACGCCGCCGTCGCGGATGGCGGACACGAGGGCTGTTCCCACGATCACACCGTCGGCATAGGCGGCAATTTCCGCCACCTGGTCCGCGTTCGATACGCCGAGGCCCACGCAAACACGCTCCGCGCCGGCCTCTTTGGCCGCGGCCACCACGCCCTTGGCTGCCGTGCTCACGGACGACCGGGCACCGGTGACACCCATGATGGAGACGGCGTAGACGAAACCCCGGCTGGCCTCGACGGTGCGCCGCATGCGCTCGGTCGAGGACGAGGGGGCCACAAGGAACACCCGGTCCAGCCCGTACTTGTCGGAGGCTTCCATCCAGTCCGCGGCTTCGTCCGGGATGAGGTCCGGAGTGATCAGGCCCGCTCCCCCGGCTTCGGCGAGGCGGCGGGAAAATTCGTCCACGCCCATCCGGATCACGGGGTTCCAGTAGGTCATAACCAGGACGGCAGCGTCGGTTTCGGCCGTGATGCCTGCCACGACGTCGAAGACCTGGCGGACGTGGAACCCGTTGGCGAGGGCTTCCGTGGTGGCGGCCTGGATGACCGGGCCGTCCATTACCGGATCCGAGTACGGAATGCCGATCTCGATGAGGTCAGCGCCGTTGCGTGCCAGGGCTATGCCGGCGGCGATGGTTTCCTCGACGCTGGGGTAGCCGGCGGGCAGGTAGCCGATGAGGGCCGCCCGTCCTTCCGCGCGGGCCTTGTCAATGGCGATTGCCGATTTGCTGGTCATCTGCGCGGTGCTCACAGCTGTTCCCCTTCCTTGCCGATAGCGGCCTCTGCGGAATCCTTCTCCAGGAGGTCGAACCATTCGGCTGCTGTTGCCACGTCCTTGTCGCCCCGGCCGGACAGGTTGACGATCACGATCTTGTCCGATGCGTTGCCCGCTGCGGCCTCCTCAGCGGCCAGCCGCTGCCCCACCTTGATGGCGCCGGCAAGGGCGTGCGAGGACTCGATGGCCGGAATGATGCCTTCGGTGCGGCACAGGAGCCGGAAGGCCTCCATGGCTTCGCTGTCCGTGATGGGCTCGTAGCTGACCCGTCCGATGTCGGCGAGGTACGAGTGCTCCGGGCCGACGCCCGGGTAGTCCAGTCCGGCGGAGATGGAGTGCGATTCGATAGTCTGGCCGTCGTCGTCCTGCATGAGGTACGACCGCGCACCGTGCAGCACGCCGGGCCGGCCGAGCGTGATGGTCGCCGCGTGGCGGCCGGTTTCCACGCCGTCGCCGCCGGCCTCGAAGCCGTAGATCTTAACGGAGGCGTCGTCGAGGAAGCCGTGGAAGATGCCGATGGCGTTGGAGCCGCCGCCGATGCAGGCGCAGACCGCGTCCGGCAGGCGGCCGGTCTGGTCGAGGATCTGCGCGCGGGCTTCCTCACCGATGACCTCGTGGAAGTAACGGACCATCGCGGGGAACGGGTGGGCGCCCGCTGCGGTGCCGAGCAGGTAGTGGGTGTTTCCGACGTTGGCCACCCAGTCGCGGAGCGCCTCGTTGATGGCGTCCTTGAGGGTCTGCGACCCGTTCGTGACAGGAATGACGGTGGCTCCCAGGAGCTCCATCCGGGCCACGTTCAAGGCCTGCCGGCGGCAGTCTTCCGCGCCCATGTAGACGACGCATTCCAAGCCCAGCAGCGCGGCGGCCGTGGCGCTGGCCACGCCGTGCTGGCCGGCACCGGTCTCGGCGATGACACGCGTCTTGCCCATGCGCTTGGCAAGCAGCGCCTGGCCCAGCACGTTGTTGATCTTGTGCGAGCCGGTGTGGTTGAGGTCTTCGCGCTTGAGGAAGATGCGCACTCCCCCGGCGTGCTCGGCGAACCGCTTGGCCTCGGTCAGAAGCGAGGGCCGCCCGGAATAGTTCTTGTTTAGATCGGCGATCTGCGCGGTGAATTCGGGGTCCGCCTTGGCTTTTTCGAACGTGTCTTCCAGTTCGTCCAGGGCCGCAATCAGTGATTCAGGCATCCATCGGCCCCCGTAGGAACCGAAGTAGGGTCCCGGGGCGTGGCGCAGCGATGCGCCTCCCTGCAGGAATGCGTCCACCGAGCCTTCGTCAGAGCCGGCTGTCGGCGCTTCGGCCATCAGTCTCACCATCCTGTTCACTTTTGACTAATTGATGTCAGGCGGCATCCGGTGTGCAGCCTATTGCGGGCTGTTTCCCGGATGGCGCCACGGTTAGGGCGAAGCTCAGACGCGGGCAGCGATCGCTGCTGCCCCGGCTGCGGCGAACTCCGCGATGCGTTCGCGCGGTGTGGCGTCACTGACGAGCGCCTCTCCCACGAGGATGGCGTTGGCGCCGTTTGCCGCGTAGTGGGCGACGTCGTCGGCTCCCCGCACGCCGGACTCCGCCACCACGACCGCGCCGGCCGGAATGCTTCCGGCCAGTGAGGCAAAAAGGGACCGGTCGACGTCGAGCGTCTTGAGGTTGCGCACGTTGACACCGATGATCCGGGCGTCGGCATCCACGGCCCGCTCGATCTCCTCCGGCGTGTGCGTCTCCACCAGGACATTCATGCCAAGTTCCCGGCTGAGCGCACTAAATTCACGCAGCTGCTGATCGGACAAAGCGGCCACGATCAGCAGGACAAGGTCCGCACCGTGGGCGCGTGCCTCCCAGATCTGGTACTCGTCCAGGGTGAAATCCTTGCGGAGCAGCGGGACGTCCACGCGGGCCCGGACCGCATCCAGGTCCGCCAGCGAGCCGTTGAAGCGGCGCTGTTCGGTCAGCACGCTGATCACGGCGGCGCCGCCGTCGGCATAAAGCGCCGCCAGCGAGGCCGGGTCCACGATGTTCGCGAGGTCGCCCTTTGACGGGCTGCGGCGCTTGATCTCGGCAATGACCTTGAGCTGATCGCGGGTGGCCGACGGCCCGTCGAGGGCTGCCCATGCGTCGCGCGCCGGAGCCGCTGCCAGGGCGCGGTCCTTGAGTTCCGCGAGGGACACGAGGCGCTTGCGGCCGTCCATGTCCTCCCTGACACCGGCATTGATGTCGTCGAGAACCGTCACGGTTAGTGGCCGGTGCCCTTGATCTTGCTGCCGCCCACGCCGTAGCCCGCCTTGCGCATGATGAAACCGGCCAGCAGGCCGAGCACCATGACCGCGGCACCTGCCACGAAGATGGGGGTGCTGGCGATGACAAACGCGATGGCGGCGATGAGGGCGCCGATCAGCATGACGATCACGCAGGTCCACGCGGCCGGGCTGTTGCCGTGGCCCAGGTCAATGCTGTGGTCGATGCCGTGGTGCGTCTTTCCGGGCGCCGCGGGCTTAGTACCGGAAACAGTGGCTTTGCTCATGTGAATCTCCTCAGGATCAATACTGCTTACATTCTGCCATTTTTTGGCGCGGCCTTAGTCATCGGCAGGCACGCCGCGTGGCTCCGTGACCATCCGGCTCAGGTGGGATCGTCGCCGCGCGAGAGCCGGTCCCAGCTGTCGATCTCGTCGACAGGGCCGGTCTGGGCGCCACGGCTGCCTGGTGCGGCGGTGTCGTACTTGGTCCGCGCCTTCCAGCGCCGTCCCGCCGGGACAACCAGTAGCCCGCCAAGCGCGAGAAGGGAACCGGCGACGACGGCGAGGACGGGAAACGCCGTGACGCCCACCTCCGCGCTGCTCCCGCTGATGCCGGTGGCAGCGGCGATGGAACCCTGTGCGGCCGCCAGCGGGTCCGCGAGTACGGTCGCCGCAGCGGTGACGATCCCGACGGCCGCCAGCACGATGATGGCCGTAATGATCCAGCGGGCGATCCTGCCGGCGATGGACGCGGCGAGGCCGCCGGCCAGCGCGACGAGGGCAAGCGCGGTCACCGTGGTGGCTGCCTTGCTCCCCTGGACCTGGAGTCCGTTCTGTTCCGCGGCGCCCTGTCCCAGTTGCTGCGGGTCAAGATGGACAGTCAGCCAGGTCTGGGTGGTGGTGCCGAAGACCGCCAGCGCCAGTACGGCAATGAGCAGGACCACGGTGGATTTCCGCGCCCATGCCGGAGTGCTGCTGCGGGCTTTGGTCTTGGCGGCGGACTCTGCCGGAACCGCCATCAGGACTCTGTTCCGGCTTCTGCGCCGGCTTTCGGGCCGGTTTCCGTCCCGGCCGTCCGGCCGGTTTCCTTCCCCGCCTTCCGGCCGGTTTCCTTCCCGGCCTTCCGGCCGGTGGCGTCAGCCGCGGAGGCAGAGTCCGGCGCGATGTTGTGCAGCGAGCCCGCCGTGTGGACTGCACGGAGCGGAGCGGCCGCCTTGTTGACAGTTTCCAGCGCCTCGGTGGGATTGACTGAGTCCGCCACGATGCCGCCGCCGGCCTGGACATAGGCCCGCCCTTCGCGCAGCAGCGCCGAGCGGATGGCAATGGCCATGTCCATGTCCCCGGCGAAGTCGAGGTATCCCACCACGCCGCCGTAGATTCCGCGCCGGTGCGGCTCAAGCTCATCGAGCAGGCGCAGGGCGCGGGGTTTCGGGGCGCCGGACAGTGTTCCGGCCGGGAAGGTTGCCTTCAGGACGTCGTACGCCTTCGCGGTGGGGGCGAGCCGTCCCACGACCGTGGAGACGAGGTGCATGATGTGGCTGAAGCGTTCCACCTCCATGAACTGCGTCACGTCCACGGACCCCGCCACGCAAACCTTGGAGAGGTCGTTTCTGGAGAGGTCCACCAGCATCAGGTGTTCCGCCCGTTCCTTTTCGTCCGCCAGGAGTTCTTCGGCGAGGGCCTTGTCCGTTTCCACGGTCTTGCCGCGCGGGCGGGACCCGGCAATGGGGTGCGTTATGACGTCGTCGCCGGTGACCGTCACCAACGCCTCGGGCGACGAACCGACGATCGAGTACTCCCGGCCGTCCGCGTCCTCGAGGCTGAAGATGTACATGTAGGGGCTCGGGTTCGTGTTGCGGAGCACCCGGTAGACGTCAAGCGGGGATGCGCCGCACTCCATCTCGAAGCGGCGGGAGATGACCACCTGGAAGACTTCCCCGTCAACGATCGCCTCCTTCCCGCGGTCCAGGGCAGCGAGGTAGGCAGGCTCGTCCCACCGTTCCTGGACACTGGACGCGAAGTCGAGGGCCGCGGGCTCCAGCACTGACACGGGCTGGGTCACGGGAGTACTGACGCGGGCCAGCAGTTCCTTCACGCGAGTGACGGCATCCTGCCAGGCTTCGTCTACGCGGTCGGGGCTGTTGTCGAAGTTGATCGCGTTCGCGATCAGCAGCACCGTGCCGTCCATGTTGTCGTGGACGGCCATGTCCGTGACGAGGTTCAGCGCCATTTCGGGCAGCTGAAGATCGTCTTCGGGAGGGCTGGTCAGCCTTTCCCAGTGCCGGACGGTCTCCCAGCCGAGGAAGCCCACAAGCCCCGAGGTGAACGGAGGCAGTCCGTCGAACCGGTCGGTGCGCAGGGCATCGATCGTGTCCCGGATGGCGTCGACCGGGTTGCCGTCAACGGGAACACCGGTGGGCGGTTGGCCAAGCCAGTGTGCCTGCCCGTCCTTGGTGGTCAGTGTGGCGCGGGACCGTGCGCCGATGAAGGAGTACCTGGACCAGGCGCCGCCGACGGCCGCCGATTCCATCAGGAAGGTGCCCGGCTGGCCCTGTGCCAGTTTCCGGTAGAGGCCGATGGGCGTTTCGGCGTCGGCCAGCACCTTGAGCCGGACAGGGATGACACGGCTGTGGCCGGCAAGTTCCCGGAATTCTTCCAGGCCCGGGCTGATGATTCCAAGGTCCTGCATGGCTATTGGTTCTCCGTCTGTTCTTGGGTTGTGCCTGATTCGATGGACCTGGTGAGTGCAACGCGGGCTATTCGGCCGTTCCGGTCACGACGTCGAGGCCGCGGCCGTCGAAGCACGTGCGTGTTCCGGTGTGGCAGGCTGCGCCGACCTGATCGACGCGCACGAGGAGGGCATCGCCGTCGCAGTCGAGGGCCACCGATTTGACCCACTGCACGTGGCCCGAGGTGTCTCCCTTGCGCCAGTACTCCTGGCGGGACCGGGAGTAGAAGGTCACCCGGCCGGTGGTCATCGTGCGGCTCAGGGCTTCGTCGTCCATCCAGCCGAGCATGAGCACCTCGTCGGTGTCGTGCTGCTGCACGATCGCGGCCACCAGTCCGGCGCCGTCCCGCTTCAGGGCAGCGGCGATTTCGGCGGGAAGCGGGCTTGCGGACGGGCGGTCGCCGGCAGCAGTGCCGACGGCGGCGGCAGGGGCTGAACCGGGTGTGGGGCTGGGGGCGGGCTGCTCAGACATCAGGTCAAGTCTAGTGCCTCACCACATGGCCCCGATCAGTGTGAAGAACAGCACAAATTGGCGAATCGATTCGCTGCGCAACTGCCCCGGCGACGTGCTAGTTTCACAAGTGATGCATTTCGTCGACCCGTCCCGAGAAGTCCTGGCCGAAACCCTGCTGGCGGCCGGCCCTGAGTCCCCCACGCTTTGCCGTGGCTGGAAGACCAGGGACCTGGCAGCACACCTGTATCTGCGCGAGCGGAAGGCCGCTGTGGGCCTCGGCCTGATCATCAAGGGCCTGTCCAGGGCTTCCGACAAAGCCACGGCCAAGCTGGCTTCGAAGCTCAAGACGGCCGACGATTACAGCAAACTGGTGAACTCGTTCCGCGCCGGACCGCCTGCTTTGTCGCCGATGAAGATCAAGGCGCTGGACGAAAGCTCCAACCTGATCGAATACTTCGTCCACACGGAGGACATTCGGCGTGCCGTGGACCGCTGGGCACCGCGTGCCCTCGACGAGGAGTATTCAGAGGCCCTGTGGGATGAACTCATCAAGCGGGCTGCCATCCTTTACCGCGGCGTGGACCTCGGCATCGTTCTCGTCCGGCCCTCCGGCCCCCGGCATGTCGCGAAACGCGCGCCGGTCTCCGTAGCCATCGTCGGCGAGCCCGGCGAACTGCTGATGCACGCCCACGGCCGCACCCGCCATGCTCTGGTGACCTTCGAGGGCCAGCCGGACGCCGTCGCGCTTCTTCAGTCAGCCGAAGTCGGGCTGTAAGTGTCACCGAGTTAGCCTGTCGAACCACCGCTGATTAAGCCTGCCGAAATCAGGTGTCAAAAGTCTGGTTTCGACAGGCTCAACCAGCTGGTCTGCCGGCTTTCCTAGCGGACTTCGAAACCGGCTTCGCGGATGGCCGCCTTGACCTGCGACATCATGTCGTCCGGGCCCCAGTGGAAGATCGAGGCGGCCAGCACGGCGTCCGCACCGGCCTCGACGGCGGGCGGGAAGTGCGCGGGTTCGCCGGCACCGCCGGAGGCGATGATGGGGACCCTGACGGCGGCCCTGACGAGCCGGATCAGCTCGAGGTCGAAGCCGTCCTTCGTGCCGTCGGCGTCGATCGAGTTGAGCAGGATTTCCCCGACTCCCCGGTCGGCAGCTTCCGTCGCCCAGGCGACGGCGTCGATTCCGGTGCCTTGGCGGCCGCCGTGGGTGGTGACTTCAAAGCCCGACGCCGTGGGCTCGGATCCGGGGCGGGTGCGCCGTGCGTCCACGGACAGCACCAGCACCTGGGAGCCAAAGTGCTTGGTGATTTCGTCGATGACGTCGGGGCGTGCCACGGCAGCGGTGTTGATGGACGCCTTGTCCGCACCGAAGCGGAGCAGCTTGTCCACTTCGGCAACCCCGCGGACGCCACCGCCCACGGTGAGCGGGATGAACACTTCCTCTGCGGTGCGCCGGACGACGTCGAACGTCGTTTCCCGGTTGCCCGACGACGCCGTCACGTCCAGGAAGGTGAGCTCGTCCGCGCCGGCGTTGTCGTAGCGGTGGGCCAGTTCGACGGGGTCTCCGGCGTCGCGGAGTCCTTCGAAGTTGATGCCCTTGACCACACGGCCGGCATCAACGTCCAGGCACGGAATGACGCGTACGGCTACAGCCATGACTTCTCCTGTTGTCCTGCAGAATGCTGTTAATGAAGGGCCCGCGTTTGCGGAGGCGGCTCAGATGCGGCAGGCGTGGATGCTGCTGACCAGGATGGCGCGGGCGCCGAGGTCGTACAGCTCGTCCATGATCCGGTTGGTTTCCTTCTTGGGGACCATGGAGCGGACGGCAACCCACTCGGAATCACGCAACGGCGAGACCGTGGGCGACTCGAGGCCGGGGGTGAGCGCGGCGGCTTCCTCTACGAGGTCCTTGCGGATGTCGTAATCCATGAGCACGTACTGGCGCGCCACCAGGACGCCCTGGAGGCGGCGGATCAGGACCTCGATCTCTTTCGAGGTGCCGTTCGCGGCGCCTCCCTGCCCGGTGCGGCGGATCAGGACGGCTTCGGACTTGAGAATGGGATCCCCGAAGATCTCCATGCCGGCGGCCTTGAGCGTGTTGCCGGTTTCGACGACGTCGGCGATCGCGTCCGCCACGCCGAGGCGGACAGAGGATTCCACGGCACCGTCGAGGCGGACGACTTTGGCCTTGATGCCGCGGTCTGCCAGGTAGTCGCGCAGCAGGCCGTCGTAGCTAGTGGCCAGCCGCTTGCCTTCGAGTTCGGACACGTCGGAGAAATCGCCTACCGGACCGGCGAAGCGGAAGGTGGACGCCGCGAATCCCAGCGGAAGCAGTTCCTCTGCCTCCACCTGTGCGTCCAGAAGGAGGTCGCGGCCGGTGATGCCGACGTCAAGCGTTCCCTGGCCCACGTACACGGCGATGTCCCGGGGGCGGAGGAAGAAGAATTCGATCTCGTTGTCAGGGTCCACCATGACCAGCTCGCGGGTATCGCGGCGCTGGCGGTAGCCCGCCTCGGAGAGCATCGCAGACGCGGCTTCGGACAGGGATCCCTTATTGGGTACAGCTACTCGCAGCATGGTAGGTCTTTCTGGGGTTGGAAGTTTTCAGTTCAGGCAAGCGGGCCACGCGGACGCGGCTACAGATGCTTGTAAACGTCTTCCAGGCTCAGGCCCTTGGCCAGCATCAGGACCTGCAGGTGGTACAGGAGCTGCGAGATCTCATCGGCCGCGGCGTCGTCGGACTCGTACTCTGCCGCCATCCAGACTTCGGCGGCTTCCTCCACGACTTTCTTGCCAATGCCGTGGACTCCGGACTCCAATTCGGCGACGGTGCGGGAGCCCTCCGGACGGGTGGCTGCCTTCTCACTCAGTTCTGCGAACAGCGTCTCGAAATTCTTCACGCCCTCCAGACTACTTGCTCCGGGCCGGACCCCGCCTGTCGGGCCGTTGCATGACGGCGGGGATGTGAGCGAATACACACGCTGGGTGCGTCCGCCCCATCCCCGCTGTCTCGACTGGCCCTGCGGTTACTCAGTACTGCTTGAGCAGCAGCGCGGTGGTCAGCGCAGCTGTGACGGCCTCGTGGCCCTTGTCCTCCGAGGAGTCCGGCAGTCCCGCCCGGTCCAGGCCCTGCTCCTCGGTGTCGCAGGTCAGCACGCCGAACCCGACCGGAACGCCGGTGGTGACGCTGACGTCGGTGAGCCCTGACGTCGCCGCCTGGCAGACGTAGTCGAAGTGGGGCGTTCCGCCGCGGATGACGACGCCGAGGGCAACGACGGCGTCAAAATGCGGTGCCAGCCGCGCTGCGGCTACGGGAAGCTCAAAGCTGCCGGGCACCCGGAGAACGGTGGGTTCGCTGATGCCCGCGTCCTTGGCTGCGCGGAGCGCGCCGTCCAAGAGTCCGTCCATGATCTGGGTGTGCCAGCTGGCGGCCACGATGGCCAGCTTCAGCTGCGAGGTTTCCGCCGGGTTGAGGGTGGTGAGGTCGATCTGTGGTGCGCCGTGTCCGCTCATGGGTGGTGTTGATCCTTCAGTCTTGTTCGTGGTCAAAAGTGCCTGAGCCGTTGCCAGGTACAGTCGCGGCCTGCCCATCCAGGGTGAGCATGTGGTCCATCCGGTCCTTCTTGGTCTGAAGGTAGCGGATGTTCTGTTCCCGTGAGGGCACCTCGGTGGGAACCATCTCCACCACCTTGACGCCGGCCTTGGCCAGTCGGTTCTGCTTGTCCGGGTTGTTGCTCAGCAGCCTGATCTCGTGGAGTCCCATCTCGGCCAGGATCTGCGCTGCGGCGTTGTAGCACCTGGCGTCCACGGGCAGCCCGAGCTGCTCATTGGCCTCGACCGTATCGAAGCCGGCCTCCTGCAGGGCGTAAGCCTTGATCTTGTTGGCCAGTCCGATGCCGCGGCCCTCCTGGCCGCGCAGGTACAGGAGCGTACCGCCGTTTGCCTCGATCATTTCCAGGGCATAGGCGAGCTGCTCGCCGCAGTCGCAGCGGTAGGACCCGAAGACGTCGCCGGTGAGGCATTCGGAGTGCAGCCGGACGAGGGGAGCCTTGCCGTCCCTGGGAGGGTTGGGAGAGCTCACAGCGAGGTGCTCCGCGCCAGTGATCAGATCGGTCCAGGCCTGCGTCACGAGGTTCCCGAACGCCCCGGGCAGCTGCACCACAGGACCGCCGCTTACCGGATGCGGCACCCGGCCGTTGCTACTGGTCTCCGCTGCTTGAGTTGCGGTCATCGTCTTTCCCCTTCTCCGGCCGGACTGGCTTCCGGACTGCTCCCCTGTGAAGATACACGGTCGTTTACCTCAAGGTATGCCACGAGGTCCTCGATCGAAATCAAGGGGCAACCGTGTTCCGCGGCGAAAACCCGCAGGCCATCCAGCCGCATCATTTCACCGTCGTCGTACACAACTTCTGCGATCACGCCCACAGGCTCCAGTCCGGCGAGCCGGCACAAGTCCACGGCCGCTTCGGTGTGGCCGGGGCGTTCACGCACTCCCCCCTTAACGGCCCGCAGCGGGAAAATATGCCCGGGGCGTGTCAGCGACTCCGGTTGGCTGCCGGGGTCCGCGAGGACCCTGGCGGTCAGCGCCCGGTCCGTGGCAGAGATGCCCGTGCTGACGCCGGCGGCGGCATCACAGGAGACCGTGTATGCGGTGCCCTTCGCATCCTGGTTGACCTCCACCATGGGCGGCAGGTCCAGGGCATCCGCGCGGGGACCCGCGAGCGGAACACAGATGACGCCCGAGCTGTAACGGATGGTCCAGCCCATCAGGGCCGGGGTGGCGTGCTGGGCCGCGAAGATGATGTCGCCTTCGTTTTCGCGGTCCTCGTTGTCAACCACCAGCACGGGCCGGCCGGCCGCCATTGCCCGGACAGCGTCCCCGATCGGATCAAGCGTCAGCGTGCCGGTGGCAGCCGAATCGAGTTTTGCCGCGCTCACTTCTGGTCCTCCGTAACCGTTGCCGTGCCGCTGAACGCCAGCAGCCGTTCGGTGTACTTTGCCAGTACGTCCACTTCGAGGTTCACTTTTCCGCCGGCCGGCTTGGCGCCCAGTCCGGTATCGGCCAGGGTGGTCGGGATAAGGCCCACCTCGAACCAGGGAGCGGTTTCCTGGGCCGGGCTGACAGCCGTGACCGTGAGGGAGACGCCGTCGATGGCGATGGATCCCTTCTCCGCGATGTAGCGCGCCAGCCGCAGCGGCACTCCGAACCGGAGCCGTTCCCAGTTCCCTTGGGCCTCGCGTTCGAGGAGTTCGCCGACCCCGTCCACATGGCCCTGGACCACATGGCCGTCAAGGCGGCCGCCTGCCGGCACGCAGCGTTCAAGGTTGACGGCGTCGCCCGCGGTGAGTTCGCCGATGGTGCTGCGGATGAGGGTCTCCCCCATGACGTCGACGCTGAAGTCCTTGCCGTCAATCTCGGTCGCGGTGAGGCAGACCCCGTTGACGGCGATCGAACCGCCCAGCGGCAAACCGTCGGCGGTGCCGGGGGCGTGCAGGCGCAACGTTGCGCTCACATCCCCATTACGGTCCACGGACAGGACCTTCCCCTGCTCGGCAATAATTCCGGTGAACATCAGTAGCCTCCCATGGCTGTGCCCGCTGCTGTGCGGGCAGGTAGTGAATTGGTTGACGTGGAGTGCGCCGCTGCCGGCGCAGGGCTTTGGGTGGCATGCGGTCCTGCCGGACCTTCCGGACGCAGGTGCAGCCGAAGGTCCCTGCCCAGCTTCTGGACTGCTCCGCCGGAGGCTGCATCCCATTCCCAGCGCTGGGCATCGGCAAGGGTGCCGATTCCGAGGCCGCTGAGCGCAGCGATTCCCGATCCGAGCAGCGTGGGCGCCAGGTACACGATCAGTTCGTCCACCAGGCCATCCGTCAGGAAGGCGCTCAGGATCTTGGATCCGCCCTCCACCATGACGTGACGCGCGCCTGCCGCAAACAGCAGGGACAGTGCCTCGCCGGGCTCACGGGTGGGCAAATGGAGGATTTTGCCGTCGTCGCCGCGCACGGCGGCGTCGTCGGGAACGTCGCGAAGACCCATCACGGCCCGCAGGGGCTGTTCGCCGGAGGCATCGCCGTTGGCATCCCTCGCCGTGAGCCGCGGGTTGTCCACGAGGACTGTCTGGGTGCCGACGAGGATGGCGTCGATCCGGCGCCGGATGGCGTGGTTGTCCGCCAGAGACTCCGGGCTGGAGATCCACTGGCTAGTGCCGTCTTCAGCAGCGATCCGGCTGTCCAGCGTCTGGGCGATGTGCAGTGTCACGAAGGGGCGCTTGGCCTCGACAGCCTGGAACCAGCGCCGGTTCAGCTCCAGCGCGCGGTCCGCTGCCAGTCCGCTCCGCACGCCGACCCCTGCGGAGCGCAGGGTGGCTGCCCCACCGGCCGCTGGATCGTGGGGGTCGTCGACGGCGTACACGACATTCGCTATTCCGGCATCAATGATCGCCTGCGCGCAGGGTCCCGTGCGTCCCACATGGTTGCAGGGTTCCAGGGTGACCACCATGGTGGATCCGCTGAGATCCACTCCTGTGCTGACCGCTGCCGCTATGGCGTCGGCCTCGGCGTGCGCCGTTCCGGCCCCGCGGTGGTAGCCGGTCACCAGGTGACGGCCGTCAGGGCCGACGACGACGGCACCCACCAGGGGGTTGGCGCCCCGCGGCCCCTGCAGGGCAGCTTCCAGGGCGATGTCCATGGCGGCGGTTTCGGCGGCGCTGAAAGCGTGGATCGGCTGGCCGCTCACGTGGAAACCGCCGGATCCGGCCACACGGTACGAATGTCCATGCGTCTGTGTCGTTCCTTCCCTCTCGAACCGCGATGGCTCCGGGGGTATACGACAGTGCAATGCTGCGGCGTCAGTAGACGCCACAGATACAGCCGTACGTGCTTCTCTCATCCAGACTTTAACTGTCGGTACCGGAATTTCACCAGTTCAACCGTCCGCCGGGCTTTCCGAGGAAAAACCGGCTCGCGGGTCGCGGACTGTCACCGCCGGTTCGGACTTACACCGACCCCGGAGCACGTATTGTGTGTTGCTATTCTGACACAACCCGGAGCATGCTCCGGGTATTCCCTGCCATGGACCGTCACGGAATCCGTAACGTCGGCAGCGCCCGGTGGACGCACGCCGAACCGCGTTGCCGTCCGGGCCCGCCGGCCAAAGCCGTCGAACACCGTCGAGCTAGAGCGAGCCGGCCTTTCGCAGGCGGTCGATGGCCCCGGCCGGATCAGCGGCGCCGTAGACGGCCGAGCCCGCGACGAAAACGTTCGCTCCGGCCTCAGCGGCACGGAGGATCGTCTCCTCGGTGATGCCGCCGTCAACCTGGAGCGCAACGTTCACGCCGGAGCCTTCGATGGCGGCGCGGGCGCGGCGGATCTTGGGAAGCGTGAGGTCCAGGAAAGCCTGGCCGCCGAATCCAGGTTCCACTGTCATGATCAGCAGCATGTCCAGTTCCGGGAGCATCTCCAGGTAGGGTTCCACCGCGGTGGCCGGCCGCAGTGCCAGGCCTGCTCTCGATCCGCGGGCGCGCAACTCCCGCGCCAGCTTAACCGGGGCGATGGACGCCTCCGCATGGAACGTCACGGAGGCGATGCCGGCATCCGCGTATTCCGGCGCCCAGCGGTCGGCGTCCGAAATCATCAGGTGCGCGTCCAGGGGAACCGGGCTGACCGCCTGAATCCGCTGCACCACCGGCAGCCCGATGGTCAGATTGGGGACAAAGTGGTTGTCCATCACGTCCACGTGCACCGAATCAGCGTTGCTGATTCTCTTCAACTCGGCTTCAAGGTTGACGAAGTCGGCGGAGAGGATGCTGGGGTTGATGCAGCACTGCGGCATGCGGGTCCTTTCGCGGGTGGCAAATCAGGGCTTGTTGTGGATCAGCGCTTCTTGTGGATCAGGGCCAGGAACATGGCATCTGTGCGGTGAATGTGCGGCCAGAGCTGGGCCGTGAGTTCGTGGCCCGCGTCAAGATGTCCGGTCAGGCTCACGGCATCGAGCGCGTTTCCGGCGTCCAGCAGTTCGAGGTCGTCGCGCTTGCGGAGTGCATCGCTGACCACCGCCGTGGTCTCGGCCGGGTGCGGCGAGCACGTCACATAGGCCACCACCCCGCCGGGCTTTACGGCGTCCAGTGCCGATTTGAGCAGTTCCCGCTGCAGGGGGCCGAGATCGACCAGGTCCTTGGGCGTGCGCCGCCACCGGGACTCAGGCCTGCGGCGCAGGGCACCGAGCCCGGTGCAGGGTACGTCCACGAGCACCCGGTCAAAGCGTTCCGGCTGCTCGCTGCCTACTTCCCTGCCGTCGCCGGTCCGGACGTGCCAGATGTCGTTGGGGACGGCGGCCAGCGCCTGCCGGACCAGTTTGGCGCGGTGGGGTGCGGGTTCGTTGGCCAGGAGGGTGGCGCCACGCTCGTTGGCCAGGGCGCCGAGCAGTGCAGCCTTGCCGCCGGGGCCGGCGCACAGGTCCAGCCAGGCTTCGCCCTCCCCCGCCACGCTGATCGCGGCAGGGCTGCCAAGGTCAGTACCGCCAAGGTCCACGGCAGCCAGTGCGCGGGCGACCAGCTGCGAGCCGACGTCCTGGACGCGTGTGGTTCCTTCCCGTACCGAGGAGAGCCGGCCGAGGTCCCCGCCGCTGGAAAGCGCGGAGCCTTCGACGAGTTCGCCCGGTGCAGCGCCGTTTTCGAGGGCCTCGTCCAGGCTGCCCAGTCCGGGCAGCGCTACCAGATTGACCACAGGGGCAGCATTGTCCGCCTCAAGGAGGTCGTTGATTTCGGTGACCGGTCGGCCATGCGCCACGAGAGACTGCCTGAACGCACGCACGATCCATTCCGGGTGGGCGTAGCGGACAGAGGCTACCTTGGTGGCGTCCTGCTCGTCGCTGAGCAGGACTTCCAGCCATTCCTCCAAAGTCCGGGCTGAGACCTTGCGCAGCACGGCATTGATCAGGGTGGACGGACCGGCGCCGATCACTGCGCGGGCCAGCCCCACCGTCTGGTCCAGCGCCGCATGGGCGGGAACGCGCATGGCCAGCAACTGGTGCGTGCCGATGCGCAGGGCATCCAGGACAGCCGGGTCCAGCTGGTCCAGGGGCCGGTCCACGCAGCGTGCCAGAACGGCGTCGTAGGTGCCCTGGCCACGCAGCGCGCCGTAGCTCAGTTCGGTGGCGAAGCCGGCGTCGCGCTTGTCCAGCCCGTGGTGCCGGATCCTCGACGGCAGCACGAGGTTGGCGTAGGCGTCCTCGGAGGCAACCGCGCGCAGCACTTCAAAGGCCACCAGCCGGGCCGGATCAGCGCGCCGGGTGCGCTGGGACGGTGCATTCTCGGTGTAATTGCGTTGCGGGCCGCGGTTCCGTTCCCTGCCCTGGGCGTTCCGGAGACTGCCGTCCCGGCCCCGCTGGACGCCGCCCTGGCCGCCCTGTCCTGCACGCTGGGGGCCTTTTCCACGGCCGCTGCCGCTTGTCCCGGACTCGCTCATTCGAACACCACGCTTTCAAGTGAAGCCTGTCCGCGCGCCCAGTCAGCGGCGGTCATCATTTTCTTGCCCGCAGGCTGGACCCGGGTCAGCTCGACCGGGTGCGAGCCGGTTCCCACCAGCACGCTCTTCCCGTTGAGCGCCAGTGCCCCGGGCTCCAGCGCCGGAGCCTCGGGGCGCAGCAGCACGGGTTCGAGTTTCAGCCGCTGGCCGTCCAGGGTGGTCCAGGCGCCGGGCTCCGGGGTGACCCCGCGCGCCCGCCTCCCGACGGCAAGGGCAGGCTGCTGCCAGTGCAGCCGGCCGTCATCGAGTCCAAGCTTGGGAGCCAGCGAAACCTGGCCCTGCTGCGGGAGGGCCACGGCCTTCCCGGCATCCACCGCGGAGAGCGTCTGGGTCAGCAACACGGCGCCGCTGTGGGACAGCCTGTCCAGCAGTGCTCCCGCGGTGTCATCCGGACGGACCGCTTCGGTGAGCGTCCCGAACACGGGGCCGGTGTCCAGCCCCTCCTCCAGAAGGAAGGTGACGGCCCCGGTGACGTCGTCCCCGGCGATGACAGAGCGCTGCACGGGCGCAGCGCCGCGCCAGGCCGGCAGCAGGGAGAAGTGGAGGTTGATCCAGCCGTGGCGCGGAATATCCAGTGCGGCTCGCGGCACCAGGCCGCCGTAAGCGACGATGGCCGCCACATCAGGGCGGACGGCAGCAATCCTGGCGGTGACCTCGGCATCAACCTTGGCAGCGTGAATGATTTCAATGCCCAACTCTGCGGCGCGCGCTGCGACGGGTGACGGCGTGAGCACGCGTTTGCGGCCTATCGGCGCATCCGGCCGTGTCAGCACCGCAACGACGTCGAACCCGGCGTCTACCAGCGCATTCAGCGACGGGACGGCTACTGCCGGTGTTCCCGCGAAGAGGACCTTCATCCGGCGGCGCCGAAGCTGCCGGCACCGGACGTTCCGGCTCCGAAGCTGCCGCCCCCGAAACTGGAGCCGACCGTTTTGGCGCGCTTCGCCGTCGTCCGTTCGGTGATGGAGTCGTAGTTGGCGTTGCGGATGGAGCGGAGCGCAGCCTTGCGGTCCTCGCCTTCGAGGCGGTCCGTAAAAAGTATGCCGTCAAGATGGTCGGTTTCGTGCTGGAAACAGCGGGCGAGCATCCCTTCCGCATCGACCGCGACGGGGTTCCCGTGCAGGTCCACGCCGGTGACCCGGGTGGCACGGTGGCGGCGGACGGGGAAGCCCAACCCGGGAATGGAGAGGCAGCCTTCCACTTCGTCGGGTTGGAAGTCCTCGCTGTTTTCCAGCACGGGGTTGATGACATGACCTTCGAGCCCGCCGATCCGGTAAGTGAAAACCCTGAGGCTGACGCCGATCTGCGGCGCGGCGAGGCCTGCACCTTCCACGTCCTCCATGGTTTCGGTCATATCGGCAACGAGCCTTGCCAGCTCGGGCCCGAATTCCGTGACAGGGTCGGCGACCGTGCGGAGCACGGGATCGCCGATGATACGGATATTCAGAATTGCCATCTGCAGTCATTTCCTCACGGTGGACGGTAACGGATCCAGACCAGTTTAGTTGCTGCCGCCCCGCCGGCACCCCTGGTGGTTACGGCTGCTGACGTGGATGAACAGTGCTAGGCGTGCTGAAATGCGCCCGTGGTGAACTCCGTGCTCATGCCAGCATGGATCAGGTAAACACCGGTCAGGCAAACACCGGCGGCGCCACCGGCAGCAGTGCAGGCCCGGCGCTGAGGGTGTCGGCGGACATTTCCCAGACGCGCCGAAGCGCGCAGAACTTCCACCAGTGGTGCCGCAGCACCTCGGGATTCGCCCGGACGGGGCGCACCTCCGTCTCACCGATGGCGACTGCCAGCAGTACCGGAGCCTCACCGTGCCGCCAGGGTTCCCACTCCCCCGCCTCTGCGTCCACCAGGCTTTCCTCCGCCTTCATTCCGGCGACGAGCTGCATGACCACCTTGTCATCCAGCGGCTTGACCTGGCCGTCCCGCGTGGTCCCCTTGGTCTTGTAGTCAATGAGGCAGGTCCGTCCGTTGATCTTGGCCACGAGGTCCAGCGTTCCGGCGTACCCAACCGTCGCGTTCCAAACCGTGATCTCCGGCGCCACGGGCTCCACGCGGAACAGCTCCCACCACTCATCAAAGCGGGCAGCGAAGGCTTCTTCGCCATTGGACGCCAGTGCCTCGCGGGTTTCCTGCATCCGGTGGGGCTTGCCCAAGGCACGGAGCGCCACCTGTTCGCAGTAGTTGTGCACCCGGTCGCCGCGCCGGGCTGCGTCGTCACGGTACGTTTCTGCGGCCTTGGCCGCGCGGTTCACCGCCTGCCGGACCTTGGCCGGACTGCCCAGGATCTCGGGAAGGGAGGGATCCTTGGCGAGGCTGCTGGCGCCCATGTAGCCAAACCAGCCGTCCAGCCCATGGGGCTGCTGGCCGATGACTGTGGTGATGGAGGGCACCGAGAACGCTTCCGTGGTGGAGCGCGCGTACATCCGGCCGTATTCCGTGGCGTGGGCGAGAAGTGGATCAGTCATGGCGAGACTCTTTCACAGGGGGCTGACAGTTAAGTCGGGAAACAGAAAAGTCCGTCCCGCCCAGATTGATTTCCCTGGGCGGAACGGACCATTCATCGGTGGGCGATACTGGGTTCGAACCAGTGACCTCTTCGGTGTGAACGAAGCGCGCTACCACTGCGCCAATCGCCCCGATGCATTTGAATGCTAGCCCACGATGCGGGGTTTACGGAAATCGGGTGGGCGGCGGCGTACAGCGACCCAACAGAGACGCTTGAATTACACCTCTGTAATTCAAGAATTCGCCTAGAATTCAAGGAAGTACGGGGGTCTGCGCCAGCGTCGGGGAGGTCGATTTGGAGATTCCCTGAACCTCCTATAGAGTTTTTACTCGTTGGAACGCGAGGAAATGCCGCTCAAGGCAAGGAATCGAAGCTCCGAAATGCGGACGTAGCTCAGCTGGTAGAGCACCACCTTGCCAAGGTGGATGTCGCGAGTTCGAATCTCGTCGTCCGCTCGCAGGACACTGTCACGGCAATGATTCTTAAGAATCGATGCTTACACGGTGGGTTGGCCGAGAGGCGAGGCAGCGGCCTGCAAAGCCGTATACACGGGTTCGAATCCCGTACCCACCTCGGTGAAAACCATGGTTTCCGGTCTAACCGGATTCAATGGGCGATTGGCGCAGCGGTAGCGCGCTTCCCTGACACGGAAGAGGTCACTGGTTCGATCCCAGTATCGCCCACCAGAGCAAGGAAACTTGCTCGTTGTTGAACGCCCGGCCTGCCGGGACGTACTTCATGCGCGGACGTAGCTCAGCTGGTAGAGCACCACCTTGCCAAGGTGGATGTCGCGAGTTCGAATCTCGTCGTCCGCTCTCTGGAATCCTTTCGGATTCGAACCCAGGATTTACCGGTTTTCCGGTTCCGGGCGATTGGCGCAGCGGTAGCGCGCTTCCCTGACACGGAAGAGGTCACTGGTTCGATCCCAGTATCGCCCACACAGCAAGCAGCTCTCCGGAGCTGCTTTTTTCTTGCCCTCACGCAGCGGGACCCTCACCGGTTTGACAAATTTTGTCAACTGATTCTTGGCATAGAACCGACGCAGGGCTAGGATCGATTGCGGAGGAGCGATCTGGCTCCGCGATTGAAGGGAGGTGCTCGTGGGACTAATTGACGATCTAAAGGGCAAAGCTCAGGGTCTGATCCGCGGCAACGAGCAGGCCATCAAGGACGGCATCGAAAAAGCGGGCGACTTTGTCGACTCGAAGACGGGCGGCAAGTACGCCGGCCATGTAGATAAGGTCCAGGATGGCGCTTCCACCTACGTTGACAACGCAGACGGTACGCCGAACGAGGCCCCGGCGGGCCAGGTAGTGCCGCCGGTCGAGAAGGCTCCGTAACAAGGATTTGCCCGGGCATTGCCCCGACACGTCAACGGGGGCGCCGGTCCCGCCGAGAGGCGGCACCGGCGCCTTTGGCGTTTAAGTGCCCTTGGCGTTTAACTGCCCGTGTGTCGACTGCCTGAGGCGTTCAAGCACTCTTGACGCTTAAGCGGCCCGGTCGCTAGGACGGCTCGTGGTTCTGGCCTTCACGGGCCAGGGCGGTGAGGCGCGAGACCGCCCGGAAGTACTTCTTCATGTAACCGCCGGTCATCATTTCTTCCGTGAACAGCTTGTCGAAGGGGACACCGCTGGCAAGGATCGGAACGTCCTTGTCGTACAACCGGTCCGCGAGCACCACGAACCTCAGCGCAACAGCCTGTTCGGTAATCGTCTCCACATCCCGCCAAACAACACCGTCCACTCCGTCAAGGAGCTTGCGGTAGCGGCTCGGGTGCACACCGGCAAGATGCGCGATCAGGGTCTTGAAGTCATCCTCCGCCACAGTCTGGCCATCGAACTCGGCCTTCATGTGGGCGTGGAGTTCACTGTTCCGCAACGGGGACGGCGCCGCCGGCAGTCCGCGGTGCCGGAAATCCTCGCCGTCGATCCTGAGGACATCGAACTGGTCTGCCAGGACCTGGATCTCCCTCTGGAAATCGACCGCAGCGAACCGGCCGTCGCCCAGGGAGCCGGGCAGCGTGTTGGAGGTGGCAGCGAGCTTGACACCGGCGTCGGCGAGTTCGCGCATGAGCCGGGACATCAGGACGGTATCGCCAGGATCATCAAGCTCAAACTCATCGATGCACACAAGCTTGTAGGAACTCAGCGCTTCAACAGTTTTCCGGAAGGACAGGGCGCCCACCAGGTTGGTGTACTCAACGAACGTGCCGAAGGCCTTGGGCCCCGGGGCAGCGTGCCACAGCGACGCCAGCAGGTGGGTCTTGCCAACGCCGAAGCCGCCGTCAAGGTAGATACCGGCCCTTGACGTGTCCTTCTTCGCGAAGAGCCTTTTGAAAAGTCCCGCGCCGTCGCCGGCGCCCACACCCCCGGCGAATGCTTCCAGCGCGTGCACGGCTGCAGCCTGGCTGGGCTGCGAAGTATCAGGCCTGTAGCTGGCAAAGGACACCTGCCCGAACCTGGGCGACGGGTAGAACCCTTTCAGGAGCTCATCCACTGACACCGCCGGCGTCCGGGTGGCAAGCTTTTCGATCTGTACCAAGGTGGTCCGTTCTGCTGGTGACTTATCCCCAGAAAGAATACCGGCAATGGCACCGCCTCCAGCCTGCACGGTGCACGCACGCCCGGAAGCCGTGACCAAGCGCACATTTCGTCCTGTTAACGGGGGGAAGCTTTCACCGCGGCCCGTGGCTAGTGTTGGAGCAGTGACCGACCGGTTCCTTCGGCGGTCTGCCGTGACCGTTTCAGTGAAAGGCCATATGAATGTCCTACCCAGTTGAACAGAACGAAAAGTTCGCCGCCTACGCCAACCCCGAGCGGCTGGTCTCCACGGAGTGGCTCGCCGCCGCCATCGACGGCGGAGCCCTGGACAACGGAAAACTCGTGGTGGTGGAGTCCGACGAAGACGTCCTGCTGTACGAGACCGGGCACATCCCCGGAGCCGTCAAGGTCGACTGGCATACGGACCTGAACGACGAAGTGACCCGCGACTACGTGGACGGCCAGGCTTTCGCGCTCCTGGCCGCCGCCAAAGGCATTTCCCGCGACACCACCGTGGTGATTTACGGCGACAAGTCCAACTGGTGGGCCGCCTACGCACTCTGGGTCTTCACTCTCTTCGGACACGACGATGTACGGCTGCTCGACGGCGGCCGCGACAAATGGATCGCCGAGGGCCGCGAGCTGAGCACGGCCGTTCCGTCGCCCGCACCCGGCAACTACCCCGTCGTCGAACGCGACGACGCCCCGATCCGCGCGTTCAAGGAAGACGTCCTTGCCCACCTCGGAAAGCCACTGATTGACGTACGCTCCCCCGAGGAATACACCGGCCAGCGGACCCACATGCCTGCCTACCCCGAGGAAGGCGCACTCCGCGGAGGCCACATCCCCACGGCCGCGTCCATTCCGTGGGCACGCGCAGCTGCCGAAGACGGCACGTACCGGAGCCGCCCGGAACTGGAGGCGCTTTACCTGGACGAAGCCGGGCTGACGGAAGGCGACGACGTGGTGGCCTACTGCCGCATCGGCGAGCGTTCCAGCCACACCTGGTTTGCGCTGAAGTACCTTCTCGGCTTTGACACCGTACGGAACTATGACGGCTCCTGGACCGAGTGGGGCAATGCAGTGCGCGTACCGATCGTTAAGGGTGCCGAGCGCGGCGCGGTCCCCGCGGGCGTTAGGTAAGCAGCCGTAAGAAAGGGACCGGGCGGGAACAAAAGTGCGTAAGCTTGAAGCGATGAGTACTTATGCACTGCCCACCGCGCTGGCGGAAATTGTCGATGACTTCCAGGCACTGAGCGAGCCCGAGAGGCTCCAGCTGCTGCTGGAGTTTTCTCTGGGCCTGCCCGAACTGCCGGAGCGGCTGCGGGACCACCCCGAGCTGCTCGAGCAGGTGGTTGAGTGCCAGTCGCCGTTGTTTCTGACCATCGAGACGGAGAAGAACGACGGCGGGTCCCCCGCCTTCCGCCTGTTCTTCAAGGCGCCTCGCGAGGCCCCCACGACGCGGGGCTTCGCGGGCGTGCTCCATGAAGGGCTGGACGGCCTTACGGCTGAGGAAATACTTGCGGTGCCGGACGACATGCCTGAACTGCTGGGTCTCACCCGGGCCATCACTCCCCTCCGGATGCGCGGGATGACGGCAATGCTTGGGCGGATCAAACGCAAGGTTGCCGCTTCTGCCAGGCTCTCCAGCTAGGGTTTCAGGCCCGGGCCAATGGCGCGAAAGAACACTTCCCAGGGAACGCCTGCCACAGCCGCACTGGCTGCGGCGGGCGTTTCCTACACCCTGCACCCGTACAGCCACGACCCCGCCGCAGCCAGTTACGGGCTGGAGGCCGCCGAGGTGCTCGGGGTTGACCCTGCACGGGTCTTCAAGACACTCATGGTCGAGGTGGACGGCAGGCTCGCCGTCGGCGTCGTTCCCGTGAGCGGAAACTTGGACCTGAAGGCGATCGCGGCGGCCCTGGGGAGCAAGAAGGCCGCCATGGCGGATCCGGCTGCGGCCGAAAGGCGGACCGGCTACGTCCTGGGCGGCATCTCGCCCCTGGGCCAGCGGCAGCCCTCCCCCACCGTCATCGACGACAGCGCGCTGGCGCTGGCCACCATCCTCGTTTCCGGCGGCCGCAGGGGCCTCGACATCGAACTCGGCCCCACGGACCTGATCCGCCTCACGAAGGCCATCACCGCACCGATCAGCACGGTAGCGGCCAGCGCCAAAACCATCACCGGCGGGCGCTAATCGCCCCAGCCGGCGCTAATCCCCCAGGTCACGTTCCACGCCGGACTGCCGGCCGGGAGCCTGCCCGGGACCGGGCTGACCCGGATTCAACTGTCCTGGATTGAGCCGGGGCGCAAGCTGCTGCTGCAGCCAGGCCTTGACCAGGCTCTCCCACCGGACCGGATCGACATTCCACTCCTTGGCATGCCTCGCCTGCCCGAACGCCTCGAACGTCACCATTTCGGGGTTCTTCTCCGCGAGGACAGCGGATGGTCTGTACGGCACGTATTCGTCGTCCACGCTGTGAATAATCAGGGTCGGCGTCCGGAGTTCCACCGCCCGGGACACCCAGTCCATGGCCTTCAGGTCCACCGGCGCAGCCAGCCCGGTGAGGCGGCGCCCGAGGCGGTGACCCATCATCAGCTGGCCATACCGGCCGACACCGGACGGGATCCTGTTCAGTTCGGCGTGGTGCGCCAGCACGTTGACCCAGTCGATGACGGGTGCGTCGAGGACCATGGCCCGGATGGCATTGCGGTGCCTCGAGAGATCGGCAGTCTGCAGGCAAATGGCGCCGCCCATGGACCAGCCGAAGAGCACCACCTCCCGGGCCCCATGGGAGAGGGCGAAGGCGATGGCGGCGTCGATATCCCGCCATTCGGTGGATCCCAGGCCGTACCTGCCATCCGGCGCCGAGGGCGCCAGCCCGTCGTTTCGGTAGGAAACCAGGAGGCTGGTCAGTCCCAGCTCGTGCGCGGCCCGGGCTGCACGCAGGCTTTCCTGCCGGGTGGCACCGCGGCCGTGGACCATGATGGCCCACGTTTCGGCGCCGGGCTCGGCGCGGATCAGCCACGCGGGAGCTGTTCCGCCATCGACTTCAATGCCGACGTCCTCCGAGGCAAGTCCGACGGCGGAGGGATCGGGATACACGGCGCCACTCCACCAGCCGCGGCGCGCGGTTTCCAGGTTTCCCTGGTAGACAGTCTCCACCTCGCGCAGCACTGTGCGCTCGGCCGGAGAGTAGGACAGGACCCTGCCGATCCTCGCGTGGCCGTTCCCACCATCGAAGAAGAGGCTGTACACGCCGTCCTGGGTTGTCTCCGGTGTCGCGGCAAGGATGACCTGCAGGCCCCTGCCCACCCTGATCACGGCCAGCACTTCCTGGTCCGCCGGCCGCGCACGGGAGGGCGTCAGTACGCGCCTGGCGAAGTACAGCGCCAGGGCCGACGATCCGGCCCCCAGGAGTGCCGCCGCAGCGCTGCCGGCAATAATTCCGCCGAGCGTCCATTTAGCCCGCAGGGTCATCTTGCTGGCCGGCTGCGCCGTGGTGTCCAGCAGGGCCGCCGCCCCCTGCTGGCCGGTGCCGGGAAACAGGTGGCGCTGCAGCTCTGTGCCTGGCCGGAAGGAGGAGTCCATTGCACCATTGTTACCGGAGTCGGCTCCCGAGGCACATCCGGCGGCAAATGCATGCGGGCACGGTTCCGCCGGGCTAGGCTGATGGCATGAGCGATCCAATCGTCATTCTCACAGAAGAGCCGCTGGGTGCGGACGACCGCGTCAACATCGAACGCCTGGTGAACGGGGGTGACGCGCCTCTGGTCGTGCTGGTCCCAGCCAACACGGAACGGCATCTGCTGGTGGATCTCCTTGAAAACCTCTCCATGCTGGACATCGCCAAGGCCTTCCGGGAGCTGACGGCACACGCACCGGATCCGGACACGCAGCGGGCGGCCGCGGCGGAGACATTGTCCGTCTCGCTCCGCGCCCTTGAGGGTCTCGGCAGCGGGGTCTCCGGCGAGACGGTGGATGGCGGGGCGGTCAACGGCCTGGTGGCCAAGGTGAAGGAACTCGGCGCCGCACAGGCCGTCGTCATCACTCGGCCGCACGCGGTATCAGACACCTTCCACACCGACTGGGCCAACAAGGCCCAGGACCGCCTGGGGCTCCCCGTGCTTCACCTGTACGCGGGCTCGGGATTTATCGGCGACTCCTGAGCGTTGATGAGGCTATGAGCACTCCAGAAGAAGCTGAAAACACGGCAGGCACGCCGGTGGTCCGGAGCGACGACGAATGGCGCCGCGAACTCACCCCGGAGGAGTACCGCGTGCTGCGCCAGGCCGGCACGGAACGCCCGTACACGGGCGAGTACTGGGACACCCACACTGCGGGCGTCTACCAGTGCCGGGCGTGCGGGACCGAACTGTTCACCAGCAACGAGAAATTCGATTCCCACTGCGGCTGGCCCTCCTTTTGGGCACCCTTGGCAGAGGGAACGGTGCGGTATATCCACGACCGCACTCTCGGGATGGACCGCGTCGAGGTGCGGTGCACCAACTGTGATTCCCATCTGGGGCACCTCTTTGAGGGCGAAGGCTACCGCACGCCCACCGACCAGCGGTACTGCATCAACTCGGTCTCCCTGAGGCTGGTCACGGCCGAGAACGCAGACAGCACCGCGGCCACGGAGTCCTGAGGCTTCCCGGCGCTACACCTGGCCGGCTTGAACTGATCGATGAGCCTCACAGTTTCTTATGCTGAGGCCTAAAATGGATTAGGAACTCTGGCTGCTTGTTACGCTCGGCGTAGATGCTCAGGCAACCAGGAAGGCCACGCCGAAGATGACCATTACAGTAACCACCGCCCCCGCAAGGATCTCCGCGGACCACCCCGAATGGCGGCAGCTCAAGGCAGCCGCCACGGCCTTGCGCGGACTGCAGGTCCAGGACGGCTCCGTCCCGGACAAAGCGGACCACGCAGCCGCGGCGGGCCTCGTTTTGGCCATCATTGACGCCGTCGAAGCCCTTTCACCGTCCTTCCCGCACGATGCCCGCTACCTGGAACTCCTGGCCGGCGACTTCACCCGCTGGATGGAGGCCGGATTCGGCATCCCTGACTTCCTGGATTCCCTGCTGGCGTTCCAGCCCCAGGAGCACCGCCACAACGGGCTTCAGCACCTGGTGGTCTTCCCCATGTACACCCAGAACGGCAGCAACAGCCGGCTCGTTGAGGCTGTGCTGATCGACGTGATCTGGCCCGAATTCATCGCCGGGCTCGAAGAGGGAGAATACTCCAACAAGCTGTTCGTCCCCATCCGCTTCCTCGACTTCACACCTGGCTACGACACCAACTCCGCCGTGCTGTTCCCGGAGACCGTGGCCGTCCGCGAAACCCCCAAATTCACCTGGGGCGCGATCTTCGCAGACCGTGAGGCCGCCCGCTTCCGCCGGGTCCTCCGCGCCGCCGCGGACACCACGTCCCTGGAACTGCCTGCCGGGGCCGCCGAACTTCTCGAGGACCAGGAACTCACCGAGAAAACGTTTGTGATGTGGGATCTGATCCACGACCGCACGCACATGCGCGGCGACCTGCCCTTCGACCCGTTCATGATCAAGCAGCGCATGCCGTTCTTCCTGTACTCGCTGGAAGAGCTGCGCTGCGACCTGACGGCCTTCCGGGAATCCGTGAAAATCGAAAAGGACGAAGCCGCCGATCCCGAGGCCCGCCGGCATGCCAAGCTGGTCCAGTACGCCGTCATTTTCGACCGCATTTTTCGCTTTGCCATCACGGGCAGCCGGGTCCGCAACTACGACGGACTGGGCGGTCAGCTGCTGTTCGCCTGGCTGCACCAGCACCGCGTGCTGCACTGGACCGACAGCCGCCTCAGCCTCGACTGGGACGAAGTTGCCGGCGTCGTCATTGACCTCGGCGCCCGGATCGAGGAGCTGTACTGGCGCTCCATCGACCGGCCCAAGACCGCCCACTGGCTGGCGGCTTACGAGCTCATCTCCGGAACGCTGACCCCCAACCCGGCCTCGGTCTGGGCCAAGGGGCCGGGGGCCCTACCCCTGG
Organism: Arthrobacter sp. Bi83; assembly: GCF_918698095.1. Classification (GTDB taxonomy): domain Bacteria; phylum Actinomycetota; class Actinomycetes; order Actinomycetales; family Micrococcaceae; genus Arthrobacter. The sequence continues at coordinate 176,758 of NZ_CAKKLY010000001.1, forward strand.
ACGGGCCGCCGCGCGGCCTCACCGACCAGGTGCTGGACGACGAGTTCCCGCTGTCCATGTTCTACGAAGCGCTTGAAAAGAAGATGCGCCACGTGATCGAGTCGACCGCCGGCATCACCGGATCATCAGACGCAACCGGCACCGGCCCCGCCGCGGAGGCGATGACTGAATGACCGGAAACAGCACCCCCACCGTCGTGGTCACCGGCGGGAGCGGCCCATCGGGCATCGCCGTGGCACGCGCCCTGGCGCGGGCCGGCTTCACGGTATACACCGTCGGGTCGGACAAAGACCGGATCGAAGCCGCCGCGGCGCAGGCCGGCAGCTGTGTCACGCCTCTCATCTGCGATCTCGGCAGCCTGCCGGCCGTCCGCGAACTCCGCGGAGCCCTTGTGCGGACAGCGGGCAGGATCGACGGCGTCATCCACCTCGTGGGCGGCTGGCGCGGGGCCCAGGGTATCGCCGACCAGAGCGACGAGGACTGGGACTTCCTGGAACGCAGCTCCGTGACGACGCTCAGGAACGTGACCAGGGTGTTCTACGACGACCTCGCAGCATCTGAGGTCGGCCGGTTTGCCATGGTGTCCTCGACGGCGGTCACCGTGCCGTCCGCCGGTGTTGCCAGTTATGCGGCGGCCAAGGCCGCCGCCGAGGCGTGGACCATGGCAGTGGCGGACGGGTTCCGCCAGGACCAGCACTCCGAAAGGCAGGCAGGAGCAGGGCAGGCAGGCGGCGGCCGGCACCTCTCCGACGAACCGTCCCGTGACGAAGAACAGTCCAGTGACGCTGAACAGCACAGCGCCGCCGTCGTCCTCGTGGTCAAGGCGCTCGTGGACGGTGCCATGCGGAGCCGCCAGCCCGAACGCAAGTTTCCCGGTTACACCGACGTCGAGGATCTGGCAGCCGCCGTCGTCGGCCTGTTCGGAAAACCCGCCGCTGAACTGAATGGGCAACGGATGCTGCTGACCCAGTGACAGCAGCAATACCTGGCCGGAACTCCTTAGACTGAAAGCGTGACCAAAGCGATGACAACCACTGTAGAAACGGCCGGCAACGGCACCATGTCCCGGCTGCACGACGCGTCAGTCCGGGGCTTCGCGTCGGACAACTACTCGGGCGTGCACCCCGAGGTGCTGGCCGCCCTCGCCGCCGCCAATGAGGGCCATCAGGTGTCCTACGGCGAAGACGACTACACAGCACGCCTCCAGGAGCTGATGGAACGGCACTTTGGCGAAGGCATTGAGTGCTTTCCCGTCTTCAACGGCACCGGCGCCAATGTGCTGTCGCTGCAGTCCCTGCTCCCCCGCTGGGGGGCGGTGGTCTGCGCGTCAACGGCCCACATCAACATGGACGAGAACGGCGCTCCCGAGCGCATCGGCGGCATCAAGCTCCTTCAGGTTCACACGCCGGACGGCAAGTTGACTCCTGAACTCATCGACCGCGAGGCCTGGGGGTGGGGTGATGAACACCGCGCCCAGCCGCTGGCCGTCTCCATCACACAAACCACGGAACTGGGCACGTGCTACACCCCGGAAGAGGTGCGCGCGATTGCCGAGCACGTCCACGCCAAGGGCATGAAACTGCACATGGACGGCGCCCGGCTGGCCAATGCCGCCGCGCACCTCGACGTCCCGCTGCGTGCATTTACCCGCGACGCCGGCGTGGACATCCTGTCATTCGGCGGCACGAAGAACGGGCTGCTGTTCGGCGAGGTGGTGGTGGCGCTGAATCCGGAAGCCGCCCACGGCCTCCTCTTCCTGCGCAAGATGAACATGCAGCTGGCCTCCAAGATGCGCTTCATGTCCGCCCAGTTCATCGCGCTCCTGGAAGGCGACCTGTGGCTGCGCTCGGCCGCGCACGCGAACGCCATGGCCGCTAGGCTGCGGCACGCGGTGGACGCCATCGACGGAGTGGAGCCGACCCAGAAAACGGAATCCAACGGCGTCTTTGCCATCCTGCCCGAGGGCGTGGCGGACCGGCTGCGGACGTCCTTCCGCTTCTACGACTGGAATGAAGCTGCCCGCGAAGTCCGCTGGATGTGCTCCTTTGATACCAGCGAGGAGGACGTGGACGCATTCGTCGAGGCCATCAGGAGGGAGCTGTCCGCCGGGTAGGGTCAGCCGGATTGCCGGGGCTGGATTGCGGCGGCCGGCGGCGAGCCTGCGGGGATCGGCGGGTTCCAGTGCGTAGCCTGCGATTGTGAACGCACTGGCCCAGGTTCCTGCGGATTTTCTTTACGCCTTGGGAACGCTCCGGAAAGCACGATGCCGCAGTGAGCTGCGCCTGGACGAGATCCCGGCGCCGTCGCGGCTGGCGCCGTTCGCCGTTGCACTTGGCGCCGAGGTCATCGGCACCGGCAGCCTCGGCAGCGACTACGCGGCTGTCCACGGTCCGGCGGCCATGGCCCTGGCCCGCTCCGCTGCTGCCAGCGACTCCGACGGCGATGAACTCGCCACCGGCCGCTTCATCTTGCTGCACGATCCCGACGGTTCCGCCGTCTGGGACGGCGAATTCCGGATCGTGACCTACATCCGGGCCCAGCTGGATGCGGACATGGGCAACGACGAAATGCTCGGCTCCGTCGCCTGGACCTGGCTCGTGGAAGCCCTGGAAACGCACCGCGCCCCCTACCGGGCCGCGGGCGGAACGGCCACCCGCGTGCTGTCGGAAAGCTTCGGCACGCTCTCCGACAGGCCCGGATCAATCGACATCGAACTCCGGGCATCCTGGACCCCTGCCGGCGCCGATGTCCAGGCCCACCTTGAAGCCTGGTCCGACATGGTCTGCACGTTTGCCGGCCTCCCTCCGCTCCCCGATGGCGTCTCCGCGCTGCCCCGCAGGCGCAGGAACTAAGGGCCCCCGCCCATGGTGACTCCGCCCTGCGGCGTGCTGCCGGTAAACTAGGGGCATCATGACCCCTCAAAATCCGGAAAACACCACAGCCGGCGCCCCGGCTGCTGAAACCACACCCCACATCTCGGTGGAAGGCTTCGATAGCCGCGTCCCCGTTGTCATCGACCTCGACTCCCCGCGCGACGGCGTGCCGCTTGTCATTGAGACGCAGTCAGGACTGGAGCGCTGCGCGGCAGCCATTGCGGCCGGCACCGGCCCGGCGGGGGTTGACGCGGAGCGGGCTTCGGGCTTTCGATACGGTCAGCGCGCCTTCCTGGTCCAGATCCGCCGCGAGGGATCGGGCACGTGGCTCATCGATCCCGAACCCTTTGACGACCTTCGGATCATCAACGATGCCCTCAAGGGCGTCGAATGGATCCTGCATGCGGCCAGCCAGGACCTTCCCTGCCTTTCAGAGCTCGGCATGTGGCCCGACAGGCTGTTCGACACCGAACTCGCGGCCCGCCTGGCAGGACTCCCCCGGGTCGGACTCGCCGCCGTCATCGAGCAGCTCCTTGGATTCGGCCTCGCGAAGGAGCACTCGGCGGCCGACTGGTCCACCCGCCCCCTGCCGGAACCGTGGCTCCGTTACGCCGCCCTCGACGTCGAGGTCCTGACGGAGCTGCGTGAGGAGCTCATCGAACTGCTAGAGGCAGACGGCAAGCTCGACTTCGCCGAGCAGGAATTCGCTGCCATCCTCGCCGCCGGACTTGCGCCGCCAAGGATCGACCCCTGGCGCAAGACCTCGGGGCTCCACCAGATCCGCGACCGCCGCCAGCTGGCTGCGGTGCGCGAGATGTGGCTTGAACGCGATTCGCTTGCCCAGAAGCGGGATGTGGCGCCGGGCCGGCTGATTCCTGATTCCTCCCTCGTGGCTGCAGCCAAGGCCATGCCCGCGACCGTGCCGCAGCTGCTGGGCACCAAGGGATTCCATGGCCGGGCCGCCCAGCGCGAGGCCCCCCGCTGGCTCCGCTGCATCGCAACCGCCCGCACCTTGGACGACCTTCCCCCGCTGCACCTCCCGACCAATGCACCCCCGCCGCCCCGGGTCTGGGCCGGGCGCGACCTCGCCGCCGCGGAGAGACTGTCCACAGCCCGTCCTCTGCTGCAGAAGAAGGCCGAGGAATTCAATCTTCCGCTGGAGAACCTGCTGACGCCTGATTACCTGCGCCGCGTCGCCTGGCGCCCGCCGGCTGACATCAGCGAAGCGTCGGTCGCCGAAGAGCTCAGCGCACTGGGCGCCAGACCGTGGCAGATTGAACTTGTGGCGCCGCTGATCACCGCGGCATTCCTGAATCCGCAGCCCCTGCCGCCGAAGGAACCCAAAGAGCCCACGGCCTAGCAGAAATCCGCTCCTTGCACGCTAAGTTACTGGCGAGTAACATTGGGCTCACTGACGCTTGGATCCCTGATGACTTCTGGCCAGGATCCGGCACCAACGTCTCAATGAGGAGCAGCACGTGAGCCAACACCGAAGCAGCGGAAATCAGCGCGTTGTCCGCGACGTCGTCTTCGTGGACGGCGTGCGAACGCCTTTCGGCCGGGCCGGCGAGAAAGGCATCTACGCCGGCATGCGGGCTGATGACCTGGTGGTCAAATGCATCCGCGAACTGATGAGGCGCAACCCGGCCCTGCCCGCCGCCCGCGTCGACGAAGTGGCCGTCGCGGCAACCACCCAGACGGGCGACCAGGGCCTCACGATCGGGCGGACGGCTGCCCTGCTGGCGGGGCTGCCCCGCACGGTTCCCGGCTTCGCCATCGACCGCATGTGCGCCGGCGCCATGACCGCCGTCACCGCGACCGCAGGCGGCATCGCCTTTGGCGCCTACGACGTCGTGATTGCCGGCGGCGTGGAACACATGGGCAACCACCCGATGGGTGCCGGCGCCGACCCCAACCCGCGTTTCATGTCTGAGCGGCTCGTGGATCCGGCCGCCCTCAACATGGGCAATACGGCGGAGAACCTGCACGACCGCTTTCCGGCCATCACCAGGGACCGCACTGACGCGTACGCGGTTGCCTCCCAGAACAAGCTGCAGGCCGCGTACGGCACCGGACAGATCCAGCCGGACCTTGTTCCGGTGGCCACCATGAAGCCCGGCCAGGGCTGGACCGTCAACACGGTGGATGAGCCGCCGCGCCCGGGAACCACGCTGGAAGACCTGGCCTCGCTGCGGACGCCCTTCCGTGCCCACGGCCGCGTGACGGCGGGCAATGCTGCCGGACTGAACGACGGCGCCACGGCGGCGCTGCTGGCATCCTCCGACGGCGCGGCGGAACTGGGGCTGGCCGTGAAGATGCGGCTCGTCAGTTATGCCTATGCGGGAGTGGAGCCGGAAGTCATGGGCATCGGGCCCGTTCCGTCGACCGAAAAGGCCCTGGCGAAGGCTGGCCTGGACATCGGGGACATCGGCCTGTTCGAAATCAACGAGGCATTTGCCGTCCAGGTCCTGAGTTTCCTGGACCATTTCGGGATCTCCGACGACGACCCCCGGGTCAACCGCTACGGCGGGGCCATTGCGGTGGGCCACCCGCTCGCCTCCTCCGGCATCCGGCTCATGAACCAGCTTGCCCGGCAGTTCGAGGAGGACCACACCGTCCGCTACGGCATCACCGCCATGTGCGTTGGCCTGGGAATGGGGGCCACCGTCATCTGGGAGAACCCGCACCACGCCGACTACAGCGGGGCGGGGCCCCTGAACGCCGAAAACACCGCAGAAATATCCGCCCGCAACGAGTCCCCGGCCTCCACCCACACCGCAGGAGCAACAGCATGAGTGCAGCAGATTTCCGCAAGCTCGCCGATCTCTTCCCCGACGAGACGGTCACCCACTCCTACGTACAGGACATCGAGCTGCCCGCCGCCGCAGGCGGAGCAGGCGGAGGCACCTTCGCTCTCATCACCCTCGACAACGGGCTGGATCATTCCAAGCCCACCACCCTTGGGCCCAACACGCTCGTGGAACTCGGCACCGTTCTCGAAGGACTCCGTGACCGGGCCGCCAAAGGTGAGATCGTGGGCGTTGGCGTGACGGGCAAGCCGTATTATCTCGTGGCCGGCGCTGACCTGTCCGCGGTGAAGTCGCTCAACAACCGGGAGCACGGCCTGTGGATGGCGCAGCTGGGGCACGATGTCTATGCCACGCTTTCCAACCTTGGCGTGCCAAGCTTCGCGTTCATCAACGGCGTGGCACTGGGCGGAGGTCTGGAAATCGCCCTGCAGTCCACGTACCGCACTGTCTCCTCCGGAGCCGGGGCGCTGGCCCTCCCTGAATCCTTCATCGGGCTGGTTCCCGGCTGGGGCGGGGTCTATCTGCTGCCGCGCCTGATCGGCCCCGAAAATGCCCTCAGGGTCATGATCGAAAACCCGCTCAGCAACAACCGCACGCTCACCGGGCCGGATGCCTACAGGCTGGGCATCGCCGATGCCATGTTCGAACCGGCCGACTTCGTGGAACAGTCCGTCGCGTGGGCCGCGAAAATCATCTCCGGCGAGGTCACACCCGAGCGGCCCAACGCCGTCGACCCTTCTGACCCGGAAGTTGCCGCCCGCTGGGCCGGGGCGGTGGCGGCCGGCCGCTCCTTCGTGGAGTCCAAGACGTCCAACGCCTCGCCCGCACCTGCCAAGGTCCTGGAGATCATGGAGACCACCCGGACCTTGTCGGAGGCAGACTCCGCGGCATTGGAATGCGAAACCCTGGCCGGCCTCATGCAGACCGACGAATTCCGCTCGACGGTCTACGCATTCCTTGACCTCGTGCAGAAGCGCTCCAAGCGCCCCGCCGGCGCACCCGACCGCAAGCTCGCGCGCCCCGTGACCAAGATCGGCGTGGTGGGTGCCGGACTGATGGCCAGCCAGCTTGCCCTCCTTTTCGCCCGCCAGCTCAAGGTCCCTGTCGTCATGACCGACATCGACCAGGCCCGCGTGGACAAGGGTGTGGGCTACGTGCACGCAGAAGTGGACAAGCTGCTGGGCAAGACGCGGATCAGCCAGGACGCCGCCAACAGGACCAAGGCGCTCGTGACCGGGTCTGTTTCCAAGGAGCAGTTCGCAGATGCCGACTTCGTCATCGAAGCGGTCTTCGAGGAACTGAACGTCAAGAAGCAGGTCTTCGCCGAACTGGAGGCCGTGGTCTCCCCCGACTGCGTCCTCGCCACCAACACGTCATCCCTGTCCGTCACTGCCATGGCCGCAGACCTGCAGAACCCGGAGCGGCTGGTGGGCTTCCACTTCTTCAACCCGGTGGCCGTCATGCCCCTGCTGGAGATCGTCCGGGCCCCCCGGACAGACGACGCGGTGCTGGCCACCGCCTTCGAACTGGCCAAGGGGCTCAAGAAGACCGCAGTGTTGGTCAAGGATGCTCCGGCTTTCGTGGTCAACCGCATCCTTCTGCGGCTCATGGGCGAAGTCACCGCGGCCTTCGACGAGGGAACGCCGGCGGACGTTGCAGACAACGCCCTGCGGCCCATGGGCCTGCCCATGACGCCGTTCACGCTGGGCGCGATGGTTGGCCTGCCCGTGGCACAGCATGTGCAGGAGTCGCTGCATGCGGCGTTCGGCGGGCGCTTCCCGGTGTCGCAGAACCTGCAGAAGCTGATTGACAACGGGGTGAAGTCACTCTGGGCGGCTGCTGCCGACGGCGGCCAGGAAATTCCCCCGTCGACGCTGGCGCTGATGTCTTTCGGGACCTCCCCTTCAAGCGGCGAGGAAGTCCTGCGCCGCACGCAGGATGCCCTGGCCGAGGAAATCGGCCTCATGCTCGACGAAGGCGTGGTGGCCGGGCCGGAGGATATCGATCTCTGCATGATCCTGGGTGCGGGCTGGCCGATGTTCCTGGGCGGCATTACTCCTTATCTGGACCGGGTGGGCGCGTCCGAGCGTGTCAACGGCAGGCGCTTCCTGGCCCCCGGAGTGGCGTCCCGGCCGTAAGTTTCTGCCGGCGGCGCGGCCGGGCGGTGTCGGGCCCTTCACGTTTTTAACGTGACGGGCTCGACGCCCGGACTTTTTCGGCCTGCCCGTAACGCGCTGTAGCAGCAGGCAGCGTCAGCACGAACAGGCTTCCTGCGACCAGCGCGGCACCAACCCAGGCCGGAGCCGGCAGGCGTTCGCCCACTACTGCCACCGCCAGGATGGCGGCCACCACTGTCTCAGTGAGGGATATCGTAGTGGCCGTGCTGGCGCGGACACGGGCCAGGCCCCAGCCGAACAGAACGTAGCCGGCAAACATTGGGACAAGGGCCATATACACACCGACGGCCGCGTTCTGCCAGGAAGTGACGAGCGGAGTGCCGGTTATTGCCAGTACGGGCATGAGCAGTAGCCCGCCTATGCCGAAGACGGACCCCATGACTGCTGTTGAGGGTACGCCCGTGTTAATCAGGCGGTGGGCGGCCCAGGAGTAGACCGCATACGTGAGCCCGGCAATCAGCCCCAGGCCGATACCGGCTGACGTGGACCATCCCAGATCCGCTGCCGGATCACCTTGCCCGGCTCCGGCGAAACACAACAGCACGGTACCGGACAGACCGAGCACCGCGCCCACCGTCCACCGTCCCGTAAATCTTCTCTTGTCCACAATCCGTTCAATGACGGCGGAGGCGAGCGGAGCTGAACCGATGGAGACAACGGTCCCAACCGCCACGCCGGCCAGGTGCATTGACGAGTAGAAGGCGAGCGGGTACGTTGCGACGGCCAACGACCCCAAAGCCATCGTGGACCACTGGCTGCGCAGGGATGTGGCGAACGCCATGATCGATCGTGCTGCAATCGCCGCCTGGAGCAGGCCGCCCAAACCCATTGCTGCCGCTCCGATCGCGAGTGGGCTTACTTCGGGGGCGAAGGTGGCCGCCGTTCCCGTTGTGCCCCACAGCACCGAGGCGGCCAGGACAAACAGCGCCCCCCAGGAACTTCCCCTGAAACCTGCGTTCTTCACAGGCCGCCGATCAGCGTGGCCGCAATCCCGCGGGCTTCCTGAATACAGCTGTCGTTGCCTTCGAGGCCTGCCCGGGCCATCGACCCTTCAAGCAGGAACGCCAGGTGCCGGGCAATTGAACCCGCCCGATCAGGTGAGTGCGGAAGGAGCTCGGCCACATGCTCGGATAACAACGCTTCAACCTCCTCCTTGTGCCGCCGGACCACCGTCCTTCCAGAGTCCCCGGCGGGCAGCTCGGCTGCGGCGTTGAGCAGGCCACAGCCCCGAAAGCCATGCTCGTACGCCAGACCGGCGTGATCTGCATACGCATCGAAGACCGCGAGGACGCGCTCCCTGGCGCCGGTCGCCCTCTCCAGCCTCATCCGATAGAGCCCCATCCACTCCTCGTGGCGGGCAGTCAGGTACGCCGTGATGAGGTCCGCTTTCGAGGCGAAGTTGTTGTAGAGGCTCTTCTTGGCCACGCCGGCCTCTGCCGTAATGGCGTCAATTCCCGTTCCGGCCAGGCCGTTTGCATAGAATCGCCGCGAGGCCGCCTCGATGAGTGCGTCGCGGGCACGTCTCTTGGGCGGGGCGCCTCCTGGTGTCAGCTGCTTCCCGGTCATCAATGCTCCTCGCGAGTGGTGTGCATAGTAGGTAGCCTAGTCTACCTACTACGCGCCCGAGTGCGCCAGCGCAGCGGTACCGCGTACCATGACCAGCGCCAAGAAGGTGGCCGTCGAGCCGGTCAGACGTCGAAGGCGGATCCGAAGGCGGCCAAGGCGGTGTCCCCTGCTTCCAGGCTCTGCCCCCCGAAGGCACCTGCCTCCAGGCCGATGACGCCGGTGTACCCAGCATCTCTAAGGGCCGAGGCGACGGCACGGTAGTTGATCTCCCCCGTACCGGGTTCGAACCGGCCCGGAACGTCTGCAACCTGGATCTCCCCGATCCATGGCCGGGCGGCACGGACCAGTTCGATCAGGTTTCCCTCTCCGATCTGGGCGTGATAGAGATCCAGCATCATCCTCACGTTCGGATGGTCAACCGCCGAGACAAGGGCCATGGTGTCCTTTGCCCGGGCCAGCGGTATGCCGGGGTGGTCCAGAATCGTGTTCAGGTTTTCGAGTGCAAACGTCACGCCATGCTTCTCACCCAGCATGGCCAGACGCTCAAGGGTGCGCAGGCCTGTCAGCCACATCTCGCCGGTAGAACGGTGAAGCGGCCGGACGGCGCGGCCTCCCTCGCCGAGCTCGGCCGGGTGGACCACCATCCGTTCGACACCGAGTTCCAAGGCCGTTGGAATCAGCTTTTCCGCGGAGGCGAGCACTTCCGCGGCCCCGGCGGGGTCGATGAGGCTGCCGCCAAAGTAGCCGCTCATCGACGAAAAGCGGGCCCCGGTGGCTGCAAGGGCCGCAATATGGCGCCCCCGGGTGTCCCAGAGCTCCACTTCGTAGCCCTGCCCCTGGATGCGGCGGACCCTCTCGATCAGCGGCAGCTCACCGTAGACCATTTCGGCACAGACGGCCAAGCGGAAGCTCATGCGTGCTCCCCCACAGAGCGGAGATCCGGCTCGGCTGCCCGCAGCGCGGCGATCGAGGCGACATCCACAGGCAGCCCGGTCCCGGCTGACCGTGCCGCGGCCAGGGCCACCGCCAGGGCGTTGCGGGCATCTGCCCAGCCCGGACCAGGAATTCCCATGGCCTGGACGCCCTCACGCCGCGCCGAAACTGCGTCGGCGAAGCGTCCAACTTCCTCCGTGTAGGCGTCGTGGAAGAGATCCACGTTTAAACGCACCGTGGAACTGCCGGTGCCGGCTGCGGTGTAGCTGGTCGCGCTGGAGGCCCGCAAACCGCCGGCTGTCACCATGCCGGCGGACCCGAACACCTCACCCCTCACGTCGTAGCCGTACAGTGCGTTAAAGTTCGCCTCGGCCACCGCAATGGCACCGTTGCTGTAGGTGACGGTGACGACCGCCGTGTCCAGCAGTCCGCCGGCTTTCGCTTCCGGGGCAACCAGCGCGTCAGCCACCGCGTGGACGCGCACTGGAATGGCGCCCGGATTCAGCCAGTTCAGCGTGTCAAAGTCGTGGATCAGGGTCTCCAAGAAGATCGTGTTGGGCGGGATGCGTTCCGGATTCGCGATCCCTGACGCGGTACCCGGGTCCCGCGTCAGGGACCGCAGCAGCTGGGGTGTCCCCACAACGCCGTCATCTATCAGCTTCCGTGCCGCGGCGAAATCGGCCGCGTAGCGCCGGTTGAAGCCAAACTGCACAATAACGCCGGCGGCCTCGGCCGCCGCCATGGCCTCATCCAGTTCCTCGACAGTGCGGCCGCCGGGCTTTTCGCAGAACACGTCCTTCCCCGCCCGGGCCGCGGCCGCGATCAGACCGGAGTGGAACCGCGCCGGTGCCGCGATGAGCACGGCATCGACGTCCGGGTCATTGATGACATCAGCGGGATCGGCGCTGATTTTCGCAACGCCCAGCCGGCTCGCGAGGGCCTCGACGGCGGGCATGGCCGGATCAGCGATGGCTTCGAGGCGGGCATTGGGAATCCGGCGGGCAACAGACTCGGCGTGGAAGGTTCCGATCCAGCCGGCGCCGATCAGGGCGATTCGGACGGGACGGTCTGCGATGACCGGGTGCTGACGGTAACTCATGGCGACTCCTGGGAGAATCTAGATCGTTCTAGTTCACCCATGGTGGCATGCCGCTGGCTTCCTGTCTAGATCGTTCTATAGACTGCTTCAGAACAAGGAGCAGCATGACGGAACAGCAGCGGCGCCCCACTCTCGTGGACGTGGCCCAGGCAGCAGGTGTGTCACGGGCTTTGGTCTCCATCGTGATGCGCGGTGCCCCCGGCGCCGCGGAGGCCACCAGGCAAAAAGTCCTGCAGGCCGCACGGGAACTTGGCTACAGGCCGGACAGCCGGGCGCGGTTGCTTCGCAGCAGCCGAACCAGATTGCTGGGCCTGAGTTTCTCCAGCTCCCAGCCATTCCACGCTGAAATAGTTGATGCTGCCTACGCGGAGGCCCAAGGTCGCGGTTACGAAATCGCACTCAGCGCGATCGCCAGCGGAAGGCCCGAAACCCGGGCCATTGAGTCGCTCCTGGATTTCGGGTCCGAAGCCCTGGTCATGGTCTCGCCGGCCCTCAGCAACGAGGAACTGGCGCGCTATGCCAGCCAAGTGCCGGTCGTCAGCCTCCTACGCGACGATGTCGGGGACTCCGTCGACTCTGTGAGCAGTGACGACCGCGCAGGCATCAGGTTGGCGGTCGGGCACCTCATCGGACTGGGGCATCGCCACATCGTGCACGTGGACGGAGGGACAGCCGTTTCCGCCGAAAAGCGCAGCGCAGCTTTCCGTGCCGAGATGCAACGCCACGGCCTGGACGCCGTTGTCGTCACTGGTGGCCCGAACGAAGAGGACGGGCTCAGGGCCGCCCGGTGCTTGCTAGACACCTCGCTGGTGCGAGAAGTGCCTACAGCTGTTGTCGCGTTCAACGACAGATCAGCCCTCGGCGTGATTGAAGGCTTCCGTGCAGAGGGTCTGCGGGTTCCCGCTGACGTTTCGGTGCTCGGTTATGACGACAGCCAGCTGGCCCGGCTCAGCTATGTACAGCTCTCATCCGTCAGCCAGGACGCGCCGTTGCTTGCCGCGGCGGCCGTCAACCGGGCCGCCGACCGCGTGGAGGGAGCGGAGGCGCCGGCCCATGTCGTGCGCACCCCGCATCTGGTCGTCCGCAAAACCACCGCCCCTCCCCGGGGCTCCTAGGAGCCCGCCAGCACACCGCCGCTGAGCTTCACCGTCCGGTGGGCGTGCGCCCGCGCAAACGCGAGGTCATGCGTCACCAGTACGACGGCGGCGCCGCGGCCGGCCGCCGCGGAGATGGCGGCGGTGAGCCGCTGCAAACCGTGGGCATCAAGCGCGACCGTCGGTTCGTCGAGGGCCAGCACTGCCGGCTCCCGTGCCAGGACCGTAGCCAGTGCCAGCAGGCGCTGCCCGGAGCCGGAAAGCTCATGGGGATGGACGCCGCCGTCCCCGTCGAGTCCCACGGACGCCAGCGCTGCTTCTGCCCTGGCCTGTGCCCCGTCGCCGAACAGCCGCTCCAGACCGAACGACACCTCACGCTGCACGGTCCGCTCGAACAGCTGGTCATGAGGATGCTGGAACAGCAGCCCGAGCCGCTCGGCCACAATTCCCGTCGGGACTCCCGAGATTGCTTTTCCGTCCACGCGGACCTCCCCGCGCAGCGGCCTGAGCAGCCCGTTGAACAGCCGCAAGAGCGTCGACTTCCCCGCGCCATTCGGACCGGTCACCGCCACGATTTCTCCCGGCCGCACGCTGAGGTCCGCGTTGTCCAGCAGGAGCGATGACCCGGGACCGCCCGCGTGATACCCGAACGACACGCCATCCAGCTCCAGGGCAGGTGCAGCCGCCGGTACCGGGGAGAGCCGGGGCTGTGCCTGCAGTGAGCGCTGCCCGGGCAGCCCGCTGACGACCACGCCGGCATCCGCGAGCGAGTCGCCGGCAAGCAGCCGGTCCGGCCGTCCGGCCGCTGTCACGGCCCCGCCCTTCAGGACGATCCACTGCGACGCCGTGCGGGTCAGTGAGTCGGCGTGCTGGCTCAGCACCACGACAGCTGTGCCGCGCGCCAGCTGGGCTTTGACCAGTCCAGTCAGTGCCCGCGCCCCGGCGTCGTCAAGCGATGCCAGCGGTTCATCAAGAATCAAAATGCCCGGATCAGCAACAATGGCGCAGCCGAGCGCAAGGCGCCGCAGCTCTCCCCCGGACAGGGTTGCCGGGTCCCGCTCCAGCAGCCCGGTGAGACCGGTCCGGTGGGCCGTTTCAGCCACGATCCGCACCATGTCTGCCCGCGCCGTCCCGCGGTTCTCCAGGCCGAAGGCTAGCTCCTCCTCCACCGTGCCGCGGACGGCGGAGAGCATGGCCGCCGCATCCTGGGGCACGTAGCCGACGTGGTCGGCCCAGGCGGCGGCATCGATCCGCGGGTCGTCGTCGGCCCCGGAGTAAACCAGCGGGCGGCTTTCATCCGTATTGTCACCGACGTACAGCTGCAGGGTGCCTTTCAAAGTTCCGTCGCGGCCACCCTCCAGCCACGCACCGAGCAAACGGCCCAGGGTGGATTTTCCGCTGCCGGAACCGCCAAGAACCGCCGTCAGGGATCCCGGGACGGCCTCTACCTGCACTCCGCGCAGGGCCGGAGCGGAGTCGCCGTGGAAGGCGAAGGAGTCAATGGCTGCCTGCAGCGTTGCCCGCGCCGTTTCCTGCCCGCTCATGCCGGACCGCCGGTAAGGTAGGAGGCCGCGATCCGCAGGACCACCGCGACGGCGGCCAGCAGGAGGGCGACAACGCGGAAGCCACGCTGGGCGTGTGAATCGTTGACTTTCCGGTAAGTGGTCCTTGGACCGGGGCGCCCGAATCCCCTGGCATCAAGTGCCTGGGCCCGGGTTCCGGCATCGTGGACCAGGCCCAGCACCAGCGGAATCATTTGCAGCCGCACGGCCCCCAGACGGCTCCGGATGCCTTTGCCCACCACCAGCCCGCGCGCTTCCTGTGCCTGGCGGACCTTCCCGAGCCGCGCGGCAATGATGGGAGCAAGCATCAGTGTGGATGCCAGGACATAGCCGAACTGCGGAGGAAGGCGAAGGGTGGCCAGCGCGGCAACCAGGTCCGGCACCCTGATGCTGAACGAAAACAGCATGAGTACCAGGACGAAGGCGGACGTGCGCAGCCCCATGTCGAGGGCGAACCCCAGCCCTTCTGCCGTGACCCGAGCCGGCCCCCAGTGAACCAGCACTGTGCGGCCCTCGGGGTAAAAGAGTCCGTGCATCACCAGGAGCGAGAGCCAGAACGGCGCCAGGATTGCGGTGCCGGCAAGAAGGACGCGGCGTGCGCAGCCGTTGGCGGCGGAAAGGGCGACAGCACCGGCCGCGACGGTGAGGGAAAACGCCCAGCTGGATGCCGCCGTCGTAATAACCAGTACTGCTGCGGCGGCTGCAAGCAGGGTGAGCGGATTAAGTCGGGGCGCGGCCACCGGGTCAGGAATCCCTTTTGGCCGGGTCCTTGCCTGCGAGAACGTTGAAGCGGCGCACGAACGGGAACTGGAAGGTGGTGCGCCGCGGGAGGGCGTAGACCAGCGTGGCCGCGATGGCGAAGACGATGGCCTTGTCCATGGGGTCCGATATCAGGGCCTGCTTGGTGATGGCGGCGAGCAGAGTGTCGCCCATGGCCCGGAAGGCACTGACGATGGCGCCGGTCCCGGCCCCTGAGGTTCCGCCGAAGACGAAGGCGGCGACGGGCGCGGAGACCACGCCGGCCAGGATTCCAGTGACGAAGCCCGCAACCGGTGCGAGGTAGAAGCGCCGGAACAGCCCGTAGCGGGCGGCGGTGCCGGCGAGGAACCCGATCAGGGCCGCACCCGCGGCGAAGGGCAGGACAGTGGGGTTGATGAAGGACCAGACGATGCTGCTCAGGGCGCCGGTGGCGGCGCCGGCCGCGGGGCCAGCGAGCACGGCAACCAGCACGGTGCCGATGGCATCGAAGTAAAAGGGCAGCCCGCTGGTGCCCATGAGCTGACCCAGAACGATGTTCAGGACCAGTGCCACCGGCATGAGCACAACTGTCGACGTGGGAAGCGTGGGGAGCACACCGGCGATCAGCAGGGCGGCGCCGAGCAGGAAGCCGCCCAGGGCAACGAGGGCGGAGACGCTTCCCAGTCCGCCCGCGATGTCGGCGGGCTGGGTGAGTACGAGGTAGACGAAGGTGGCCGCGATGGCGGCGGCGCCCAAGAGCTCGAGCAGGCGGCGGTTTCGGCCCGCCTGCTGTCCAGGGGTGGGAAGGGTCAGGGACGGCTGTGACATGGTGGATCCTTAGGCTGATGACGGCGGGTCCCGCCCCCGTGGCGTGATCTTCCGCGTACGCAAAAGTTGGCGCCTATGTCACCTTGGCCCGGCTACCATCCTACCGACCGCCGGGCACGGCGTGCTACGCGCAATCCGTGGTGCTACGGGTACACGCGGTGCCCGGATGCCGGGAGGGCGCGCGCCAGGGACCCCACTGACGCAATCAGCTCGTCAAAGCACTGCGCGGGATCGTTCGACGTCACGATGCGGGCGTTGGGCGGCTCATTCCAGAGGCCACGGAAGTCCGCCACCGTGGTGCCGAAAAGCCGGGGTGACTGGGTTTCCACGTGCACGGTTGCCGTCCGGGTCTGGAACGGCGTGCGGCCGATGGCGGCGGCGGCGGCGAAGGCGTCGTGCATGTGGGCGACATATCCCTGGTCATACAGCCGGTGAAATTCCATGTAGAAGCGGATGGCGTCCGCGAGGCAGGCCACGAGCGGATTGTCCGAGGCGCTGCGCTGCCCTTCCGGCTGCTCCGGCAGCACGAGCTCCGGTCCGGCCGCCCCGGCGGCCTCCGCCAGCCTTTGCAGGTGCTCCGGCCGCAGTTCGATCCGCTCCGTGGTCTCGAGGGCGCACACCACCGGCAGTTTGTCCGAGGGAAGGCCGGAGTAGGCGGCGAAGACCTCCTGCGCAGCGTGCGGGTCAACGGACACGTTCCATTCCGCCGTGGGGGTGGTGTTGCCCTGGTAGTTGAAGCATCCGCCCATGATCACCAGGCCCCTGAGCAGCCTGGGGAGTTCCGGCTCGCGGCGCAGTGCCAGCGCGAAGTTGGTCATCGGGCCGGTGATGAGACCTGTGATCTCCCCCGGATGGGCCCGGACTGTCTCTACCCAGACGTCCACGGCATGGCGTTCCGAGATTGCCTGTGCCGGCGGCGGGAGTTCTGCGTAACCGATGCCCTGCGGGCCGTGCGTCTCCTCGGTGGTCACCAGCGGTATCTTCAGCGGCGCCTCGGCCCCGATGGCCACCTCCACGCCGGACCTGCCGCAGAGTTCCAGGAGTGCCAGGTTGTTCAGGGCCACCTGCCGTGCGCCCACGTTTCCTGCGGTGCAGGTGATGGCCTGGATCCTGACCTCCGGGCGGGACAGCAGGTAGACCAGCGCGAGGGCATCGTCGATCCCGGTGTCGACGTCCATCAGGATGGACTGCATCAGAACAGGGCCACCTTGGGGGTCTGCGGGAAGATGGCGTCCAGCTCCGCCAGCTCGGACTCGCTGGGCACCCAGGCGACAGCCTCGGCGTTCTGGCGGACCTGCTCGGGCCTCGTGGCTCCTGCGATGACGCTGCTGACCGACGGCTGCGCTGCGAGCCAGGAGAAGGCCACCTGCACTTCGGTGAGGTCGCGCGCGGCCGCAAAGGCGCTGAACTGCTCCAGCTGCCGCCAGTCCGCGTCGTCCACAAGTTGGGTGCGGGTGTGGCTCAGCCGCGAGCCTTGCGGCGCCTGGTGCGGGGCATACTTACCGGTCAGGAGTCCGTTCGCGAGGGGGAAGTACGGCAGCACCCCGATCCCGTAGGCCTCCGCTGCCGGCGTGACTTCAAGTTCGGCGCGGCGGTCCAGCAGGTTGTAGTGGTTCTGCGCCGAGATGAAGCGGGCACCGCCGCGGGCCCGGGCGACAAATTCGGCCTCGGCGATCTGCCAGCCGGCACGGTTGGAATGGCCGACGTACCGGACCTTGCCGCTGGTCACCAGCTCGTCCAGGGCGTCGAGGGTCTCTTCAATGGGGGTGAGCGGGTCCGGGGTGTGGAACTGGTACAGGTCGATCCAGTCGGTGCCCAGCCGCCGCAGGGAGGACTCCGCGGCGCGGATGATATAGCGCCTGGAACCGCGGGCGCCGTGATCGCTGCCGTTGGCTCCGCGCATGTCCATGCCGAACTTCGTCGCCACCACGGCTTCGTCCCGCCTGCTGCCCAGCGCCTTGCCGAGCATTGTTTCGCTGAGCCCAGGTTCCCGGCCGTACGTGTCCGCGACGTCGAAGAACGTCACCCCCGTGTCCAGGGCGGCATGCACGACGGCGTCAGTCCCCTCTTGTGATTCCGTCACCGTATTGGCCCGGCCAAGGTTGTTGCAGCCAAGTCCCACGACGGAAACGGTCAGTCCGGATTTTCCAAGACGGCGGTATTCGCTCATGGATTCACCCTATAACGGCAGCCAGCGGCGGCCCGTCATTCCAGGTCGAAGCCGGTCAGCCAGGGGCCCGCTCAGCTGGCGGCAAACCCCAGCCCGTGCTCGTCCAGGGCGTCCTGCAGCTGGGCCATGGTTTTGGGGCACATGCCAGGCAGCTCTGTCATCTGCCGCATTCCGAGCTGGGCGAGCTGCTCAAGCGTCTCAACGCCTGAATGGGCCAGCACCCTGCGGGCGGGCGAGGCAATGCCCCGGGGAATCGGTGTTCGGCCTGGCTGGACTGACTTCTTTGTCATGGCGTTCTGCCTTCCATTGAGCTGCGGGCTTTGTTAGAGGGTGAAAGCTGTGGCTTGCTTGGGTGAATGCTTGAGTTTCAGAACTGTCGGATCGCTGAACGGGGCTGCGCCGATGCTCAGCTTGGTGAAGTCCAGGTCCTCACCGCGGATGCAGACCTTGATGGCGCTGACGGCTTTGTTGACATCCGGGCAGAGGCAGAAGATGTTCAGCTTGGAGTCGCTGAATTCGGAGCGTTCGACCGTCCCGAGGCCGCGCCAGGCAAGGTGGCTGATCAGGGCATCCTTGGCCTTTTCTTCGAGGTACCGGTCCCGGCTGGTGCCTTCCCGGGTCTTGAGGGCGTACTGGGCAACTACCCAGAACTGCTTTTCATCCGCAATTTCGGCATAGCCGTCTTCGGCGCACTGCACGGCGAAGGCATCCATCAGGCGCTCTGCTGCCTCGGCGTCCGGAACGTCAGTCTCATCGGTCTTGCTCTGGTGCCCTACGGCCCCGTGGTTCATGACGAACTGGCTGTAGTCCTCGTCGTACCAGGCCTCCCTGAACTGGAGGGCCCCTTCTTCGTCACGCTTGTAAACCCGGATAATCCCGCTCATGCCGCTCTTTTCTGGATCGCCCGCGGTCTGTTGCCGCCGAACGGTGGATGGTGGTGGGCCTTCATGGCCTGAAAACTCGGTGGTGGCCGGTGCGAACGCCGTGCGGAGCCCTTAAAGAATGGGCAGGCTACCGGTACTGGGATGTTCCTGCCCCGGCAGGGGACGTGCGAAAGGCACCTTGGTTCCCAGAACCTGCGCCACGACGTCGTGGGTGATCTTTTGGGCCGTAAGGCCCACCCGTTCAAGGACCTGGCTGCGGGTGCCGTGGTCCAGGAAGTCGACCGGGAGGCCCACCTCGTTCAGGGCGGTGTCCACCCCGGCGGCACGCATCTCCTGGCGGATCCGGGAGCCGACCCCGCCGGCCCGCACACCGTCCTCGATGCAGACGACCAGCCGGTGGTGGGACGCGAGTGCCACGATGGAGCGGCGCACCGGAAGGACCCACCGGGGATCCACCACTGTGGAGCTGATCCCCTGGGCGCCCAGCCGGTTGGAGACATCCAGGGCGAGCTCGGACATGGCGCCGACGCTCACGATCAGGACGTCGTTTTCGGTGGATCCGCTCGGCCGCCGGGCCAGGACGTCAACGCCGTCGCTCAGCCTTTCCAGTGCCTCGACCTCCGCGCCGACGCTTCCCTTGGAGAACCGGACCACGCTGGGCGCGTCCTCGATGGCGACGGCTTCCCGCAGTTCCTCCCGGAGCCGTGAGGCATCGCGTGGCGCCGCCAGGTGGAGCCCGGGGACGATCTGGACCATGGCCATGTCCCACATGCCGTGGTGACTGGCGCCGTCCGGGCCGGTGACGCCCGCGCGGTCCAGGACGATGGTCACGCCGGCTTTGTGCAGGGCTACGTCCATCAGCAGCTGGTCGAACGCGCGGTTCAGGAAGGTCGCGTAGATGGCGACGACGGGGTGGAGTCCGCCGAAGGCCATTCCGGCCGCCGAGGTCAGCGCATGCTGCTCGGCGATTCCGACGTCGATGACGCGATCGGGGTGTCGCGCGGCGAACTTGTGCAGGCCGACCGGGATGAGCATGGCTCCGGTGATGCCGACAATGTCCTGGCGATCGTCCGCAATGTCCGCAATTTCAGTGGCGAAGACAGACGTCCAGGACTGGGCGGCTGCACCCTCCGTGGGTTCGCCGGTCTCCGGATCGATGATGCCCACTGCGTGGAACTGGTCGGCTTCGTGGGCGCGGGCGGGCGCGTAGCCGTGGCCCTTCTCCGTGATGGCATGGACAATCACCGGTCCGGCGTACTGCTTGGCCCTGGCGAGGGCGTGTTCCATGGCCTGCAGGTTGTGGCCGTCCACGGGTCCGATGTACTTCATGCCCAGGTCCTCGAACATGCCCTGGGGCGCCCACCAGTCCTTGATGCCCTTTTTCATGGCGTGCAGGCTGCGGTAGGTCAGCTGCCCCAGCGGGCCGCCGTTCTGGAGCTTGTGCTTCCACCAGTCGAGCGTGCCTTCGTAGGCGGGCGCGGTGCGGAAGGAGTCGATGGTGGGGCGCAGTGAAGCCAGGTAGTCGGCGAACCCGCCCACGGTGGGCGCATAGGAGCGGCCGTTGTCGTTGACCACAATCACCACGCGCCGCCGCTTGTCAGCCGCGATGTTGTTGATGGCTTCCCATGCCATGCCGCCGGTCAGGGCGCCGTCGCCCACCACCGCCACGACGTAGCGGTCGCCGTCGCCGGTCAGCTGGCGGGCGCGGGAGATTCCGTCGGCCCAGGACAGCGAGGAGGAAGCGTGCGAGCTTTCCACGATGTCGTGCTCGGACTCGGCCCGGGCCGGGTATCCGGACATGCCGCCCTGCTGCCGCAGGGTACTGAAGTCCTGGCGCCCGGTCAGGAGTTTGTGGACATATGACTGGTGCCCGGTGTCAAAAACGATGCTGTCGCGGGGCGAGTCGAAGATGCGGTGCACGGCCATGGTGAGTTCCACGACGCCAAGGTTGGGTCCGAGGTGTCCACCGGTCTGCGAGACGTTGCTGATCAGGAATTTCCGGATGTCGCCAGCCAGCTGGTCCAGCTGAGCTGCCGACAATTTGCTCAGGTCCTGCGGGTTCCGGATGGTCTCCAAGATTCCCAACGGCCCCTCCCTTCGGTGGTAGACGTGCCTTTTAACTCTAACGCCTCCGGCAAAGCAGCCGCGCAGGTCATCTTTCGGTCAGAGGCAGGCGGCTGTCATGCGAAGGACAAACGAAAGGCTCCGGCCGGTCCAGGACCGGCCGGAGCCATCAACGTTCCAGATTCCCCGGGAGGCGCGGCCTCCCGGGGACTATCCGCTAGTTCGCGGAGATCTGGCGCAGCACGTACTGCAACATGCTTCACCAACTTTTGAACCCATATAAAATGTCAGATTTCCTTGCCAGTGAATGTTAAAACAGGAGGTGGATCTCCTTGGGAGCAGCGATTTCGCTGGTCAATGGCGTCTTCGTGCTATCCAATGATGGAACGGGCGCGAACATAAAGCCTATCGTCCGGGTCGTGTGTGGACGGGCGATCAGGTCCCGCGGAGCCCATCCGCTAGGAGATCAACCGACGAGGCCCCGTAAGTCGCGGCACCTTCGATGACCCAGAAGGTGTCGGCATCCGCGCCGGTACGGCGGGCGACCCAGTCAACGGCCCGGTTGATTCCGCCCGCGTTGGTGGGAAATTCCCGGGTTTCAAGTAGTTCGCCGCTGGTGGAGGATTGCGTAGACATGGTTGCGGGCATGTGTGTCGACACCTACGACAAATGGGTGGGCATGAGCGACGATGGACATGGCGGTCACGGCACCTTTCCGAAGAGCGATGGACATGGGTCAACGGCCGTCATCAGTCCGGGTAGGAGTCACGTCGGGACAGCACTGTGATGGGTCATGCCCCGCCATGGGGTGGACAATCTTCTGATCAAGCTACCGAGGTGGGCCGGAATGGTACGGCCACCCACCCCAAAAGATGGACAAGTCCACAACAAGACAATCAAATGTCAATGATTGTATGAGTCACATCTTCGGGGGCCGGGCGGCCAATAGCCATCCTGCCAGCCAGTCCCGGACCAGCCATGATCAAGACTCACAGTGATTGTACTGGTCGATGAAGTCCTGGTCCGTCAGGTCGCCATCGACGGTCACCGGCTTCAGGTAGCCAGGGCCTGGGCCGCCGGAACAGCGGAAGCCGCAGCCCAAGCTTGGGGCCGAGAACGCGCGGCCGCATCGGCTGAGTTGTCGGGCCCACTGTGCGGTGACCGCCTCCGGCAGCGTCGCAGCCCTGTACGCACTTCATCGGCGCGGCCCTGAGCCTGGGTCTGGCTGACTTTGACGCAGCGATGCTGAAGGACGCCCGCCGCGGCGCCTGACACAGGCTGTCGCCGCGTGGCTCTGTGAGATGACAGACTTCGACGGCGTCACTTTTGCCTCCCGCCACGGCGCCGATCTCCACCTCTGGGCCGTGTTTGAGCGTCCGGGCGATCCTCCAATCACACCGAACATCCAGGATGTGATGATCGATAAGCTGCAACACGACAGTCCTGAAATCAGCAAGGCCTTCCGTCTCCTCGGACTCCAATGGGAGAACGGCTGAAGCTCTTTCGAACCAGCTGAACCGGGGCGAGCCGCCCCGCTGACCGATTCTTCCCAGCCGGGGCTGCTGCACCCACGCTCGCAGTAGCCACTTCGGTGTCAGCGTTCAACGGAAGAACCGCCATCGGTACCTGGTTAGGCGCATCCGCGCTCGAATCGACGCTGGGGGTTATCGCCCGCTGACCGTCGCCATCGTCATGGCCGTGCTCCGTCTCCTGGCGCTCCTGGCGCTCCTGGCGCTCCTGGCGCTCCTGGCGCTCCTGACCATGGCCCTCATGCGGGCAACCAACGAAGCGAAGACAGGCACCAGCCACTAACCGTCCTGTCCACCTGTCGTTCCCCGTACACCGTTGCGATTGGTGAGAACCGCCGATTGGTTTCCGGAAGCCGGCCGTGCCCACGACGACGTCTAACAGGGGAAGCCACCGCATATGTCTCGTAAGCCTCGGCCTGCGAGATACGTCGGCCCAGCGTCAGTCCTCGGAGGCCGGATGGAGTAGTTCGAGAGCGAATAATCACTTTTGCCAGTAGGCGCGTGGATGAGGGCTTACTGCAGGGAAACTTCGAAGAGAAAAGCTGACGGTTTCCAGCCGGCCAGCTTCCTGAGAACTACCTAGAGCGGCTGGATGTTCTCCGCCTGCGGACCCTTAGGGCCCTGCGTGACGTCGAACTGAACCTTTTGGTTCTCGTCCAGGGAGCGGTAACCGCTGGATGCGATTGCTGAAAAGTGTGCAAACACGTCAGCGCTTCCGTCGTCGGGGGCGATGAATCCGAAGCCCTTTTCGGCGTTGAACCACTTGACCGTACCTGTTGCCATGCTTATTTCCTTCACGGGTCGCGGGCCGGATCCGCTTGTCGGATTGCCGTCCCCGCCACTCACACGTTGAGCCTATGTGTCACTACCGGTGCGGGCAACAGATTGGTCAAAAAGCGGAACCTGGATGAAGCGTCAACTGCCCACGGAGCCGGCTGCTCCGGCGGTTCTGGGCCGACGGCCGTCAACGATGAGCCTCCTCTCGACACTGCGCTTCCGGTGGTCGACCCCGTAAACCCTCGCGCAAGCTTTACCGCCGCTCCCCCGCGGATTTTGACGGGCCGATAGTGGACGTTACGTCAAGTAATCCATAGTTAGCTATCGGTTTGTTGTTGGGTGTGCCCGGTGACGAACTGGTGCCGGTGTCGCACTTCACCGCCACGAGGGCGATAACTATAGAAGCGGATCCTGAGTTGGTTTGGCCTTGGCTGGTGCAGGTCGGCTTCAAAAGGGCAGGATTCTATGCATACGACCTGCTTGACTCGCTTGGAGAGCCGAGCGCCGAAACGGTCCTGCCGGAGTGGCAGGACCCCCGCCTTGGAGACGTTGCAGCCCCAATGACCAGCGAGGCCGCTCCCTCGACCTCTTTCACAGTAGCCTCGCTTCACAGGCCTGATTCCATCGTCTGGTCAAAGCCCGATTCCACGTGGGCCTGGCAATTGACCAAACTCCCCAACGGCGGGACCCGGCTCGTAACGCGACTCAAGCAGTGTTATCGCCCCGGCCCCTCCCTGATCCTCACCGTGCCCCTCTTGGAGTTCGGGGACTTCCCGATGACGAGGAAAATGCTCCTGGGAATCAAGGCGCGGGCTGAGGCAACGGCATCTGCTTCGACGCAAGGTAACGCCAAATAGTCGAGGCGCCGCTGCTGACCGTCTGGCACGACGCGCCACTGCCGGTGCGTTAGGTCTTTTCCACTGCGCGGAGATAAAAGGAAGGAGTGGAGGGCAAGGAATTGACGAACACATCGAAAGGAGGAACCAACAAGGCTTCCAACGCTTTCGGGCCGGAATACCCTAAAGCAACTGCCTCCGGCTGTGTTCCTCTTGACGGCATGGGAAAAACTCAGATGGCCCTTCGGGCAGTTAAAGTCTTTCATACTCTCGCCTGGTTTAGCATCGAGGCCTGCATGGTCTATCTGCTCTATGCGGGGTTCCGTGGGAAGACCGACAGGCGAGCGGCAACTGCTGCTGCAGTTGTGGCTGGGGAGACACTGATCTTTGTGGGCAATGGCTTTCCATTGCCCCCTAACCCCCTTGGCCCAACGCCTGGGCGACCCAACAGGATCCGTCACAGACATCTACCTGCCGCGCTGGTTCGCGCACAACCTGCCGGCCATCCATGTTCCTTTAATCGTCCTTGCTATAGCCCTACACAGACGGAATTTCAGGAAGCAGCGACGCAACCCAAGCGATTCCCAGGCAGCTAGAAGCGTGCGAAACCGGCGGGACCCAGCTGACAGACAAAACGGGCGCGCCGGTTTAGGGCCTTCCCTCATCCCTAAGGTGCCGAAGACCTCTGATTTGGAGCCCCCTCACCGATATCGCCGACAAATTGATCCTGCTTTGGGCCTGTTCCGGCTGAGGTCAGCCAGGACCCAGATTAAGCGGCCCGGCCCATGACCTGAGGCCTCGCAAGAGAGTGCGAGTGCTGGCTCCGTAGTCCGCCTCGGAGGCTCTCCACCTACAGGGATGTAGCTGCAAGGGGTCATTTGACCCTAGGCCAGCCTCCGGCCCCCTGCGAGGCTGAAATCACTAATCACCCAATAGGCACGGAAGGTTTGACGATGTTCACGCTTCGCACCCTCGGGGGGATCGCACTGCTATTGGCCGGAAGCAGCTGGCTCTGGCTTACTCCCACTTTCGCTACTCGCGGCCAGGACACCTCCGGGGCCTTGTGGAACATCACTATGGTTCTTTCGCTGGTAACCATCCTGGGTTTCTGCATCGCAACCTGGGGCTTGTTCGCCCGATGGAGCTGGTGGGAATATGCTGCGCTCATCTCCGCGGCGCTGGGACTTCTCGTCCTCTTGCCGTACTGGTTTGCGGCCGTAGGCTCCGGCGAAACAATCGGAACGACCGCATGGAATGCTTTCGTGCACGTGATGATGGTCGCTCTCGTGGCGGCGCTGTTGCTCGTGCCGCCGCTAGAGCGGTGGGTCGACCAACAGGTCATGGGCTAAGAGACATACGCAATCAGCGCGGCCCGCTGGTTCCAACCGTTCTTCCAAACCAGTGACCCTCTCCGCACCGTGGTTCGAGGGTTGGAAGGGATCAGCAGTAAGTCCCCATTCAAGCGGGAGAGCAGAAAAACCCCAAGCCGTTAGCTACTCTTTTCGACCGGCCGGTACTTGTCACCAAAGGCGACCAGGGAGCTCTGGAGCAGCGTCATGCTGCCCAGTATGTCCACTGGCCGGGAACGGGAGCTGGCCGGACCGGGCAGCGGGCTGACCATCCACGCAGCGAACACGTTATGAGGAATCTTCAGGCTCATCGCCTGGTCAAAGAGCCGCAGAACGGGCTCGTGAAAGAGCCCGTCTTTGAGCTGGAATCCCGGGCAGAATGTGCCCTCCCCGATGAACACCCCGACTGCACGGCGCATAGCCTCAGGATCGCCTACAGCCTGGAAGTGCGCCTCCAACTGGGATACAGGCGGCAGGGTAAATTCTTCACGGATGCCGTCCCAGATATGCTCCGGGACGGCCGGCCAGAACCGCTCAGCCAACACACTCGACGCAGTAGCCATGGCCGTCCTTCTCGCGCGCCTTCTGCGAACGGTGGCGGACCAGGAAGCAGGACCAACAGGTGAACTCATCGTCAGCCTGCGGGATGATCTGAACGACCAGCTCTTCGGCAATGAACTCGCCACCAGGGGTTAGGCCGTCCAGGGTGTCAGCCTCGTCGAGCTCCTGAACCACGGACTTCGCGTCCGGGGCTTTGGCGGACTTCAGGGCCTCCAGCGAGCTTTCCTGGGACTCCTTGACGTCGGTGCGCAGTTCATCGTAATCGGTTGCCACGGAGGTGCATCTCTTTCTGTTGAGGGGGTTGCCGGTCCTGCAACGTACAGGACATCGGAAGAATTCCCCTAAAAGAGCGGCGCTGTCATCTCGATGCGACGGGCGTGCCCGGGCGGCACGGAGAAGCGTTCCAAATTGGGCGATCTGGTCCCCGCTGAAGGACATGCACGAATCCGCTTCCGACCCATCGGTCAGTCTCTTCGGCTACCAGAGCCAGGTCACGCCCTGGTCGCCCGTGTCAGTTTCAGAAGTTGACTGCCGAATGTCAGAAGTTGTGTGCACTCCTGAGACGTCGAAGGTGCTTCCTTGGGCTGGACAACTGCTCACATGTCCCTACTGGCAGGTAAGGATCGTACGAAGGGTGCCTTGCCCATCTTCAACCCGGCCTTCGATGTCCTGCAGAAGGGTGAACGAACGTCCGCAGGGGCAGCCCCGTCCCCCGAGCCTTAGTGTGTCGGACATTTCGTAGCGGATCAGTGGAAGGGTCCGGGAAAACAGGACCGTCACGAGGAGTTTTGCCCCGGTTGTTCCGGCCGATACGGGGTTTCCGGCCTGGTCTACGGGCTCGACGATGAGCAGATCATCGTAGATGTGGCGGTTTCGGTAGGTGCAGGGGGATGCGATTCCTGCCGTTTCGGTGGCGGCGTAGACGTCGAAAGGTTTGCTTCCCCAGGCGGCCTCAAGTTTGGAGGCGGTGTGTGAGCGGAGGACCTCGGATGCGGACATGACGCCTTGCGGGGAGATGTGAAGGCGTCCGGCGCGCTGCTCCGCCGCCAAGGGTTTTAGTGCTGATGCGTAGCCGACCAGGATCCTGGGCTGGAACCGGTTTAGCGCGGCGACCGTCTCATCCATGGGTGCGGTGACGTCCAGGCGGAGGGTGGGGACGAGCCCGGAGCGCAACGAGGCACCAACGACGGCGGACTGGTGGGTGGGGACGCGGGAACTCACCAGCGCCATTTTCAGTGGCCGTGTCAGCCCGGCGGAGATCCCAGCCCAGTCGTTCGCCCTGGCGTAGGAGGCCAGGACTGTCGCCCATTCGGTGCGGTTCCAGACGAAGGTGGAGCTCCGGCCGGTGGTCCCGGCCGTTGCCGCTGCCCACCACTGGCCCTGCCATGGCAGCCCAGGGTCTCCGCCGCTCTCGGTGAGGGCCCGTAGATGGTTTTCCAGGTCAGCGAGCTTCAGGTCCGGTGTGGTGATGGCATCGTCGAAGTGGTCCATCAGGTCCGCTTTCGTTACGGGTGGCAGCTGGTCCATCGGGGCGTCGTGGAGGCCGGCGTGGTGTCGCCGGTAGAACTCGGAGCCGGTGTAGGTTGCACGGCGGAGTTCCTGGTGGCTGTGATCCGGGCGGCGTCCCAGTGGTCCCTCCTTCGCCACGCGGCGCGCAGGAACAGCACCCGGGCAATGAGGCGGAGGCCCATGGCGGGATGCCTAGCGGGTGCCGGCCGGGGACAGCGGCTGGGCTGCATGCACGGTGGTGGCCTCGGGCGTCTCCGGGCGGGCAGCCGCAGCCGTTTGAGCAGGAGGGCGTTGACGGCGACAAGGAAGCTGGAGCCGGACATTGACAGGGCCGCGATTTCGGGGCTGAGTGCAATGCCGGCGAAGGCGAAGACTCCGGCGGCGATGGGGAGCGCTATCGCGTTGTATCCCACGGCCCAGCCCAGGTTCTGGCGCATTTTGCGCAGGGTGCCTTTGCCGATCCGCAGGGCGATGGGCACATCGAGAGGGTCCGAGCGCATGAGGACGACGTCGGCGGTCTCGATGGCCACCTCGGTGCCTGCGCCGATCGCGATGCCGAGGTCGGCCGGGGCCAGGGCCGGGGCGTCGTTGACGCCGTCACCGACCATCGCGATACTTCCGCAACGCATTCTTTAGCTTACGTCTCGTGCCATTCGGCCCTGTCGGAGACTAGTTCCAGATGGGATCTTGTCCTTGTGAATACCGTGCACACAGAACCCGGAATGCTCCACATACCTGAGCAGCAGACTGCTGTACTTCGCGAGAGGGTTCCGATGGCTGCCCTGACTGAATTCTTCGGTCGTGCGTTCGCTGCCGTGGCAGCGGAGACCGAAGCGCAGAACGTCCAACTCGCCGGTCCGCCTTTTGCTCTCTACCGCGGAACACCCACCCAGACAATCGACGTTGAGGCCGGTTTTCCGATCGCTGGCACTGGGAATGTCGTTACCAGCACCCTTCCAGAGGTAGACGCTTTCGAGACGATACACGCTGGAGCTTACGACACCTTGAACAGGACCTACGCGGCTCTTCAGGAACAGATAAAAGCGGCAGGACGAACCCCTTTGGACACGATGTGGGAATACTACTTGACCGGTCCATCGACGGAGGCCGATCCCTTGAAATGGCAGACAAGAATCGTTTGACCGGTCGCCTGATGCGTCGGCGGTTTCTGCTTCAGAGACCTTGGTGGAAAAGTATCGGGCTGCTGCTGATGGGTGCCCTGCTGGTTGCCGGGGGCCCCACAGCCCTGGCTGCTACACCGGTGGACATTGTTGTGGAGGACCGGGCGGGAGTTCTTGACCGCAACACCCTCGACCCGGCCATCAGGGCGATCGAGTTTCATGAGCGCACCAAGGTGGCTGTTTACACCTACAACGGCAGCGCCGCTGACAATCTGAACGAAGAAGTCCTTCGCTTCGCCCGAGGCGAACACCCGGAATGGATCAGCACCGACGGGCAGAAGTGGGCAGACGGGCTCTTCATCTTCGCCCTCGACCCCGTGGGCCGGCACGTGGGTACCTACATGGGCGAAGACCGCAAGGTTTCCCTGGAAGAACGCGACGACATCCAAAATGCCGCAAAGGACCTCCTGCGTGATGCGCAATGGACAGACGGAATCGTGGCTGGTGTCCGGCGCGGCGCTGAACTGATCAACCAGCCCTGGTACCAGTCGGCTGCCGTCGTCATCACCGCCTGGATAACCTGCGTACTCGCCGCGCTGGCCGCTGCCGCTTGGGGGATCGTGCGAGCGGTGACAAGGTCCCGCAGCCGTAAGGAGATGGAGCGGGGAGACCGGAGCTACGTCAGCGTAAGCACGGACCTGGACGTCACTGAACTCAATGCCGGCACCATCCCCGAGTCCTCCCGTTACGGCAGCAACGTCCTGGAGAAACATCGCACCTTCCTCAACCGATACAACGCCACCACCGGCCTGGCCAATCGGGTACACGCCCTCACCCCGAAGACCCTGGGCCGCAGGTCCGGCCTCCAGTTGGTACAGGAGTACGCGAACGCGGCAGCCGAACTGGACGCCCTGGACGACGTCATCGCCGACAGCAACGCGTTGCTGAACCTGGCCAGTACCTGGCCCACAGCTTGGGACCGGCAACTGGCACCGTTCCGCACCGACCTCGCCGGGCTGGAACAACTGCTCACCAAGCATCACGGGCAAGGCGGCTCCGCCACGGCCGCAGCACTCAGGTCTTTCCGGGACGAAAGCCTGCACAATATCGAGCGGTGGACCGCCGAACTCTCCGACGGCTCCATCACGCCCGAAGCTGCGCTGGACCGGTTACGCGATGCCCGGACCCAGCTGTCGGAGCTCTTGAAAAGCCATGCCGAAACGGTGATCGAAGGTTTTGCCAAGACCGAGAAGGAAGCGAAGCTAATGCGCAGGGAGATGGAAAACGCAGAGGATGGCCTGGACCGACGCCGGCGGCGGCAGTACGAACCCAGCATCCTGGGAACCGTCTATCCGTCCTACTACTTCTTCTCCGTGCCGGCCTTCAACTCCGGCCTGAACACCGGCGTTGGCAGCGTCAGCACTGCCAGGGGCGGCGGGGGAACCACAGGATATGGCAGCAGCGGAGGGAGTTTCTCCGGATCTGGCAGTTCCTCCGGTTTTTAGGTGGCTTTTGGCCCTGTTGACGTTCAGTTCGACCCCTCAGTCTGATAGCAGCAACGAAGCCATGAAGGGAAGCGGCCATGGAGGAGTCAGCGTCAGAGGGTGGCAGGTTCGTGGTGGGGGTGGACGGATCGGAGGCCTCGGTGGAAGCCCTTCGGCAGGCCCAGCGGCTCGCTGTTCCGCTGGGCGCCGAGGTGCTGGCCACCGCCTGCTGGGAGGATCCCCAAGTTTACGCGGGATACGTGGCGATGGGCATCGACCGTTTCGAGGAACGCGTGCGGATGGTCCTGCAGGAGGCCGTGGAACAGGCCGCCTTCGGCCAAGTGACTCCCCCAAACGTCCTACCGCGGGTGGTCCGAGGCCATCCGCGTGATTCGCTCATAGAGGCCAGTCGGCGTGCCGACATGCTCGTCGTCGGCAGGCGCGGTCATGGCGGATTCGGCGGCCTGCTCCTGGGGTCCGTCAGCTCCGCCTGTATTGCCCACGCGCATTGTTCGGTTCTGGTGGTTCACAGCCCCAATAAGGAAAGGAAGACCAGCAGTGAGAAATTCTAAGCCGATCGCCGTTGCAACCAATGAGTCTGCCCAAAGCCAGGCGGCTGTGAGGTGGGCTGCAGCCCGGGCCGCACGCGCCGGTGTGCCGTTGGTCATCCTTCATGTTGTAGACGACCGCTGGGTCGCGAAGCCTGTCTCCTGGACCGGGACTCTGGTGGAGATGGGCGGCGAACTGCTGGACGCCGCGGCCGGGCGGGTTGGCGGCAGCGTTCCGATTGACATCACCACCAAAGTCCTCGAGGGAAGCATCGCGGGCGAGTTGCGCAGGTATTCAGGCAAGGTGTCGATGCTCGTGGTGGGATCCGGCTCCGCCCACTTGGGTGGTTCGTTGACGGACCGGGCCCTGCAGGTAGCCGCCGCCGCGAAGTGTCCGGTTGCCGTGGTCGGAGCCGTGGAGACAGAAGGCGGGCGGGGCGTCGTGGTGGGGGTTGATGGGTCGGAAGAATCCACGCAGGCCATTGCCTTCGCTGCCGCGGAGGCGGACCGGGAGGGCCAGGAGCTCACGGTGGTTTACGCCTTCAGGGCGCCCGACCGGTCGATCGACAGTGGATTGCTCACGGAGAACCTGGCCCAGCGAATTGTGGACGAAGAGCAGGTAGTGCTGTCCGAAAGCATCTCCGGCCTCGGTGAGGATTATCCGGACCTGGTGGTGCACGAAGTCCTGGAAACCGACATGGAGCCGGCGGAGGCGCTGGTGCAGGCCGCCGCCGGTGCCCAGATGCTGGTGGTGGGAAGCCGGGGCCGGGGCGGTTTCAAACGGCTTCTGCTCGGTTCCACGGCCCACGCGGTTCTGACGCACCTGCCGTGCCCTACTGTGATAACCCCTATTCAACGCAGGAAGCATAAGAAGTAGGAGCCCCACAGCATGCAAAGCAACACTTCAGGACAGGAAAACAGAAGTCCTGTAGGCGATGTAAGGCGCGAAGCTGCCCGCGTGGGCCAGGATCAACTTGATTTCCGAGTACTTCTCCGCACGGGACACGACCAGGCAGCTGATGGCGGGTGGTGTCGAGCAAGAAGCCGCCAGCCTGGACAAACCGTTGACCGCTGAACCATTCACCGTCCAAGGAGGCACCGGTGGCTCTCACTGAATACGAACAACGCCAACTCCAGCTACTGGCGGATCAACTGCTCAACGACGACCCCCGGCTCGCCGCAAAACTCGGAGCAGAATCCTTTCTGCCTCCTTCCTCCGCCCGCACCAGCGCCGGTGCGTTCACCATGCTGGTAGGACTCTTCGTCTTTGCGACCGCACTGGCTGCTCGGATCCCCACCCTGGGCGTCCTGGGACTCATTCTCATGTGCACCGGGGTGTACCTGATTTCCCTGGGTTTTCACCTTCCCCGAGAACGCTGCGGCGACGGTCCGGCACCGGGCGGGTGACCGGGCCCGCACGCCGCAGCCACCCTCAATCCCCCACAGAAGCCCAAGGATCATCATGGAACGCGTTATCGACAAAGTAGCCCTCGTCAGCGGAGCCGCCCGTGGCATCGGAGCCGCCATCGCCGCCCGCCTGCATGGCGAGGGAGCCAAAGTAGTGCTCGGCGATGTGCTCGACGACGAGGGACGAACAACCGCCGAACGGATCGGCTCAGACGCCAGGTACGTGCATCTGGACGTTACCAGTCCCGGAGACTGGGACTTGGCGGTGAAGACCGCGGCCGATGACTTCGGGGGGCTCAACATCCTGATCAACAACGCCGGAATCGTGAACTTCGCCCCCATCGAGGATTACACCCTGGAGCAGTGGGACGCCGTAATCGCGGTAAACCTGACGGGAACCTTCAACGGAATCAGGGCGGCCATACCGGCCCTGAAACAGTCCCGGAACGGATCCATCATCAACATCTCCTCGATAGCAGGCATCCGGGGATACGAAGGAATCGCCGGATATTCGGCGTCCAAATTCGGGGTGCGCGGCCTGACCAAGAGTGCGGCCCTTGACCTGGGCCGATACGGCATCCGGGTCAACTCGGTGCACCCGGGCGTGATCTCCACCCCGATGACAGCAGGAATGACCCTGGACATGACCCATACGCCCCTGAACCGCGTCGGGCACCCGGGCGAGGTGGCAGATTTGGTTCTGTACCTCGCCTCCAATGAGTCCCAGTTCGTCACGGGCGCCGAGTTCATCATCGATGGTGGTGACACCGCAGGGACGGTGACCCCGACGACGCCGGCCTGACCTCCGGCGCTGCCCGTTTTGGCACGGACCAAGGCCGGCGAAAGCACCCGTGGCCCGCCGGGACATTGTGGCCCTGCAGCACAGGCGCCCACCGGCATTCACTGCCCACCATAACCAGCAAGAAACCCAAAAGGACCGGCCATGAAAACCAAACCATTCGCTGTTGCTACCAATGATTCCGCGCAAAGCCAGGCCGCGGTGACGTGGGCGGCCCGCCGCGCTGACCGCGCCAAACTGCCGCTGACGATCCTGCATGTAGTTGACCACCGGTGGCCGGCCGATCTTCGAAGATTGGAATGACACTCACACGACATTTCGACCGGGTGAGCCCTGAAGACATGATGTCTCTGGACGCGGATGGCGGCTCAGCGCCAATGCAAGTGGGGGCCGTCCTCATGTTCGGCATGGAAGGTGGTCAGGACCCGGTTCCCCTCTTCGACAGACTGGCGCAGCGGCTCAGTGCTGTTCCACGGCTACGTCAACGACTGGTCAATGTACCCTTCGGCTGCGGCCGTCCCATCTGGGCCAATGATTCCCGGAAGCAGTGTTGAACATTGCCGCCGACATGCTCACTTCACCGCTGTCCCACGACCGGCCCCTCTGGAACGCCCAGGTCATCACGCACGTAAGCGATGACCCAGGCAGCGCTTGCTTTCGTTTTTCATCATGTCCTCACCGATGGAATCGGCGGCCTGGCCGTCTTGGAGGCCCTGGCCGGCGCTGAAGACGGGCGCGGCCGCTGGGATGACCGCCACGAGCGGGACACTCCATACTCGGCGCTGGCCCTGACCATTGATGCGGTAAAGAGCCGACTCGATGGACTGGCCAGACTGCCGGCAGCGCTGCGTACAGCAGCCAGCGGAGCGTCCGAGCTGCGGCTGCCGGTCAGGACCAGGGCAGCCCGCAGTTCACTCAACCGCCCGACGGGTCCGCAGCGGTGGCAACTTTCGCACCTTGGCGCCTACCGCTTCTTCATGACCACGCACCTTGTCCATACGTTCGTCACGAACCTGCTGGGCCGGAACACTGACCATCACAGCAATCGCCGACCCCGAGACATGCCCTGACTTGTCAAGACTGCGTGAGGAACTTGTCAGAGCGATACATACCCTGACCACGACCGGACCTTCATGAGCTTTGACCCGACAACAACCGTTCGCGGGTGGCACGAACTGACGCTGAGGATTTCTGTCCGTCGGACACCACCCGCGAACTTCATTCCTGGTGACCACAAGAGGACGCCTTTCCGATTCACCGCTGTGAAAGACTCAATCATGAACGTTTCCGGGCATTCAGCTCAATTGCTTCCGCGAGTCGTTGGCAGTGCCGGTGGATTTCTGGCCGCAACGGCTGCCTATCATCGTTTCCTGCGACCGCTCCATCTCCACTGGGGAGCCAGCAGGAAGGAGGCAAACCGTGCAATGCCGGGTGACGGGATCGTGGACGCTCCCTACCTGACAACAACCCGTGCCGTGTCCATCAAGGCGGCCCCGGACAGCATCTGGCCATGGCTCGTGCAAATGGGTAACGGTCGCGGGGGCCTGTACAGCTACGACTTCCTGGATCAGGCTTTCGGGATCCTCAGCGGCCCAAGCAGCGAAAGGGTGCTTCCCGAGTTCCAGGCGCTGGCCGCGGGGGACGTGATCCCTCTGGGCAAAGGCCCGGACTGGCCGGTTGCGGTCCTCCGCCCCGAACAAGCCATGGTGCTGGAACCCGTGCCCGGCCGCGTCAGTTGGTGCTTCGCCCTATACGCGAACGGGGACACCACGCGGCTGGTGAGCCGGGTGCGCATCCGGATTTACACAAGGGCTGCCCTCTGGATTCTGGCGCCGCTGATCGACGTGTGCTGGTTCATGATGGAGCGCAAGATGCTCCAGGGAATCCGGCAACGGGCCGAGAGTCTGGTTTCTGTTACTCCTCCTCTAGCGTATTGAGCCTGACCTGTCGTTTCTGGGTGACCCGGAGGAGCGCCTCGAGGTCTCGGCATGCACTTGTCGGTAAAGACATCGAGGTCGGGATAGGCGTCTGCATCGGAGACCACCAACATGCAAGAACTTCCTGCGCAGGATATTGCTCCTACGCCGAGGGAGACGTTCCCGATGAGGTTCAACAGCGGGAACACCTCCAGGATCCGCGCACCGCAGAAGTACAACGGGTCTCTTGGCCCCGGCAGGTCCGCGCTGAGAACGTTAACCCGGCGCCGTGCAACGAACTTGATCATGATGCCGCTGATGAGCCTGTTGCCGAACATGGCGCCGAGGGGAGTGTGGGGCATGGCCTTGCGTCTTGTGGTCTCCCCGGCGATCTGTTTAGCCTGGAGTCAGGATCCATGTCCGCCAACGGAACTGGCACGGCGAATTGGCTGATGAACTTCTCCGCCTGGTAATCGCGCGCTTTGGGACTTGTTGCCCGGAGCGACATGGGCACGTAGATCGGCACGGACATGCCCTCAATGCGCTATCCCCGGCTGGCCAGCCGGTTCAGGCTGGTGCTCGGTCCGGGCTCGGCGGCGAGCAACCCTTGGAAGGTGGGCCACGCGCTGACAGCGCCGCGGACCGTCCGCACGGGATGTGTGATCGCAGCCAGCACCTGAGCGAGGTCGTGGCCGACGTCCTGCAGGTTGTCGACCAGGAGGGCAGCCGTGGACGGCCACCGCGACGGAGTCCACTCGGGCACGGGTGTTCCGTGCCGGCCTCCGGGTGGTGTCCAGTAACGCCGCCAGGGCAGTCACGCTGGCCATTCCATCTCCCATGACGTGATGCAGGCGGATGAAGAGGCCGGCCGAGACCGCAACGGGGGAAGTAGAGCACTTGGCGAAGCCGGGGCAGAATGTGCAGGCGGCGTTTGAGTGCTTCCTGCACCGCATGGATCCGCAGTTGCCCGTCGGCGTCGAGCAGGTTGCTGCCGTCCAAAAACATGAGTGCGCCGATGTCCTGCGGCCATGTGTCGTCGGACCAAAGGACCAGCTGGTCATCCGCGGTGAGCCTGTCCATCATCACCGCCTCTTCCCGGCCGTGGCCTGGTGAGCGTCACGGGGAGGTGGACTTGAGCCTGTCCGCGAAGTGCTCTGCGAATCGTTTGACCGCGTCCCACTGGGTGTAGACGTAGTCGCGAGACATGTCGAGTCCGAGGTTGCCTGGCTTGTCCTGCGCGATCTTTTTCATCATGTGCCGCTTGATGAAGCCGTAGTCGGTGCAGAGGAGGGCACCGCCGAACAAGGCGACCTGGTCGGGGCGCCACCCAGTCTCTTCTTCGAACTGGTCGACGTACGTCTCGGCCTGCCCGGTGTCGCCGTGGGCGGCGAGGCTGACGGAGAAGAAGGCCGAAGGGAGCTGCTCCAACGTGTCGTGGTTTTTCTGCACGAACTCGACTACGTGTTTGTCGTGCTTGCCCATGTGGATGGACGCGCCGACGATCACAGCGTCGTAGCCGGCGGGCAGGGTGCTGGACGGTCCGTTGATGTCGACGGCGTCGGCCGTGTGACCCCTGTCCCGGATAACGTCCGCAATGACGTCGACGATCTTCGCGGTTTGTCCTTCGGTTGTCCCGTATGGAATCAGAGCTCTTGCCGTGTTGCCGATCTCCTTTAGTTTGCGGGGTGACATCAGTTGTATGGGTGCTCAATGCGCGGGATCCGGCTGCCGGGTGTGAACGGCGCAAGCCACGGCGGACCGCGAACGTGGCTGCACCTGCGGCGAGGGTTCCGGTGGCCAGTCGCCTGGGATTTTGTGCGTCGGGGCGCTTCTCGAATGCCATCACGTCCAATTAAGAGTTGCCTCTTGCCGGTGTCCGGGGCGCCGGTGAACACGACTGGCAGGGTGCCCAAGCCGACGTCGGACATGTCGACGCGGAAAACGTACGGATCATTGGGGTCGTCCGGGTGCAGGCGGCGCCGAGACCTGGTCCTTACCGGTGGTGTCGGTGAGCATTCCAGTCAGTTCAGGTCGCGGGTGATGCCTCTGCTCAAGCCTCTTGGCCTCTTCATCGACGAGGACAGGAACCAAACGGAGGACACAACTATCCGCACCATCAGCACCGACGGGTCAAGGTGTCCTGTCCTAGTCGTCCCTTATGACGAGGAACGGGCAATCGCGGAAGCGACAGCCGTCGTCGTTATTTCGGATGATACAGCGAATCGGAGCCTCAACCAATAGAGGCGGATGCCGTCGGGAGACGGGCTATCCAGCTGGAATCGGGAAGCGGGGCCGGCACTGTACCCTCTGCCAGCGATAAGAACGATTGCAGACTGATCATCCGTCGGAGCTCTTGTGGCACTCTTGTCCGACATGCTAAACGTGTTCGCCCTCCCCCGCTAACTCCAACAGGGCGCAGCTACTGCTCCTTGCGCCGCCTGCGCACCGGACGCCCAGGGACTACCGCGGCAACCGGCGCGCTGAAGCGGGAGGCGCGGCGGGAGATGTGGTGGGTATCCGGCCGACGGCGGACAGTCGTCGGAATCTCCGGCAGCTGCTGTGCGGCCCGGGCGAAGAACCAGCTCTTGGCGAATTCCACCAGGACCATGTAGACAACGATCATTCCCAGCAGCGTCAGGAAGAACGGCACCGGCAACGGATCAAAGCCCAGCAGGGCCGCCAGCGGTGACAACGGCAGGAAGATACCCGCGGCCACCACGCCCAAGGATGCACCCAAGAGGCCAGCGGAGGGACGGCTTCGCACGAACGGAACCCGCCGGGTCCTGATGGCAAAAATGATAAGGGTCTGCGTGGCGATGGATTCGATAAACCAACCCGCCCGGAACTCCCCCGGGACCGCCTCAAAGACAAACAGCATGAGCCCGAAGGTCGCAAAATCGAAGATCGAGCTAATCGGCCCGAAGAGGAACATGAACCGCCGGATGAAACCGATGTTCCAATGCGACGGTGCCAACAGCTGTTCCTTGTCCACGCGGTCGCCCGGGATGGCCAACTGGCCGCTGTCGTAGAGCAGGTTGTTGAGCAGTATCTGCCCTGGCAGCATCGGCAGGAAGCTCAGCACCACCGACGCCGTGGCCGCGCTGAACATGTTGCCGAAGTTGCTCGATGTTCCCATCAGCACGTATTTGATGGTGTTCGCAAAGATCCTCCGGCCCTCCATCACGC
Source organism: Arthrobacter sp. Bi83 (assembly GCF_918698095.1). Taxonomy (GTDB): domain Bacteria; phylum Actinomycetota; class Actinomycetes; order Actinomycetales; family Micrococcaceae; genus Arthrobacter. The sequence goes on from NZ_CAKKLY010000001.1 coordinate 214,578, forward strand.
CGTCGGCCAGAACGCCCAGGTCCTTGTCCATAAGCACCACATCGGCTGCGTCTTTGGCGACGTCGGTGGCGCTGTCCACGGAGATACCGATGTCCGCGCGGTGCAGGGCCAGGGCGTCGTTGACGCCGTCGCCCATGAAACCCACTGCCCCGCCGCTTTGGCGCAGCAGAGTGATTATCCGTGCTTTCTGCTCGGGCGAGACGCGGGCGAAGATGGTGGCTTCCCGGGCGGTGGCGGCCAGCTCGGCATCGGACAGTGCGTCGACGTCCGCGCCGGTGAGCGTTCCCCAGGAAAGCACCCCGAGCTCGGAGCATACTTTTTCGGCGACTTTGGCGTTGTCTCCGGTGGCGATTTTCACGGAGATGCCCAGCGTGGCCAACCGTTCGAGGGACGCTTTCGCGTTTGCCTTGGGCCGGTCGAGGAAGACGAGGAAGCCAACCAGGACGAGGTCCTTTTCGTCGTCAGGACTGATCTTGCTCATCCCGACCGCTGGGCGGGTGGCTACCGCCACGACGCGCGATCCGGCGTCGAACTGTCCGTCCAGCATTGCCTTCACCTTGGGTGACGTCGGCCCGCAGAGGGCGAGGACGCCCTCGGGGGCACCCTTGGTGACCAGGCGTGCCAGGCCGCCGGCCTCACGCACCAGCACGCTGGTCCGCCGGCGCTGGTGGTCGAAGCCGATCAGGTCGAGGCGCTCAAAGCGGGCGGGATCGAAGGCGGCTGCCCCGGAGCTCTCCCACAGTGCGGCGTCCAGCGGGTTTTGCCCGGCCGTGGATAGTTTGGCCTCGGCGTAGTCGGTTTCGGTGGCCAACAAACCCAAGGTGAGAAGTTCGACGCCGGACACGCCCGGGGAGGCGGGCAGCGCGCCGGTGAAGCTGATCCGGCCCTCCGTGAGGGTGCCTGTTTTGTCGGTGACCAGGATGTCCATGTCGCCCAGGTCCTCGATGCAGACCAATCGTTTGACCAGGACTTTCCGTCGGGCCAGCTGGCGCGTGCCCGTGGCGAGGCTGGTACTCACGACGGCGGGCAGCAGCTGCGGTGTGATGCCGACGGCGATTGCCAGGGAGAACAGCAACGACTCGATCAGCGGGCGGTGCAGCAGCAGGTTCGCGATGAAGATCAGCGTGGTGAGCCCGGTGGCCACCTGCAAGAGCAGGAACGAGAACCGCTTCAGCCCGAGCTGGAATTCGGTTTGGGGCTGCCGTTCCCCCAGGCCCAGCGCGATCCGGCCGAATTCGGCGCGGCCGCCGGTGGCCACCACTACTCCGGTGCAGCCGCCGGACTGGATGACGGTTCCCATGAAGACGCAGGATGAGAGGTCGCCCAGCGCCGATCCGGGCGGCACGGGGGCCGGATCCTTGCCGGCCGGGAGGGACTCCCCCGTCAGGATGCTTTCGTCGCAGAGGAGGTTCTGGGTGCCCAGGAGGCGGATGTCGGCGGGGATGATGGCCCCCAAACCCAGATGCACGACGTCGCCGGGCACCAGCGCGGTGACGTCCACGTTTTCTGTGGTTCCGTCGCGGAGCACGATGGCGCGGTGGATGACGCGGGAGTGCAGGGCTTCGGAGGCTCGTTCGGCGCGGAATTCGTTGATGAAGCCCAATCCCACGCTGACCAGGAGGATCATGGCGATCACGATCGAATTCGTGGCATCGCCCAGGAAGAGGGACAGCCCGGCCGTGATGATCAGCAGGATGAGGATGGGGCTGGCGAACTGCCGGCCCAACACCGCCCATCCATTCGCCCGGTGCGTCCGCACGGCGTTCGGGCCGAGTTGGGTAAGGCGCGTAGCGGCTTCTTCATTCGATAGCCCCGCCGGACTGGACGCTAGCTGTTCGAGCACTTGGTCCGGGGGAAGGCACGCGGCCTCGGTGATCGGAAACTGTGTGGAGTGACGCTCCTGGACGTTGGGATCTGACATGCCGTATCCGTTCGAATGCGTTGCCTGATTGAGTCGACCTTGGGACAAGGGTACGACCTTGGGAGGGTCACTTGTGATCCGCGGAAGGATATTGTGGTTCGGGTTGCGTCGAGCGGTTGGAAACGGCCGACGACGTCGAACTCAATACCACGGACGACCTCCCCGAACGGCTTAGCAAGTGTCGCTGGATCCCGTGGCGGCACCAACGGATAACTGGCTGCCTTGGCTGACAAACCACTGCTCGGCGAGAACCACCACGTTCTAGGTGGAGTTGTGAGTGAAGTGCCGCTGCCGCGCAGTCTGTGGCCCTATGGCCCTAACCGCCTCGCCGGGTCTCTGACACCGTGAAGACTAGGCAGTCCAGCGGCCAGAAACGTCATCGGCACGCCGCCGGCCCCGGAAGAGGCAAACCCATGAAACAGCAACCGCCGTCCCGGAAACTGCGGATGAGGACTTTGAGCTGCTGAACCAGTATTGGTCCGCGGCCAACTATCTCACCGTGGCCCAGATCTACCTCCAGGAAGACCCGCTGCTGCGAGAGCCGCTGCTGCCAAGCAACATCAAACCCCGCCTTCTGGGAGATTGGGGGACCAGCCCTGGATTGTCGTTGATCTATGCCCACCTGAACCGGCTGATCAAACGAACCGCAGCCGAAGTGCTGTCCGTTGCGGGTCCTGGACACTGTGGTCCCGCCGTCGCCGCCATGGACAACCCCGGGCTGATCGTCGCCTGCTTCATCGGCGACGGCGAAGCCGAGACCGGGCCACTGGAAGCATCCTGGAAGGCGCCATCCTTCCTCAACCCGGCACGGGACGGTGCCGTACTGCCGGTACTGCATCTGAACGGGCACAAAATCTCCGGCCCAACCGTCCTGGGCCGCAGATCCCACGAGGACGTGGACGCGCTGCTCAAGGCCCATGGCTGGAACCCGGTGACCGTCTCCGGCGACGATCCCCGGCTTGTCCATCGCGAGCTGGCCACCGCCATGGACGCGGCGTATGCGAGCATCCGCGAGCTGCAATCCCAGGCGCTCGGCCAAGGTGTCCACGGTCCCGCGAAATGGCCTGCCATCATCCTGCGAACGCCCAAAGGGTGGACCGGGCCGGCCACCGTCGGTGGCCTCCCCGTCCGAGGGAACCTTTCGTTCCCACCAAGTGCCCCTGGCGGTGTTCGCGAGAACCCTGAACACTTGGCCCAGCTGGAGACCTGGATGCGCTCCTCCCGGCCGGAAACCCTCTTCGACAACGCAGGCCGGCTCATCCCCGAACTGGCCGCACTTGCCCCGGAGCGCAGTCTTCGCATAGGCGCCGCACGTGCGAGCCGGGGCGGCGCCGGCACTGCCCTCGAAATCCCCGCCCTGGAACGGTACGCCATGCCGCCGCCCCCCCGAGGATCGGTCATCCATGAGACCACCAGGCCTCTGGGCGAACTGCTCCGGGACATCTACATCGATACAGCCATAAACCCCCGGTTCCGGCTCTTCTGCCCCGACGAAACCAACAGCAACCGGCTCGGGGCTGTCTTCCAAGCCACCGACCGCTGCCTCCTGGAACCTACCAAGGACGGGGAGCGTGCCTTGGCTGTAGACCATGTCTCGCCCGGAGGCAGGGTCATGGAAGTCCTCTCCGAGCATCTGTGCCAGGGCTGGCTGGAAGGATACCTACTCACGGGCCGCCATGGGCTCTTTGCCACCTATGAGGCCTTCGCGATGGTCAGCGCCTCGATGACCATCCAACATGCCAAATGGCTTCAGCACGCACGGGAACTTGAATGGCGCGTACCCGTACCGAGCCTGAACATCCTGCTGACCTCCACCTGCTGGCGCAACGACCACAACGGATTCAGCCACCAAGGACCCGGGCTGATCGACACGGTGTTGTCCCTGTCAGGGACCGTCACCCGCGTCTACCTGCCTCCGGATGCAAACACCCTCCTCGTCACCGCCGAACACATCCTGCGCAGCAAGGACTACGTGAACCTGGTGGTCGTGGACAAGCAGCCCCACCCGCAGTACCTGACGCTCGAGGAAGCCAGACAGCACGCCGCAGCGGGAGCGTCCGTCTGGTCCTGGGCCGGTAACGAGGAGCCTGCCCGTGCCGGGGCCAGGCCTGACGTCGTCATGGCCTGTGCCGGGGACATCCCCACCCAAGAGACGCTGGCCGCCGCCTGGCTGCTGCAAACGCATCTCCCTGAACTGACGGTCCGCGTTGTCAACGTCATGGATGCGATGGTCCTTCCGCCCCGCGACACCCACCCCCACGGTCTGTCCGGGGAGAAGTTCGAAGAACTATTCACAGCCGACGGGGAAGTCATCATTGCCTGGCACGGCTACGCCCGTGCCCTGCACCAGCTCCTGCACGGAAGGCCCCGCCCGGAACAGTTCCACGTCCGCGGCTACAACGAACAAGGAACCACCACCACACCCTTTGACATGGTGGTCCTGAACAAATTGAGCCGCTACCACCTGGTCCTGGAAGCATTGCGTCGCGTTTGCCGGCGGGTCCCGGGCGCGGATGAACTTGTGGAGTTCTGCCGCAGACAACTGGACGCACACACGCGGTATATCCGCGAACACTTCGAAGATCTCCCGGAAATCCAGGAATGGGTCTGGACACCACCCATTCCCTAACGCCAACACAGGAGGAGGAGGCACGGCGTGCCTTCTCTTTATCTCGGTTCGGGATACCTGGCCCCTGGGGACGAAGCAGTGACCATCAAAGAGTGCGGAACGTGTGACCCAACGGCCAGCTTTCGTCCTTGGCCGGAGCGCGGCGGGCGGACAAGTTCACCGTATGCGCCTCAGGGTCCGACTCGTTGGTGCGACGAGGCGGCTCAGGTGACTGTGAGCTGCGTGTACATCCCTGCGACATAGTGCCCGGGAAGGTTGCAGATGAGTTCATAGCGGCCGGGGGGAAGAGTGACCGTCACCCACCCGCCAGCACCGGGGAGGATTGCTTGCCCTTCACCTTCGGCGCAAGTGGCGGCAGCTTCACCCAGGCTTCCCGTTTCATCAATCTTCCCATCACGGCCCGTGACGCGCGTGCCTGCGATCTGTGTGCCTGGCATCGGAAGGATGATCATTTCATGGGCCAGACGTCCTGCGTTGGTGACCAGGAATGACACCTCACCGTGCTGAACGGTTGCCCGGTCCGCGGTCAGGCGCATACCTCCCATCCTCCGGGGGCCGCCCATCATCGGGCCTCCCATATCGGTGGCGGTGACGTCGATAAGAGTGCCCGGCAGTGCCGGGGTCGTGCATCGCGCGGCAGCCGGGAACCCGAACCCGAGGGGAGTCGTGCCGCCGCCCACGAGCGCCAAGGCGACCAAGGACACGCCCGCCAGGATCACGGTCGCAACGATTCCGAACAGGACCAGGGCCCCGAGGGAAAGCCTGTTCACGGTCGGCGCCTCAGAGCGTCGCGGCGCGCGTTGAACTCCGTTTCGTCGATCTCGCCCCGGGCGAAGCGCTCATTGAGGATACGCTCGGAATCATCGTGCAGTGGCCCGTAGAAACCCCGTCCTCCCGAGCGGCTCCCGCGAAGCAAGAGGATCACCACCGTGACCAGGCCTCCCCAGAACAGCAACATCATTAGACCCATTGCGATCCAGCCGCCGATGCCCCAGCTTCCATCCCATCCGTACATCATGACCAATTCCCTTCAGCCTGGCTTGCGTGCCGGCGTCCAGTGTCGCTTGATTCCGGTCCCTGCCACAGGGCATTTAGTCACAAGCCGACCACTCTTCTTTGAGTCGGCCACGCCCGCTTCAAATCCGGCGCTCCGCCAGGCGCCATGCGTGCCCCTGGTTTCATTTCCAGAGTCGGGTGACGGGGCAGATAACGCCGGGCCTTCGGCCCTACAGCAGGTGCCGGACGCTCAATAGGCTTCAGGAGAGTCGGTTGTCCTTCCCAGCACCTCACTGGCGAGCGGCCAGAGCAGCGAAGACACAATTCCGCCGACGAGCAGCACCCTACGCCCCATTGGTGGCCTCAGGCGCTTTGCGCATGGATCGGGCACTGGATATAGAACCTTCCGAAATCTCACTGACTTGGGCGGTGGCCGTAAGTGCACGGTGCGCCGTGCCATGAAAACGGGCCAGAGCCTTGGTCCCGGACCGGGCACGAACAAGACTCCTCCGCGCCTAAGCCTCGCGCCTGGCGACCGGTAGCCTGTTCAGACCGCAGCGCCCATGGGGCTATACCGTCCGTCGGCGTCCTTCCCTCCCCTGGACGCTTGGCCTCGCGCTGTCGGCCCCGGCCGGGCCCGTCTCCCAACGGTCGCCGGCCCGTTCTCAAGGGCCGGCCCGGTTCCGGACGGAGGAAAGGTCAGGCCCTTGTTGATTCGGCGAGGCGCTTTAGATTCGAGAACTGACGGGTCTGCATGATCCAGTGCGAGGGCTCCAGCATGGCAATGCTCAGGATGGGTTGAAGCCATTTAGGCTGTAGCGACCAGCACCCGCTGACTACCAGCCGGCTTTTCTGACCCGGCCATTCGTGCAGCTCGAATCCCCAGATCGAGTCGGTGTAATGGCGCGGCCGCGTTCGTGCTGGGTCGAAGGGACGCCCCCGGAGATCGAGCGACATACGGAGGCCCAAGAACCGCCCGGGTTCAAGCGCCGCGACCTCCCACCACTGGCTGCTGTCGGGCTTTGCCGCCAGATGGTCCCCAAGGGAGATTTCCTGCCACTCGGGATGGATCCTGTCAGCGCTGCGGTGCCCGAAGTTATCGAGACGGTCCCAGCTGTACCAGCCGGCGCGATCGGTTCCCATCTGGACCAGCCAGGGCCACACGCGGGAAGGGGGCGCATCGATGGTCACGGCCATGGTCGCGCTTCGGGTGCTGTCCGGAATCAGCTCGGCGCCCGGGTAGGGTCCCTTCACTTCGTCAGCGGTCGCACCCCAGTGGAGCAGGCGTGGCCGTACAAGTGACAGATAGCCGGCGGTGAAACCGGCCGCGGCACCCGCCGCCAGTAGCACTCCCCTCGGTGTGCGGTGTGTCATCGCGCTTCCTCCTAGGGCTCAGGGCTCAGGTGTTCCCGGAAGAAGGCGAGGATGCGCCTGCGCGCGTCCTCGGCGGAGGGCTCGTGATAGCCGGCTGCAACCAGCTTCGCGAGCAACCTGTCCCCGAAGGTGAGCTCGGACGGGCCATGATTGTTGAGGAAGCCGTGCCCGGCACCGGGATAGACCTTGATGTCATGGTCTATCCCGGCGCCGGCGAGCAGCGGATCCAGACGGGCCAGGACCTTCCGCACTCCCGGCCAGCGGTCCCTGCCGCCGTAGCTGCCCACGATCGGGCAGGCCCGGGGCAATGCGCGGGCGGTCTCGTCATCGAGTCCGCCGTAGTTCACGCTTGCCGCGGCGAAGTCATGGTCCGGGGCCAGCATGAGGGCAAACCCGCCGCCCATGCAGAGCCGATCACCCCGATCCGGCCGTTGCACCCGTCCTGTGCGGCTAGCCAGGCGCGGGTGACGTCAAGGTCGCCGAGGGGCCGCCAGCCGCGGATGAGGGACCACAAGCAAGTCGCCCTGCTGCCCCAGTAGAACAGGTCAGGTGCCACGGCCAGGAATCCCTCGCTGGCCAGCCAGTCGGCTTGGCCGCGGGTATCGCGGCTCAGGCCGAGTGCGTCATGGATGACGAGGACCCCGGGCCACGTACCCGCGCCGGCCGGTGTCGCTGCGTAGGCAGGCATGTCCCCTCGTTCAGTGCGTATGCTCACATCCGTCATAGGGCCTCCCCGGCATCACGTCCACCCCGCCGGGCGGTTGGACCGCGGGCCGTGCAGTCTCGATCGCATTATGCAGGGATGCTGCCTGAAGACGTGGATGAAGCGGGTTTAGCTAGTTGGTCCGTAATCTGATCCGTCCAGCCGTCGACGACCGCCCAGTCCCGCAAGTCCCCAAAACGCCCGCCGACGAGCCGGAACAACATCCGGAGCGGTGCCGGCATCTGGCCAGCCTTGTAGACACCGGAGAAGATTTTGTGGCCGCGAAGCGGACATTCCTTGACCAGGACCCGTGAAAGACGTTCCTGTTGCAGTGCCGCACCGCGCTTGCGAAACGGCTTTGGCAGCGCGTCAGCCATCCCTACGCTGAAGGCCCAGACGGGTCGTTTGGCCAGCTCGTGGGCATGGCGGGTGAAGAACAGCAAAGCCGGGGGCAGCCACGCCTGGTTGTGGATTGCGCTGCCGACCACGACAGCCTCATAGCTGGAGACAGCCTCGACTTCCTGCACGGACCGGCACTCGACCTCGCCGAGTGCAACCGCCATACGGGATGCCATATGTTGAGCTATCTCCCGAGTCGATCCCAAGGAACTTGCATAGGCAACAAGAACAGTCATGACGAAGCCTCCTGTCTTCCTATCTCCAGTCTTATGGAACCCGTACCTGCGCGGACGTGCCATAAGTCCCGACATGGGGTCAGACAATGAGTAGGTCCCGTTCCTCCGCCGTTTTCGGCTGACAGTCATTGCTCTGCTCCACGGAATCTCGGGGTAGAACTTACGGCCCTGCGGCTCAGTTGCGCTGCGACAGCAGGCGGGCGCACTGGATGGAGTGCACTCTGTCCCCGGGTGCAGGGTTCGGGACCTTCTGCCCTACCGGGGCGGCAGCAACTGACATAGCCTCGCAACATGGATAACCCGAACGCAGAGCCCACGACGGAAATCCTTGGCGTTCACGACTGCTGGGGATACCTCCGTTCAACTTCAGTTGGCAGGTTGGCTGTCGTTATCGACACCGGTCCGGAAATCTTTCCCGTAAATTATCTGCCGGAAGACGGAACCCTGATCTTCCGGACGGGTCCCGGTACCAAGCTGGAAGCTCTCATTGCTGGGGGTATGGTCGCCTTTGAAGCCGACGGACTGAATTCCTATGGGACGATAGCCTGGAGTGTCGTCCTTAAGGGAAAGCCTGAAACCGTTGAATCGGCCGGGCTGGCCCTGGACCGTGACCTCTCTCCTTGGGAGGAGGGTGTCAAAGATACTCTTGTGCGCATCACGCCCACGGAAGTCACGGGGCGCCGCTTCGTCGTAACCAGCGCACCCACCCACTGGTGGCAGCCCCGCGACCACGCTTCCGCTGGCGGTCCGCTGGACTCCTGAACCAGCTTCGGTGGGCACGGCCTCTGGCCGTTGCTGCGCCGCGCCGGATTCTACAGGGTGCATCCCGTGACGCCTGCATGCTTGCATGCCTGCGACACCGGCCACCGCAAACTGCGGTTGGGTTCCGGGTTCGGACCGCGTTTGTTGCTTCTGGGCGGCAGAGCCACTGGGTTACGTTATCGACCGAGGTTGCGGCGGAGGACGTCCGGGCGGGCCGTGTATTCGCTCTCATCGATCTCGCCGCGGGCAAAGCGCTCGGCCAGCAGACGCTCCGGAGTTTCCTCCCGGGCCTGTTCGGACTTGACGTTCTTCGCTGCCATTGAACGGAAGAACAAACATGAGGGCAGCAATAACGGCGGCCCAGAACATTAGGAAGCTCGGGCCCATCAGGGGATATCCCCAAGCCCCATCCCATCGTTCCAATACATCCTGCGTTCCTTCCGTCACGGTAACGCTTCGGCTTTACCTCGCCAGATTGGGTGTCGCCGCTTCCCTCTAGAAGCGGCAGAGACTTCCGTCCCGCGTCATCTCCGCATCTGCAGCGCCACATGCAATCTGCCGATTTGTCCGTGCTGCAGGAATCGGGGAGGTTCCGTCGGCCCTCCCTGCCCCGATAGCCGCTACTCGTGTCCGTTTGCTGGGCGGGTGACGATTGTGGGGCACGGGAGGTGCTGAAGGATTTTTTCGGCTACGGTGCCAACGGGTTTCCTTATCCCGCCCCGGCCACGGCAACCGATAACCAGTAATCGGGCGTGACGTGCGGCGTGGATAAGCGCGAAGGCGGGCGAATCATCTGTTTCAAGGGCCTCATGGATGTCCAGTCCCGGGTACAGATCCCTTGCCGTTAGACTGGCTGCCGAAAGCAGCCTCCTGCTCTTTGGTTCTGTTTCATGCCCGCCCGGTTGAATCTTCACCGTGGCTGCGGATACGCCTGCTGTTGGCTCAACATGCACGACGGTTAAGTCTTCGCCCAGCCGCAGCGCTTCCCGGCACGCGAAGTCCACAGCCACTGCGGAGTCCGCCGAACCGTCAACGCCGACAAGTACGCCGGAGCTGTCCGTTGAGATAAACGCTGGAATGACCGCAACGGGACTGCGGCTGACGACGGCGACCTGGAAGCTGACCGCCCCGGATCCTTCTCCATGACTATCGGGGGCACGGTCCGACCCAACGACCACAGTCTCAGAGGCATCGGATAGCTGCCGAAGCACCACGGCCGTTTCTCCGGTACGACGGGTGGTTACGACCTCCAATTCGGGCATCAGCGCCGATAGCCGGGAGGACTCTGCCTCCAACAGCTCTCGGGCTTGTGCCATCGCCTGACGATACTGGGACGCGCGTTGGTAAACCCAGGGACCTGGAACAACGCGGACAAGGTTCAGCCGCAGCGCCCGCTCACTGGCGCGCTGCGCGGCCCAGTCCACCGCATTTCGCCCCGCAATTGAGTCATCGACCCCTGCCAGTACCTCCCTGACACGCATCCTTGCGCTCCATCCCCTGCCCGCCCCTAATGTGGTTAAATTTCGCAGGCCCCGGCGCTGGATGCCAGTGCCGTAAGTCCCCGTCAAGCGGACTGCGGCTTGGTACCTGCCGTGCTGAGCTTGCATGAGGCGGGAGCGGCGGACGTGGATGGCTCGCCGGGAAGGGGCGAAATGTCCGGGGCGAACAACCGCACCAGCTGCTTCCGCAAGATTCATTCGTGCGTGCCGCACTTCTCTTGGGGCCGCGGGCGGTGTGCATGGCTGACAGGCTGAGGACAATACGGGACGGCAGTCCCGGAACGCGCGACGGCGGCTTGGCTGGACGCGTGCGGTGTCGGCGTGGGCATCCTTTTGAACAATGTCAGGTACAGGCCCAGGGCTCGGCGATTAGCGCTCCTGTGCCGGCTTCGCCGTCGGCCAGAGTGGGCCGGAACTGACAACGCTGGTGATTTTCTGTTCCGGCAGGCGTCCAGGGGCGCAAGGATGCTGGCCAATGCTGGCCTCCAGTGCGGCGGCTTTTAGCCGAACAGAGCAGCCGCTTCCTGATGGCGCTGTTCGGGCACTGTCTTGAGGCGGCCTAAGGCCAGCTCAAGGTCGACAGGGATAACGGTCCCGCGAAGGGAGACCATGGTTCCCCAGTACTTCGCTGCTGCCGCGTCGACGGGAGACAGCCGAGATGCCGGCCGGTATCGCCGCCCGGGTATTAGACTGCCATGATGCCCATCACAAGCAATGTCGCCTGGGACGGCCGCCTGGAAGCCTTCAAGGGCCGCGACGCCAGCCATTTCGTCACCACGACCGCGGCTACGGCCCGGACCTGCGCTTCCTGCGGGCTGCCCTTGCAGCCCGGCGAAGCGCTCTCACTGAGCGTGGACGTCACTGAAGGCACGGCCCCGGACGGGACCGAGCACGTCACGTTCGATCCCTGGATCTGCCACCGTGACTGTCAGGAACCCGGTCTGACGGTCCGCGAGTCAGCCGGCCCGATCGAGGAGCTCACGCCTCTGGGGGCCCGGCTTACCCTCGACCATCGGGATGAGACCGGGACCAGAACGGTCCCCGCGTTGGCCTTTACCCTGTTCCCGAACATGGCTCTGCGCGGATTCGGCGGAGAACTGATCTCCGCTCTGGTCTCGGTCCTGCTCACCCACGGCTTCCAGCTATCCCTGAGCGCGGACTACGGCGACATCGTCGAGCACACCACTGGTGTGAAGGACAGCTGCAGCTGCACCGTGACCGAGCAGGGTTTTGTGAGTTTTGACATCGACGGGGAGTCGATATTTTCCCGGCAACTTGACCTTACGGATCCCGGCGATGCCTGCTGGATGGCAGCGGCCCGCGAAGGCACCGTCCTGGTCATCAGCGGGGACAACCTGAACTTCACCGAAGACGGGATTGACCTGGACCCGGCCGCCCGCCTCGGCACGCTCGTCTCGGGCAACGTGAACGTCCGGACCTGACCGGGCAACACCACCGGCCGTTTCGCCAGGCTGGCTCCCAGCGGCGCATAAAACCGTCAGGTAAACCCAGGAGAAGGAAACAAAGGGGGCGGGCATGACGGAATATCAGAAGCGAACACTGGTCCGCGGACAGGACGACGAAACTGCGTGACCGCCGGCGCGCTTCCCTTCGATAGCCCTGTCACGGCACTGGGAAAGGAGCGTGCTTAGGCCAGACAAGTCGTCACCAGCATCGAACACTTGGCGTGCAACCCCAGGCTCGGGCGCTTTGACTCTCCAGGCGATTAAAGCAGCGCCGCCGCGAGTTCCGCCTCGAGCCGTTCGACGTCGTCACGGTGGCAGAGTTCGGTCGCAGGCGTCATCGCTGTTGCGCTTCCAGCGGCAACGGCAGCCCGGAAGGCCGTCTCCACAGGGTGACCCTGCGCGAGTCGGAGTACAAACGCGCCGAGAAAACTGTCACCAGCCCCGACGGTGCTGATCACGCGCACCGCTGGCACAGGAATTCTGATAATGCCGGACTTCGAGGCAAGTACCGCGCCCGCTTCACCGAGGGTCAATGCGACGTATTCGGCGGAGCGCTCCGCGACCAGTCTCGAGATCGCCCCGATCTGGCTCGGCTCGGTGTCGAGCGCCGCGCCGCCTAGCTCCTCGCCCAGCTCGCGCAGGCTGGGTTTGATCAGAAAGACGCCTTCGGCAAGCGCTGCGGAGAGGGCCGGGCCGGAGGCATCCACTACGCAGCGGGCACCGCCCTCGCGTGATAGGCGGGCGACCCGGGCATAGAAATCTTCCGGTACTCCCGGCGGCAGACTGCCGCTGGCAACTACGAACCCTCCCGCGGGAATCGAGGCCGCAACAACGGCCAGAAAGGCCCGCCACTCCTCTTCGCTGAGTTCGGGACCTTGGAGCACGAAACGGAACTGCTTTCCGGTATCAGTCTCATCAACAGTGAAGTCCTGGCGGGTACTACCCTGAATCGGTACGGCCAGGGTTGGGATGCGCTCGGCTTCAATGAGCCGCCGATAGGCATCTCCTGTGGGACCGCCTGCGGTGTACACCGCGAGGGTTTGACCCCCGAGTCTCTGAACCACCCTTGCCACGTTCACGCCTCCGCCGCCCGGATCGAGACGGCTCGTGCCGCACCGGAGTTTATGACCGCTGGTGACCCGTTCAGTAGAGGTGCTGACGTCCAGAGCAGGGTTCACCGTGAGAGTAAGAATCGGTTTCGCGCTCGTTGCCGGTGAGGCTTCCATGCGCACCAGCATAGGGAAGCGACCCCTCCGATCCTAGACGGCTCGTCGAAATCCGCGGCATTGGGGCTACGTCGGCAAGGAGCGCCCTTTCCGGCCAGGACGTTCTGGCCCATGGGCAGGCGCGGCACTTCGGGACCATTTGCCCTGGTGACGGATCCGCGCGGCGGAACCGGCAGCGCTCAGGCAGCAGCGTGCTGCGGCAGTTAGGCAGGGTGCTGGAGAGATACGGTTTCGAGGTGTTCCGGGACCCGGGCCCTCCAGCCCAGCTCTCTTTTGATCCTTACCCGCAGAGCGTCCGCGGCGTCAGGCTCTCCGTGGGTGATGTAAGTCATGCGAGGCATCTGAGGGGCGGCTCGCATCCATTCGATGATTTCATTGGAATCAGCGTGAGCTGACAATTCGTCCATCGGCACCACCTCGGCCTTTATGGGGACATCCTCGCCGTAGATCCTCAGGTTTTTGACGCCTTCGGCGAGGGCGGCACCACGGGTTCCTGCCGCCTGATAGCCGCTCAGCACCACGGCGTTCTTGGGATCGGGACCATACGCCTGCAGATGGTGCAGGACCCGACCGCCGGTCAGCATGCCGCTCGCCGAGATGACGATCATTGGTCCTCCCCGGAGGTTGAGCAGCTTTGACTCATCGACGCTCCGCGTCATGGTGGCTACACGGTACATGTCCTGGTAATCCTGAGGCTCCAGGCGGTGCTCATCCGGGTGCCGCTGGTACATGCCTGATGCATCAATGGCCATGGGGCTATTGAGGTAGATGGGGATGTCCGGAATCGCCTTCCGGCGCCGTAGCCGGGAAAGATGAAGCATCAATGTTTCGGCCCGTCCGACAGCGAAGGCGGCGATGAGGACCACGCCTCCTCGCTTCGCTGTACGAGTGATGATCTCACCGAGTTCTGTCTCCGGGTTCGTGGTCGGGTGGGTCCGGTTGCCATACGTTGACTCGGTCACCAGAACGTCCACGGCACCAAGATCACGGGGCGGATACATCAGCGGGTCATTCGGCCGGCCCAGGTCGCCCGTAAACTGCACCCGCGTGCCTTGCACCGTCAGCAGGATCTGGGAGGCGCCCAGGATATGTCCTGCCGGCAGGAAAGTCGCCTCGATTCCTCCCCCGAGGCCGAAAGCAGTGTCGAAGTCCTGCTCCCGGAATCTGTTCAAGGACCTGACGGCGTCAGCGGCTGAATAGAGCGGCACGGGCGGGTGATGCCCGGAGTAACCGCGGCGGTCGGCATAGCGCGCTTCCTCTTCCTGCAGGTGGCCGCTGTCAGGCAGGAGCAGGGTGCTCAGTTCTACGGTGCCGGGGGTGGCGTAAACAGCACCGTTGAAGCCATCCCTGACCAGCGCCGGAATGTAACCGCTGTGGTCCAGGTGTGCATGGGTAAGCAGCACCGCGTCAATGGATCCGGGCGGGACGGGAAACGGCGAGCGATTCCGGTCACGGATACGTTTGAAGCCTTGGAAGAGCCCGCAGTCGATCAGGATGCGTGTTCCCTTGGACTCCACCAGGTGACGTGAGCCTGTTACAGTGTCGGTCGCTCCGCAGAAGCGAAGCGAAGGAATGGTCCTGTCTTTCATGGCCCACTAATTTCAGAGAAGAAGCGGAAACGGAACTGCCCAACGTGCCGAGTCCTCTTTGGCATCGCCCCGGACGACGAGGACAGGGCAATGGGCGTGGGCGACGCAGGCTGAGCTGACCGACCCGAGCAGCAACCCGGCGAACCCGCCGTGCCCTCTCCGTCCGACCACGAGGAGGTTCGCCTCCTTGCTGGCATCGACTAGCACCGAGCGGGCGAGTCCTTCTACGAGCCGGGTATGCACATTCCGCGGCCGTTTGGCGCCAAAGGCCATGGTGACGGCCTCCTGAAGCAGTTCCTCGGCGCGCTCCTTGAACCCTCCGATGCCCACGGCCACGTAGGTGTCGTACATGTTCGGGTACTCCCAGCACGCCACGGCCTCAATCTCCGCCCCCAGCGGCACCGCAAAACGCTGCGCCTGCCGTAACGCTTCGACGGAGGCTTCCGAGCCGTCGACGCCCACCACAATCTTGAACGCATCGTCCACCCTGGCCATCGTGGGTCTCCCGTTTCGTCATCGAGCCGTTGCCACCACCCTCTGCCGGGCACGCCGACAAGAGTAGGGCCATTAGTCACAAGTCCCCGCGGAGAGCCTCACGTTCCCGGGCCGTTGGACCCTTGTGAGCCCACCATGGTTCCTAAAGAATTAGTCACACACAACCCGCCGGTCCCGTCGCAGCCAGGACGCACGGCACGAGAGGAGATGAACATGGACGGACCAGCATCATCGGTCGGGGTCGGTGACGTTTCTTCTCCTACCCGCATCCGGGTGTTCATTCTTGATGACCATGAATTGGTGCGTCGGGGGCTTCAGGACCTGCTGGAGAGCGAAGGTTTCCTTGTCGTGGGCATGTCCGGCTCGGCCGCGGAAGCCACGCGTCGGATTCCCGCTCTGCACCCGGACGTCTCTGTGCTGGACGCCCGACTGCCGGATGGCACCGGCATCGAGGTCTGCCGGGACGTACGGTCCGTGGATGAGACGCTTAAGTGTCTGATCCTGACGAGCTACGACGACGAACAGGCCCTCCGGGGCGCGGTGCTGGCCGGGGCCGCCGGGTATGTGCTCAAGGAGATCGGCGGTTCGGACCTCATCGGCGCCCTGCACAGGGCCGCGCGCGGGGAATCGCTATTTGACGCGGGCCTGAAAGCAAGAATTATTCAGGGACTGGCCGAGCCCAAGCGGGTGGATCCCAGAGTGGCTTCGCTGACGCCGCAGGAACGTCGTGTTCTGGAACTTGTCGGACAAGGCCTGACCAACCGTCAGATCGGAGACCGGATGCTTCTGGCGGAAAAGACGGTCAAGAACTACGTGTCATCCCTGCTTGCAAAGCTGGGCTTTGAACGGAGGACACAGGCAGCCGTGCACATGGCACATGAACCGGCATCCGGCCAGTGATATTCAGCCAGTGACATTCAATAGACGGGGACGCACCAGGTGAGGGCTGTGCCTGATTCCGGGGAGGACGTGACCGCCAGGAAGCCGGCCAGGGCGCGGGCGCGGTGGTCCATGTTTGCAAGCCCGTTTCCCGGAGCCGGCTCGGCGAAGCCTGAACCGTTGTCCTCGATTTGGACGACGGCGCTTCCGTTGTCCACGGAGACGGATACGCTAATGGAATCCGCCCCTGAATGACGGACGGCGTTGCTCAGACCTTCCGAGATGACAGCCAGCATGTTCGAAATCGTTTCTTCATCGTGCACCGCGTCGATAGGCCCGGTGAGTGTCAAAACCGGGGCGAATGGGAGGGACGCTCCCGTGCTCCGGACGGTCTGGATGATGCGGCTGCTAAGGAGCTCCTTCTCACCGGACGTGGCACGCAGCGAGTAGATTGTGTTGCGAAGATCCCGAATGATCTCGTCAAGTTCAGCGGTCACACTCTGGATTGTCTGGGCGGCGGAACTGTCGGTAATGAGTCTGCGAACGCTCTGAATGCTCAGCCCGGCTGCGAAGAGCCGCTGGATGACGACGTCATGAAGATCACGGGCGATCCTGTCCCTGTCGCTGAACACCGCTATTTGTTCCCGCAACCGGTGTGCCCGGGCTAGTTCGAGGCCAAGGGCCACGTGGGAGCCGAACACGGTACCCATCTCGACATCCGTCCGGCTGAACACCCCGTTTCCGCGCCCTCGCACGAGCATCAGGAGCCCGTGGTGGCCACTTGGGGAATTGAGGGCTACCACCAGCACACAGCCCGGTCCTGGATCCTCGCCGCCCCTAAGGACGAGCGGGGCGCCATCGAGGACGGCGGCGTTCCCTGTAGTGACGATGGCACCGATTTTGGTCGACTCCAGGGCCAGGACCCGGCCCACCCACGCCGCTGCGCTGTCTCCTGCCGCTCCGGCGACCCTGAACGGCCCGGAGGGATTCTCCGGAACGAGGATAAGTGCCAGCTCGGAATCAGCCTCCCTCAGCGCACGGGCGGCGATCATGTCCAATCCCCCGCTTTGCCCTTCCGGGGTGCTCTCATCCCCCATCATTTTTCCGGTCACGTCCATGCACGCCTGAAGCCAGCTGGCTCTGCGGCGCGCATCGTTATAGAGCCGGGCGTTTTCAATCGCAACCCCCGCAGCCGCCGCGAGAGCGACGGCCAGGTCCTCGTCTTCAGCGGTGAAGTCCCCGCCCCCCTCTTTCTGTGTCAGATAGAGGTTGCCGAACACCACGTCCCGGACCCGGATTGGTACACCCAGAAAAGACTTCATCGGCGGGTGGTTCTCAGGGAATCCATAAGCTTCGGCGTGCTGCTGCAGGTCACGGAGCCTCAACGGTTTTGGGTCACGTATCAGCAGCCCGAGAACCCCGTGCCCTGTAGGCAGAGGTCCGATCCGCCGGGCCAGTTCATCGTCGATGCCCACCGTGATGAAATGGCTCAAAGCCTTGTCATCCCCGAGGACCCCCAAGGCCCCGTACTCAGCCTGCAGGAGACGGCGGGCTGAACTGACGACGCGGTGCAGGACGGATTCCAGGCTCAGGTCCTCCGCTACTCCTACAACAGCCTCCAGGAGTCCCCGCATGCGTTGCTGGGCATGCAGAAGTTCCCCGGCCCTGTCGACAAAGTCGGTTAAGAGCTCCTCCATCCGAGCCCCGGCAACCGGCTGGAGGGTTACCTGATCGGATGGCTGAAGAGGTTCATTCAAGGACACCGCCTCCCGACGGAAGGTTATGCATGCGGACGGCTTGCCGCTCCCCCGTCCAGTAGCCGGTGCAGTCAGACTACCCCTCCAAGGGGCGAAACATCCATGCCGGGGGCTTTCGCTTCGAGGGTCTTTGGGCCCTGTTTAAGGGCGGTACGACGGCGTACGCTCGGCCCCATGATGAACGAAGCATCAGTACCGGAGGCGGAAGTCCTCGCAACCCACGAGTGCTGGCGGCTGTTGCGCAGCGTTTCGGTGGGTCGCCTTGCTGTCTGGGTGAATGACCACCCGGATATTTTCCCCATCAACTACAAGGTTGATCACGGAACACTGGTCTTCCGTACCGGTGCGGGAACCAAACTCTCGGCAGCACTGGCGGAGATGCCGGTTGCGCTGGAAGCCGACGGCGTCGATGCGGATGCGGGCGTCGCATGGAGCGTCGTCGTCAAGGGCCAAGCCGCGGCCGTCGAACGGACGCAAGGGCTTCTGGACACCGTCGGACTGCTCCTGTTTCCGTGGGAGACCGGACGCAAAGACCACTTCATACGGATCGTCCCGGACACCCTGAGCGGGAGACGCTTCACGATCGCCCCGCCGCTGACCTGGTGGAGCCCGCTGGACGACGCCACACGTGCCGGGCTGGAATGAGGCCACGGTCGGTCGGGAAGCGGACGCACGACCGCGCCAGGAGGTAAGGCAGCCTTCGGGTGCCGGCTGCTGTCCCCTTCGCCATGACGACCGATGCCGAAGTTCGCCCACGATGCCCGTGCGCGCTCGGACGCGCCTCGGCCCGGCAGGTACGAAACCGTGAAGCCCGTTCGCCGTTTCGCGCTGCTTACAACGGCCGTTCTGGCAGGCGCCGGCGCAGCAGCGCTCCTTGCCTTTGGACAGGAGGGTGCAGCGCAGTGGTTGGCGAGTCTCTACGCTTTGGCCGCCGCGGCGTACCGTTCGGTCCTGATGGTGAAGGAAATCCTTCACGGGCGATGGGGCATTGATCTGCTCGCGGTGACAGCCATCATCAGCACGGTCGCGGTCGGCGAATACGTCGCTTCGCTGATCATCGTGCTGATGCTGGCCGGCGGCAACGCGCTGGAGACCTATGCCGAGGGCAGGGCCGTCCGGGAGCTGCGTTCGCTGCTCGAACGGGCGCCTCGAAGCGCCCGCCGCGAGGGAAGGGATGCAATCCTGGAAGACATACCCGTCGAACAGGTTCGTGTTGGCGACGTGCTGGTCATCAGGCCTTCCGAAGTAGTCCCCGTTGATGGGCGGCTGATCTCCACAGCGGGCGTGTTTGATGAGTCTGCCCTCACCGGTGAAAGTCTTCCGGTGGAACACCGCAGCGGCGATACTCTGCTCAGCGGCTCAGTGAACGGCGATGCTGCGGTGCGGATGCAGGCGGTCACGACTGCTGAGGACTCCCAGTACAGCCTCATCGTGGCGCTCGTGCAGGAGGCGTCGGCCAGCCGCGCACCGGTGGTCCGGCTGGCTGACAGGTACGCGGTGCCGTTCACCGCCTTGGCGTTCCTGCTTGCCGGGACCGCCTGGTACCTGAGCCAGGACTCCGGTCGGTTCGCGCAGGTCCTCGTTGTGGCAACACCGTGCCCGCTGCTCTTGGCCGCCCCGGTAGCTTTCCTCGGCGGCATGAGCCGTGCGGCACACGCCGGAATCATCGTCAAGAACGGCGGAACGCTCGAACGGCTCGCCCGGGTCAGGACCGCGGTCTTTGATAAAACCGGTACCCTCACCCAAGGCCGTCCGGTACTCAGGGAAATCCTGGTCTCCAAGAATGCAACGATGACTCCCGGGCGGCTGCTGCAGCTCGCAGCTTCCGCCGAGCAATACTCATCCCATGTGCTGGCCGCCTCGGTCATGGACGCCGCACGGGCGCGGGGCCTCGCGCTGCCGGCAGGGCACCTGGCGCAGGAGCATGCCACCCAGGGCGTGACCGCAGTCTGTGATGGCCACGCGGTGGCCGTGGGCAAACCGTCGTTCATCAGCTCCAGCACGTCGGGATTTGAAGAGGCGGACCTGGCCGGCGGCCAGCTCGGCGTCTATGTCGGTGTTGACGGTCGGTTCGCCGGAACCCTGATCATGAGCGATCCGCTGCGGGACAATGCCATACGCACCTTGGAGGAACTGCACCGGCTCGGCGTCCGGGAGACCATGCTCCTGACCGGCGACTCCCGGTCAACGGCGATGCATATCGCCGCTGAAGCCGGAATCACGAGCGTTCGTGCCGAGTGCCTGCCCGCGGACAAGGTCGCAGAGGTCGCGGCGCTGGGCAGCCGGCCGGTAATGATGGTGGGCGACGGTGTCAATGACGCCCCCGTCCTGGCGGCCGCCGATGTTGGAGTCGCAATGGGCGCCAAAGGTTCAACCGCCGCCAGCGAATCGGCCGACGTCGTCATCATGGTTGATGACCTCTCAAAGACTGCACTGGCAGTGGATATTGGCCGGCACACCACGCTCATGGCCCTGGAAAGCATCTGGATAGGGATCGGGCTGAGCATCGGACTGATGTTCGCCGCAGCCTTCGGCTTCATCCCCGCCGTCGCCGGCGCCCTTCTGCAGGAGGTCGTGGACCTCGCCACGATCCTGAACGCACTCCGGGCACTCAAACCGGGCAGATCGACGAGCGGCGCTCCTGCCGACCGTGCTGCCGACATGCGCCAGAGTCAGCTCTTTTAGGACGGCTCAGCACCCCGCTGTCGCACTCGCTGGCCCTGTGAGGTGAGCACCCTCCGAAGTCGCTGTGACCGGACTCTACGAACCGAAGCGTACTTTCCTTGTTCATGGTGACCCCGTTAGCAGCTGTTCTCGTTGGCGGCCCCGTCCCTCAGAGCGGGGTTCATGGGTGCTTGGCGACCGGCCTGAGCCGGATCCACCAACCAAGAGTCCCATCGCCCGTCGGTAGGTCTGGACATTGGACTCTCTGCCTGACGGCAACTGCACGGCTGCGAAGGAGCATCCCCATTTCATGTCCAACATTCGAAGCACAGTTCAGATCCGGTTTCCTCCCATTGAGTGCCGGGGCTTTCGGCCCTGTCATTTGCGCGCGGCTCATCCAATGCTGGATGGAGGAACTGCTGGCCGGAAAGGGACTTACGGCAGTCCTTTTCTTGCACGAGGATACGGAGACGGTCATGCGCGCATGGTGGGTTGAAACTCCTGGACCTATCGCATCGGGACCACTGCGGCGGGGTGAGCGGCCCGATCCTTCACCCGGGACAGGGGAAATCCTGATTTCAGTGCATGCATGCGGTGTGTGCCGCACCGATCTGCACCTTGCCGAAGGAGACCTCCCACCCCGGGCCGTTGGGAGGATCCCGGGGCACGAGGCTGTCGGCGAAGTCATAGGGACGGGACCGCAATGCAGCAGGTTCCGGGTGGGTGAGCGTGCAGGTGCGGCTTGGCTGGCCCGCACGTGCGGTTCATGCCGGTTCTGCCGGCGCGCGGCCGAAAACCTGTGCCTCTCACCCGCCTTCAACGGCTGGGACAAGGACGGCGGTTATGCCGAACTGATGACCGTTCACGAGGACTACGCGTACCGGATACCTGAAGGCTTCAGGGACGAGCAGGCTGCCCCCTTGCTCTGCTCGGGCATTATCGGCTATCGGGCCCTTCGGCGGGCCAACCTTCCGCCGGGGGGCAGGCTCGGCATCTACGGCTTTGGCGGCTCGGCACACCTGGCGGCGCAGATGGCCTTATATGAGGGCGCGAGCCTGTACGTGATGACACGGTCCGTGGCAGCGCAGCGGCTCGCTCTCGAGTTGGGGGCAACGTTTGCCGGGGGAACTGAGGACCGGCCCCCGGTACCCTTGGACGCCGCAATTCTCTTCGCACCTGCAGGGGAGGTGGTGCCGCAGGCTCTGCGCGCGCTGGATCGCGGCGGCACACTGGCCATCGCCGGGATCCATCTGAGCGACATCCCGGCCCTGAACTATGAAACCGACCTTTTCCAGGAACGTCAGCTCCGCAGCGTGACGGCCAATACCAGGGCCGATGGTGAGGAGGTTTTCGATCTGGCCGCCCGGATGCCCTTACACGTGACCACCGTGCCCTACCCGTTTGAGGAGGCCGACCGGGCACTTCTGGACCTATCCACGGACAGCTTCACCGGAGCAGCGGTATTGCTCAGGGATGCCGCCCGGCGGGACTGAGCATGGCCGAGCGCGCTGTGGCCGCTTCTGGGCTGACCACCGGGCAGGCCCTGTCCCGGCTCGCTGAGAACGGACCCAACCGGATCCCCGAAGCTGCTGCCGTTCCGCTCTGGCGCAGGTTCCTGGCCGAATTCACGCATTTCTTTGCCGCGCTGCTCTGGGGTGCCGCCGCGCTGGCATTCGTCGCCGGCATGCCGCAGCTCGGCGTGGCGGTGGTGGCAGTGGTCGTCATTAACGGCCTGTTCTCCTATGTGCAGGCAGAACGGGCCGAACACGCTGCGACGCAGCTCCGGGCGTTGCTGCCAACGCAGGTCCTGGTCCGCCGGGATGGTCGCGCGTCCCGCGTGGACGCAGCAGACCTGGTGCCCGGAGACCTGGTCATCCTCGCAGCGGGGGACCGCGTCCCGGCGGACGTGAGGTTCGGCACAACAAGCAGTTGCACCGTTGACGAGTCAATGCTGACCGGTGAAAGCGACCCGGTGCCGAAGCAATCCGCGGATGCCGGGATCGGAGGTACCTTCCTGGTCAACGGCGAAGCCGAGGGCATCGTCATTGCCACCGGACAGCGGACCCGGCTCGCGGAAATTGCGGCGCTGACCACGACTGTGAAACCGCCCCCGAGCCCGCTGACGATGGAACTGCGCCGGATCGTCCGGACCATCGCCGCTGTGGCCCTGGGCGTGGGACTGTTGTTCTTCTTGTTGTCGGCATTGATCGGCATCTCCTGGCAGGATGCGTTTCTTTTCGCCATCGGGGTCTCTGTAGCCCTGATCCCGGAAGGACTTCTGCCCACAGTCACGCTGTCGTTGGCAATGGGCGCCCAGCGCATGGCGCGCCGGAAGGCCCTGGTCAGGCACCTGCAGGCAGTCGAGACCCTTGGTTCGACAACGTTCATCTGTACCGACAAGACCGGGACGCTGACTCAGAACAGGATGAGCGCGGTCGAGGTGTGGACGCCGGAAGGCGCCGTGACGGTGGCCGGTGAAGGCTACGAACCTGCAGGCTCCGTCTCCGGTAGCCGGGAGGCGGTCGCGCAGGCAGGCAGGGTCAGTGTTGCGGCCGCCCTGGCATCCCGGGGAAGGATCGTGATGCGTGACGGGGCCTGGCAGCCGGAGGGGGACCCCATGGAGGCGGCCTTGGATACATTGCTGCGCCGGCTCGGCGGCGCAGCAGAACGGCCTGAAGCGCCTTCGGTGCTCCGGTTCAGTTTCAGCCCGGGGCGGCGGCGCGAATCGGTGATCGTGGGGACCACGGTCTCGATGAAGGGGGCGCCGGAGGCCGTCCTTCCGCTATGTTCGCCGACGGCGTCCAGGAACGCCGGCGACTCTGGCGTCCGGCAGGAGATACAACGGATGGCCGGTCAGGGCTTGCGTCTGCTGGCTGTCGCCGGGCGAACCCTATCGGCGGGGGAGCTCAGCGCCGCGGCTGCGGGTTCCCTCGGGGCGGACCAGGCTGAGTCCGGCCTCACCCTTTTGGGCCTTATCGGTCTCCATGACCCGCCGCGCCCTTCCGTGGCGCCGGCTCTGCGTACGGCCCGGGAAGCCGGCGTGAAAGTCGCCATGGTCACCGGGGACCATCCGTCGACAGCGGCGGCAATCGCCCGCGAGGTGGGCCTAATACTGGAGGAGGAGCGGGTGGTCGAGGGCACTGACCTGCCCGACGACGAAGGGGCCCTCGGCGCGCTGCTGGACCACGACGGCGTGGTCATCAGCAGGGTTTCCCCCGAACAGAAGCTTCGCGTCGCCCGAGCCCTGCAGTCACGCGGACACGTGGTAGCCATGACCGGTGATGGCGTGAATGACGGCCCTGCCCTGCAGGAGGCGGACGTGGGCGTTGCCATGGGTCTCAGTGGCACCGATGTCGCGCGAGAGGCCGCGGATCTTGTCCTGCTCGATGACGACTTCGCCACCATCGTGAAAGCAATCGAGCAGGGCCGGGCGACGTATGCCAATATCCGCCGTTTCCTCACCTACCATCTGACCGACAACGTGGCGGAGCTCACTCCGTTCATGATCTGGGCGCTCTCGGGAGGTTCCTTTCCGCTCGCCCTTGGCGTGCTGCAGATCCTGTTTCTCGACATCGGGACGGACCTGCTGCCGGCACTCGCCTTGGGAGGTGAGCAGCCGGGCAAGGGCGTCATGCGGCGCCCGCCTGAGCGCCGGCACCTGATGGACGGTGCCCTGATGGTCCGGGTCTTCGCCGTGCTGGGCCCCGTGGAGGCCTTCATCGAGATGTCAGCCTTTGTCGCCGTGCTGGCCGCAGCCGGCTGGCACCCCGGGGATTCGCCCCCTGCCTCGGCCGTGTTGCTTCCGGCCTCCGGGGCGGCCTTCGCCGCCGTCGTTCTGGGGCAGCTGGCCAACGCCTACGCCTGCCGCAGTTCCACCAGGCCCCCCTGGCGGCTGGGCTGGTTCCGCAACCGCCTGCTTCTGTGGTCGGTCCTGATTGAACTCCTCGCAATGGTAGTGTTTCTCGGCGCGGGACCGGTCGCGGCGCTGCTGGGGCACGCCCTGCCGCCACCGCTGGGGTGGGGCATCGCGCTCCTGGCGATACCGGCGGTGCTGACCGCGGACTTCGTGTACAAGACCTTGCGGCACGGGCGGCTTTCACGGTGAACGGCGGACGAGGAAGCCGTGCGACTGCCCCGCATGCAACATCACAGTGTCGAGCCCCAGACGCACCCGGACAGGAGCCGCGACGCCCGGGGCAGCTGTTACCGTCAACCGTTCATGGTCAAGAGCCACCTCCAGCAGCTGGCCCCGGTAATTCACGGTGAACCTGACCCGGTGCAGGCCTGTGGGCAGGCGGGGGGCGAAGATCAGCTCGTCCTGGGCCATCCGCAGGCCCGCGAAGGTCCTCTGAACGGTGTCGATACTGCCAGCCATGGCGCCAAGATGGATACCGGCACGGGTTGTGCCGCCCTGGGTGTCGTCCAGGTCGGCATCGAGGGCCTCCCGGAATGTGCTCCAGGCCCGTTCCGGGTCCATGGCGGCCAACACGGATGCATGGGCCATGCGGCTGAGAGTCGACCCGTGGGCGGTCCGCGACAGGTAAAAATCAACCGTCCGGGAAAGCGCCGCTGAATCCACGGCGTAGCCGAGAGTTCCCAGAAATTTGGTCAGCTGTTCCTCTCCCAGCAAATAGAACAGCATCAGGACGTCGGCTTGCTTGGCCAGCATGTACCGATTGGGCGTATCGTGTTCTGCTTCCAGAATCAGATCGAGGCGTTCGATGTTCCCGTAGGTTTGGCGGTAGTGCTCCCAGTCAAGTTCCATGAGTTGGCCGTACCCCTCGAACTGGCTGATGATGCCGTCCCCGTGGAACGGTACGTACATCCGGTGGCTGACCTGCTCCCATTTGTCCAGCTCCTCCGGCCGGATCCCCAATCGGTTCGACAGCTCCTGCTGCTCTGGCCCCTGCAGCACGGATCTCACCAAATGCAGAGCGGTGGCGCAGAGCCATCCTGCCATCACGTTGGTATAGGCATTGTCATCGAGACCGTGCCCCGGCCCGTCGGGGTATCCCGTGTGGTATTCATCGGGCCCCATCACGCCGTGGATATGGAATCTGTCCGTTTCGGCGTCATGCACGGCCATGGACGTGAACAGCCGTGCGACCTCGACAAGGATTTCGGCTCCCCGCCGGATCAGCCAGGCACGGTCGCCGGTGGCCTCAAAGTACTGCCAGGTGTTGAACGCAACAGCAAGTCCGGAGTGACGCTGAAGACTGGAATAATCTGGTGCCCAGTCCCCGATGCGGGGATTGAAAGTCCAGTGTGGCGTTTCTTCCCGCCCGTCACTTCCGCTCTGCCAGGGAAACATCGCCCCGAGCAGCCCGGCTTTTCTGGCGGCGTCCCGGGCCGCGTCCAACCTGCGCCAGCGGTAGTCAAGGACCGATCTCGCAACCACCGGCAGGCGGGAGGTGAGAACGGGCAGGACGAAGAGCTCATCCCAGAACACGTGTCCGCGGTATCCCTCTCCGTGCAGCCCCCGGGCCGGCACGCCTGCATCCACCTCTGACGTGTGCGGCGTTAGGGTCTGCAGCAGATGAAATATGTGCAGGTTGAGGATCAGCTGGGTCTGCCGGTCGGTGTCCAGTTCCAGCGCAAAGGCGTCCAGCAACCCCTGCCAGGCGGCCTCATGGGCGGCCAGGATCTGGTCGAATTCGGCCGGTGCCCGTTCCTGGACAGCCAGGGCCGCTGCCAGCGGTGATGATATGGCCGTGTCCCGCGAGGACACCATAGAAACGACCTTGCACATGATGGCCGGAATGCTGTCCTGCAGGTCAAGCACGACGTCGCGGAAGACGCGGCTGTCCTGCCGGGTGGCGGGACCTCCGTTCACGCCTCCTTCATGGCCAGGGATACGGGCAGCCGTGGCAATCCGGATGCGGCTGCTGCTGGTCTCGACCTCTACCGAGTCAACGCCGTCGGCTGTCGTCCCGAAGGAGACGATGCGCAGATGCCTGTGTGCAAGAAGCGCCTCAGCGGGAATATTGGAGTTGGTGATGCCTGCGTCCAAACCGATGCGCACCACCGCCTGCCCGCTCCAGCCCCGTGCGGTAAGTGTCGTCTCCAGCGCCGCCAAGTGGGCTTGCGCCGCGGAGACCACACGGCGCTGCACAACGTCCAGCTGGCGACCGTCATCGGCCGCCAGCACGACATGCCGGGACAGAACTGCACGCCTCATGTCCAATTCGCGGTGTTCGCTGCATAACCGAAGCCCGCCGCTTGACCACCAGCGGCCCTCTTCCACGGCAATGTCCACTGGCAACCAATTGGGCACATTCACCATGTGCTCGTCCTCGCTCTGCTGGCCGTGGACTTTGCTCGTGAGCCGGTTATAGATTCCGGCCATGTAGGTTCCCGGGTAGTGAAGACCATCGGACGCGCTTTCAGGCGCGGCTCCCCTGACAGCCATGTACCCGTTACCGAGAGTGGTCAGGGCCTCGCGATGGCCCTCGTGAGCAGGATCCATCCCTTCGTAGACGAGAAGCCACGGATGGGTGAGAACGAGCCCGATGTCGAACTCGCTCACATCATGCAGGACGATGTCCGCGCCCGCAGTTTCCAGGTCCGCCCGGCGGTCGGCCCGGTCTATACCCACAACCAGCCCGAATCCACCGGCCCGGGCGGCCTGCACACCGGCAACGGCATCTTCAATGACGGCCACACGGGCAGCCGACACACCCATGGCACGGGCGGCTTCGAGGAACAGGGCAGGGTCAGGTTTCCCCGGCAGCCGCAAGGCTGCCGCGGTCTCTCCGTCCACAATGAGGTCGAACACATCCAGCAGCTGCGCCGCCTGAAGAACGGCCCTGGCATTGCGGCTCGACGTTGCGAGTATTGCCGGGACGCCTCCCGAGCGAAGCCTTTTAACCAGGTCAACAGTTCCGGGAAACACGTGGATGTGGCCGTTCTTGAGCCGACGGTTGAAGATCTCGTTCTTTCGGGCACCGAGCCCGGAGACGGACCACGTACCCGGAGGATCGGAAGGATGGCCGTCAGGGGCGGTGATCCCGCGCGACTGGAGGAAGACCCGGACCCCTTCTTCCCGGGGACGCCCATCAACGAAGCGGCGGTAATCGCTGTCCGTGAAGGGGACCTGGCTGGCCGTGCTGTGCGCCCGGGGATCCTTAAGGACCGCATCGAAAAGCTCCTTCCAAGCCAAGGCATGGATGTCGGCCGTGTCGGTGACGACGCCGTCGAGGTCAAATATGACGGCATCAAACGGGGACAGGGCTGATGCCGCCGTCGGGGATGAACTCCAGTTGTGCTGCGCGGGCGCCATGCATCATTCCTTTCTGAGCGGACCTTGCGGTGTTGCCGGGCCCAAGCGGGCTATTTCAGTGCTACGCCGCTGCGACCGGTAAGGACAGGGGCCTTGGACCCGGCCCGGTCCCGGTGCGGGGGTGACCTTCGGCCCTAGACCCGCCCCGTGGTCCGGGGCAGGGTGAATTGCATGAATGATAGCCAACGCATTGTTGTCGGTATTGACGGTTCCGAATACTCCCCGGCGGCGCTGCAGCTTGCCGGGCGGATCGCATCGGCGCTGAAAGCCCCGATTGAGGTCATCTCTTGCCTCGGATGGTCCGACTTCTATCTTCCTTCCCACCTACCGCCGGGGAACCTGGAAGTCACGGCACAGTTGGAAGCGATCGCCAAGCGTCTCATGGAAGAGGCGCTTGAAAGGGCATATGGACAGAACCGTCCACGCAACCTGTCAACTGTCGTGAAGACCGGATCACCGGCGAAGGTCCTCGTCGAAGAGAGCCGGGACGCCCAACTTCTCGTCGTCGGCCGCCGCGGACATGGCGGTCTCCTTGGTCAGGTCATGGGTTCGGTAAGTGCAGCCTGCGCCGCGCACGCTCACTGCCCCGTGCTGGTCGTCGGCCAGGACTCCGAGGCCCTGCCGGAATCACACCCCAAGGAGCCCAGGATCTGATCGTGTTCCCCGCCTTGGTGGGGCGACGGGCGTAGGTCAGCCATCGTCACTCCCACGCCGCAGCCGCCTGCGCCGGGACAAGTGCACCTGCGTCCCGCGCTTTCCGTTACGGCGGTCCTTCCCGATCCTCCCCCAAGTCAGCTGGGCCCAGGGAGCCCTCTTCCGGGCGCCCGCTCCTCGCCCGGGACTTGGTCCGGCCCGAGACGGCGACGACCGCAGCCGGGGGACCTATGACCCTAGGCCGGCGGTCCGGGATTCCGTAGTCTTCACCCAGATGCCGGCTCATCCTTCCGAGCATCCCGCCGGGGACCGTCGGCAGAACACCCAGCCAGCCGCCTGTGGCCGGCGCAATCTGGAGGCTGACAATCATGCATCAGAGCCCCCAAGCTCCGGCCGTGATCGTTGGCGTCGACGGAAGCGCTCCTTCGATACTGGCCCTGCGCTGGGCCGGCTCGCTGGCGCCGCTGTTCCAAACCCCCATCAAGGCCGTGACCGCATGGCAGTTCCAGATCGCCGCGGGCACCTTTACCCCCGTTGTGTGGAACCCCGAGGAGGAGGCTCGGATCCGCTGCGCGGAGGCAGTGGCAAGGGCCTTTGGCGGGGCATCTCCGGAGGGCCTGGAAATGATGCTCCGGCTCGGACCGGCCGCGAAGATCCTGATCGAAGAGAGCCAACACGCACGGCTCCTCAATGTGGGTAGCCGCGGCCATGGCGGCTTCGAAGGGCTGCTGCTGGGGGCGGTCAGCGCCGCGGTCGCCGCGCACGCAAGATGCTCGGTCCTGATTGCACACGGCACCGAGCTGCCGCCCGAGCTGTCCCTGGCTTTCGGGCCTTCCCGTAGCAGGACCAAGGCCAATGACGGAGGACCTGGTGCAGAAGCCTGACGGCATCGTAGTCGGCTACGATGGATCCGCTGAAGCGGGTGCGGCGATCCGCTGGGCGGCATGGCAGGCCGGGCTCCGGGAGTGCGAACTGCATCTGGTGCACTGTTCGTTGTGGCCGCTGCTGACCCACGATCTCGGACCCGTCGAGGGAGTCGCTGACAGCGGGCTGCAGCACTACGCTGAGACTATCCGTGACGAAGGCGCAGCCCAAGCAGCAAACGAGGTCCCTGGGCTGAGAATCCGAACCAGTCTCTTGTATGGATGGCCTGCCGATAATCTCCGCAGGGTCTCCGCCGGGTCGAGGATGCTTGTCTTGGGAAGCCGCGGTATCGGCGGATTCATGGGTCTGCTGGTGGGGTCTGTAAGTTTGGAGCTTGCAGCAACCGCGGACTGCCCGGTTGCGGTGATCCGTTCCGATGAGAACCGTGTCGGCCCTGTCGTTGTCGGAGTGGATTCGTCCGGGTCTGCGGCAGCTCTGGGCCAGGCATGCGAGATGGCAATGGCAACGGGGGCGGCTCTGAAGATTATTCATGTCCTCAGAATTCATTTCGGCGTCGGGAAACCGGGGCTAGCCTCCAGCGGAACCCGGGGAGCCGCGGAACGGGTACTGGAAACGGCGGCAGGCAATGCCCGCGCCATCGCCCCCACAGCGGCTGTAGAGACAGAGCTGGCGCAGGACACCTCCGTTCCACGGGCCCTGCTGAACGCCGCCCGGTCCGCCGCCGTGATCGTCGTCGGGAGCGAGGGCAGAGGCCTCATCAGAGGAACGGTGGGCTCGACAGCCCACGCTGTGCTGCACCACGCCAGGTGCCCTGTCGTGGTTGCACGTCATGCCGCGGAGGAACCCGCCGGGCCCGTTTCCTGAAGGCTCGCCTACCTTTACGCGGGTCCGGTCCCTTCGGGCCCGGCGGGCCCCACCAGCTTCCTTCGTGCGTGCGCAATAGCGGCCTCATTCGCGAAAGGCCCATATAGCTGAGGGCCGGCGGTCACAATGCCGAGGTGGATACCTCTTGTGTAGAGGAAGAGCCCACCGGTTACCTTCCTGAGCGTCCCGTGTGCGCGGCGCACACGGGACGCTGGTGTACACGGAAGCCCCTCTTTTCATCCCTGGCACGCATATCCTGTCCTCCCGGTTCTCAGCGGATGAGCCGCATACCGTACATCTTTGACTTCCCTCGAACTCCAGTGCAGGGGCCTCAGCCCCGGTTATGGGCCAGCCGGGGCGGGTTTCCCCGCGGACCGTACCCGGCCCCGGCCCTGCAGGATCCGGCGTGGTGCACCGGGACTAAGGACCCTTTCCGCCGGCACGGCCATCGCTCATTGTGGAGGTTGAAGCTGCAGCGGGAGCGCTTGGCACTCCCCGGGTCCGCGAGCTTGGGCCCGAGGTCCAGGACCTCTCCGTGTGTCAGACCCGATGATCATCACCGACAGCAAGGAAAAGCAATGAAAGCCATTGTCTACGGCGGCCCAGGAAAGAAGTCCTGGACCGATGTGCCGGACCCGGCAATCCGCAATCCCAGCGACGCCATCGTCAAGGTCGATACCACCACCATCTGCGGGACGGATCTACACATCCTCAGGGGTGATGTACCGGCAGTGACGGAAGGAAGAATCCTGGGCCACGAAGGCGTGGGCTCCATCACTGAGGTCGGTACATCCGTGACCAGCCTGAAACCCGGCGACCGGGTGATTATTTCCTGCATCAAGTCCTGCGGCCACTGCGCCAACTGTAAGACCGGGCTCTACTCCCATTGCATGGGTGACGAGGGCGCTCCAGGGATCGGCTGGGTCTTCGGCCACCTGATCGACGGCACGCAGGCCGAATACGTCCGGGTCCCCTATGCCGAAAACTCCCTGCACCTGCTGCCCGACGGAGTCAGCGACGAGCAGGCCGTCATGCTGTCCGACATCCTCCCTACGGGCTTCGAAATTGGTGTCCAGTACGGCCGGGTCAAGCCCGGAGACACGGTAGCGGTGGTCGGGGCGGGTCCGGTTGGGCTGGCGGCAATCGCCACCGCCGGACTCTATGGCGCCGCCACCATCATTGCCATCGACCTTGACCGGAACCGTCTGGAGAAGTCCCGCGAGTTCGGCGCGACCGACATCGTCCTCTCAGGCGAACCTGACTGGAAGAACCATGTGCTGGCCCTGACCGACGGCCAAGGAGTGGATGTGGCCATCGAGGCAGTGGGCATTCCCGCCACTTTTAGCATGTGCACGGAGATTGTCCGTCCGGGCGGCAACGTAGCCAACGTCGGCGTACACGGCAAATCCGTCGAACTCCATGTGGAGAACCTCTGGATCCAGAACATCAACATCAGCATGGGACTCGTGAACGCCAACACCACTCCCATGCTGCTGAAACTCGTCGCCCAGAAGAAGCTCCCGGCAGAAAAGTTCGCCACGCACCACTTCCGTTTCGACCAGTTCATGGACGCCTATGACACTTTCGCCCGGGCCGGGGAAACAAACGCCCTGAAAGTAGTGATCACCGCATGAAAGGCCACGTCATTTACGACTCCGCGTATGGGAACTCAAGAGCCATTGCAGAGGCGATCGCAACCGGCCCCGAAGCTCTCCACACTGCCGCTGTTTCAGTGGCGGACTCCGAACCCGGGAACCTGTCAGCTGAGGACCTTCCGCAGCGGGCAACTGGAAAATGCAGCCAGTTAGGCCAAGAGCCTGGCCTCGGCACTTGAGCGGAAGGCAACACCATGAAAGCAGCCATTGTTTACGAGTCCCTCTACGGCAACACACACGCGATCGCCAACGCCATAGCGCAAGGGCTGGAGGGCATTGCCGAACCCCACGTAATGTCCGTCGAAGAGGCAGGCCAGGCCCAGCCGACGGCCACGGATCTCCTGGTCGTGGGAGGGCCGACCCATATACACGGCATGAGCAGGAAGCCGATGTGGGAACTGGCAGTCAAAGACGCCCTTGAACACCCGGAGAAGGGACTGGTCCCCGCCGCCACCGCGGGAGGACCGGGCTTGCGGGCATGGTTCGAGTCCCTGGACAAGACAACCGGGAAAGCGGCCGCCTTCGATACCCGTCTGGAGGGCAATGAGTTACTGACCGGTCACGCCTCCAAAGGCATCGCGAAACGACTCAGGCAACATGGGCTTGAGCTCATAGCCGAGCCTGCAAGCTTCCTCGTCGATGCCACCAACCAGCTTTTGCCCGGCGAACTCGACCGGGCACGGGAATGGGGAAAGACGCTCGGCACAGCCATCTCTGCGACAACCTGAGGGCGCCGCGTGAGCATGGCAGCGGCGGCGTATCCTCCGGGGGCTGATGCTCCCGCAGGATCAGGTCTCTCCGCCGAGGATGTGAGGAAACGAACGCTGGCGGGCCTGGCCAACGGAGTTCCAGACAATTCGAGCAGAAGCCTGTGGCAAATTGTTCGCGCGAATGTGCTGACACTGCTTAACGGAATTGTTGGCGGCTGCTTCCTGCTGTTGCTGTTGCTAGGGCAGTGGAAGGACGCGCTCTTCGGCTTCGCGGCGGTCAGCAACGCCATCATCGGGGTGGTCCAGGAGTACCGCGCCAAGAGGTTACTGGACCGGCTGGCTGTCCTTGATGCCCCTCGGGCCAGGGTGCTCCGGGAAGGCCAGGTCCAGGAAGTTGCAGTTTCCGACGTCGTCCTGGACGACGTCACGATACTGCAGGCCGGCGACCAAGTAGTGGCAGACGCCCTCATCATCAGCGGAGATGGCCTGGAAATTGACGAGTCCCTCCTTACCGGCGAATCGGATCCCGTGGCCAAAGGCAGGGGCTCGATCCTGTGGTCGGGTTCCACTATAACGGCGGGGCAGGGTGAGGCGCGGGTGGTTGGTGTGGGGACCGGCTCCTATGCCAGCCAGCTCACCGCCGAAGCCAAACGGTTTTCACTGATCAATTCGGAGATACGTAACGGGATCGACCGCGTCCTTCGCTCGATCAGCTGGGCCCTCTTCCCCGTCGTGGTGATCGTCACCAACGGCCAGATGCAGGCGAAGGGCGGCTGGGATCTGGCTTTCACCACCGGGGCGTGGGTCGAGGCGCTCGTTGGAGCAGTGGCGGGGGCCATAGCCATGATTCCCTTGGGCCTCGTGCTCATGACCAGCGTTGCGTTCGCGGTCGGTGGTGTGCGGCTGGCCCGCCAGAACGTGCTGGTTCAGGAGCTCGCCGCTGTGGAGGTTCTGGCCCGTGTGGACGTTCTATGCACTGACAAGACCGGCACCCTGACGGAGGGCAAAGTGGTTTTCGACGGCGTCCACCCTGCCGGCCGGCCCTCTCCCCCAGGCTGGAAGGAGGCGCTGGGGTGGTTCGGGGCCGACCCTCACGCCAACGCCACCGCCCGCTGCCTGGCGGGCGCCTTCGCTTATGATGGCAACCGGTGCCCGGCCTGCGTCGTTCCTTTCTCTTCCACCAGGAAGTGGAGCGCAGCAAGTTTCCATACGCCTCATGCTGCCGCGGGAACCTGGGTTCTTGGTGCACCCGAGATGGTGTTGCAGGGAAACAGCGCATCCACTGGAGAAGACTTGATGCAGGCCCGCCGCTTTGCGTCGGCCGGTCTGCGCACCCTGGTACTGGCATTCACGCCGGACGTCATGCGCGAAAGGGACCCGGACGATGTGCTCCTGCCCACCGGGCTTGCGGCCGCCACACTGTTGACGTTCCGGGAAAAGGTCCGCCCGGATGCAGCGCAGACTCTGTCCTACTTCCGTCAACAGGGCGTTGCCGTGAAAATCCTCTCAGGTGATGACCACCGGACGGTCACGGCGGTGGCACGAGAGGTGGGGCTCGACGTCGGCGACGGCTACGACGCACGGCACCTGCCCTCAGACCCACATCAGATGGAAGAAGATCTGGACAACTTTTCCGTGTTCGGCCGCGTCACGCCCGCCCAGAAAAAAGACATGGTCCTGGCGCTGCAAAGAATGGGCCACACAGTCGCCATGACTGGCGATGGCGTCAATGACGCCCTGGCACTGAAGGAGGCTGACATCGGCATCGCCATGGACACCGCGGCACCAGCCACCAAAGCGGTGGCCCGCCTGGTGCTGTTGGACGGGCGCTTCGACCGGCTTCCGGCCGTCCTTGCGGAAGGCCGCCAAGTCATCGCCAACATTGAGCGGGTCTCGGTCTTGTTCCTTAGCAAAACAATGTACGCCGTAGCCCTGTCCGTGGCGTTCGGAGCATTCATGTGGAGCTTTCCGTTCCTGCCCCGGCAACTCTCCGCTACTGACGGCCTCACCATCGGCATCCCCGCGTTCTTCCTGGCCCTTATGAGCAACAGCCGCCGCTACAACCCGGGGTTCCTGAAGCGATCACTGGCCATGGCAGTCCCGGCCGGGATCATCATCGCCACGGCGGTCCTGGCCGTGCAGGTGTATGCCCTGGCCGCCGGGGGCTTTACCGCCGCAGCCAACCGCACAGCCTCTGTGGTGACGCTGTCCTTGGTTGCGCTCAGCGTTTTGGCGGCGGCCAGCCGTCCGGTCAGCCTCCTGCGTCTGGCCATCATTGCTGCCATGTGCGCGGGGCTTGTCCTGTTGATGACCGTCCCCATGCTGCAGGATTTCTTTATGCTCGAATGGCCTCCGCCTGAACTCTCAGCTGCCTCCCTCGCCGCCGCAGTCGTTGCCATACTTGCGGTGCTCGCACTAAGCCGGGTCCACGCGCGGCGGTACCCGGTCGACCGACCGGCAACAGTGACGCGGAGCTAAGTGGCGCGGCCCTAGATCCAGTCGGCCGAAAGATCCTGCGGCGGCCACCATCGCGTACGCGGCGATACCGCAAACCTCCGCCCGGAGACCTCCGTGGGGTCGATCTGCACCAGATGCTCCTTGAGCCCGGCCTGCCAGGGTTCGCGGTCAGGACCGGCTTCCTGGAGGACCGCCGGATCCCCGTCAAACGCTCCCGGCACTCCCTTGACCACAACGCTCCACACTTCGGTGGAGTAGGCGTTCATCCCGTCTGCCTCAAACGCAACGGCGGCACCGGTGAGCAGGGCGCGGAGTTTTGTACCCGGTGCGGTGCGGAACACCAGGGTTCTTCCGACCGTCATGAAGTTCACGGGAAAGATTTCGGGGGCGGCGCCGCTGATCACCGCCAACCTCCCGATGTAAGAGGACCGAAGATACTTCCAGCAGTCAGCCGGCGCGAGGACTTCCGTTTGAGACTCTGAAGGGGAGCTGCTCATGCAACTGATCCTAGCCCTCCGGTCCCAGCGCTCATGCAACCTCCTATTTCCCAGGCGGTCAGGACCAAAGCCTCTGGGTCCTCCCGGCCCTTTGCCCGACCCTTAAGGAGTCGGGCACATCCCATGGCCCGATGGTCAGTTGAGCAAGGAGGAAGACATGGCTGATTTGATGAAATGGTTTGACACCCGGCGCACCCCCGTCGAGATGATTGAAAGACTCTTCGAAGGTGACACCGTGGCCTCGGGGATCCGTGTTGAAGAATCGGTGGAAGGTAGCACGCTGGTAGTCCGTGCCGAACTGCCAGGGATCGATCCGGAAAAGGACGTCAGCGTATCCATCGTTGACGGCGCTCTGCAGATCAAGGCAGAGCGCCGGGAAAAGTCCGAGCAGAAGGACAAGAACAGCTACCGGTCGGAGTTCCGCTACGGTTCTTTCGTGCGTAGGCTCGCTCTGCCCGACGGCGTTCAACCGGACGACATCACCGCCTCCTATAAGGACGGGGTGCTGGAGGTCCGGACCCCGGTACCGGAGATAGCCCAGCAACCCCCGACGAGGAAGATCGAGATAACCCGCGGCTGAAAGAACGGCCCCTCTCGGGATCAGCCGAACAGGGACCGCTGCCTCCCGGTAACGGTCCTCAGCACGGTCTTGAGCCAGCCCAGCGCAGCCTCGACGCCGACGTTCACGATGCCGGTGCCGCGCAGCGAGACCATGGGTTCCCCAACGGCCGCTTGCAGCGGAATCAAAGGCAGTGGCCTCTGCCCCGGTGGCAACGAGGCAGTCGACGCCCAGACGGCGGTGACTCGCACCAACCGCTTCGACTCCGTCCTTCCTTGAGCGGGGCCGGTCCGCGCGGCAGCAAGGATGGTCCTGCCAAGACGGGCAAGTCCGCGCACGGCCTGCCGAGGCAACGCACCACGTCCCCATCAAGCCCTCCTCGCCCCCGTCCCGGCAACCGGCAAAGTCATACCGTGGGAAATGACGCCATACAGCACTGCGCGGGGGATCACCGCATTCAGTCCGCTAAGTCTCCTCCACTGGTCGGGACGCCAAGCTTTCTCATCGTTCATGGTTCTCGGCCGCGGCGATCACCGGAACCGTCTTGAGGTAAGTGTCCGGGTTGAGCGAAATGGAATCGATGCCCTCCCTGACCAAGAATTCCGCGAAATCCGGATGATTGCTCGGGCCTTGGCCGCATATGCCGATCTTGATTCCGGCTGAGTGTGCCTTGTCGATGACTTGCGCGATCATCGAGGTGACCGCCTCGTCCCTCTCGTCGAAAAGCCCGGCCAGTTGTTCGGAGTCGCGGTCAACCCCCAGGACGAGCTGTGTCAGGTCATTGGACCCTATGGAGAACCCGTCGAAGCGCTGGGCGAACTCGGCCGCGAGGATGACGTTGGAAGGGATCTCGCACATCATGTAGATCTGCAGACTCTCCTCGCCGCGGACTAGCCCGTTTTCTGCCATCACCTTGATCACCAGGTCTGCTTCGTGGAGGGTGCGGCAGAACGGAATCATGACTATGACGTTGGCGAATCCGAGCCGCTCGCGCACCCGTTTCAGCGCCCGGCACTCCAAGGCGAAACCTTCCCGGTAACGCTCGTTGTAGTAACGCGAAGCCCCGCGGAAGCCCAGCATGGGATTCTCTTCGGCAACTTCGAAGGAGCCGCCTCCGATCAGGTGGGCGTACTCATTGCTCTTGAAGTCGCTGAGCCTGACGATCACGGGGTGCGGGTGGTAGGGCGCCGCGATCTTCCCGATGCCCGTGGCGAGAACGTCAACGAAGTATTCCTGCAGGTCGCTGTAGCCGTAGGTGAGTTCCCTGATGCGTTCAGCCTCGCCGGAGTCCCTGACGCGTTCCGGGTGGACCAGCGCCATCGGATGGATCCGGATGAGGTTGCTGATGATGAATTCCATCCTTGCCAACCCCACTCCGGCCGCAGGGAGGCGCCACCACTGGAAGGCGGCCGAAGGGCTCGCGATGTTGACCATGACGGCCGTCCGGGTTTCAGGCAGCGCCCCGAGGTCAACCTCTTCGACATCGAAAGCAAGAGTGCCCTCGTAAACCTCCCCATCCTCACCGCCGGCGCAGGAAAGCGTGATGGACGTTCCCACCTCAAGGACAGAAGTGGCGTTGCCGGTGCCCACCACGGCGGGCACGCCCAGTTCCCTGCTCACAATCGCGGCATGGCTTGTCGGGCCACCGTGGTCGGTGACGATGCCGGCGGCGCGTTGCATGATGGGAACCCAGTCAGGATCGGTCATCCGGGTTACCAGGATGGCGCCATCCCGGAAGTTGTCGATGTCCCGGGTGTCCCGCACCACACACGCAACGCCGTGGGCGATCGATTCACCGACTGCGGCACCGGAGGCAAGCCGCCGGCCCGATTCGCGGAGGTGATAGACGCTGAACACGGACCCGCTGCGCCGTGCCTGGACAGTCTCCGGCCGGGCCTGGACCATGAAGAGCTCCCCGGTGGACCCGTCCCTGGCCCACTCCATGTCCATCGGACACCCGTAGTGGTCCTCCACGGCCACAGCCCAGCGCGCGAGGGTCAAAATCTCGGAATCGTTGAGTACAAAGGAGCGCCTCTCCTGTTCTGTCGTGTCGACTGTCCGCGTGCGTGCGTGCCCGCCGCGGCTGTAGATCATCTTCCGCTCCTTCGACCCGACCGTTTTCTCGATGATGGGTGCAAATTCAGTGGTGGACAGCAGCGGCTTGAATACTTGGTACTTGTCAGGGTTGATTGTGCCCTGGACCACCGTTTCGCCCAGTCCCCACGCGGCGCTGATCAGGACGCTGCGCGGAAAACCTGACTCTGTGTCGATGGAAAACATCACCCCGGATGCCCCAAGGTCTGAACGCACCATCTTCTGCACGCCGATAGACAGGGCAACGTCCAGATGATCGAACCCCTTGATTTCCCGGTAGCTGATGGCCCGGTCGGTAAACAGGGAGGCATAACAACGCCTACAGGCCTCCATCAGCTCCCGCTCGCCGGCGACGTTAAGGAAGGTTTCCTGCTGACCGGCGAAACTCGCGTCCGGAAGGTCCTCTGCCGTTGCGCTGCTGCGCACAGCCACCGAGGCCCGGGCCTGCCCTGTCCGTATGGACAATGCTCTGTAATGTTCCCTGATGTCCGCGGCGATGTCCGGCGGAAACTCCCCTTCCAGGATGAGTTCCCGGACGGCTTCGCCGGCTTCCCGCAGGGTTGTCCGGCCCGCGCGGTAATCACCGATTGCGGCGCGTATCCCCGGTTCGATGCCGTTGGCAGCGACGAACCCACGGTACGCGGAGGCGGTGGTGGCAAAGCCCTCCGGTACACGGATGCCTGAACTTATCAGGGCGCGGATCAACTCACCCAGTGATGCGTTCTTGCCGCCGACGGCCGACACGTCACCCATGCCCACGTCTTCCAGCCACACCACGTGAACGTCAGTCACCGTCGTCCTTGCATTCATGGCTCGATCCTCCCGGGCATGCGGCAGCAGCAGCAGAGGCTTTGGTCCTGCGAATTCCCGGGACGGGAGGCCGGCCATCCGGTCTTTCCGGGCCACCTTAGCTTCTTGTAAGCCCAGTCGGCTGCCAACACCGCAGGAACAGCCAAGGCCGATCTTCGCTGAGGACGCAGACTGCGTTGCCACCGAAATCGCAGTTTGGACAGCCATCCCTACGTCGAAGGCCCGGACGGGTAGTTTGGCCGGCTCCGGCGCGTGGCGGGTCACGAACAGCCGTGCCGGGGGTAACCACGCCCCTCCGGCCATAGCTACTTCAGTCTTCTGCGACTGTTAGCCAAGGATGGCGGTTCATGTCGCATCGGGCATCGCCGGGTCACGACTCGGGGCTCAGCCGCTCATACGCGAGCGACCACGGGTCCTTACCCTGAGAAATCTGCCCCCAGCCGTCCTCGGCCAGATCCCGCTGCAGTTCTTCCAACGCCGCCGTCATTCCCGGGGCCCATTGCTCCTGT
Organism: Arthrobacter sp. Bi83; assembly: GCF_918698095.1. Classification (GTDB taxonomy): domain Bacteria; phylum Actinomycetota; class Actinomycetes; order Actinomycetales; family Micrococcaceae; genus Arthrobacter. The sequence continues at coordinate 254,146 of NZ_CAKKLY010000001.1, forward strand.
GGGGACGTCGGGCTGACCGCCCGTGCAACGGGAAAGGTGGGGCGCCGTCCTGGTTCTCGCCAAGTCGCAGTTTAGTCAGATGCAGTGTTCCAAGGACAAGGAACAGCATGGACAGTGCGAGTGCCGGCCAGAAGGCCGCCGGGCTCAAGGCGGAAGCAAAAAGTGGTTTGACCAGTTCGCCCACCGCCAGGGAGAAGATGAGAGTGAAGCCCAGAACGTAGATGGATGGCAGCAGAAGCATTCCGGTCCCATGAGACCTGTACGTGAGGACGGAAAGGATCAGAAACGCGGGCATGACGAAGCAGAGGTCCAGGATGAAGATCGAGTACAGGGAGTCGATCTGCTCACCGGTGCGCATCAGTGGCAGGAGCATTCCAATCCAGAGCGGGTAAAAAATGAGGGGCTGAAGCATGGCGCCGGACGCCGAGACCAGTCGGATCGTTTTTGGGAGGGTCGGTGTGCGCAGGTCGCGGCGAAGGTGGGCTCCGGCAAGGACCATTGCCCAGAGGGCCAGGGAGAAAATTGCCATGTAGACGAGGTATAGGCCGTTGTAGGCGCGCTCGATGACGTAAATGCCATAGGCGTAGAACAGGTATCCAAGAAGGCCCAGAGCTATGATCTGGCGTTTCAGCCGCTCGCTGTGGGCTGTGAGGGCCAGGTACAGGAGGCAGAGCGCAGCGGCCACGGAGAGCAGGTCCTGAGAATATGCCCCGGGGAGGAGCTCCTCGCTGACAATCCGGGCGTAGATCGCTGGTCGCCACAGCCCTATCGCTGCAACTGTGAGCGTCAGGAGTCCGATCAAAGCCCATAAGGCCCGGTGAAAGTTCGTATGAGTCAGCATGGTGACCTTTCCGGTAGGGGCTGAATGAGCCCTCTCACGCAGGGTTGCTCGATGGATGCGGCCTGTGCATCGAGGGGGACCGGCGGAGACCCGTTCGGCGGTAGAACCATGCTGTGCCGGTTCACGCGGTGCCCTCTGGTACGTCCGCCTTCGCAGGTTGGCGCCTCGCACGCAGCATTTGGGCCAGGCTTCGAGGGAAGTTCTTGGTCATCAGCCAGGCCGCGGCAGCTGCCATCACAGGATTGGGTAAGGTCCAGGTCCCCACAGGTGTGATGAGCACCAGGAACGCGATTGCCAAGGCGAGGCCGGTCTTGACTCTCCGTCCGTGGCTAAGAATGAGCAGGCCCACGGCAAGCTCCCCTGCCGCTGCCAGCGCACCGACAGCTTGCGGGGCAAGGGCCACGACATTTTGGAACGCCCACACGTAGAAGGGCACCAGCGGATCATCCGTGCCGAGCGACAGGAACCGCTCCGGTGCCACAAAGCTCAGCACAAGGTTTACAGCCACGGCCATGAGGATAAAGAAGAGTCCTAGGAAGATCCGGGCAGCCCCTGGCCTCCACAGGCTCAGGGCAAGGAATGCCGTGCAGAATACAAGCCAGGGAATCAGCTGTTCCATTTTTCCTCCGGGTACCAAGGCGGCAACTTGAATTAGTGCGCCGTTCCAGTTACCCCTGCCGGACGGCAGGGGTGTTGGTTCATTCGGTGGCTGGCTTCATGGGGCCGGCAACCTTTCTGGGCTGCCCTGCGCGGGAGAAACGACTCCGGGGGCAATCCCAAGGAGAGCAAGAACGAGTATCAGTTCCAACATGCCCAGCCCGAAATAGACGCTCTGCAGCCAGGAGTATCCGAGGACTGCAAGTTCAGTGAAGATCCAGATGAGCATTGCGAAGCCGGCAACCGCGGCCGCCAGCAGCCCCCAATGTCGCTTCAGTAGCGCAAAGGCGGCGACCAACTGCGTTCCGCCGACGATGATGCCGAGGATGAGCCCCAGGACCAGGACGGACGAGAACCAGGTACCTGCCAGCTGGTCCAGCGGCACTCCCGCTCCGTTGAAGACGATGGCCAAAACGGCCCCGCCGAAGGATGACACCGCCCCAAAAAACAGGAGGGAGACGAGTACGCGCGAAACCATTCTGCGGGGAAGCAGGAGACTCATGATTAGGACCTTCCCGGAGCCGATCTGATACGTGAACCCTGTTGAGACCGGCCGCCGTTGCGTTTCTGCCCTGCACGCCTGTGCACGCTTACCCGACGAAGGCTGCGGTGCCAGGGCTGATGGATTTGCGTACTGGAGGGGCCATGCTGCCTTATGTATGACCAAGGCATTTCCGTAGAGGACTGTGACAAGGAATCCTAAGATCCTCATGAGTTGACGGTAGACCCGGGCACAAGTGATTCATAGGTCTGTGTGCGTTCGATGAAGTGGAAGACCCCGCACAGCCAGCCTGATTATGGGCTGGCGGAACATAACGCCAGGGCGGACGCTCGAAGTCGTGGCATGACGAACGCATGTTTCATGACAAGTCGTGGAGAGAGGCGTCCACGGGCAGTAGCATTTGTGTTCATGAACGGTGCACCGAAGGACCGCAAACTCACTTTCGACGAGTGCTGGGAGCTGTTGGCATCTTCCATTGTGGGAAGACTCGCTCTTATCGTGGACGGCCACCCCGAGATCTTTCCGGTGAACTTCGTGCTGGAACGCCGGAGCATCGTCTTCCGCACAGCCGCAGGGACAAAGCTGTGGGAATCCATGAGGGAGGAGCCCGCTGCCTTCGAGATCGACGGCTACGAGCCCACGACCGAGGAAGCATGGAGCGTCGTGGCAAGGGGCGGCACGGCCTTGATCGAGAACCCGGAGGAACAATCCGCCGCGGACGCCCTCGGCCTGGAACCATGGGAACCAGGAACAAAATCCCACTACGTGCGGCTGTCGCCGGACGCCCTGACAGGCCGGCGGTTCAAGGTTAATGCTCCGGATGTGTGGAACAGCCGTCTCAACGATCAGCGCCGCGCGTCCTTCGAGTAGCTCCTGCCCATTACGACGGGCGCACCCCAGCAGCGCTCTGGCGCGGGTGAGGGTGCGGGCGCAGGCTCTGGTCCATGACGAACGAGGCCGCTGCTTCCGGTTCCCCGGCACAGGTGGAACACCTTGAGTCCCGGCAGTGTTGGGAGCTCTTGCGGCAGGTATCCGTCGGCAGGCTGGCCGTCTGAAATGATGACCACCCGGATATTTTCCCGCGCAATTACACGCTGGACCACGGCATCGTGGTGTTCCCGACAGACGAGGGGACCAAACTTGGCGCGCCCTGGGGGAAACTCCCGTGGCCCTGGAGGCCGACGGCGTAGACGCGGTTTCTGGAATGGCCTGGACCGTGGTGGTCAAGGGCAAAGCCGCGGCCGTCACCGGGACAGAGGAAATCCTCGATTCAGCCGCCCTCTACCTCTTCCCGTGGCAGGCGGGCAGAGGTACCACTTTATCCGGATTACCCCGGACACGATCACCGGCAGGCGCTTTCAGGCAACGCCGCCGCTCACGTGGTGGACGCAGTTGAGCGGCGCAGTCCTCCTCCGACTAGGCATGGCCGCACGGAGCCACACCTCTGGCAGCCACGGGGCCTTCATGCCAGCCGGAGTGATTTCCGCGCACCCGCTTGGCGTCCGAGGTCCGGGGGTCGGCCTACGCGAGACAACTGACCGTCTCCCTTCGCCGAACCCGGACATTCCGGTCCGGACCCGCACCGTGACACGGCCTTATAAGTGCGCTGGTTCCGGTCCAGGCTGGCAGGAGAAGCGACCCGAGGCCTCCAGGACGAAGTCATGGAGGCGGATGAGGGCATGGACGCAGGTACGAGCATCAGCAGGATAATCGTCGGGGTCGACGGATCGGAAGCATCCATCGAAGCCCTGCGCCTTGCCCAGCGTCTCGCGGAGCCCCTGCGCGTGAAAGTACTGGCCTCGGCATTCTGGGAGGAACCCCGGATCGCCGAGGGCTATGCCGCGATGGGTATCGGTGATTTTGAGGAACGCGCCGAAGAAACCCCCCAAGCAGCGCTGCAGGAGGCTTTGGGGCGGTGCTGCCTGAAAATGTCCACGCCCGGCTCATCCGTGGCCATCCGCGGGAATCGCTGATTAAGGCCGGCCATGACGCGGACATGATCGTCGTAGGACGGCGTGGCCGGGGAGGATTTGGAGGCCTGCTGCTCGGCTCCGTGAGTTCGGCCCTTGTCGCGCACGCCCGTTGCGCCCCGTTCGAGGCCTTCAGCCTGCCGCCGGCGTCCCGGGACGAGGTCCGCGCCAACATCGCGACCCCAGGCAACCTGCGCAGCACTGTCGACGAATATGTCCAAGCGGACACTTCGATGGAGGAAGCTGCGTCATTGCGTGACTTCACCGACAGGCCCCTGATCGTCATGACAGCCGGCATCGGCAGCGACAGCAAACACCTGGCATCACAAAACGAGCTGCCAACTTGTCAACAAACAGCGTGCACCGCACCATCGACGGAGCCTCCCATGGATCGCTCATTGCTGAGGAAGACGACGCCTCCACGACGGCGCAAGCGATCCTCGACGTCGTCTCATCCGTCCGGAACGCAGGACCGCACAAATGATGTCGAGCGCTGCGGGCGGGCGAGGTGACAAGGAGGGCAGCGGACTGGCCCCAGGGCCCGTATTCCATCATCCCGAGACTCTGAAATGGAAGATCCTCCATTCGATGTCCGAAACGCCCACCGGTACTGTCGGATCTTGAAAGCCCGCCGGTCCCCCATCGGTGGGCTTTCTTGCGCCCTGGGGAAGAAGAGGCTGGAATGCTACGTTCAAGATTCGGCAGCGGGTTCAGGCACGAGTGCCGTTGGAGAGGGCGATATTGAAGCTGAGCTTGCCTGCGTGTTCGGGCTGAAAATTGCCGTCCTGATTTCGATGACGACGCGGCGGCTTCACCGCACCAAAGGTAGCGTGCAGCGGCGCTCCCCCAAAGAGAAACCTCTCTGACCTTCAAGGGCGTTTTTGGTGGGGGCCGACTCGCGGTGCGGCCAGACGTACGTCGGCTTTGGGTGGCAGTTAACACCCGGGTTCGCCCCCTAAGACGCGCCGACCCGCATTTATGGGAAACGTCCTGGAAGTTGAGGAACCGCCCGGTGCTCACACTCCCCCAAGGTGGAAATTGCGTGATGTGGTCGGCACTTTCGCCCGTAGCAGAGGGGACGCCAACAGGAGCTCACCAACAGCAAGTGCCCCGCCAGGCCGAAGCCTGACGGGGCACTTATGCGGGACCCTAGTGTGACCGCCGGTGACAGCGAGTCAGCGACCAGATGCTCTGGTATCCGAGCCGATCAGCTCAAGAACCGCTAATTTGCCGAAGCACGTACTGCAGGATGCCGCCGTTGCGGTAGTAGTCGGCCTCGCCCGGGGTATCGATGCGGAGAACCGCATCGAAGGACTTGGCGGTGCCGTCTTCAGCCGTGGCGGTCACCTTGAGCGTCTTCGGCGTGGTGCCTTCGTTCAGGGCTGTCACGCCCTCAACCGCGAAGGTCTCCGTACCGGTCAGTCCGAGCGTGGCAGCGGACTCGCCTGCCGGGAACTGCAGCGGAAGGACGCCCATGCCGATCAGGTTGGAGCGGTGGATGCGCTCGTAGCTCTCGGCGACGACGGCCTTGACGCCCAGCAGGGCGGTGCCCTTGGCGGCCCAGTCACGGGATGAGCCGGAGCCGTACTCCTTGCCCGCCAGGACCACCAGCGGGGTGCCGGCTGCCTGGTAGTTCTGGGCTGCGTCGTAAACGTACGCCTGCGGACCGTCTGCCTGGCTGAAGTCGCGGGTGAAGCCACCCTCGACGCCGTCAAGCAGCTGGTTCTTGATGCGGATGTTGGCGAACGTGCCGCGGATCATGACCTCGTGGTTGCCACGGCGCGAGCCGTAGGAGTTGAAGTCCTTGCGCTCCACACCGTTGGCCAGCAGGTACTGGCCGGCAGGGGTGTCCGACTTGAACGAACCAGCCGGGGAGATGTGGTCGGTGGTGACCGAATCGCCGAGCTTGAGCAGCACGCGGGCGCCGGAGATGTCAGTGACGGGCTCCGGCTGTGCCTTCATGCCCTCGAAGTACGGGGGCTTCCGGACGTACGTGGATTTCTCGTCCCAGGCGAAAGTGTCGCCGGCCGGGGTGTCGAGTGCTTTCCAGCGGTCGTCGCCGTCGAAGACGCCCTCGTAGCCGCGGGCAAACATTTCCTTGTCAATCGAGGAATCGATGACCTGCTGGACCTCGACCGGGTTCGGCCAGATGTCCTTCAGGAAGACGTCGTTGCCGGCCTCGTCCTGGCCCAGGGCGTCGGTGTCGAAGTCGAAGTCCATGGAACCGGCCAAGGCGTAGGCGATGACCAGCGGCGGGGACGCCAAGTAGTTCATCTTCACGTCCGGGTTGATGCGGCCTTCGAAGTTGCGGTTGCCCGAGAGCACAGCGGTGACGGAAAGGTCGTTGGCCTGGATGGCCTCGGAGATTTCCGCGTCCAGCGGGCCGGAGTTACCGATGCAGGTGGCGCAGCCGTAGCCCACGATGTAGAAGCCGAGCTTCTCCAAGTAGGGGGTCAGGCCGGACTTCTCGTAGTAGTCGGTGACAACCTTAGAGCCAGGGGCTACGGAGGTCTTGACCCACGGCTTGGAGGCCAGGCCCTTGTCGACGGCGTTGCGTGCCAACAGTGCGGCCGCAAGCATCACGGACGGGTTGGACGTGTTGGTGCAGGACGTGATCGAGGCGATCGACACGGCACCGTGGTCCAGCTCGAACTCGCGGCCATCTTCGGTGACCACGTGGACGGGGCTGGACGGACGGCCTTCGGCGCCGTTGGCGGCCGACTCAACGCGTGCAGTTTCCGTGGTGTGGGAATCAGCGTGGGTGAAGGAGGGCGGATCGGAGGCCGGGAAGGACTCTTCCAGGGACTCGTCCACGCTGCCGTCTTCGATGCTGACGTAGTTGTGGATGTCCTTGCGGAACTGCTCCTTCGCGTCCGTGAGCTCGATGCGGTCCTGGGGACGCTTCGGGCCGGAGATGGAGGGAACAACCGTGGACAGGTCCAGCTCGAGGTACTCGGAGAACTTGATCTCGCGGGAAGGATCGTGCCAGAGGCCCTGTTCCTTCGCGTAGGACTCAACCAGGGCGACGTTCTCGTCCGAGCGGCCGGTGAGGCGCAGGTAGTCCAACGTGACGTCGTCGATCGGGAACATTGCGGCCGTGGAGCCGAACTCCGGGCTCATGTTGCCGATCGTGGCGCGGTTGGCCAGCGGCACTGCCGCCACACCTTCGCCGTAGAACTCCACGAACTTGCCCACCACACCGTGCTTGCGCAGCTGTTCCGTGATGGTCAGCACGACGTCCGTGGCGGTGGCGCCGGCCGGGATGGAGCCGGTCAGCTTGAAACCGACGACGCGCGGGATGAGCATCGACACGGGCTGGCCCAGCATGGCCGCCTCGGCTTCAATGCCGCCGACGCCCCAGCCGAGCACACCGAGGCCGTTGACCATGGTGGTGTGCGAGTCGGTGCCGACGCAGGTGTCGGGGTAGGCGCGCAGTGCGCCATCAACCTCGCGGGTCATGACGGTGCGGGCCAGGTACTCGATGTTGACCTGGTGCACGATGCCGGTTCCCGGCGGGACAACCTTGAAGTCGTCAAACGCGGTCTGGCCCCAGCGCAGGAACTGGTAGCGCTCACCATTACGCTGGTATTCGATCTCCATGTTGCGCTCCAGTGCGCCGGAGTTACCGAAGACGTCGATCTGCACTGAGTGGTCAATCACCATCTCGGCAGGTGCCAGCGGGTTCACCCTCTTCGGATCGCCGCCAAGCTCCTTGACCGCCTCACGCATGGTGGCCAGGTCCACTACGCAGGGCACGCCAGTGAAGTCCTGCATGATCACGCGCGCCGGCGTGAACTGGATTTCAGTGTCGGGCTCGGCGCTGGGATCCCAGCCGGCCAGTGCTCGGACGTGATCGGCCGTGATGTTCGCGCCGTCCTCGGTCCTCAACAGGTTTTCAAGCAATACCTTGAGGCTGAACGGAAGGTTTTCTGCACCTTCAACGGAGTTCAACCGGAAAATTTCGTATTCGGTACCGGCTACATTAAGTTTGCCTTTTGAACCGAAGCTGTCCACAATGCTCATCGCAGGACTCCTCTCGCAACAGTTTCATCTTTGTCGCGCGGTAGACCGCTTGCTAGTTAGGTCATCCTAATTAGTACAAGGTCTTACAAAAGAGCATGGGGTCAGCCGAGAATACGGCGCGCGACGTGGGACTACTAGGCCCATCCTAGTCACATCAGCCGCGGGGAGTCAGCAGAGCCACGGTCTCCAGATGGTGCGTGTGCGGGTACAGGTCGAACGCCCGAAGCGCCGAGAGGGACCAGCCGCCCTGCTGGAAGTACCCGATGTCTCGGGCAAACGATGCAGGGTCGCAGGACACGTAGGCGATGGCACGCGGGTTTGCGGCCATCAGCTGGCTGACGACTGCCTTGCCTGCACCGGCACGCGGCGGATCCAGCAGGAGGGCGTCAAAGCTGCGGGGGTTCTGGCGCAGCACGCGCTCCACGCGGCCCTGCACAATTTCCACCTGTGGGGCACTGTGCAGGTTTTTCCGCGCGTCCCGGCTCGTTCCGGGTGCACCTTCCACCGACAGCACCGAACCCGTCTCACCAACGGCGTCGGCAAGCGGTGCCGTGAACAGCCCGGCCCCGGCATAGAGGTCGGCGACCGCCGCACCCGGCTCCAGGAACCCGCCGTCGTGCAGGAAGCCGGTCACGGCCCCCACCAGCGTTTCAGGGGCGTCGCGGTGGATCTGCCAGAAGCCGGCACCCGTGACCCTGTAGTCGTGTCCCGCCGCTGACTCCTGCACCCAGGTCCGGCCTCGCAGCTGCAGCGTCTCGTCATTAGTGGGGTCGTAGCTGGCTACTGAGACCTCCGCCGGAAGCTGTGCCAGGATGGTGCTGAGCCGTTTGGCGCGGGTGCCGGGCGCTGGAGCGAGGAGCACGAGCGGCCGCGAACCGTTGGCCGGTGCAGCCACTTCAACGCGCTCGATGCCCTGCAGGTCGATGTCCCACAGACGCAGGTCGTTCACGGCCGCGACCGCCAGCGGCATCTCCCTGACCGGAATAACCTGCTCCGAACGGTGGGCGTGCATGCCCAGCTTGCCGCCGGCGGTGACCGCAAAACCTGCCCGGGTCCGCCACGCGAGGCCCGCACCGCCGTCGTTCGTATCACCGCTGTCCGCGGCCGCGGCGCCCACAGCTTCCACCTCGGGAGAAAGTTCGACGCCGGCCAGCCGCTTGAGCTGTTCGGCCAGCACGTCGGACTTGAGGCGCCTCTGGCGCTCGAGGGAGATGTGTCCCAGTTCGGCGCCGCCGACCGGCGGCCGCCCGTGCTCCCACGACGTGAGTGAATCCGCCACCCGCCAGAAGTGCGGCACACGGTCCGGTGACGGCTCCAGGACCTCCACGACGTCGCCGCGCCAGAACTTGGCCGACTCCCCCGCGTCCGTCAGCCGGATTCGTGCTTTCTCGCCGGGGACGCCGTGGCGGACGAAAACAACGCGCCCCTCGTGCCGCGCGACGCAATGGCCGCCGTGGGCCACGGGGCCGATGTCCACCACCAGTTCCACGCCGGCTGAGGAGGTCATGGTGTCGGGGTTCATTGGATGTCCTGCAGTTTCTTTGCTTCTTCGGAGGATTTGAGCTGCCACGGGACACTGGCCACCATGACGCCGGGTTCAAAGTGGAGCCTGGTCTTGATCCGCAGGGCAGTCTGGTTGTGGACCAGCTGCTCCCACCATTTGCCCACCACATACTCGGGGATGTACACGACGATGAGGTCGCGGGGCGAGTCCCTTCGCATGCTCTTGATGTAGTCCATGATGGGCGTGATGGTCTCGCGATAGGGGCTCGCGAGCACGGTCAGCGGCACCGGGATTTCGAGCTTTTCCCAGTCGGCAAGCGTGTGCGCGGTTTCCTCGGCGTTGATGTCCACCGTGATCGCATCCAGCCGGGACGGACGCGAGGCACGGGCATAGGCCAGGGCCCGCAGAACGGGCTTGCGGACGTGGGACACGAGCAGCACGGCGTGGACCCGCGTGGGCAGTGCTCGCGGTGAGGAGTCCTCGTCCACGGCCAGTTCCTTCGCCACGTTGTCGTAATGGGCGCGGATGCTCCACATGATGAGGAACAGGACAAACATGGCCAGCAGGGCAATCCATGCGCCCTGTTCGAACTTGGTGATGAGCACGATCACCAGCACGAGGGCCGTCATGCCGAAGCCGATCATGTTGATGGTGCGGGACTTGATCATGCGGCGCCGCAGTGCCTTGTCCTTGGCCAGTTTCAACTCGCGGCCCCAGTGCCGGACCATGCCGATCTGGCTGGCTGTGAAGGATATGAAGACGCCGACGATGTAGAGCTGGATGAGCTTGGTGACGTCCGCGTTGAAGGCGAGGATCAGCACGAGCGCGCCGGCGGCCAGCGCGAGGACGCCGTTGCTGAACGCCAGCCTGTCGCCGCGGGTGCGGAGCTGGCGGGGAAGGTAGCCGTCCTGGGCCAGGATGGATCCCAGGACCGGAAAGCCGTTGAAGGCCGTGTTGGAGGCAAAGACGAGGATGACGCCGGTGGCGGCCACCACGATGTAGAACGGGATCGAGCCGGCCCCGAAAATGGTCTGCGCAATCTGGCTGATGGCCGGGTTCTGGATGTAGTCCTCCGGCAGCGGCTTGCCGTTCAGCAGGAATTCCTTGGCCGGGTCCAGAACAATGTGGACCTTCGTGGCGTTGGCAAGATAGATGATGCCCGCCAGCATGGCCGAACCGATGACTCCGAGCAGCAGCAGCGTGGTGGCCGCGTTCTTGCTCTTGGGCTTTTGGAAGTTCGGCACGCCGTTACTGATGGCTTCCACGCCGGTCAGGGCTGCAGCTCCGGAGGAAAATGCACGCAGCAGCAGGAAGGCCCCGGCCAGGCCGACGAGGCCCTGGTCGAAACCGGGGTCCGGAACAATCGTGAACGCCGCCGACGGCGCCTGGCGCAGCTGCCCTGTGACAGCCTGGAAGACCCCGACGATGGTCATGCCCAGGATTGATGCCATGAAGATATAGGTGGGGACTGCAAAAACGCTGCCCGCTTCCTTGATGCCGCGCAGGTTCACGAGCGCCAGCACCACCACACCGATGGTCGCGATCATGGCCTGCTGGCCGTGGAGCGAGGGTATCGCCGTGGTGAGGTACGCGGCCGCTGACGACATTGACACGGCCACGGTCAGCACGTAGTCAACGAGCAGGGCAGAGGCAACGGTCAGCCCGGCATACTTTCCCAGGTTCACGTTGGCGATCTCGTAGTCGCCGCCGCCGGAGGGGTAGGCGTGCACGTTCTGCCGGTAGGACGCCACGACCGTCAGGAGCACCACCATGACGGCCAGGCCAACCAGCGGGGACAGCGCCACCGCGCTTACGCCCGCCAGGGCCAGGGTGAGCAGGATTTCGTCCGGCGCATAGGCAACCGACGATAACGCGTCCGAGGCGAAGATGGGGAGCGCGATCCGCTTCGGCAGGAGCGTGTGGGCCAGCCGGTCGTTCCGGAAGGGCCTCCCCACCAGCACCCGCTTCACGGCATTCAGAATTGTCAGCACCACACAAAGTTAGTCTGATTCGCACGCGATGTCATGGCGGGATTCCGGCGGTAGAGTCTTACGGAGCAGTCGGCGAGAAGTTGAGGAGACACGGGTGGCGCACTTCGTGATCATGGGTTGTGGGCGCGTGGGGGCTACCTTGGCGCACACGCTGGAGGACGCAGGCCATTCAGTGGCCATTATCGACCAGGATGACAGGGCCTTCCGCCGGCTCCGTTCGGGCTTCACCGGCAGGAAAGTCACCGGCGTCGGATTCGACCGGGACACGCTGAAGCAGGCCGGAGTTGCCGAGGCGTACGCTTTCGCAGCGGTCTCCAGCGGTGACAACTCCAACATCCTTGCCACCCGCGTGGCACGCGAGACCTTCCATGTGCCTCATGTGGTTGCCAGGATCTATGACCCGGGCCGGGCCGAAATCTACCAGCGGCTTGGCATCCCCACGGTGGCCGCCGTGCGCTGGAGCGCGGACCAGGTCCTGCGCCGGATCCTGCCGGAACAGCACCTCGCCGGCGACTTCCGCGAACCGTCCGGCAGGCTCGTCCTGGCCGAAATCGACCTCGATCCTGGCTGGATCGGCCATGCCGTGTCCGCCATCGAAAAGGCCGCCGATATGCGCATCGCGTACCTGACGCGGTTCGGCGAAGGGATGCTTCCCTCTCCGGGCACCTCGTACCAGGACGGCGATACGGTCCACGCCATGCTGCGCCTGGACCGCAGCGCCGAAGTAGCCCATATTCTGGCCAAAGCACCCGCCAAGGAGTCTTAAGTGAAAGTCGTCATCGTCGGAGCCGGAAGCGTCGGTTCCTCGATCGCCCGTGAGCTGCTGGCCCACAAGCACGAGATTCTGCTGATCGATCTCAAGCCGGAAGTCATTGGCCGGAGCGGGCTGCGGGGAGCGCATTGGCTGGTCGGCGACGCCTGCGAACTGAGCACCCTGCAGGACGCGAAGCTCGACGACGCTGACGTGGTGGTCTCGGCCACCGGTGATGACAAGGTCAACCTCGTCGTGTCGCTGCTGGCCAAGACCGAATTCGGCGTCGGCCGCACGGTCGGGCGGGTCAACAACCCGAAGAATGACTGGATGTTCAATGATTCCTGGGGCGTCGACGTCGCGGTTAACACGCCGCAGCTCATGACGGCGCTGGTCGAGGAAGCGGTGGAGATCGGTGACCTCGTCCGCCTGCTCACGCTGCAGACCGGCGTTTCGTCCCTCGTGGAGTTCACGGTGCCGCACGACTCGCACGCCATCGGGCTCACCGTGGGTGACATTGACTGGCCGGAGGACTCAACGCTCGTGGCCATCCTCCGCGACCAGGCACCTATTACGCCCAGCCGGGACGACGTCATTGACGGCGGCGACGAGCTGTTCTTCGTCACCACGATTGCCGCGGAAGACCAGTTGCGTGAACTGCTCTCGCCTGGATCACGCGACGAGCCGAACCATGCCGACGAGCCGGAAACGGCAGAGTCAGCCGACGTTCCCGCCGGGGCGGCCGTCCAGCGGACGGGGCTGGATCAGTCGGTAGAGGACGACGGCTTCGACGGCTGAGTCCCGGGCACGGTGGCCGGCCTGGTGATCAGCCAGGCCAGCCACACGCCCAGGATGTACAGCGGCGCCCCCATGATGAGCCTCGTGGTAGCCAGCGCCGCGAGACCGTCCTGGCCCATGAGGTACAGCGGCACCTGCACCAGAAGGCGAAGCGCCAGCACCCCGACGATGATCCACGTGCCCAGCCGGTAGGCGCGTACCCGTGCCGGGCTTTGACGCCAGTCAAGGCCTTCGTTTCTGATGAAGCCGAAGAGCAGCCCGGCAATGGGCCACCTGACGGCGATCGAGATGACCATCGCGAGGATGTACGCCGCGTTGGTCAGGAATCCGGGAAGGTAGAAATCCTCCGCCTTGCCGGTGCTGTTGGCAAGCCAGGCGGATATGCCGACGCCGACGACTCCGGCCAGGGCCTGGGTCAGCGGGCGGCGTTGGACGAGCCGCACCACGGTAAACACAGTGGCAGCAGCGAGGGCTGCAATGAGCGAGGGCGTCAAAGCAGCCGTGAGCGTGAAGCTGATAAGGAACACCAGGCCAGGAAGAATGCTCTCTGCGATCCCCTGGTAGCCGCCGGCGCTCTTCAGGACGTCAATGCGGCCATCATCCGTGCGGTGCAAACCTGCCTTGGATGCGTAGCCCTCGGCAAGTCCCGCAAGGCCCGGAGCGTCCGGCACGGACTTGGGTTCCGGCCGTTCGGTTCCCGGTTCAGGGTTTTCAGGCGATGTCATTGGTTCTCCTGGCGGGACAATATCTCGTAGCGGGGATTGAACATGGTTGGCACACCGTCCCGCACGGTCAGCATGCCCTCCAGCCGGACTTCCGTCCCGGCGTCGATGCCGGGAACCCGGCGGCGCCCCAGCCAAATGACCCGCAGCCGGCCGCGCTGGGTCATTGACAGCCGGTTCCTGCCCGTGCCCGCCGACGGCGCCGCAGAGGATTCCGCCGGCAGTGCCGGGACCGCCGTTGCCGTGGACGGTGAAATTCGCGCCCGCGTCGCCCCGGCAGGAATGTCGTGGTCTGTCACCATGACGGTGAATGCCGCCACCTGGGTGGCGGGCACATAGGTCACCGATTCGATGAATCCGTGACACAGCACGTGGCCCCGCTCCGGCAGCCCCCTGATGGGCACCGGCTCGACCTGCGGGTGGCTGCCGGCATCAACCAATCTGGGTGATCTCCGGACCGCGCTCAGGCTGCTGGAACTCCGGGGCCCCGGGAGGCACGGATCCCGTGGCGTCCTTGGGCAGACGCAGCTGCAGGAGATCCCGTGGGGGCATGGGGTTGTCGCCGCGGATCACCACAATCTTGCGGAAAAGCTCCTCGAGACCGGCCGCGGCGTCGCGGTTCAGTGCCGCTTCGCCGCCGAACACGCCGCGGAGGAACCAGCGCGGACCGTCAACGCCGATAAAGCGGGCAACGCGGTATCCCTGGCTGCCGTCGCTGATGCCAGAGGGGAGCTTGGCCACGAGCTCCGTGCCGAAGCCGCCCTGGATCTCTTCCACCTGGCCGCCCTGGCCGCCCACCGACTGGCCGATCTGCTCGCGGATCTCGTCCCACAGGCCTTCGGAACGCGGTGCGGCGAAGGCCTGCAACTGCAGGCTCGACCCCTCCAGGTCCATGGTTACTGCCACCACCCGCTGGGTGGCCTCCTCGACCTCAAGCCGCAGCTGTAGCCCGTCCCGGGGTGCAATGAGCAGGGCACCCAGATCCACATAGCCGTCCCTGTTGCTGATCTCTGAGACATCGAAGGGGCCGGTGGCGCTGCGTCCGGATGTTTCCGTGGCGTCGTCAGCGGCATCGGCGGCGTTGCCCTCGCGGACTTCCGCCGGCTCTGTGGCCTCTTCCTTCTTGGCTTTCCTGCCACGCCCAAAAACCATGGGGTTGTCTCCTTAGTTGTGATCTTGTCGCGCCGGCCGCGCGGGCGCCGCATCTTGTCTTCGCTGACCGCCGGGCGCGCTGTCCGGGAGGCTTCGCCCGCCGGAAACGCTCAGGGTTTCCGGCGTGGGCCGTTTCCGCTGCGGAACTAGGCGCCAGGAACGGCGAAGCCGCCCGTGGAGCCGAAGCCTCCGGCACCGCGGACAGAGTCGCTCAACTCCCCCACGGCAACGAACTGCGCGTACTCCACACGCTGGATGACCATCTGTGCAATTCTATCGCCGCGCCGGAGTTCTATGGCCTTGTCCTTGTCCGTGTTCAGCAGCGTCACCGCGATTTCACCGCGGTAGCCCGCATCGACAGTTCCCGGCGCGTTGACCACCGTCAGCCCGTGTTTCGTGGCAAGGCCAGAGCGCGGGTGGATCAGTGCCACAAAGCCGTCCGGCAGGGCGATCGACACCCCGGTGGGCACCAGGCGCCGCTCCCCCGGTTCCAGGACCACATCCTCGCGGGCGCGCAGGTCTGCCCCGGCGTCACCGGGGTGGGCGTAGGACGGCGCCGCCAGGCCGGCGTCGAGCATTTTCAGTTGAACCTGCACAGTTGGGGCTCCATATTCTGCTGCGGGCGGCGCTTCCGCTGTTGCGGGTGACGCAGCTCCAGGTGCCGCATGCCGCAGCGGAGGCGTAATGGCTGTTATTTCGTCAGTCACAGTTCCTCACTCTATCGCCCGGGGGCGCCATAGTCCTACCGGCCCGGCGCCCTGGCGGGACCGAACCGGCCGGGATGAAATGGCACGGCAAAGATGGAAAGCTGGGTGCATGCCCGAATCAAGCGCAGCCGTGCCTGCACACCACCAGCCTTCACAGGATGACACCGTACTTTTCACCGAAAAGCTGTGGCCGGGAGCCTGGATCTGGCTGGTCGCTGCGGGCTTGGCCAGCGCCGGCATTCTGGTGTTCGCCCCCATCAGCATGACCGCGGGAATCACGGCGGCCGTAGTCCTGTTCGCCGTCGAGACGGCCCTGCTGGTACTATCCACGCCTGCGCTGACAGTGACGGCCCGGACGCTTCAGGTGGGCCGGGCCAGCATTGAACGCGGGCTCACCGGACCTGCGGAGGCGTTCCGCGGCAAGGAAGCCACTGCCGAACGCGGCACGCGCCTCAACGGCCTCGCTTACCTGTGCATCCGCGGCTGGATAGATCCGGTGGTCCGGATTGAAATCAACGACACCTCGGATCCCACCCCGTACTGGCTGACCTCCACCCGCCGCCCGGATGAACTGGTGGCAGCACTCAACGCAAGGTAGTTCGCCGGGCCTCAGCCTTCGCAGTCGCGGCAGTACAGGTGGCCGTCCTTTTCACGGGCGATCTGCGAACGGTGCCGGACCAGGAAGCATGAGGAACATGTGAATTCGTCGGCCTGGGCGGGCATGACGCGGACCAGCAGTTCCTCACCGGACAGGTCTGCCCCGGGCAGCTCATACCCCTCAGCGAGGTCGGTTTCGTCTTCTTCAACCACTGCCGTCGGTTTGTCGGCACGGCGGGTCTTCAGCTCCTCAATCGAGTCCTCGTTGAGGTCCTCTTCCGACTTCCTCGGCGCGTCATAGTCTGTCGCCATGGCCTGCTGCTCACACTCCGTTGACTCGGGTGGGTAATTCAACGTGCACAACGCCGGACGCCGCCAGTTTGTGCCCGGTCCGGGGCACATTTTTCCCTAAGCTGCAGGGAAAAGCCATACCTGCGCCCAAGCAGTCTTCAGCGGCTTCCCACCGCCGGCGGCAATGCGTCCCTGTGGCCGAAAGTCCCGGAATTTCGCGGCGCGCCCTTCGTCCTAACAGGAAAAGACAGGCTTGGGTGGCAGAGTTTCGATTGATAGTAATGCCAGGGTGGAGGATTGTATGCAGGATCTACGGCTTGTAGGCGTCCACGACGACGGGGAGCATCTCCTGTTGTGCGGCACCGGCGGCGAGATGTTCCAGCTGCCGATCAATGAAGCTTTACGGCTGGCGGCAAGCCGGCCTGCCGTGCGGGCATCGGCCGCGCCGGTTGTGGCCATGTCCCCGCGCGATATCCAGGCCAGGATCCGGAGCGGCTCAACGGCCGCCGAGGTTGCGGCTGCGTCCGGAATGCCGCTGGAAAAGGTTGAACGGTACGAGGGACCGGTCTTGGCCGAACGCGAGTACGTAGCCCAGCAGGCCCGCAAAGTGGAGGTCGCGACTCCCGCTCCCGGCCACGACATCTACCGGGCGGCCTTCGGCGATCATCCGGCCACTTTGGCGGACATGGTGGCCCACCGCCTGACCGCCCACGGCATTGAGTCCTCCACGCTGGAATGGGATTCCTGGCGGCGCCCGGACGGAACCTGGACGGTCGTGGCGAGGTTCGATGCCCAGCCGGGCGGCCATTCCAGCATCGGCGAAGAGCCTCCGGCCATGTGGACGTTCAATCCCTCCCGCAAGTCGCTGCAGAATGCCAACCGTTGGGCGCAGCAGCTCAGTGAGCTTGAACCCCTGGACGGTCCGGTTCCCGCACGCCGCCTGTCAGCGGTTTCAGACCGCCCCTTCGATTTTGAAACGGACGCCGAAACTGCCGCCCGGAACGGAGCAGAGCAGCAGAAGGAGGCCGACGGCCTGCTGGACATGCTGCGCTCCCGGAGGGGGCAGCGGCTTGGCTTGGATGAGAACAGCGACGACGCCCTGGCGCTCCTGCTGACCAACGGGGTCCCGGCGGCCCACCCGAGGCTGCCGGAAATTCCTCACGGATCCGGCGCGGATGCGGAAGAACCAGAACCGGAGGCCGCGGAAGCGGAATCATCCGATTCGCCGGCAGCCCAGTTTGGTCCGCTGACCCGACGGCGTGACGGCCGGCCCTCCATGCTGTCCCGCCTCAGCCTCGCACCCCAGCACCAGGATTCAGCCGACGATTCCCTCAAGCTTCACGACGGCGTCAGCACTGATACGCGGGAAATCACCATCGTCCCGTCCCCTCTTCGCCCGGCCGGCACTGCGGGCAAGGAAGGTCCGGCCGCCCCGGCGGCCACGGACAAGCCAATGAACCCGCCGGCGGACAGTCCGGACCGACCTGCCGGCGGTAACGTCGGTCTTGACGAGCTGCTCGGCGGGGGAACCCCCCGGCGCCGGCTGGACGCCGGCAGGTCCGCAACGGACCAGGGTTCATCCGCGCGTCCGGAACCGGACCGGGACGAACCTGAGCGCCAGCCGTCAAGGCCGAAGCGCTCCAGCGTGCCGAGCTGGGACGAAATAGTCTTCGGCACCAGGGGCGACTAGGTCGCGTTCAGCCGTCGGCAGCCGTCCTGCCGGCACGGCTGCCGGCTCCCTGCCACAAGCAGGCGTCGACGTCGAACGGAAGCAGCTGGTCCTGCTGGGCCATGATGTTGGCGCCGTGGGCGGTGACGCGGCGCATGAAGTGGCGACGGCAGAGCGTCTCGTAGCCAACGACCGGCACCTGACTCGAACTTGTGGAATCGGTCTCCGCACCGGAAACCGCCATATCGCCGCCCATCTCGACGTCGCCCACCACCACCTGGGCACCCTTCATGACCATGACGCCGTCTACCGTCCGGGCATTGTGCGTGGCACGCCGCCCGCACCAGCAGAGGGCCTCCACCTGGAGGACCTGCACGCGGTCCGCCAGTTCAATAAGCCGCTGTGAACCGGGGAACAGCCGGGTCCGGAAGTCCGCGGTGATTCCAAAGGCGAAGACGTCAACATCGATCTCGTCCACGACACGTGCCAACTGCTCCACCTGCCCAGGCGAGTAGAACTGTGCTTCGTCGCAGATGAGGTAGTCGACGCGGATCCCCTGGGTCCGGCGGAGTACCACTTCGTCCCAGAAGTCCGTGGTGTCCACGACCTCCACGGCGTCCGTTTCGAGCCCCAGACGGCTTGAGATCCGGGAGCCGCCGGCGCGGTCATTGCAGCTGAAGCGGACCCCGCCGCGTCCGCGGGCACGGTGGTTGTAGTCCATCTGAAGGGCAAGGGTGGACTTTCCGCAGTCCATGGTTCCCGAGAAGAAGACGAGCTCAGCCACGGGCTCCCCTGCGGCCGGGGGCCTTGCCCGCAGCCTGGAAGCATAGCAGCGGCACTTCGCGTTCCGCCTTGGTCAGGGAGCCGTGCTGCCCCACCACTTCCATGGCCGTGGGGCGCACGCGGCGTGTGTCGTAGAAAGCCAGCGCATCGCGGGCGGCGATCATGACGTCTCCGACCCGCCGTTCCACGGCCGGCCTGACCTGCCCGAACAGGCCGGCGGCAATCGCCTCTTCCCGGGTAAAGGCCCAGATCCGGTCACCGAACCGGCCGCGCCAGGCGTCAAGCAAGCGCTGCCGGGTGGTACCGCCGTCGCCGTTCCAGGCATCGTCCTCAAGGTACAGGTGGAGCATTCGCGGCTCCCCTGCAGTGTGCCTGACACCGGCCACGAGCGCCGGGTCGGCGGAGTAGTCGATCCGCTGGGCTTCGGCCACATCGAGCATGCCGTGGTCGGCCGTGACCAGCACAGTGGTTCCGGCCGGAAGAGTCGCGTGGAGGCGCTTGACCGTGGCGTCCAGCTCCTCGAGCTGGTGCTCCCACTGCGGCGATTGGGACCCGTAGCGATGGCCGGCCTTGTCGAGGTCGTTCACGTAGAAGTACATGAGGGAAGCGTCGGAGCCCGCCATCACCTCGGCCGCGGCAGCGGTCCGGGCGTGCGAGGTGGTCGCCGAAACGAACGTGCCGCCCCGGAGGGCAGCCCTTGTCATGGGCGAGTCGCCGAATTGGGGAAGGCTGACGGTGGTGACGTCGACCTGCTCCGCGGCGCGTTCAAAAACTGTGGGGAAAGGCTGCCAGTCATGGGGGTCCACGTCGGCGTCCCAGTTTCCCAGCATGTTGACCACCTTGTCCTGGGACGGATCAAGGACGTCGTATCCCACGAGTCCGTGCTGGCCGGGAGCCAGGCCCGTGCCAAGGCTCGCGAGGGAGGCCGCCGTGGTGGACGGGAACGCGGAGTCCAGCCACACCGGCACCGCCCCCTGGCCCTGCTGCATGACGTCGCGAAGGAAGGGTGTGTGGGCGGACTTTTGTTTCAGGAGGCTGCGGCCCAGCCCGTCGGCGAGGACAACGCAGATTCGCTTGGCCGGTGGCAGGCCGAGCCTGTTTTCGAAGCCGTCGACCCCGAGGCTCGCCGCGGCGCTGCCCAGCACCTCGGCAACGGAACGCCGGCCGTAGGCGGGTGCGGGCGGAAGCGACGGTGCTGCGGAAAGTGTCAACGGGGCGGCGGGGGTGGGGAGGTCGTGGTCGGGCCCCATTTCAGCGCTGGTGTCCGCGGCTTAGGCGGTTCGAGAAGACGCCCATCCGGGGGCGCGGCTGCGATGCAGGGAGCCCGTGCGGAACGGGGGCAGCGGACGCCGTGTTGACGGCCCGCAATGCCCGGGCAAAAAGCTTGGCGTCCTGGACCGCCTGGAGTCCGTCGGCCTCGGCGCTGATGCGCAGGACGATGTCCTCCTGGGCAATGGTTCCGCTGTAGCCGTGGTCTGCCTCGCACTGAGGGTCGCCGCAGCTTGCCGGGCCCATCTCGAGCCTCTGGCCGCCGGACCAGGCGATGGCCAGCGTGACTTCACGCACGGGGTCCGAGGGCTTGTAGTTCTGCGGCTGCGCGTACATGTAGCTCAGCACCACGGAACGGATCTGCGTCACGGGTACGGACTCCGTGGAAATCTGCGCCACGATCTGTTCGCCCGCGTCATCGAGCTGCTGGTCGTCCACATGCGTGATCACCAGCATGTCGTCGGTAAGCACCAGCACGGTGATGTGCCGCCGGACTTCGGCGCGGTCGAAATGCGTTTCGAGGTGCACAAGGTGCGCCACGCAGTCCCGTCCGTCAAGTGCGTCATCCACGACGTCGGCCACCAGTCGCGGGTAGAAGCCGGCCTGCTGAAGGGCCCCGTCCAGGCTCTGGCCCTGGGCCGTGTGGTTGTGTGAGCTGTGGTGAACGGAAGCCTGGGGGCTGTGGTCGGGCGCTTGAGGCTTCGAGGTGGGAGGCTGGGAGCTCATTTCCCCATTTTCACAGATCGGCTTGGCACATGCTAACCCGGGGTCAGCTGCTCATGGCACGGCGGGCACTGTCCGTGCGCTGGGCAGCGTTGCCGATCCGGACGTCCGCGCCCAGTATGAAGGCGCCCCGCGGTGTGGCCAGGACCGGGTTGAACTCCACAAGGGCAATTTCCGGATGGGTGTCCTTGAGCCGGGAAAGACGCGCGGCGAGGTCTTCAAGCGCGGCAACGTCGACGGCCGGAAGCCCCTGGTAGCCGAAGAGCTTGCGGGACGCCCTGGGGCTCCGGATGAAGTCCCGGAGATCCGCACCGTACAGCGGCGGCACCCGGTGTGCCCAGTCGTCCAGCAGGTTGACGGCATCGCCCGCGAGCCCGAACGAGACAACCGGCCCCAGCAGCGGGTCCTCGATGGCGCGGAATGTGCAGGCCTGGCCCACCGGCGCCATTGTCTGCACCTCCAGCGACGAGGAACCGTAAGGCTCGAGTGCGCGCCGCATCTGCTGAATGTTCAGCCGGAGGGACTCTGGGTCCTGGATGTCCAGCCTCACGCCGCCAAGGTCGAGCCGGTGCCGCAGCATCGGATCGGTGGTCTTCAGCGCCACCGGCCAGCCCAGCCGGTCCGCGGCTTCTACGGCTTCCTCTGCCGTTTCGAATCCGGCGGAGGGCAACACCTCGACGCCGTAGTGCCCCAGCAGGCGCGCAGCGTCCGCCGGGGCAAGCTCCTTCAGCTGTTCGCCTTTGACATCCGTGAGCATCAGTTCCAGGTCGGCGTGGGCGGCTTCGGGGTCACAGCCCTCCGGGTCTGCGAAGAGCCCCTGGTCACGGTTCGCCCACTCGGCGTACCGCACCACCGCGGAGAGCGCGGCGACGGCCGCCCCCGGGTTTGAGTAGCACGGGACCGGTTCCGCCCGGGCATCCTCCCCCACCATGCCCTCCACATAGACAGAGGGGTCCAGAATGCCGGTGAACGCTGCCACCACGGGTTTACCGGCCTCGGCCGAACAGGCGGCGAGCGCGGCCGCGATCTTCTCCACTGTCAGGCCCCTTGCCGGCAGGAAAGCCACCACAGCCGCGTGCACGGCGTCCTGCGACAGGATCTCGCGCAGGCGGCCCTGCAGGGCAGGCAGCGCACGCGACATGCCGGTGTCAAGATCCAGGTCGGCCGCGATCTCTTCCACGCCGAGGCCGTGGGCCGCCGCACTGTCCGCCACCACCTTTCCCAGCGCCTTGGAGTTGCTGAAGACCGCGACGCCGGCACCCTTGGGGAGCGGCTGGGCGGAGACAATCTGCGCAACATCCATGAGCTGTTCGATGGTCTCCACGCGGATGACGCCGGCCTGGCGCATCATGGCGTCCACGGCGCCGGCGGGCGCCTGCGTGGTGCGCACCGCATGCCCGGGAGGCAGCTGCAGGCCCATGGAGCTGGACTTGGCAACGATGACGGGCTTGATGCGGGCCAGACGGCGGGCCAGCCGCGAGAACTTGCGCGGGTTGCCGATCGACTCCAGGTACAGACCCACGGCGGTGGTATCGGCGTCGTCCTCCCAGTACTGCATCATGTCGTTGCCGGAGACATCTGCCCGGTTGCCGGCCGAGAGGAACGTGGAAATGCCGACGCGGCGGCGGCTGGACGCGGCATAGACGGCGACCCCGATCGCGGCGGACTGGCTGAAGAGGCCAAGGCCGCCGCGCCTGGCCAGGCTGGGGGCCATCGAGGCGTTCAACGACACCGCGGGATGCGTGTTCACCATGCCCAGCGATGCGGGGCCGATCACGCGCATGCCGTTGGCCCGGGCTTGCCGTACCAAAGCCTGCTGGCGCACCAGGCCGCGGTCGCCGTCCTCGGCAAACCCCGCCGACGCCACGACGATCCCCTTGACGCCGGCGGCCGCACACTCGTCCACCACTTTGGGGACTTCCTCGTAGGGCACGGCCACAATGGCGAGCTGCACGGGCCCGGGTACCTCCGAGAGGCTGCCGAAGGACAGCATCCCAGCGAGCTCCAGCGCTTCGGGGTTGATGGCATAGACCGGGCCGGTGAAGCCTGCCTCAATGATGTGTTCCAGCAGTTGGTACCCCACGGTGCCCCACTTGCGGCTGGCCCCGATGACCGCAACCGACGACGGCGCCAGCAGGTCCTGCACGCTCCTCGCCTCCGCACGGTGTTCCCGGGCTTCCATCACCGCCCGCGACTTGTCGGTGGGATCGATGTTGAACTCCAGGCTGACGACTCCGTCGTCAAAATGGCGTTTGACGTCATAGCCTGCGTCGGAAAAGACCATCAGCATTTTTCGGTTCTCCGGCAGAACCTCCGCGGCGAACCTCCGGATTCCGTTTTCGCGGGCGGCGGCTGCCAGGTGCTCGAGCAGGATGGAGCCGATGCCGCGGCCCTGGTGGGCATCGGCGATGTTGAAGGCCACCTCGGCTTCGGCCGGATCGTCGAGCCGGTCGTAGCGGCCGATCCCGATGATTTCCCCGCCGATGGTGATCACGAATGCCACCCGGTTGCGGTAGTCGACCTCCGTGAACCGCTTGAGCTCCTTGCTCGAGAGCCGGGCCTTGAACGCGAAGAACCGCATGTAGATTGAGTTCTGCGACTGTCCGGCATGAAAGGCTTGAACGGCGTCAGCATCCGAGGGATGAATGGGCCGCAAGTGTGCCGTCCCGCCGTCCCGCAGGACGACATCGGCTTCCCAATATTCCGGATATACGCCGTCCCCGGGCTGATCCACCATAGGCTTAGCCTAGCTAAGACTCCCGAAGTGCACCCCAAAAGGATTTACCAGCCCCATGGCCCGCCGCCAGACTTCAGCCCCGTCAGGGGAAACCGCCCAGGACTACACCGAAAACATCGTAGACATTGACGTCACTTCCGAGATGGAAGGCTCCTTCCTGGAGTATGCCTACTCAGTCATCTACTCCCGGGCACTGCCCGATGCCCGCGACGGCCTCAAACCGGTCCAGCGGCGCATTCTGTACATGATGAGCGACATGGGCCTGCGGCCGGACCGCGGCCACGTCAAGAGCGCCCGTGTGGTGGGCGAGGTCATGGGCAAGCTCCACCCGCACGGCGACACCGCCATCTACGATGCGATGGTCCGGATGGCCCAGGATTTCTCGCTGCGGCTTCCGCTCATCGACGGACACGGCAACTTCGGGTCGCTCGACGACGGCCCTGCGGCGCCGCGCTACACGGAGGCCCGCCTCGCGGCGGCGGCCCTGACGCTGACCGACCACCTCGATGAAGACGTGGTGGACTTTGTCCCGAACTATGACAACCAGCTCACCCAGCCGGATGTCCTGCCGGCCGCGTTCCCCAACCTGCTGGTCAACGGCGCCACGGGCATTGCTGTGGGCATGGCCACCAACATGGCGCCGCACAACCTCGTGGAGGTCATCTCCGCTGCCCGGCACCTGATCGCCAACCCGGACGCCACCCTGGAAGACATCATGAGGTTCATCCCGGGTCCCGATCTCCCCACGGGCGGCCGGATCGTGGGCCTGGACGGCATCCGGGACGCGTACGCCACCGGCCGCGGATCCTTCAAGACCCGCGCCAAGGTGGAGGTGGAGCAGCTGTCTGCCCGGCGGACGGGCATCGTCGTGACCGAACTCCCCTACATGGTGGGCCCGGAGAAGGTGATCGAGAAGATCAAGGACGCCGTCAACGGCAAGAAGCTTGCCGGAATCAGCGACATCATTGACCTCACCGACCGCAAGCACGGCCTGCGCCTGGTGATCGAGCTGAAAAATGGTTTCAACCCAAACGCGGTGCTCCAGCAGCTCTACCGGTACTCGCCCATGGAAGATTCCTTCGGCATCAACAACGTCACTTTGGTGGACGGGCAGCCGCAGACCCTGGGCCTGCTGAAACTGCTGACGGTCTATGTCGACCACCGCCTCAACGTGGTCCGCCGCCGGACCGCGTTCCGGCTGGGCAAGAAGAAGGACCGCCTGCACCTGGTGGAGGGCCTCCTGATTGCCATCGTGGACATCGATGAAGTCATCCAGATCATCCGGTCCTCGGATGAGGCGTCAGCGGCGAGGGAGCGCCTGATGTCCATCTACGACCTCTCCGAGGTCCAGGCCAACTACATCCTGGAACTCCGGCTGCGCCAGCTGACCAAGTACTCCCGGATCGAACTCGAGAAGGAGCAGGACCAGCTCCGCCGCGAGATCGAGGAGCTCGAAGCCATTCTTGGTTCCGACGCGCTGCTGCGTGAACTGGTTTCCGGGGAACTCGCGGAAATTGCGGAGAAATACGGCACTCCCCGGCGCACGGTATTGCTGGAATCCGAGGCCGTCTCCCCCACCGTCGCTGCGGCGGCCGCCCCCGGCGTCAAGGGCAAGGCCGCGCCGCTGGCCTTGGAGATAGCGGATGATCCCTGCTGGGCCATCCTTACGGCATCGGGCCAGATAGCCAGGACGTCCAACCAGGACAGCCTCGCGGAAGCCGGGCCGCGCTCCAAGCATGATGTGTTCCGCTCCGTCATCAAGACCTCGGCCCGGGGTGAGATCGCCGCAGTCACGTCGCAGGGGCGCATGCTGCGCATCCAGGTCATGGACATGCCCGTCCTCCCGCCGATGTCCGGCCTGCCGAACCTCGCCGGCGGCGTGCCGGCCAAGGACTTCATCACGCTGCTGAAGGGCGAAACACTCGTCGCTTTTGCGCCGCTGGATGAGGTCCTGGCCATCGGGACCGCGCAGGGGGTCATCAAGCGCGTGCAGCCTGACTACCCGCTGAACCGGGAAGACTGGGAGGTCATCGCGCTCAAGGACAAGGACGCAGTGGTGGGTGTGGCGCCCGCGGGTTCCGACGACGCCGACCTCGTGTTCCTGACGCGCCAGGCCCAGCTTTTGCGGTTCAACGCGGCAAGTGTCCGCCCCCAGGGGCGGACCGCCGGTGGCATGGCCGGCATCAAGCTTGCGTCCGGCGACCAGGTGATTTTCTTTGGTTCCGCCGCCCCCGGCGACGAGGCCGCCGTCGTCGTCACGATTTCCGGGACCGACGGCGCCCTGCCGGGCACGGCGCCGGGCGCCGCGAAGGTCACGGCGTTGTCCGAGTACCCGGCCAAGGGCAGGGCCACCGCCGGGGTCCGGGCACACCGGTTCCTGAAGGGCGAGGACACGCTGCTGCTGGCCTGGGCCGGCCACGGCCCGGCAAAGGCCTCGTCCTTGGCCGGGGTGGCCCGTTCCCTTCCCCAGGAACACGGGCGCCGGGACGGTTCCGGCATTCCGCTCTCGCAGGCTGTGGAGGCGATCGGGCCCAGCATGACGTGGCCTGAGGCGGAGCAGCCGGGCTGACCGCGCTGCCGGCGGGCCTAGACTACTGCCATGCCTATCATCCCGGATGAAAAAGACTGGACCTGGGTCCTCTCCCGCCCGTGCAGCGAATGCGGCTTCGACGCCTCGACGGTCACGCCGTCCACGGTGCCTGGCAGCGTGGAAAACATGCTCCCCCGGTGGCGCGCTGTTCTGCGCCGTCCGGGCGCTGCTGAGCGCCCCGATGACAGCACCTGGTCGACCCTCGAATATGCCTGCCACGTACGCGATGTTTTCAGTCTCTTCGACCGGCGCCTGAACCTGATGCTCACCGATGACAACGCCCGCTTTGAAAACTGGGACCAGGACCGGACGGCCGTGGAGAGCGATTACGCCGGGTCAGATCCCGCCGCGGTCAGTGCCGAGCTGACGGCCGAGGGCGAACAGGTGGCCGCCTCCTTTGCCCGGGTCAGGGAATCCCAATGGGGCAGGACCGGGCTCCGCAGCAACGGTTCGGAATTCACGGTGCTGACGCTCGCGCAGTATTTCCTGCACGACGTTACCCACCACCTGTCGGATGTGGAGGGCTAGCCTGAATTAGGCCGGGCCTCCCGCTGGCCCTGCGCTTCGGGTATTGGTCAGTGATCTTTGGCGAGGAACGTGGTGATCAGTTCCGCCATGCGCTTGGACTGGGTCCAATGCAGGTAGTGTCCACCGTCGAGCGTCACGATCTCGTGGCCCCTCACGTTGTTCAGCAGCTTTTCCGCAGCGCGCTGTTTGGTTTGGGTTTCGGGTGTCTTTTCGTCTGAGATGAAGGCAAGTACGGGCAGCCCATCGGGATACTTGACGCCCCTGAGGGCGGCAGCGTTGTTTCCGATTCGGGCCGTTTCGTCGACCACAGCTTGGTTCCCGAAGTTCCAGCTCTGCATCAGGCGCATCCGCTCCAGTTCGTCTGCCGTGTAGGCGTCGCCGTCGGGGTTGACAAGGCCGGGGGCCACTGAACCCACGATGCGGACCAGCCCCGTGACAGAGGGGATCCGTTCCCAACTGGCATCCTGCAGCGGCAGCTCGACGGGTCCGCTCTCCGCTTTCGGTATGGTGGCATCGATTCCGATCACCGCCGACACTTCCTTCGGGTAGCGGTTCGCGTAATCCAGCGTGTAGAAGCCGGCGATCGAGTGTCCTGCCAGGACATAGGGCCGCTTGATGTTGAGTTTGGTGAGCACCTCGTGGAGCTCCTTGCTGATGTTCTCGGTGCTGCGCTCCCGGGCGCTCATGTCGCTGTAGCCGTAGCCGAATCCCTCCACCACGGTGACGTCGAAGTTGCCAAGTTCCCGGATCAGGGGTGCGAAGTCGAGGGCGGGTGCCGCCGTCCCGAGGCCGCTGAGGAGAACGAGCGGTTGGCCGGTGTGTCCGTTCCGGTACACGTTGAGGGCGCCGCTGCTGATCTGGATTCTTTCGCCATACGCCGCGATGCTGGATTTCTCTGCCCGCTCAAAAAGCAGGTTGGCTGCCGTCGAGGCGAGTCCCAACACCACGGCGATGAGTGCCACGATGCCGGTGACCCGCAACCAGCGCCTCGGCCTCTTGTAGCCGGCACCGGGCGCGGTAACTGCCGGCGGCCTGGCAGTTCTGTGAGGAAATATGCGCATGACGGGCCTAGAGAACCTTGTCCCACGCCAGGCTTCTGTTGACCGGCTGGTAGCCCATCTTGAGGTACAGTGCCAGCGCTCCCGTGGGATTTTCGGAGTCGACATCCAGTGACGCCACGTCGAGCCCAGCCGCAGCGAACCGCCGCATCGCATCCGCCAGCAGCGCGCGTGCAATGCCGCGGCCGCGGAATTTCCGGCGCACGCCGAGCAGATCGGTGTAACCCTCGCTGAACCCGCGCGTCACGGCACTTTCCTGGTCATGGGCGGCCAGCTGGTAGCCCGCCACCTTGCCGGTGCTGCGTTCCAGCACCACGGCGCTGAGGTCGGGGCGGGCCTGCGGGTCGTTGACGACATATCCCCAGGATTCTTCGTCCTTGGGTTCGCTGCCCCAATGGTCGCGGAAAGCGTCGTTGTGCGCGAGCCGTACGGCTTCGCTGAGTTCGGGATCCATGGTCACGAGCTCAAGGTCCGGGCCGAGGACCGCCTCCGGCAATGGCGGGGTCAGCGGCCGGTGCATCTCGTTGAAGTAGCGGACCACCTCGTAACCGCGCGCGGTGAAGAGCGCCGCCTGGTGCTCGTGCTGCTGCTCGTTGTGGATCCGCAGCCTGGCTGTGACGCGGCCGCCCACGGCGACGTCCTCCAAAAAGCGCTGCCACGCCCTGGCCTCAAGCCACCCGAGCGGATCCACGCAGCCGAAGCCGTACGACTTATCGCTGGACGTGTTCTTGGTAATGCGCGCGTACGCCCGTGGAACACCCTCCGAATCAAATCCCAGCACGGTGTTGTCCTCCGGCGGATTCTTCCGGGACTCCATGAGCTGCTCGAGGTCCGGCCGGTGCTCAAACCACACCGGTTTCTCGACTGCCGCCGTCCGGGCGATGAGCGCCGCCCACGCATCAAGGTCCCGGGCCCCGGCGCTCCTCCACCGCAGCCCTGGAAAGTCAACGGTGCAGCCGGCGGCTACGTCTGATCGCGTCATGGGAACAGGCTAGCCGGACGCCAGCGAGGGCGCCATCACCTCAGCATCGGTGGAATTGCCGCTCTGGCGAAGGGCCAGGAGTGCGTCCCCGGGACTGATGTCGGCGGGGTTGTGTGTCACCAGCACCACCGTGCGGGAACGGAGCCCGGCGCGGAGGTCGGCCATCAGCGCACGGCCGGATTCGGCGTCGAGGTGGGCCGTGGGCTCATCCAGCAGGATTACCTCGGCTTTGGTCATCAGGGTGCGGGCCACGGCCAGCCGCTGCCGTTCGCCGCCGCTGAGAAACGCGCCACCCGGTCCGATCCTGGTGTCGAGGCCGGCGTCCAGCCGGCCCAGCAGCGGGTCCAGGCCCACTGCCGTGACCGCCTCGCGCATGTCCCGTTCGGCGTCAGCCGCCGAGACTTGCTTTTCCGGGCGTGCCAGCAACAGATTGCCCCTGATGGTCGAGTCGAAGAGGTGTGCCTCCTGAGGGCACCAGGCCGCGGCCCCCGTGACCGCGATGCTTCCTCCACGGGCCGGCAGGAAGCCGAGCATGACCGCCAGCAGCGTGGACTTGCCTGCCCCCGAGGGGCCGGTGACGGCCAGCCAGCGGCCAGGTTCCGCCGCTGCGGACAGGTCGCTGAACACGGGGGCACCGCCGGGCCACGCGGCCGACAGCCCGGCCAGTTCGATGCCCGGACGGCAGCCCGTGCGGGCGTCCGGCAGGACTAGTGCGTCCGTGTCCGGTCCCCCGGCACCGAGTACACCCGACTCGCTGACGCGGCGCAGCACCGCGCGCAGCGCCGGAAACTGGCGTACCGCCGTCGTCATGGCGGCAAAAGGTTCCACGAGCGCCAACTGCAGAAGAACCACGACGGCGACCGTGGGGGCCGCGGCGGCGCCCGCCAGGACCTGTGGTGCTGCCAGCACGGAGCCGGCAAGGGCCCCCGCGCCGCAGGCTGCCACCGTAATGGCCTGGCCGAGCCCCTCGGCCCATGCCGAGCGCTGGGAAGCGCGGGTTGCCGCGCGGTCCTCGGCGCGGATGTCGTGGAGCACCGGCGCTGCCGCACCGTTGGCGTGAAGTTCCGCCCGTGCGTCGAGGGCCGCCGCGACCCGGCGGAGGACCCCCGACCGGAGACGCTGTTCTGTGCCGGCCGACATCCGGTCGGCAAACAGCGCAGCCGCGGGCGCCACGACAAGGCTGACGGCCGCCGAGGCCAGGACCGCAGGCAGGGCAGCCGGCACCAGCCAGGCCGATGTGCCGGCCGCGACTGCGGCCACCGCCACGGCGGTAACGGGCGGAAGGACCACCCGTGGCAGCAGGTCCCGGACGGTGTCGACGTCGTCAATGACCACTCCGAGGACGTTGCCGCCCTGGAGCAGGCGCCGCAGTGACAGGGCCCGCCGGCTGAGGGACTCCCACAGCCGGCCGCGCAGCATGGTCAGTGACGCAAAGACCGCTTCATGGAGCACCAGCCGTTCGCAGTAGCGCAGGACGGCCCGGCCGATTCCGAAGAACCTGACGCCCACGATGGCCGAAAGCAGGTACAGGATGGGAGGCTGTTCGCTTGCCCTCAGGATCAGCCAGCCGGACAGCCCGGAGAGGGCAATGGCAAAGAGTGAAGCCAGGGTTCCCACGACTCCGGCTCCGGCGAACCTGCCGCGCACCGGCGCGAGCAACCTGGCCAGCAAACCGGCCGTCGGCGGCGCCGCAACAGGCGGCACCGTCTGCAGGTGCTGCGTGGACGCCGTCAGCTCCGTGGCAGGGATGGCCGGCGGCGTGTCCGTGCCGGTCCCGGCTCGCACCGGCGCGGGCGCCTCGATGGCGACGGCAGTTCCGGCGCGGGCCGCCGCGGTGTGGGAGTCCCCGGGGATGTCTGCAGAGCCGGCAAGCGGAACGATATGGTCCGCCAGCTCGCGCGTCTGCCGGTCGTGGGCTACGAGGATCACCGTCGCCCGGCCACGGAGGTGCCGGATGGCGTCGTGGACCACGTCGGCGGACGCCCGGTCCAGGTGCGCGGTGGGCTCGTCGAGCAGCAGCACGGTGGCCCCCGCTTCGATCCGGGCCAGGCCCCGGGCCAGCGCAACGCGGCGCAGTTCCCCGGGACTCAGTTCGGCGGCATGCTTACCTGCCAGGTGTGCCGCACCGGCTGCGGCGAGGCACCGCTGGACTGCGCCGGCCCGGTGGCCGTCATCCACGCGACTGCCCGTCAACGGGCGGGCTGACAGGTACAGCAGCATCTCCTCCCGCACCGTGTCCGCAACCATGACCGGGTGCTGTGGCACCCACGCCACCTCATCCGGGGAGAAGCCGTCAACAGTGCCGCTGACTTCGGTGCCGCCTCCCGAGCCGATGATGCCCGCGAGGACACCGAGAATGCTGCTCTTGCCCGCGCCGCTGGGGCCGTCCAGCGCCGTCACGCTGCCGGCCCGCGCGGAAAAGCTGACGGGCCCGACGGCGGTACCCTCCCTGCCGGCGTAACTGACGGAGAGTCTGCTGACTGTCAGGTCAATAAGCTGCTGCCGTCGCCCAGCCGCGGCAGGCCCGGGTTCGAGCCGCTGCTGCTCCGGTGAATCAAGCACCGCCGTGGTTTCGGCGAGGGCCGCGCGGCCGTCGTCGCTCGCATGGTGGGCCGTTCCCAGCTCCCGGAGCGGAAGATAGCAGTCAGGAGCCAGGATCAGCGCGAGGAGTCCGGCTTCCAGTGCCATCTCACCGTGTACCAGCCGCACGCCGATGAACACGGCGACCACCGCCACCGAAATCGTCGCGATCAGCTCGAGTGCCAGGGCAGAGAGGAACGCGGTCCGGAGTGTTCCCATGGTGCGGGACCGGTACTCCTCGGAGATGTCTTCAAGAGCCCGGCGCTGCGCCGAGGCCCGGCCCAGCCCAACCAGGACGGGCAGGCCTTTGGCCAGCTCCAGCATGTGCCCGGACAGCCGGGACAACGACGCCTGCGCGTCCCGCACTCTGTCTTCCGTGTAGCGGCCGATCAGCACCATGAACAGCGGCACGAGCGGCACCGTCAGCACAATCACCACCGCACTGACCCAGTCGGCAAAAAGGATCCGGGCGCCGAGCAGCAGCGGGATGGCCGCGCAGTTCACCAGAGCAGGAAGGAACTGCGTGTAGTAGCTGTCCAGGGCATCGAGGCCCCGGGTCGCCAGCACGGCCAGGCCGCCGTCCGCGGGGCCCGCAGACCGGACACCGTTCCGCAGGGCTTTCTCCAGGAGCTGCGAGCGGAGCTCCTCCTTGACGCCGAGGGCGGCCCGGCGGGAAGCGACACCCTGGGCCCAGACAGCAGCCGCCCGGAGGACAACACCGGCCAGTCCCCAGCCCAGCTGGTCAGCCCAGGCGGGATCCCGCACTATGAGGCCGGCCAGGACGGAGGCCACTGCCTGGCCCATGAGCACCAGCGCGAGGGCCTTCAACGCCGCGAGCAGGCCAAGACCGTAAAGGGCGGTGCGCGTTGAAGGGCCGCCGGGGAACTGCTGTTTCACGGGTCCTCAGTCGTTCCGGGCCAGGGCCTTGGCGGCGATCGCGGGAAGGAAGCTGTGCGCCTCCGGGATATGGGCGGCACTGACCCGGCGGCGGAACACCCAGTAGGTCCAAGCCTGGTAGGCGATCACCAGCGGGAGCCCGACGCACGCCACGATGCTCATCAGCCCCAGGGTGTAGTCCGAGGACGAGGCGTTGGTGACGGTGAGGCTGAACGCAGGATCGATAGTGGACGGAAGGACTACCGGGAACACGGCCCCGAAGATCGAAGCTGCTCCGCACAGCAGGAACACTCCGACGGCCAGGAAGGCCAGCCCTTCGTTGCCCTTTCGCCCCTGGAGCCAGGCGGTTGCCGCGGCACCCACGGCGACGGCGAGGATGGCCACGGTCCACAGCTCCCCGCTCAGGAGCTGCACGCTGATGGCCCAGCCGGCCATGGGAAGGAGCAGGACGGGAAGGAGCCGCACAAACCAGCGGCGGGCGCGGTGGCGGACGTCGCCGTCGGTCTTCAGTGCCAGGAACGCGAGGGCGTGCAGCAGGGCGAAGCCTGCCACCGCGAAGCCGCCGAGCAGCGCATACCCGCTGAACCAGGAGAAGGGGCCGCCGTCGCGGTCGCCGTTGCTGTTCAGAGGCAGGCCAGTGGTGGTCAGTGCCAGCGCCGCGCCGACCCCGAAGGCAGCGAGGAAGGACCCGCCGGCGATGGCCCAGTCCCAGGTGTTGCGCCACCGGTCGGTGTCCACCTTGCCCCGGTACTCGAAGGCAACGGCCCGGAAGATCAGTGCCACCAGGACGAGGAGCAGCGGCAGATAGAGGGCTGAGAACAGGGAGGCATACCAGAACGGGAAGGCGGCGAAGGTGGCGCCGCCCGCGGTCAGGAGCCAGACTTCATTCCCGTCCCACACTGGCCCGATCGTGTTGAGCAGCACCCGGCGCTCGGTGTTGTTGCGGGCGAAGAGCTTCATGAGCATCCCCACGCCGAGGTCGAAACCCTCAAGGAACAGGTAGCCGGTCCAAAGGACGGCGATGGCGATGAACCAGATCGTGGGCAGAAGTTCCATGGTCGGTATCCTCAGCTCTTAGTAGGCGAATGCCAGGACGTCGTCGGAGGATCCGGGCTTGCCGCCTGGACCGGGCGTGGCGTCCTCGTTTTCGTCGATGGGTGCGTGCACGAGTTCCGGCATGGCAGAAACGACGCCGCCGCGGATGTACTTGACGAGCAGTTTCACCTCTACAACCAGCAGCACGGCGTACACGGCCGTAAGGACAATGAGCGACGTCAGGAGTTCACCGGCGGAGACGCCCGGGGAGACCGCGGCGGCGGTGAACATGAACACTTGGTCAATTCCGTTGAGGTCAGGGTTGGGGGCGACGACGAACGGCTGGCGGCCCATCTCCGTGAAGATCCAGCCTGTCGCGTTGGCACCGAACGGGGCGAGGATTCCGAAAACTGCCAGGCGCATGAGCCAGCGCGACTCAGTGACGGTGCCCTTGCGGGTGAGCCACAATGCCACGAGTGCTGCCAAGGCTGCCAGCCCGCCGAAGCCGATCATGGCACGGAAGCCCCAGTAGGTGACCTCCATGACCGGAACGTACTGGATCTCCTGGCCGGCCCGTTCGCCGTAGATGGGGTTGTCCGGGAGCGTGGTGCCGTAGTCCGCCTTGTACTGTTCCAGCAGGCTGTTGACGCCCTTGACCTCGGTGGTGAAGTCCCCCTTGGCGAGGTACGAGAGTATGCCCGGGACCTCGATCACGGCTTTGATCTCATCGCAGTTCTTCGAGCCGAGGTTGCCCACGCTCAGCACGGAGAACCCGGTGCCGTCATGGCAGGCGGCTTCGGCGGCGGCCATTTTCATGGGCTGCTGCTCGAACATCAGCTTGCCCTGCAGGTCGCCGGTAAGGGCGGTGCCCGCGAAGGAGATCATGGCGACGACGGCCCCGATCCGCAGGGAGCGGATCCAGACGGTGTGGTCGGCACGGTCACGCCCGGCAATGGCCGCTTCGCCCGGGATCACGCGGCCGTCAGGCCCGACGGTGTCGATGCCGTCACGGCGGCGCCGCCAGAGGTGGTACCACGCAATGCCGAGCAGGAACCCGCCGGCCACGGCAAGGGCGCCGAAGAGGGTATGCGGGACGGCCACGAGGGCCGTGTTGTTGGTGAAGACGGCCCAGGCATCGGTCATGTGGGGCCTGCCGTCGACCATCCTCACGCCCACGGGGTGCTGCATCCAGCTGTTGGCCACGATGATGAAGTACGCCGAAAAGACGGAACCAATCACGGCGATCCAGAGGCAGGCCAGGTGCACGCCTTTCTTGAGCTGCTTCCAGCCGAAAATCCAGAGGCCCAGAAAGGTGGATTCGACGAAAAACGCGAGCAGTGCCTCGAGTGCCAGTGGTGCCCCGAAGACATCCCCCACAAAGCGGCTGTACTCGCTCCACGCCATGCCGAACTGGAACTCCTGGACGATTCCGGTGGCCACGCCCATGATGAAGTTGATGAGGAACAGCTTTCCCCAGAACTTGGTCATGCGCAGGTAGGCCGGGTTCCCCGTGCGGAACCAGATTGTCTGGATCACCGCCACGACGAGGCCCAGCCCGATCGTCAGTGGCACCATCATGAAGTGGTAGACGGTGGTGATGCCGAATTGCCAGCGTGCGATTTCCAAGGCTTCCAAGGCGGTCCCTACTTTTTTGCTAGGTCTCAAGCTCTCAAGCGCTGTTTTCTACGTAGCGTAGAACATCAACTTCTACAGAGTGTAGAACACTGCTCCGACGCTGTAAACATCGTTACACCGCCGCCGGCAGCCTGCAACGAGCAGCGGCGCGCCGGATGTTCTACCTCATGTAGAAAGAACGGCGCAAACGCGCTAGATTTGGAGGTGAAGAATCGTAATCGGAGCACGGGGCGGCCAGCCGGCCGCCGGCGATGCGTTGTCAGAAGGATGTACAAATGGCAAGTCTTGGGGAACTGGAACGGGCAGTGATGGACCTGCTCTGGGCTGGCCAGGAAGCAGCGACTGCCAACACTCTGCGCGACATGCTCGCGCTGAGCACGGCAGCACACGGCGGCGCGGCAGGACACGTGGGCAAAGACCTTGCGGTCACCACGGTCCTGACGGTGCTCTCCCGCCTCGAAAAGAAGGGCCTGGTTGAACGCGAACGCGGCACACGGCCCCACCGGTATCAGGCGGTGTCGAGCCGCGAAGACCATACCGCCGAGCTCATGCACGAAGTCCTGGGATCGGCTCCGGACCGCGAGGCCGTACTTGCCCGGTTTATCGGTTCCGTGACGGAAAGTGAAGCTGAGACGCTGCGCAAACTGCTTGGCCACAGCTAGCGGACGATGTTCTGGACCTCATACTTCCTGGCGGTCCTGGCGATAGTACTGGCCTGGCCGGTACCTATCCTTCTTTCCCGCGCCCAGTGGCCGGCCCGGGATCCGTTTACCGCCATGCTGCTGTGGCAGGCCATCGGCCTCGCCGGCGGCCTGTCGATGATCGGCGCCATGCTGGTGTACGGTCTGGAGCCTGTCGGCGACAATCTGATCGCCGGGTTGCGGGCACTGGCCGGAATGGTGCTCCAGAACGCTCCCACCACCGCACTCGGCTTCTGGCACCTCTTCGCACTGTCGGCGGCGGCGCTGCTGACGGCGCATCTCGTGTTCACGCTGCTGCTGACGTATTTTAAGATCGGGCGGCAGCGCCGGCGGCACCGCGAACTGCTGGCACTGTTGGCCTCGCCGTCCGCTGACGGCACGGGCACCATGGTGATCAACCACGATTCTCCCGTGGCTTATTGCCTGCCGGGCGGAGCACGGTCCGTCACGGTGCTCTCCGACGGGCTATTGGCGGCCCTGGAACCCGCCGAACTGCGGGCGGTGCTGATTCATGAGAACGCCCACCTGAACCAGCGGCACCACCTCCTGCTGTGGGCGTTCGCTGCCTGGCGCCAGGCCCTTCCCTGGCTGCCCACGACGCGCCTGGCACAGGAAGCCGTCAATTCCCTGATCGAGATGCTCGCGGATGACGTTGCCCTCAAGTCGGAGAGCAAAGCCACGCTGATCAAAGCCATAGCAATCGTGGCCAGCGGATCCGCCGTCCCGCAGGCGGCCCCGGTCATGGGACCGGCCGGACTTTCCGATTCCGGCCTGCAGTTTCCCGAGGGTGCCGGCGGCGCCGGCCCGGCCGGCACGACGGCGTCCCGCGTCAGCCGACTTCTCTCACCGCGTCCGCCGCTTCCGGGTACCCTCCGGGCTGCGGTGCTGGCCGTGTGCATCCTGCTGCTGGCGATGCCCACCGCTCTGCTGATAGTGCCCGGCCTGCTGGGCTGAGCCGGCCCGCCGGGCCGCTTCGCCGCGGTCAGGCGTCGATGCGCTCCCGGTCCAGGCTGGCTGCCCCCGCTATGATGAAGTCCTTCCGCGGCGCCACGTCCGATCCCATCAGCAGGTCGAAGGTGGCCTCCGCGCGCTGGGCGTTCTCGATGTTCACCTTGCGGAGCATCCGGTGCCGGGGATCCATGGTGGTTTCGGCGAGCTGTTCTGCGTCCATCTCCCCCAGGCCCTTGTAGCGCTGGATCGGTTCCTTGTACCGCTTGCCCTCCTTGGCGAGCCTGGCCAGCAGTGTGTGAAGCTCGGCCTCCGAGTAGGTGTAGATCATCTCGTTGGCCTTCTGGCCGGGGTTGATGACTTCCACCCGGTGCAGCGGCGGCACGGCTGCGAAGACTCTGCCCTCCTCTACCATGGGGCGCATGTAGCGGAAGAACAGCGTGAGCAGCAGAGTGCGGATGTGGGCGCCGTCGACGTCGGCGTCGGTCATCAGGATGACTTTCCCGTAGCGGGCCGCCTCGATCGCGAAGCTGCGGCCCGAGCCCGCCCCGACCACCTGGATCAGCGCGGCACATTCGGCGTTGGACAGCATGTCGCCCACCGAGGCCTTCTGGACGTTGAGGATCTTTCCGCGGATGGGCAGCAGCGCCTGGAAGTCGGAGGACCGTGCCAGCTTCGCCGTGCCCAGGGCGGAGTCGCCCTCAACGATGAACAGTTCGGAGCGGGCAACGTCGTCGGTCCGGCAGTCCGCCAGCTTGGTGGGCATTGACGACGTCTCAAGCGCGGTCTTGCGGCGCTGCGTCTCCTTATGGACGCGGGCCGAGATGCGCGACTTCATCTCGCTGACGATCTTCTCAAGCAGCAGCGCTGACTGCGCCTTGTCGTTGCGGTTTGCGGAGTTGAGTTTGGCGGAGATCTCCCGCTCCACCACCCTGGCCACGATCGCCTTGACCGCCGACGTACCCAGGATTTCCTTGGTCTGGCCCTCGAACTGCGGTTCGGCGAGCCTGACAGTCAGGACGGCGGTGAGGCCGGCGAAGATGTCGTCTTTCTCGATTTTGTCGTTGCCGGCCTTCAGTTTCCTGGCGTTGGTCTCCACGGCCTTGCGGAATGTCTTGACCAGTGCCTGCTCGAAGCCTGCCTGGTGCGTGCCTCCCTTGGGGGTGGAGATGATGTTGACGAAGCTGCGGACGGCGGTGTCGTAGCCGATCCCCCAGCGCAGGGCGACGTCCACCTCACAGTCACGTTCCACTTCGGCCAGCTTGCTGTGGCCTTTGTCGTCCAGCACCGGGACGGTTTCCTTGAACTTGCCGGCCCCGTGCAGCCGCCACACGTCAGTGACCCCCGAGTCAATGGCGAGGAATTCCACGAATTCGGAGATGCCGCCGTCGTGGTGGAACACCTCCTCATGGGGACCGTGTTCCCCCGGGGTACCGGGAACTTTGCGTTCGTCGCGGACGGTCAACTTCAGACCAGGAACCAGGAAGGAGGTCTGGCGGGCTCGGGCGGCCAGTTCCTCGTAGGAGAACTTGGCGTCCGTGGTGAAGATCTGCCGGTCGGCCCAATACCGGATCCGCGTTCCGGTGACGCCGCGCTTGGCCTTGCCTACGATGTCAAGCACCGAATCGTCCACAAAGGGGGTGAAATCGGCCGCCGGATCGGGCCGGGGGCCGCTGTCCTTAAACCGCCCGGGCTCGCCCCGTCGGAAGGACATCTTGTACGTCTTTCCTCCGCGGTCCACTTCCACATCGAGCCGGGCGGACAGCGCGTTGACCACCGACGCGCCCACGCCGTGCAGGCCGCCCGAGGCAGTGTACGAGCCGCCGCCGAACTTGCCGCCGGCGTGCAGCTTGGTAAAGACGACCTCCACGCCGGTCAGGCCGGTCTTGGGTTCCATGTCGACCGGGATGCCGCGGCCGTCGTCGTGGATCTCCACGGAGTTGTCGGCGTGAAGGATGATCTTGATGTCGTGGCCAAAACCGGCCAGGGCCTCATCCACCGAGTTGTCGATAATCTCCCAGAGGCAGTGCATGAGGCCCCTGGAGTCCGTGGAACCGATGTACATGCCCGGACGCTTGCGGACGGCCTCCAGGCCCTCCAGCACCGAAAGGTGGCGTGCGGTGTAATCAGAACTCGGTGTCACAGGTGGTGCACTCCTTCAGCGGCGGGCCGGCTAAGGCATAAAACGACTCCTTCCAGCCTAGTCCCGCGGCCCCTTTGCCCCCGGCTGCCACTCCCGCCGGAGCACCCGGCGGCCCTGGTTCGTTACGCAGACGTGATACGCGCACAGCGAAAGTGACACATCCTTGCCATGCTTTGGCGCCGAATACTGGTTATATAGATGTACAGATCTACTAAGGAGGCCGACATGACAACAGCAGTTGCCGACCGCACACTCACCGCAGCTGACCGGTGCGACCGTTGCGGTGCACAGGCATACGTCCGGGTTGTACTCGAGTCCTCCGGAGGTGAGCTGCTCTTCTGCGCTCACCATTCACGTGCCGTCGAAGCGACGCTCAAGCCGCTGAGTTCGGACTGGCACGACGAGACGGGCCGGCTTCATGAGAAAGCACCGGTACCGGTCGACTAGACCACGCAGCTGAGTCGACTAGACCACGCAGCTGAAAAGCTCGAAGCAAAAAAGCCAGGGTTCCCGAAAGGGACCCTGGCTTTTTTCTGTCCGGAATCAGGAACGGGATCAGCGCCCTCCGGCTGAAAAGCGAAAGCCAGGGCCGCCGCCGGTTTGTCCGGCGGCGGCCCTCGCCTTGGAGCTACTGGTCCAGAATGTCCTAGTCCAGGTAATCCCGCAGGACCTGGGACCGCGACGGGTGCCGCAGCTTGGACATGGTCTTGGATTCGATCTGGCGGATGCGCTCACGGGTGACGCCGTAGACCTTGCCGATTTCGTCTAAAGTCTTCGGCTGGCCGTCCGTGAGGCCAAAGCGCATGGCAACCACGCCGGCTTCGCGCTCGGAGAGCGTATCCAGCACCGAGTGGAGCTGTTCCTGCAGCAGTGTAAAGCTCACGGCGTCGGCCGGAACCACGGCTTCGGAGTCCTCGATAAGGTCGCCGAACTCGGAGTCGCCGTCCTCGCCGAGCGGGGTGTGCAGGGAGATCGGCTCGCGGCCGTACTTCTGGACTTCGACAACCTTTTCGGGGGTCATGTCCAGCTCAAGGGCCAGCTCCTCCGGCGTGGGTTCGCGGCCGAGGTCCTGCAGCATCTGGCGCTGCACGCGGGCAAGCTTGTTGATGACTTCCACCATGTGCACCGGGATGCGGATGGTGCGGGCCTGGTCCGCCATGGCGCGGGTGATGGCCTGGCGGATCCACCAGGTGGCGTAGGTCGAGAACTTGAAGCCCTTGGTGTAGTCGAACTTCTCGACCGCACGGATGAGGCCCAGGTTGCCTTCCTGGATGAGGTCCAGGAACAGCATGCCGCGGCCGGTGTAGCGCTTGGCCAGGGACACCACGAGGCGGAGGTTGGCTTCGAGGAGGTGGTTCTTGGCGCGCTTGCCGTCGTGGATGATGAATTCGAGCTCGCGCTTGAACTTCGGATCCATGGAGCCGTCGTCGGCGTTGATCTTCTCTTCGGCGAACAGGCCGGCCTCAATGCGGAGAGCGAGGTCAACCTCCTGTTCGGCGTTAAGGAGTGCAACCTTGCCGATCTGCTTCAGGTAGTCCTTGACGGGGTCGGCGGTCGCACCTGCCGACATGACCTGCTGGACAGGAGCGTCGTCGTCGTCGGCATCGGAGTAGACAAATCCTGAACCTGTCGGCGCAGCAGCAGCCTTGCCGGTCTCGTCGCCTTCTTCAACAAGGTCGGCGGCGTCAGGCGATGCATCCTCGAGATCTTCGTCGGCTTCATCGACGTCATCGTCCGATGTCGAACGGCTTCCGGCAGCTTCGGCTGCGGCCTTGGCGCCGGGCTTGGGGCCACGCTTCTTCGGTTCGGGCTTAGCGGCGGACGTTACGTCGCCACCGGCGACGGCAGCATCCTTGACGGCCTTATTGGCGGCACGGGTAGCTGCACGCTTGGCGTTGGTTGCCGCCTTCTTGTCCTCGGCAGACACATCGGCCTGGGCGGCGGGTTCCTTCTTCGCGGAAGACGGGGTCACAGAAAACCTTTCTAGCGGCGGTCTGTGGAATCACCATACGGGCAACACCACTATGACCCTGTCAAGTCCGTGATTGACATCAGGTGCAACCACGACCGACAGAGCCATTAAGTAGAACTGCCGGAGCGGCCGCAATGTTCCCGTTTCCGGTTCCACTGCAAGCACTGATTCACGGACCCAACCGGGTCTCGGCAACCATTGTCTCATGATTTTCCCAATCAGGGGCCGATGCGACCGTAAGGGCAGCCGACGGGCAACCCTCCGCGGGAGCGGCTGCGCTAGGCGGCGTCCGTTCCGAATTTCTGCCAGGCCGCCTCCCGCCTGGCCGCCCAGCCGCAGATGGTTCCCCGGCGGACCACCTCGGAAAGAAGTTCCGCCAGCCTGTATCCGGGGGTCGCCTCCAGTGCCCGGTCCAGCGAGGCGTGGGCAAAGGAGCCCCTCCCCCGGCACCATTCGATCCACCCCTTGGCGGTCCATGCCGCTGCCTGCGCCTCGCCGGGGCCGCAGGACACGAGCTGCAGCATCACATCCTCAAGACATTTCATCCTGCTCCAGTCCGGCAGATCCGGGCTCAGGCCCAAGAGGACCTCGCCATAGCCGGGAATGGTGGCCGGCTCGGGCTTCCCGCCGGAAGTCGCATCATCGGCCGCGCCCGACGCCCCCGGGGCTGAGGCCGCCAGTCCTCCAGGCCGTTCGGCCTCCGGCAGTCCCGCAAATGACGGACCCATCGCCGGGGGGCCCGGCCGGCCCGAGAAGATGCCGAATTGCTCGGCACCGGCCACGGCTGCAGGTCGCCCCGCCGCCGCCATCACCAGGACTGCGTCGCGCCAGGAGGGTACGCCAAGGGTCGCGCGCAGGAAGCCTGCAAGGTCGTCCGGCAGTTCGGCGCCGGATTTGGCACCCAGCGCCAGTTCCCAGGCGTCCAGCACCCTGTCGAACTGGGGACGGCTGGTCCGCCGGGTGCAGAGCTCGGCCGCCCAGTGCCGTTCAGATGCCAGCACCGCAGGATGCGGTCCCGAGGCGCCGCCGCCGGCTGGATCGTCTCCGGGCGGCGACCCGACGCTGCTGCCCAGATACACCATCTCTGCGTTGAGGCGGCTGTCGCGGATCTCGGCTACGGGACGTCCCGGCAGGGGGCAGCAGCCGGTGTCAGTGCAGTACACGTTCCGCCAGTACTGCTCGCCTACGTACCAGGCGTCCCGCACCGGCATTCCGGCCAGTCCAAGAGCGGATTCGAGATCTGCCAACAGTGCCCGGTTGACGCGGGGCCCGGCGTCCTCCGCCCAGCCGACGTTCGTGAAGAACATCAGCAGCGTGCCGTCGGCGTCGTTGTCCGCGAGAAGGTAGTCGGCCACGGCGCGGGCGAAGTCTTCCCGTCCGCGCCTGGATGCCGCCGCCTCCGGCAGGTCGACCCGGAGCGTGGCCCCAAGCCGCTTTCCCTGCATGGTCATGGCCACAAGGCTGCGGGATGGCCAGTACCCCAGCGTGTGCGGTACATATCCGAGGATGTCTTCGGGGCCGTTAATGGTCAGGTGCTGGGGTGCGGTCATGCCTCCAGCCTCCAGCAGTCCATTACCGCCCGGTAGGTCCGGCTTTCGGCATGTGGATCAATGCCGGATGTGGAGGGATAGTGTCAGCCGTCAGCCGCGGAACTGCGAGGCGGCGGTCCGCCCGGCAGCGGACCGAAATGCTAGCCGGGAGACGAGGACTTGCGCCGGGCGTTCCGCGCCCTGCGCTGCTCGGCCATGGCCTGGAGCAGCGGCGGAACCACCACCCCCTGGGCTGCCATCTGCCGGCGCACCTTGCGGCGGACCGCCAGCATGGCGACGGACCCGATGCCAAGGATCAGGAAGTGCACGGACAGGGCGACGCGGAACGGTTCGAGGCCATACAGCACCCCGTGGGAGAACCCGGTGGAGTACAGGATGTCCAGGACGGCGCCGATCAGGAAGATGGCGACGAGGGCGGCGACGAAACCGCCCACATTGACGATGCCGGTGGCGGTACCGATGCGGTGCGCCGGATTAAAGGTGCGGGCGAAATCGAAGCCGATCATGGACCCTGGCCCTCCGATGGCCAGCACCACCACAAGCCCGGCAAGCAGCCACAAGGGTGAGCGGCCTGGGTAGAGGAGCACCGCCGCCCAGGCCGCGGCCGTAGCCGCGACCAGGAGGAGAACCATGGTGGAGCGCCGGAGGGGGTGCCGTGACACAAACCGCCCGATCAGCGGCCCGGCGCCGATGGCACCGGCCACGTAGAGGGACATGAGCGCGGCCACGGTGCCGGCGTCCAGGCCCTGCGCCGAAATCAGGAAGGGATATCCCCAGGTCATGGCGAACACGGTGCCGCTGAACTGGATAGTGAAGTGACTCCACATGCCAAGCCGGGTGCCGGGCTGCTTCCAGGCCCGGGACAGCGAGACGCCGGTGGCCCGCAGACCCTTTGTTGACTGCTGCTGGGGAGTACCTGGCGGTGCGTCCTGCAGCAACAGAGTGACGAAGACCACTGCGACGCCGGACAGCCCCGCCAATGACAGAAAGGCGGGGCTCCAGCCGGCAGTATGCAGAATGAAGGCGAACGGCACCACACTGAGCAGCTGCCCGAGTTGCCCCGACATCCCGGTGAGCTGGGTCAGCAGCGGCACCCGGGCTGGGGCAAACCAGAGCGGGATCAGCCGGATGACGGAGATGAACGTCATGGCGTCGCCGGCGCCCACCAGCACCCGGCCGAGCGCGCCGGCAGGGACGCTTTCCGCGAAGGCGAGCTGGAGCTGGCCGAGCCCCATGAGCACGGCGCCGCCGGCAATCATGGCCCGGGACCCGAACCTGTCCACGAGGACGCCCACGGGGATCTGGAGCGAGGCGTAGACCAGCAGCTGCAGCACCGTGAAAAACGAAATTGCCGAGGCGCTGGCATGGAACCGCTCGGTGGCCTCGAGGCCCACCACGCCAAACGACGTACGCTGGGTCACAGCCACCAGGTAAGAGAAAATACCGATGGACCAAATGAGCCAGGCGCGGGGTGCAGTCACCTTTTTATTATGCCCGCCGTCAGCAAAAATCCTATTTTATCGTCAGGTTTAGTGACGAGGATTATTGACCTGGAGTCTCTCGCGCCAAGTAGGCCTCAACAGCGGCACCCAGGGCATCGCC
Source organism: Arthrobacter sp. Bi83 (assembly GCF_918698095.1). Lineage (GTDB taxonomy): Bacteria > Actinomycetota > Actinomycetes > Actinomycetales > Micrococcaceae > Arthrobacter. The sequence goes on from NZ_CAKKLY010000001.1 coordinate 298,054, forward strand.
GTCGGGCAGTTCGTCATTTTCGTCGGCCAGCAGGGACCGCCGGACGGTGCCCTCGGCTTTCTCGTCGTAGCGGGCCTCCAGCTTCGAAACCACCTGCTGGACATCCGCCGAGGCCTCGATCTGTTCGGCGATCTGCCGTCCGACCTCACGACCCGACTCCCGGAGCCTGTCGGCGGGAAGCATGAGGGACGTCGCGGCGCCCAGGTACTCCAGCCCGGCGACGGCCGCCGTCGGATATTCGGCCTCGGCCAGGTAATGCGGCACGTGGATGACGTAGCCCGCCACGTTGCGCTCCGCTTCCATCAGGCGGAGTTCCAACACATGGCCCACGGCTGCCGGCACTTCGACGGTGGGCTTCCAGGCAGAGATGCCTTCGATCAGTTCGGGACGGTTTCCGTGCACCGTCACGCCAACCGGGCGGGTGTGCGGCACGGGCATCGGAATGGAGTGGATCCACGTGACAAGGTTGACGTCGAGGGCGTCGACGATCTGCACCACGGCGCGGGCGAAGCGTTCCCACTGCAGGTCCGGCTCGAATCCTGCGAGGAAGAGAAATGGTTTACCCAGGCCGTCGACCAGCCGGTACAGCGCAAGGCTCGGGGCCTGGTAATCCTCCAGGTGGTCCTCCACAAAGGACACGTGCGGCCTCCGGGACCTGTAGTCGATCAGCTGGTCGGCGTCGAACACGGCCACGCGCTCGGAATCGAGCGTGTCCAGCAGTTCGGCCGTGATCTGCTTGACCACGTGGCCGGCGTCGGCAAAACCGGTGAAGCCCATCACCAGATTCAGCCCGCGGAGTTCGGGGCTGTGGAACAGCTCAATGTTTTTGGCATAGAGCGCATCGGGGTCCAGCAGCGAGCCGGAAATCCGTTCAAACACGGCGAGTTCCTTTCGTGGTCGGGGTTAATGTCCATAACGCTGTGGATCTCCGCAGCATTCCTTGCACGGAAGTGGCGCGGCTCTCAATTAATCCGGCTGCGCGGCGGCCGAGAGACTACGATCGGAACTGGCCTTTGCTGAGGGCCAGTGTTTTCCGGCGGCCTCCCATTCGGACGGCGTCCGGGTACCCATGGCAGGGCGCCTCACATGGACTTCCTGCCCGAACCGTCACAGAGAATTGAGGACTGATCCTCGTGGTCAAGAATAGTGAAATCAACATTAGTGCCATTGCGCGCGACCTCAAGAAGGCTGCCAGCGACGCGGTCGTCATCGGTGTAGGACAGGGCGCGAACGGTCCGGTCCTCCTCGAGAACCCGCTGACGGCCAAGTCGGCCGAAGCGCTGGCCGAATCGTTGAAGGTTCTTGGCATCACGGGGGCGGCGGACCAGGCCGTCCGCCTCCCCGGACTTCCCGAAACCGGCGCCTCCGTGATTGTGCTGGCTGGCGTCGGCAAGGTCATCGGCGGCCAGCCGCTGACCCGCGAGGCGCTGCGCCGCGCCGCCGGTTCGGCCGTCCGCCAGCTGGCCGGACTGGCCACGGTAACGCTGGCCTTCCCGACGGCGGACGTCGCCGATGTCGCCGCCGTCGCCGAGGGCGCGGCACTGGGCTCCTATTCATTTACGGAATACCGTTCCTCGAAGGACGGCCTTAAGGACCCTGTCAGCAACGTGGTCATCTTCACGGACTTTGCCGCCGACAAGGAACTTGAGCCGGCCCTGAAGCGCGCAGGCCTGCTTGGCAAGGCCGTCAACGCCACGCGTTCCCTGGTGAACCAGCCGCCGAGCCACCTGTTCCCCGAGTCCTTCGCGGATGCCGCCAAGGAACTGTCGAAGGGCCTGCCCGTCAAGGTGACAGTGTGGGACGAGAAACGCCTCGAGAAGGAGGGCTTCGGCGGCATCATGGGCGTCGGCAAGGGCTCCTCACGCCAGCCCCGCCTCGTAAAGGTGGAATACGCGCCGGCGAAGGCCACCAAGAAGATCGCACTCGTGGGCAAGGGCATCACGTTCGACACGGGCGGCATCTCCATTAAGCCGGCACTCGGCATGGGCGACATGAAGAGCGACATGGCGGGCGCCGCCGTCGTCCTTAATACGGTGCTCGCCCTGGCGGGCCTGGGCCTGCCGGTCAAGGCGACCGCCTGGCTCTGCATCGCGGAAAACATGCCGTCCGGTGCCGCCTCACGCCCGGCGGACGTCCTGACGATGTTCGGTGGAAAGACCGTCGAGGTGCTCAACACCGACGCTGAAGGCCGTCTGGTCATGGCCGACGGCATCGTCGCCGCGAGCCAGGAGTTCCCGGACGCGATCATCGACGTCGCCACGCTCACGGGGGCGCAGCTGATCGCGCTCGGCAACCGCACCGCGGGCGTCATGGGCGCCGACAGCGTGACGGGGCCGCTCAAGGACGCCGCGGACCGCGCCGGTGAGCTGGTCTGGCCCATGCCCCTGCCCGAGGAGCTGAGGCCGAGCCTGGACTCGCAGGTCGCGGACCTGGCAAACATCGGCGAACGTCACGGCGGCATGATGACGGCCGCCGTGTTCCTGCGCGAATTCGTGGGCAACGGCAAGGACGGCCAGCCGATCCCCTGGGCGCACATCGACATTGCAGGTCCGTCCTTTAACAACGGCGCACCGTACGGCTACACGCCCAAGCAGGGCACTGGCTGCACGGTCCGCACGCTCGTGGCGTATGTCGAGGATCTCCTGGCCTCAGCCTGACCGGCGCCGCGGCAGTGTGGCGGGCGGTGTGATCCGCCCGCCACACTGCCGCGTGACACTGGACACAAGCGCTCCACAAAAGTCGCGGCAAGGTGGAGCATGGATAAGTGGTTCGCTAAGGTGAACCTCGGTAGTCACAAATGAAAGGGAACCGGCCTGCTGGCATAATCACGGCAGAGCAAGTTCCAAGACCAGATGATGCGTACTCTCGTGTCATCGTTCACGCGAGGGAGCGTCTAAGTGGCCGATCAGGCAACTGCGCAAGAATTCGACATCCTGGTACTCGGTGGCGGCAGCGGCGGATACGCCACGGCCCTCCGGGCCGTTCAGCTTGGCTTCACCGTCGGCCTCGTGGAGAAGGGCAAACTCGGTGGAACCTGCCTGCACAACGGCTGTATTCCCACCAAGGCGCTGCTGCACTCTGCCGAACTGGCCGACCACGCCCGCGATTCCGCGAAGTACGGCGTCAACGTCACCCTGGACAGCATCGACATCAGCGCTGTCAACGCTTACAAAGACGGCATCATCGCCGGCAAGTTCAAGGGCCTGCAGGGCCTGATCAAGTCCAAGGGCATCACCGTCATCGAAGGTGAGGGCAAGCTCCAGGGCACGGACACCGTCGTCGTGAACGGCACGGCCTACAAGGGCAAGAACATCGTTCTCGCCACGGGTTCCTACTCCCGCACGCTGCCTGGCCTGGAAATCGGCGGCAAGGTCATCACCTCCGACGAAGCCCTCACCATGGACTACATCCCCAAGAGCGCGATCATCCTGGGCGGCGGCGTCATCGGCGTCGAGTTCGCCTCGGTCTGGAAGTCCTTCGGCGTAGACGTCACCATCGTCGAAGGCCTGCCGTCGCTGGTCCCGAACGAGGACGCCGCGATCGTCAAGAACTTTGAGCGCGCCTTCAAGAAGCGCGGCATCAAGTTCTCCACCGGCGTCTTCTTCCAGGGCGTCGAGCAGAACGAGAACGGCGTCAAGGTCACGCTGGTGGACGGCAAGACCTTCGAAGCCGACCTTCTCCTCGTGGCCGTCGGCCGCGGACCGGTCACGGCCAACCTTGGCTACGAAGAGGCCGGCGTCACGATCGACCGCGGTTTCGTCATCACCAACGAACGCCTGCACACCGGCGTCGGCAACGTCTACGCCGTCGGCGACATCGTCCCGGGCGTCCAGCTTGCCCACCGCGGCTACCAGCAGGGCATTTTCGTGGCCGAGGAAATCGCCGGCCTGAAGCCGGTCGTTGTTGAAGACGTCAACATCCCCAAGGTCACTTACTCCGAGCCTGAGATCGCCACTGTGGGCTACACGGAAAAGGGCGCCAAGGACAAGTTCGGCGACGACCAGGTCGAGATCCAGGAATACAACCTCGCCGGCAACGGCAAGAGCTCCATCCTGGGCACCGGCGGCCTCGTCAAGCTGGTCCGCCAGAAGGACGGCCCCGTCGTCGGCGTCCACATGATCGGCTCCCGCATGGGCGAGCAGATCGGCGAAGCCCAGCTGATCGTGAACTGGGAAGCCTACCCGGAGGATGTGGCCCAGCTGGTGCACGCCCACCCGACCCAGAACGAGGCGCTGGGCGAAGCCCATCTCGCCCTCGCGGGCAAAGCCCTCCACGGCTAAAGCAGCTCCGCAATACAACAGGGCTTAGTGCACCCGGCATGATCCGCAGGGTGCACTAAGCTCGAACAAGCCAGCAATCATCCGCACAAAAGATCAATAAGGAGAACGGGGACGACATGTCTGAATCCGTTAACTTGCCCGCCCTCGGTGAGAGCGTCACCGAAGGAACCGTCACCCGCTGGCTCAAGCAGGTAGGTGACCGGGTAGAGGTGGACGAGCCGCTGCTCGAAGTTTCCACCGACAAAGTAGACACCGAAATCCCCTCTCCGATCGCCGGCGTCATCGAGGAAATCCTCGTTGCCGAAGACGAAACCGCAGAAGTTGGTGCTCCCCTGGTCCGCATCGGTGATGGCTCCGGTGGAGGATCAGCCCCCGAGGCCGCTCCCGCCGAGGAAGCACCCGCGGCGGAGGCACCCGCTGAAGAAGCTCCGGCGGCCGAGGCACCCGCTGAAGAAGCGCCCGCCGCTGAGACACCCGCCGCAGCCCCTGCCGCATCCGGCGAGGGCCACGAAGTCACTCTCCCCGCCCTGGGCGAGAGCGTCACCGAAGGCACCGTGACCCGCTGGCTCAAGGCCATTGGCGACACCGTTGCAGTGGATGAGCCGCTCCTCGAGGTCTCCACCGACAAGGTCGACACCGAGATCCCGTCCCCGGTGGCCGGCACGCTCCAGGAAATCCGCGTCAACGAAGACGAAACGGCCGAGGTCGGTTCCGTCCTCGCTGTCATCGGCTCCGGCGCTGCCGCGCCGGCACCTGCCGCGGCTCCCGAGAAGCCGGCCGAGGCTCCTGCCCCCGCGCCGGCTGCTGCCCCGGAGAAGCCGGCAGAAGCACCGGCTGCTCCGGCCGAGGCCAAAGAAGAAGCTCCGGCACCGGCGGCCCCCGCCGCTGCACCGGCTCCCGCAGCACAGGCACCGGCTGCCGGCGCCGAGTCGGGGTACGTTACTCCCCTGGTCCGCAAGCTGGCCAACCAGCGCGGTGTGGACATCTCCTCCCTGTCGGGCACCGGAGTTGGCGGCCGCATCCGCAAGCAGGACGTCCTGGCTGCGGCCGAGGCGAAGCCCGCTCCGGCAGCAGCGTCAGCAGCTTCCGCTGCTCCGGCTTCGGCTGCGGTTTCCTCCCTGCGCGGTACCGTGCAGAAAGCCCCCCGCATCCGCCAGGTCATTGCCCGCCGGATGCGCGAGTCCCTCGACACCTCCACCCAGCTCACGCAGGTCCACGAAGTGGACATGACCAAGATCGCCAAGCTGCGCCTGAAGGCTAAGAACCCGTTCCAGGCCCAGAACGGCGTCAAGCTGACGTTCCTGCCCTTCATCACCAAAGCTGTCGCCGAAGCACTGAAGCAGCACCCGAAGCTGAACGCTGCGTACGACGAGGACAAGCAGGAAATCACGTACCACAACGCCGAGCACCTGGCGATCGCTGTGGACACGGACAAGGGCCTGCTGGTGCCGGTCATCTCCGATGCCGGCAACCTGAACCTTGCAGGCCTCGCCGGCAAGATCGCCGACGTCGCTGACCGCACCCGCAACGGCAAGATCGGCCCGGACGAGCTCTCCGGCGGCACGTTCAGCATCACCAACTTCGGTTCCGTCGGTGCGCTGTTCGACACCCCCATCATCAATCAGCCGCAGGTGGGCATCCTCGGCATCGGCGCGATCGTCAAGCGCCCCGTGGTGGTGGCCGATGAGAACGGTGACGACTCGATCGCCGTCCGGTCCATGATGTACCTCGCCCTGACCTACGATCACCGCCTGGTTGACGGCGCGGATGCAGGACGCTTCGTGCAGACGCTCAAGGCCCGCCTCGAAGAGGGCGCCTTCGAAGCGGACCTGGGACTCTAGGCTCCGCACGCTGTGAGGGCGGCGGCCAACCCGGGCGTCGGTGGATAACCACCGGCACCCGGGGTGGCCGCCGCTTTTTTCGTACCACCGGGTCCTGCCGGACGCGCGGGCCGCTCGTACTACGGAGTGTAGAAGTATCTGGCTAGACTGTTGCCATGCGAATTCTTTTTGACATCCTGCTGTTCCTGCACATCGTTGGCGCCGCCATGATCGTGGGTTACTGGATCGCCACCCTGAGGCAGCCGACCATCCACCCGCGCCAGCGCGACGGCGCGTTCGTTCAGCTGCTCACGGGTATTGCGATGATGGGACTGCTGCCGCTCATGCCGGATTCAGATCCCAACTACTTCAAGCTCGGCATTAAGTTCGCGATCGGGCTCGCCGTTGCCGTTCTGGCCGTGATCGGCTCGCGCAAGGTCAAGAGGGGCGAAGACATCTCGACCGGCCTGGCACACGGTGTCGGCGGCCTGGCGCTGATCAACATTGCCATCGCCACGATCTGGCACTGAGCCGCTTATCGAATGAACGACGACGGCGACGCACCCCTCGCGGGTGCGTCGCCGTCGTCGTCTCTTGCGTTGGGCTGCCTGGCGCACTCCGGGGGCCGGTCATAATCCTCTGACAGCGGACAACCCGTGCGTCCACCACGGGGAATCCATAGGATTAGGCAGGAAGGATCGGGCGTCAGCCGGATCCTTGACTGAACCCAAGCTAAGGAGTGGACATGGCAGCAACACGCACCGCACACACGGTATGGAACGGCGACCTGATGACGGGTGCCGGCAACACAACGCTCGACAGCTCCGGGCTGGGCACGTATGAGGTCACCTGGAAGGCCCGCACCGAGGCCTCGGAAGGCAAGACCAGCCCTGAAGAGCTGATCGCCGCCGCACACTCCGCCTGTTTCTCCATGGCTTTCAGCCACGCGCTCGCCCAGGCCGGCCACACCCCCGAAGAGGTCCACACGAAGGCGGACGTCACCTTTAGGCCGGGCACGGGCATCACCGGCAGCCACCTGACCCTGAACGCCAAGGTCCCCGGCATCTCCGAAGACGAGTTCCAGAAGATCGCAGCGGAGGCCAAGGTCGGCTGCCCTGTCTCCGGTGCTCTGGCCAGCATCGACATCACCCTGGACGCAACGCTCGCGGCTTCCTGATTTCTGGCCCCGGCTGCGGCGCAGCAGGGGCACACAGAAAAGGCCCTGTACCCGGACTGGAAGATCCATCGGGGCACAGGGCCTTTTTGCGCAGTGAGCCGGGCTCTCCGTGAGCAGGACTGCCGCGGGCCGGACTGTGGGTCAGCGGTTCGCAGGCTCAGCCCGGGTCAGCCGCCCGTGTTTCGGCGGGCAGGCAGTGGCTCCGGCCGGAGTCGGCGGTAGCCTTCACGGGCCGGCGGCCGGTCCGTGGGAAGCTCCTGAACCATTTCCTTCAGCGCCCCGATGCCGTACTCCAGCTGCGGGTCCCGTCCCGCAGCATAGGCGTGCGGCGGGAACGTCACCTCGATGTCCGGAGCAACGCCGTGGTTTTCGACGCTCCAGCCCACGCCGCCGCCGAACCAGGTGGCGTAGCGCGGCTGGGTAACCCCGGTGCCGTCCGCCAGCGTGAAACGGCTGTCGATGCCCACCACGCCGCCCCAGGTCCGGGTCCCGATCACGGGACCGATTCCCCGAAGCTTCGAGACCTGGGTGATGATGTCGCCGTCGGAACCGGCAAACTCATCGGCGAGGATGATGACCGGGCCGCGCGGTGCGTGGTGCGGGTAGGTCCGGGGCTTCTCGCCGCGCGGCATGCTCCAGCCTGTCACCTTGCGTCCGATCAGCTCGGCCACCAGCTGGGACGTGTGCCCGCCGCGGTTGCGGCGAACGTCAACGATCAGGCCGTCCAGCGCGGTTTCGGTGTCCAGGTCACGGTGCAGCTGCGCCCAGCCGTTGGCCATCATGTCGGGAACGTGCAGGTAGCCGAAGCTTCCTTCAGAGGCCTGCCGGACGGTGCGGCGGTTAGCGGCCACCCAGTCCTGGTAGCGGAGGCGCTCCTCATCCTTGATCGGGACCACCGCAATGCGGCGCTGGGCGCCCGCGGCCGGACCGTGGGCGGCACCGTTGCGGATGGTCAGTTCCACCGCCCGGCCGGCAGCGCCAACCAGCTGCATGGCGGGCGTCAGGGCCTCGGTGAGCGGCACGCCGTCGACCGCGAGCAGGACATCCCCGGCCTTGGCGGCGGCGCCGGGGCGGGCCAGCGGTGAGGTCGCGAGGGGGTCGGAGGATTCGCCGGCGAGGATGCGGATGATCTCCCAGCCCTCCCCCGTGAATGCCAGGTCGGCGCCCAGGCGGCCCTGGCCATTACTGCCGTTCTCGGTGGCCGCAGCCGGCCGGACGTAGGCATGGGACGTGCCGAGCTCGCCGTGGAGTTCCCACAGCAGGTCCACGAGGTCATCGTGCGAACCGAGCCGGTCAACCAGCGGCCGGTAGCGCTTGTGGATGGACTCCCAGTCCTGGCCGGCCATGTCCTCGGTCCAGAAGAAATCGCGCTGCAGCCGCCAGGCTTCATCGAACGCCTGGCCCCAGACGCTGAGCGGGTCCATGAGCACCCGGATGCGTGTGAGGTCCACCTTGACCAGCTGGCCGGATTCCTCGTCGGCCTTCGCGTCGGACGGCACCACCCGGACCTGTTTGTCGTGGACGAGCACAACCTTCTTGCCGTCACCGGACACGACGTAGCTGTCGAGCGCGTCCACAATGGTCGCGGCCTTGCGCTTGGCAAGATCAAACCGGACCAGTGTTGGCGCAGTGTTCTTGTCCTCCAAGCTGGCTTTGCCGTCGCCGGTCACCCCGGCGAGGGGGCTGTCCAGCCACAGCAGCGCGCCGTCGACCGCGGCCAGCGAGGAATAGTTGCCCTGCGGGACCGGAACGCTGATGACCCGGTGCGCGAGCCCCTCGGCGTCGACACGGACCGGCGCAGGCCTACCGGGCTGTCCGGCGTCGGCGTCCCGGTCTGCCGCCGTCTCCGTCTCGACGGAGAGATCCACGTTGGGGCCGAAGGGCGACGCCGTTTCCGCTGCCAAGGCCACAAGGTACGGCTTGATGGGGCTCGGGAACGAGAGGTCGAAGGAATGCCCGTCGTAGACAGGATCGAAGCTGCGGTTGGAGAGGAACGCGAGGAACTTGCCGTCCGGCGTGAACGACGGCGACTGGTCACGGAAGCGACCATCGGTCACCTCGACGATGTCGGGGTCCCCGGCGCCTGGCTTCCCTGCCCCGGACTCCACCGTGTGGACGCGGGTCAGCCTCAGGCGGCTGCGGGAGCCGAGGGACGTGACGGGTTCCGACCAGGCCAGCCAGGCGGAGTCCGGCGACCAGCACAGGGCTTCGATGCTGCCTTCGCCGATGCTCGTCACCGACGTGATGGTTCCGTCCCGCGTGTCGGCCACGTAGACGTCGCCGAAGGCGGTGCCGACGGCGATCCAGCGGCCGTCGGGGCTGGTCTCCAGGGCGCTGGCGCGCGACGGCTTCGGGAAGGCGATCCGCCTGGATGCCGAACCGGCAGGTGCCGAGACAGCCCCCGCGCCCGCCACCGTGCCGTGCTGTTTCTCTATCCCCGCTGCGGGAGCGACGTCCGCCTGGGAGTCGTCGGAAACGGCGACGTCGACGCCCGGACCCACCAGGCCGGCCGCTGAGACCGGGCTCGGCAGCGCAGGGCTGGGCTGGGGGGCCGCGGGAGTCTCGGATTCCTGGTGTCCCTTGACGGGCTCTGCCGGGGCAGCCGGGGTTTCGAGCCGCGGGGCGATCTCCGCCATAACCAGGGCCTCCGTGCCGTCGTGGTCCGCAACATAGGCGATGCGGCCATCCGTCAGGGGACGCGGAAGTCTTGCCCGGACACCCGGAGTGCCTTCGACAACGCGGGAGGGCCCGTCCTTGTGCCGCAGCCAGTGGATGGTCCCGTGCGCCTCCACGGCGCTGGCCGATCCGGTGCAGTCCGGCCGGACGTCTCCGAGGTGCTTGGAAACCTTCAGCAGCGACGGGCGGCGGCCCTGGGAGGCCGAGCCGAGCGAGATCTCAAGCCTGACGGCGTCGGAGGCAAGATCATGCAGAATCCACAGCTCACCGGCGGACTCGAAGATGACACGCTTCCCGTCAGTGGACGCGTGGCGGACGTAGAAGTCTTCGTGGTCCGTGTGGCGGCGGAGGTCTCCGCCGTTGGGCGGGACTGAGTACAGGTTCCCGTACCCCTCGTGGTCCGAGAGGAAGGCGATGCGTCCGTCCACCCACATGGGGTCCGCCAGGTTGCCGTCAAGGTCCGGGAGCAGCCGTTCAAACTCGCCGTTGCCGTCGGCGTCAATCCAGAGTTTGCCGGCAGTGCCGCCGCGGTAGCGCTTCCACCAGGCCGGTTCGCGGGACAGGACGCTGGCCACGACTACGGGCTTCTCGTCTCCGACCTCGGGGCCGAACGCCACGGATTCGACGGGACCGAAGGGCAGTTCCTCGGCCCAGCCACCCTCGGTGGAAAGGCGGTAGGCGTGCGTGTGGCGGCTCTCCGCCTGCCGGAACGCGCTCGTGACCACTACTTCGCCCGCGGCAGTGAAGCCTTTGACCTTGGTGGTGCTGTGCCCGAAGTAGGTCAGTTGCCGGTATCCGCCGCCGTCGACGTCGGCGATGACAACCTCGGGCGCCGTGCCCTGCACGACCGTCCAGACGAGCTTCTTGCCATCAGGCGTGAAGCGCGGATTACGGGCCGGGAGTTGCAGGGAGGAAACCCGCCAGGCGCGGCCGCCGCCGACAGGCGCGATCCAGACGTCGTCCTCGGCCACAAATGTGACCAGATCGCCGTGAACATGCGGGAATCGGAAGTAGCTCGAAGAGGTCATCGTTCGATCATAGTCAAAGTCAACAGGGGTGGCTGGGAGGTGCCGTACCGTGCCGGGACATGGTGAGATGGATCATGCGAATCGTCATGGCCGGCGCCTCCGGGCTCATCGGAACCGATCTTTCCACCCGTCTCGTTTCGGACGGACACGACGTCACGCGGCTGGTTAGGAGGACGCCGGCTTCCCCGGCTGAAGTCCGCTGGGATCCGTCCGCCGGCCAGCTGGACCCGGCCTGCCTTGAGGGCGCGGACGCCGTTATCAATCTGTCCGGAGCCGGCATCGGCGACAGGCCATGGACGCGCCGACGGATCGATGAGCTGTTCCGCTCGCGCCTCGATCCCACGCGGACCCTCGCCACAGCAATGAAGCATCTTGACACACCGCCGAGGACCTTCATCAGCCAGTCCGGAGCCGGCTACTACGGCGACGCCGGGTCGGCCGCCCTCCGGGAGGGGTCGCCCGCCGGGACTGGCATCATGGCCCGGATCTGCGTTGAGTGGGAAGCAGCCGCCCACGAAGCTCCGCCGGGTGTCCGGGTGGTAACCCCGCGGACTGCGGTGGTGCTGAGCAGATCCGGAGGGGCCCTGGGCAGGCTGCTGCCGCTGCTGCGGCTCGGCGTTGGCGGTCCGCTCGGCAACGGCCGCCAGTACTGGCCCTGGATCACGTTGCCGGACCTGTCCGCTGCTTTTGGATTCCTCCTGACGGCCCAGCTCTCCGGCCCCGTCATCGTCTCCGCCCCCGAAGCCGCCAACGTCAACACGCTGGTTGCTGAGCTCGCCGCTGCCCTGCACAGGCCCGCGCTGCTCCGCGTTCCGGCGCCAGCGCTGCGGCTGGCCATGGGCAAGCTGGCCGACGAACTCCTGCTCGCGAGCCAGCGGGTGGAACCCGCCCTGCTGAAGGAAGCGGGCTTTGAATGGCAGCATCCAAGCCTTCGGCGTGCCGCCGCATGGGTGGTCAGCGGCGCCTGACGGCACGTGGGCGATCATGGGGCCGGAAGGATGTCCGAAATCAGCCACTTGCCGTTCACTCTAACCAGGACCAGCCGCAGAGCGCGGCCTGGCTGAGGTGCGCCGGTGGCGACTACGGCACCGGCGGCAGATCTCTCCTTGTAACCGGACGTCGAAGCCGTCACGGCGACCACGGCCCGCGCCCCAGTGCTTTCGGGCATGTTCCGGATGGCCGTGAGGCTTGTGGTGAAGCCGGCCAGGATGTTCCCGGAGTCCTGCAACCGGGCGCTGATCCTGCGGTCCGCGGCCGCGGCCGGGGAGTTCCCGGCGTTAACCTCGCCGAGCAATTCCAGCCTGCCCTCACTCAGGGCCTTCGAGCGCAGCCAGGCCAGCCCTTTGACAGCCTCGGCGGGATTTCCCGCCCGGAGCTGGTTCCGGACAGCGTCCGGAACCCTCGCGGAATCCAGTACCGTTGCCGGCTGCGGCCCCCTCGGCGCCGGAACCGGAACGGTTCCGGGCCCCGGAAAGCCACGGACCAGGGACGGCAGCGTGGCTGCGATGCCCGGAGGCTGGTTCCAGAGCGGCGTCCCCGGCGCACCGAGCAGCAGCCACGCGCTTGCAAGAACGGGAACTGTGAAAAGCCCGGTCCATGCGGCAGTACGACGACGTCGAGGCGCGGCTGCCGTCGCGGCCCGCCGCGAGTGCAGCCTCGGCTGGTCCGGCAGCGTCTGGCCGGGCAAGGCCTGGTCGTAGGAGGTCCTGCGCTGCCGAAACGCCGTGACGGGCGGGGACGTGGACAGCCGCCTGCCCCAGGCACGGATCCGCTCGCGCCGCCTGCCGCACGACGGCGGCTCCGGCCTGCGTGTCAGCAGCTCCGGCAGGACGGTCGGATGCGCAGAGCGAGATAGGTCGACGGGAACTGCGGCGGCGCTCCGGTAGATGGCGGTGGCAAGCTCCGCTGCATCCGGCCGTCGCCGCCGGTCATCACTCAGGCCTGCCTCCAGGGCGGCGGCAAGTTCGCGGGGCACGTCCGGAACCAACAGCGAAAGGGGTGGCCTGTCTGCCGTGGGCCGGGGCGGGGCTCCGGTGAGGCAGTACCAGCCAAGCGCAGCCGCGGCATAGACGTCGCGTCCGGGCTGCAGTCCTGCCCGTACGGCGTCCACCGGCGAAGGATCCCTGAACCCTTCAGTCCCGAGGCCGGGAACGGCGCCGGGATCGCCGACCATTCGCGCCACCCCGAGGTCAGCGAGCAGAGGCTTTCCGTGTCCGGAAAAGAGAACGTTTCCCGGTGACACATCCGAGTGGGTGAATCCCTTGCCGTGGAGGTATCCGAGGACCTGCGCAATGGGCGTCAGCACAGTCACGGTCTCCCCCACGCCCAGCTTGCCCCGGGCGGCGATGAGCTGGCCCAGTGAACCGCCTGGTGCGTAGTCCATCACGATCCCCAACGGGCTTTCGGCGGCCTCGCCCAACCTCACGACGTCGTGCGCCTTGACCAGATGCCCGTGGTCAAGGACGGACATGATCAGAATCTCCCGGCGTACATCCTCTTCGGCAGTCCCCGCGGCGTGGTTCCCGGACGCCGCGCCGAAACACTTCAGGGCCAGCTTCCGCCCGGTAGCCTCTTCCGTCACCAGCCACACGGCGGCGCTCGCCCCGCTGCCCAACCAACGGCAGACCTGGTAGCCCGGAACCTTCGGCTCGCGCCCTGCGGAATGGTCGGCGTCCTGCCTCACATCGTCCATGGCTTAAGGAGTACCGGAAATCGACACATCCTGCAGAAGTTATCCACAGGGGGCGGGGGCCGGCACATGACCCGCGGGCCGGGTGAGAGCTTGGGCACACAATCGGGCAGGACGCCGGCCGGGGTCTAAGCTGGATGCCATGACTCTTGAGTTCACACAGCTGGGTCTTGCCCCGGATCTCGTGGATTACACGCGTGCCTGGGACCTCCAGCGCGAAATCCACGAGAACGTCCTGGCCGGCATGGCCCCCAGCACAGTTCTCCTGCTCGAACACTCCGCCGTCTACACCGCCGGCAAGCTCACCGAGGACCACGAGCGTCCCTTCGACGGCACGCCCGTTGTAGCCGTGGACCGCGGTGGCAAGCTGACGTGGCACGGACCCGGCCAGCTGGTGGGTTACCCCATCATCAAGCTGAAAAACAAAGCCGGGATCCGCGACTACGTCGAGCGTCTCGAGGCAGTGATCATCGCCGTCCTGGCCGACTTCGGAATTACGGCCGTCCGCATCAGGGGCCGCGCCGGCGTGTGGATCGACGAAGACCACAAGGGCCCCGCCCGGAAGATCGCGGCGATCGGCATCAGGGTCAGCCAGGGCGTAACCATGCACGGCTTCGCCATCAACTGCAACAACGACCTCGCCCCTTACGGCCAGATCATCGCCTGCGGAATCACCGATGCCGGCGTGACCACCATTGCCCAGGAGACCGGCCGCGACGTGGCACCGGCTGATCTCGTTTCGCGGATCATCGAAGAGCTGCGCAAGAATGAAGACGCCCTAGTTGCAACCCCCGAAGGAGTTCTACTGTGACACTGGCACCAGAAGGCCGGAAGATGCTGCGCATTGAGCAGCGTAATGCGGCCACCCCGGTGGAGCGCAAGCCGGAGTGGATCAAGGCCAAGGTCCAGATGGGCCCGGAGTTCGTCCAGCTCAA
>NZ_CAKKLY010000002.1 GCF_918698095.1 Arthrobacter sp. Bi83
TCGCGGACCTGACCGATGACCAGATCTGGAACCTCAAGCGCGGCGGCCACGACTACCGCAAGGTCTACGCCGCGTACAAGGCAGCGACCGAATTCAAGGGCAAGCCCACCGTGATCCTGGCCAAAACAGTCAAGGGCTACGGCCTCGGCCCGCACTTCGAAGGCCGCAACGCCACCCACCAGATGAAAAAACTCACCCTCGACGACCTGAAGAAGTTCCGCGACCACCTGCGGATCCCCCTCACGGACGAGCAGCTCGACAAGGATCCGTACCAGCCGCCGTACTTCCACCCGGGCACGGATGCCCCGGAAATCAAGTACATGATGGAACGGCGCGCTGCCCTGGGCGGTGCTGTGCCGGAGCGCCGGTCCAAGCACTCCGACATCGCGCTGCCGGATGCGAAAACCTACGAGGTCGCCAAGCGCGGCTCCGGCAAGCAGCAGGCAGCCACCACCATGGCCTTTGTCCGGTTGCTCAAAGACCTGATGCGGGACAAGAATTTCGGCAAGCACATCGCGCCGATCATTCCCGATGAAGCCCGCACCTTCGGCATGGACGCGTTCTTCCCGACCGCGAAGATCTACAACCCCAAGGGCCAGAACTACCTGTCCGTGGACCGCGACCTGGTCCTGGCCTACAAGGAATCCGCCCAGGGCCAGCTGATCCACCCCGGCATCAACGAAGCCGGCGCCGTCGCGGCGTTCACCGCCGCCGGCACCGCCTACGCCACCCACGGCGTGCCGCTGATCCCGGTCTACGTGTTCTACTCCATGTTCGGCTTCCAGCGCACCGGCGACGCCTTCTGGGCCGCCGCGGACCAGATGACCCGCGGCTTCATCATCGGCGCCACCGCAGGACGGACCACCCTCACCGGCGAAGGACTGCAGCACGCCGACGGCCACTCCCCGCTGCTCGCCTCCACCAACCCCGCCGTGGTCACCTACGACCCCGCCTACGGCTACGAAATGGGCCACATCGTCCGCGACGGCATCGAACGCATGTACGGCCCGGATTCCACTGACCGGAACCTGATGTACTACATCACGGTGTACAACGAGCCCATCGTCCAGCCGGCCGAACCTGACGAACTGGACGTAGAAGGCGTCATCAAGGGCATCTACCTGCTGGCACCGGCCAAAATCGACGGCCCCCGTGCGCAAATCCTGGCCTCGGGCGTGTCGGTTCCGTGGGCGCTGGACGCGCAGCGGATCCTGGCCGAGGACTGGGGCGTCTCCGCGGACGTCTGGTCCGTGACGTCCTGGAACGAGCTCCGCCGCGACGGCATGGCTGCCGAGGAGGAAGCGTTCCTCAACCCCGGACAGCCCGCGCGGACACCGTTCGTGGCACAGCAGCTCGCCGGCGCGACCGGCCCTGTTGTCGCGGTCTCGGACTACATGAAGGCCGTTCCGGACCAGATCCGCCAGTTCGTGCCGAACGAATTCGCTTCGCTCGGCGCCGACGGCTTCGGCTTCTCCGACACCCGCGCCGCAGCACGCCGCTTCTTCAAGAACGACACCCACTCCATCGTGGTGCGTTCGCTGGAGATGCTGGCCCGCCGCGGTGAGGTTGACGCCCAGGCACCTGCCCAGGCCATCGAGAAGTACCGCCTGCACAACGTCAACGCCGGCACCACCGGCAACGCGGGCGGCGAGTCCTAGCCAACGGCTGCTGGACGCCTGCGGCTCCAGCAACTGCCTGACACGCACGACGGCGGCCCTCACCCGAAGGTGGGGGCCGCCGTCGTCGTTGGGGTGCTTTTGATCCGCTGTGACACAGCACAACCGCAGTTGTAGCCTTCGCACAAAATGGAGGTTGCAGGGCAGGCGCCGTATGCTCGATGCATGCCCCAGCCAACACCCGCCCCCGCAAAGCGCAAACCGGCGTCACGCAGCATGACACCGGAAAAGACGGAGACCCTGAAGAAGCTCAGGGCCAGTGTTGGCCAGTTGTCGACAACCACCATGCGCCAGCTCGAAAAATCGTTGCCCTGGTACAGCCGGCTCAGCTCCGATGAACGCTCGGCGCTCGGACTCGTGGCTCAGAACGGCATCGCAGCCTTCGTCACCTGGTACGAGCGCCCCAGCTCCCCCTCCTGGATCCTCACCGACGTTTTTGGCACGGCACCGACGGAGCTCACCCGTTCCATCAGCCTCCAGAAGGCGCTGCAGCTGATCAGGATCGTGGTGGAAGTGGTCGAGGACCAGGTCCCGGTCATCGCCCCCGAAGCGGACCAGCCCTCGCTGCGTGAGGCGGTGCTGCGGTACTCGCGCGAGGTGGCGTTCGCGGCGGCGGACGTCTACGCGAGGGCTGCCGAATCGCGGGGCTCCTGGGACACCCGGCTGGAGGCGCTGATCGTGGACGCCATCCTCCGCGGTGAAAACACGGACGCGCTGCGGTCCAGAATCGCGGCCCTCGGCTGGAAGGCCCAGGAGCGGTTCACCGTGATGGTGGGGAACTCGCCGTCGGAGCCCAGCGCCAGCTACGTGAGTGAACTGCGCCGCACCGCCGGCCGGTACGCCGAAGACGCCCTGGTGGGGATCCAGGGCGACCGCCTCATCCTGATTCTCGGCGGCGTCCACGACCGGGAAACGGCGTACCTGAAGCTGAGCGAGATGTTCGCACCCGGGCCTGTGGTGTACGGCGCCGAGGCGAGTTCCCTGCTGGAGGCGAGCGGGTCGGCGCAGTCGGCGTTCGCCGGACTCACCGCTGCCCGCGCGTGGCCGTCGGCGCCCCGCCCGGTGGCCGCCGATGACCTGCTTCCCGAGCGCGTCATTTCCGGGGACGACGCTGCGCGCCGGTCGCTCGTGAAAAATATCTACCGGCCCCTCGTGGCAGCCTCCAACGGGCTGGTGGAAACGCTCGGCACGTACCTGGAACTGGGGCATTCGCTGGAGGCGACCGCCCGCGAACTGTTCGTCCACGCCAACACCGTCCGTTACCGGCTCAAGCGGGTTTGTGACGTGACGGGCTGGGATCCGCTGCTCCCCCGGGAAGCCTTCGTGCTTCAGGCCGCCTTGGTCGTGGGCCGGCTTTCCACGCCGCCCAAGGCCCCCGTGGAGCGCCAGCCGGGGCGGAACCAGAACTGAACCGTTGTAGACTTCCTACAAACTGACCCAGTGAGCTTGGTGTACGCAAACACCCTTGATTCACGCGGTAATTTGGAAAGCTGGTTACGTGCTTGCAATCGTCTGCCCTGGACAGGGCTCACAGACCCCCGGTTTCCTGGCCCCATGGCTGGAACTGCCTTCCGTAGCAGGCCATCTGGCCTCCCTCAGCGAAATCGCAGGCATCGACCTCACGGCGCACGGGACCACCTCGGATGAGGAGACCATCAAGGACACTGCCGTGGCGCAGCCCCTGATTGTCGCAGCCGGACTCGTGGCAGCGAAGGCCCTGTTCGACGTCGAGCTCAGCACCCTGCCGGTCATCCTGGCCGGGCACTCGGTGGGCGAGATCACGGCCTCCGCCCTCGCCGGCGTGCTTACCGAAAAAGAAGCCATGACCTTTGTCCGCAAGCGTGCCAACAGCATGGCTGCAGCCGCCGCCGTCACGCCCACCGGCATGAGCGCCGTCGTGGGCGGCGACCCGGCCGAGGTCCTGGCGGCCATCGAAGCAGCCGGCGCCACGCCAGCCAACGTCAATGGCGCTGGCCAGACTGTCGCCGCCGGCACCTTCGACCAGCTCAGGGCCCTGGCGGAGAACCCGCCGGCAAAGGCCCGGGTCATTCCGCTCAAGGTTGCCGGCGCGTTCCACACCTCACACATGGCACCGGCCGTGAGCGCACTGGAGGCCCTGCGTCCGGAGCTCCAGCCCCAGGCTCCTGCGGTTCCGCTGCTGTCCAACTTCGACGGCAAGGAAGTGACCGTCGGCACCGCCGCGGTCGACAGCCTCATCGCCCAGGTGTCGCGCCCGGTCCGTTGGGATCTCTGCATGGAATCCCTCGTGCAGCGCGGCGTCAGCGGCGTCATTGAACTGGCACCGGCCGGCACACTGGCCGGCCTCGCGAAGCGTGGCATGCCAGGCGTCAAGACCGTGGCCGTGAAAACCCCCGGTGACCTGTCCGCAGCCCTTGCACTATTCGCAGAATTGGAGGGACAGGCATGAGCGTTCCCACGCTGAAGCAGTCGCCCGTCAACGAACACACCCGCATTCTGGGCATCGGCGCCTACCGCCCCGATGTGATCGTGACCAACGAGGACGTCTGCCAGTGGATTGATTCGTCTGATGAATGGATCCGCCAACGCACCGGCATCATCACCCGCCACCGGGCCCCTGCTGATGTCAGCGTGATCGACATGGCAGAAGGCGCAGCCCGCGAGGCCCTGGCGAAGGCCGGCATCGAGGCCTCCCAGCTTGGCGCCGTCATCGTTTCCACGGTGACGCACCCCTTTGCCACACCGTCAGCGGCCGCGAGCCTCGCTGACCGGCTCGGCGCGACGCCGGCTCCGGCTTTCGACATCTCAGCTGCCTGCGCCGGTTACTGCTACGGCATCGCCCAGGGTGACGCACTGGTCCGCTCCGGAACGGCAGAGTACGTACTGGTTGTGGGCGCCGAGAAGCTGTCCGACGTCATTGACAACACTGAGCGCACCATTTCCTTCCTGCTGGGTGACGGCGCGGGTGCCGTGGTGATCGGCCCTTCCGAGACGCCGGGCATCGGCCCGTCCGTATGGGGTTCGGACGGCAGCAAGTGGGACGCGATCGGCATGACGCACTCGCTGCTGGACGTGCGGGAGTTCTCCGCTGCGCGCTCCGGGTCACTCGCGCACTCCGGAGCACAGCAGGGCACCGCCCTCAGCTCCGACGAAGAAGCCGTTACCGAGGCCGCCATCTGGCCCACCCTGCGCCAGGACGGCCAGACGGTCTTCCGCTGGGCCGTCTGGGAAATGGCGAAGGTGGCCCAGCAGGCCCTGGACGCCGCCGGCATCCAGGCCGAAGACCTCGTTGCCTTCGTTCCGCACCAGGCCAACATGCGCATCATCGATGAGATGGCCAAGAAGCTCAAGCTGCCCGAGACCGTGACCGTGGCCCGGGACATTGCAGAGGCCGGCAACACCTCGGCCGCTTCCATCCCGCTGGCCACGCACCGCCTGCTTCAGGAAAACCCGGAGCTGAGCGGCGGCCTTGCGCTGCAGATCGGCTTTGGCGCCGGGCTGGTCTTCGGCGCCCAGGTAATCGTCCTTCCGTAGGAATCCACAAACCAAGCCGCAACCGCGGTTTGCCCCATTTCCGGCATCCCCTGCCGGCAATAACAAGAAAAGGAGCCATCAATGGCTAGCAACGAAGAGATCCTGGCCGGACTGGCTGAAATCGTCAACGAAGAAACCGGCCTGGCCGCCGACGCCGTCGAGCTGGACAAGTCCTTCACCGAGGACCTGGACATCGACTCCATCTCGATGATGACGATCGTGGTCAACGCTGAAGAAAAGTTCGGCGTCCGCATCCCGGACGAAGAGGTCAAGAACCTCAAGACCGTCGGCGACGCAGTCAGCTTCATCGCCAACGCACAGGCCTAAACAGGCTCCAGCCGCATTCCGGCTGAACCCGGCTGGCCGGCCCGCAACAATCCGGGCCGGCCAGCCGATGCACCATCACAAATTTTCTCGCAGACCCCCTCCGCACGCCCCCAGCTCAGGCACCAGGCCCGGCAGCACAGGACACGGCACGCGCACCGACAGAGAGTGATCCCATGACACGCAAAGTAGTCATTACCGGTCTGGGTGCCACCACGCCCATCGGCGGCGATGTACCCACGATGTGGAAGAACGCACTGAAGGGGGTCTCGGGCGCCCGCACGCTTGAGGACGACTGGGTAGCCAAATACGAACTGCCCGTCCACTTCGCTGCCCGCTGCTCCACCCCTGCCCTTTCGGTCCTGAGCCGCGTTGAAGCCAAGCGCATGGACCCTTCAACGCAGTTCGGTGTCATCGCCGCCCGTGAGGCCTGGGCTGATTCCGGCATCACCGAAGTTGACCACGACCGCTTTGCCGTCGCCTTCGCCACGGGCATCGGTGGCGTGTGGACTCTCCTGGACGCGTGGGACACGCTGAAGGAGAAGGGGCCCCGCCGGGTCCTGCCCATGACCGTTCCCATGCTCATGCCCAACGGCGTGGCCGCTGCTGTGAGCCTTGACCTGGGTGCCCGCGCGGGAGCGCACACGCCCGTCTCCGCCTGCGCCTCCGGCACGGAAGCCCTGCACCTCGGCCTGGACCTCATCCGTTCTGGCAAGGCCGACGTCGTCATGTGCGGCGGCGCCGAAGCTGCCATCCATCCGATGCCGCTGGCCGCGTTCTCCTCGATGCAGGCGCTTTCCCGCCGCAACGACGATCCAGAGCACGCCTCACGCCCCTACGATCTGGGCCGGGACGGCTTCGTCATGGGCGAAGGCGCAGGCGCCCTGGTGCTCGAAGCCGAGGAGCACGCCTTGGCCCGCGGAGCGCGGATTTACGCCGAACTGGCCGGCACATCCGTGACGTCCGACTCCTACCACATCACCGCGCCTGACCCCGAAGGCCTTGGCGCCACCCGCGCCCTCAAGGCGGCCATGTTCGACGGCCGGATCCAGGCCGAGGACGTGGTGCACGTCAACGCCCACGCCACGTCCACCCCTGTGGGTGACAAGCCCGAGTACACCGCGCTGCGCGCCGCCCTGGGATCGCACGTGGATGACGTGGCGGTGTCCGCCACCAAGTCGCAGATGGGCCACCTGCTGGGCGCATCCGGCGCCGTTGAAGCCGTCCTGACGGTGCTGGCCGTGTATGAGCGCAAGGCCCCTCTCACGATCAACCTTGAGAACCAGGATCCGGAGATCCCGCTCGACGTCGTCACCTCCTCCCGCGATCTTCCCGCCGGAGACATCGTGGCGCTGAGCAACTCGTTCGGGTTCGGCGGCCACAACGCCGTCATCGCCGTCCGCAGCGTGTGACCGCACCTGACCAATGAGGAAGCCCCTGCCGGTTGGCGGGGGCTTCTTCATTGCTATGGAGGTGGCGTGTCAGCCCACCTGGTGCAGCCAGCGGACGGGTGCGCCCTCGGCCGCGTGCCGGAAGGGTTCAAGTTCCTCGTCCCACGCCTCGCCGAGGGCAAGGGAGAGCTCGTGGTAGACCGCAGAGGGGTCGCCCGCACCGGACTCGTAGGCGTAGCGGATGCGGTCCTCGGACACCATGATGTTGCCGTGGACGTCTGTGACGGCATGGAAGATGCCCAGCTCGGGGGTGTGGGACCACCGGCCGCCGTCCACGCCCGGGCTCGGTTCTTCCGTCACCTCGAAGCGCAGATGTGCCCAGCCCCGGAGGGCAGACGCCAGCTGCGCACCTGTCCCCTGCGCGCCGGTCCAGGACAGTTCCGAACGGAACATTCCGGGCGCGGCAGGCTGAGCGGTCCACTCAAGATCTGTCCGCTTGTCCACGACAGATCCGATGGCCCACTCAACGTGAGGGCACAGTGCGGTAGGCGCCGAGTGAATAAACAGCACACCGCGAGTCATTGCATCAGACATTCCATCCTCCATAGCTGTAGGTACGTCTTCCCCAACGACCTGCATGGACGAACTGCTGATGCTCCGGGCGCCGCGTGGTGCCGGTAATTCCTGCCAATCTATGAAAATAATGCCGGACCCGCAAGGCAGCTAAAGCCAGAGGCTTAAAGCACAACTTGAAAGTTGCCGGACTTGGCTCTTATTGTGCCGTACGCCGTCGAATTACGCCAGTGGAATTCGGCGAGCCGTGGAACCACGCCGAGGGGAATTGCGGATCTCCGCCAGGGGTGGAAGTCACATCAGGGACTGAAACCGGCCGCAGTCACGAATTCCGGTCCGGCCAGGCCGCGCGTGCAGGCCTTACGCCCGGGGATGCGCCTGTTGGTAGCTTTTATGGAGGCGGTCGACTGACACATGGGTGTATATCTGTGTGGTGGCCAGGCTGCTGTGGCCCAGAATTTCCTGCACGGCCCGGAGGTCTGCTCCGCCGTCGAGCAGATGCGTGGCTGCCGAGTGGCGCAGCGCGTGCGGGCCGGTAGCAGCGGTGTCCCCCAGGGCTTCGAAGAGACCCCTGACCACGCTCCGCACCTGGCGCTGGTCCACGCGGGCGCCGCGCATACCGAGGAACAGCGCGGGTCCGCTTCCCGCAGACACGAGCTTTCCGCGTCCGCGGCGTAGCCAGTCGTCAACGGCGAGCGCAGCCGGGAGACCGTACGGCACGGTGCGTTCCTTGTTTCCTTTGCCTAGGACACGCAAGGTTCTGCGGTCCGGATCGAGGTCATCGACGTCCAGCCCTGCCAGTTCGCCGACGCGGATTCCTGTGGCGTACAGCAGTTCGACCATTGCCCGGTTCCGCAAGGCGATCGGGGAACCGTCCTGGGCTGCCTCCTGCAGTTCGGTCAGCAGCCTGACGAGCTGCTGCTGCTGAAGCACCCCAGGCAGAGAGCTTTCCTTCTTGGGCGCCTTCAGACGAAGCGCCGGGTCGGCCCCTATGAGGTCCTCCCGGAGCGCCCAGGCCGTGAAGGTCCGTGCCGTGGCGGACCGGCGGGCAAGGGTGGAGCGGGAGATGCCGGCGTCGCTCTGGGCGCCGAGCCAGCGCCTGAGGGTCCCGAGCTCAATTTCGCCGAGCTCGCGGATCCCCTCGCCGGCCGCGTGTTCGAGCAGGCTGCCGACGTCCGACAGGTATGCCCGGACCGTGTGCTCCGAACGTGCCCGTTCACCCGTCAGGTACCGGCCGAAGGCGCTGACTGCCTGCGCCAGGGCCGGCGGCAGTTTGTCTTTCTCCACCCCCTCACTGTCCCAGCATTTGGCAGGCAATCAAGAATTGTTCCCGGCGAGCCGTGGCGTGGGTTTGCATCGTAATCAGCCGGCGTTTTTGGATCGCTTCCACGCGCCGCTTTCGGACACTGCAAGTCCCAGCAGGCCAAGCCTGCCGAGCCCCGCGCGGACCGACTCCGGACCGAGACCAGCCACGATGCACAGTTTCTCCACTGAACTGGTGGACCGCAGCGGCAGCGCATCGAGCAGGATCAAGTCCTCCAGCGTCAGGCCGTCGTGGACTGCGCTGCCGCCGTCCCTCAACTCCGGCAAGGATTCGCCGCTGGGCGCGGCCAGCTCAACGATCTCCCCCGCGTC
This sequence comes from Arthrobacter sp. Bi83, assembly GCF_918698095.1. Classification (GTDB taxonomy): domain Bacteria; phylum Actinomycetota; class Actinomycetes; order Actinomycetales; family Micrococcaceae; genus Arthrobacter. The sequence continues at coordinate 9,113 of NZ_CAKKLY010000002.1, forward strand.
TGTCACACAGACGGCGCCTCCGTCCCGCAGCAGCCGGTGGCAGCCAGCGGAGTTCGCGCTGTGCACGGAACCCGGCACGGCCCCGACAGATCTGCCGAGAGATTCCGCATGGTGAGACGTATTGAGCGCTCCGGAACGCCATCTGGCCTCCACGACCACAGTCACGGCAGCGAGCGCCGCGATGAGCCTGTTGCGCTGAAGGAAGCGGTAGCGCGTTGGGGCCGAACCGGGCGGAACCTCCGCAAGCACTGCACCCTGGTTGGCCACAGCCCGGAGCAGGTCCTCGTTGCCCGACGGGTAGAAACGGTCAACTCCCCCGGCCATCACGGCGATGGTCGGCACGGCCCCCGACCCGCCCGCCAGAGCTGCTCTGTGCGCGTGCGCATCAACACCGTAGGCGCCTCCGGAGACCACTGTGAAGCCCCGCTGCGCCAGAGAGTAGGCAAGGTCTCCGGTCACCGCGGCTCCATAGCTGGTGCTGTCCCGGGATCCGACCAAAGCGATGGATTTTGCCGCCGGCGGGAGTTCCATCTCCGTTCCCCGCCACCACAGGCAGATTGGTTCGTGGAGGCCAAGGTCTGCGAGCTGCCCGGGCCACAGCTCGTCTTCCGGAATGATCATGCGGCCGCCCAGCCTTTGCATAGTCGCCAGGTCACGTTCGGGTGCGAGATCCGGGATCCGGGGCGCCCACCGCTTTAGAGCCGCGGTCATGCCGGTCCAGGAGGTCGCAGAGCCATGTTCAGCCAGGACACCGGTGATTTCCTGTTCGAGCGCCGGGCCGTAACTCAGCTCCCCTGTGGCGATCCCCAGGGCGTCCAGCGCCCCCGCAACGTGCACCAGGGCGAGGCCTGCAGCATCCTGGGGTTCCATCAGTCTGGAGAGGGCCGCGCGTGCAAGTCTCTCGTTCTGCAATTTGTTTCCTTTCAGGCGGCTGCCGAGGCAGCCTGCCGGAGGTTCAACGCCTGTCCGATGTCATTGATGTCCGGACGCTCCCGGCTGGCGAGGTCAGCCAGTGTCCAAGCGAGGCGGAGCACGCGGTCGTAGCCGCGGGCAGTCAGAACGCCCCTTTCCAGGGACTGATCCAGAATTCGCGTGGTTGCCGAAGACAGCCTCAGCTGACCCCGCAGGACCCGCCCGGGAACCTGGGAGTTGGTTTCCATCCCCAACGGGCGAAGCCGCTGCAGCTGTCGCGTCCGGGCCGCCCAGACCCTGCCGGCGACTGTAGGTGTGTCCTCTTCCCCGCCGGACTGGCCGAAGTCTGCCAGCGAGACGCGCTCCACCTGCAACTGGATATCCACCCGGTCAAGCAGCGGACCGGACATGCGGGCCAGGTACCGGCGACGCATCGTGGGCGTGCAGATGCACTCGATGCCCTTGCCCGACGCTTTGCCGCAGGGGCACGGGTTTGCCGCGAGGACGAGCTGGAAGCGTGCCGGGTAGGCTGCGGTGCCGGCCGAACGGTGAATGACCAGCTCGCCGCTCTCCAGGGGCTGGCGGAGGGCGTCAAGCACCCTGCGTTCGTATTCCGGCGCCTCGTCAAGGAACAGGATCCCGCGGTGTGCGCGGGACGCCGCGCCCGGCCGTGGCAGGCCCGAACCGCCGCCGATAATGGCAGCCGACGTGGCCGTATGGTGCGGATTCTCGAACGGCGGACGCCGGACCAGCTGCAATGACGAAGACGGCAGCTCGCAGAGGGAGTGGATGGCCGTCACTTCCATGGCCTCGGTGTCGCCCAGATCAGGCAGCAGCCCAGGCAGGCGCTCCGCCAGCATGGTCTTGCCTGCCCCGGGTGGACCCATGAGCAACAGGTGGTGGGCGCCGGCAGCAGCGACCTCCAGGGCGCGGCGTGCGTCCCCCTGTCCGGAGACGTCGCACATGTCGGGGTTCGCCCCACCAGCGGGATCGGCTTCCTCGCCGGGCGCCTCGTCCTCCGGTTCGAAATCGAGGGCGAGCTCCAGGGGGTCGGCCCCGAAGTCGAAAGCGAGCCGCGCCAGCGTCTTATAGCTCTGAACCCGTGCACCGGGAACCAGCGCCGCTTCGGCGGCGTTGGGCTGCGCCACCACGACGTTCGGATAGCCGGCCTGGACGGCAGCCATCACTGCCGGGAGGACGCCGCGTACAGGCCGCAGCCGCCCGTCCAGGCCAAGCTCGGCGAGGAAGACTGTACGGCCGGTCGTCCGGATGTCATCAGCTGCGCTCAGCGCCGCCATGGCGATGGCGAGGTCGAAGCCGGAACCGCGTTTGGGCAGGGACGCCGGAACCAGGTTGGCCGTAATTTTCCGCCGGCTAAGCGGAATGCCAGAGTTCTGCGCCGCTGAACGGATCCGTTCCTTGGCCTCGTTGAGGGCAGCGTCCGGCAGGCCAAGAATCACAAATGCGGGCAGTGTCTGGCCGATGTCGGCCTCGACCTCCACGATGTAGCCATTTAGTCCCACGAGGGCCACCGAATACGTTCTTCCGAGCGCCATTAGCCCACACCCTTGAGGTGCTCAAGCGTGGGCGGGCACACGCCGTCGTCGACAACCGCGATGACGTCCACCCGGCGCAGCGGCATCCGGAGCTCACGGTCGCGGCACCAGGCAGATCCCAGCCGGTGAAGGCGCGCGAGCTTCTCTGCGCCCACCGCCTCGAAGGGGTGGCCGTACGCGAGGGAACGCCGCGTTTTCACTTCGGCGATGACCAGGACATCACCGTCCAGCGCCACAATGTCGATCTCACCGTCAGGGCAGCGCCAGTTACGCTCCACGATCAGCATGCCCATTGATTCCAGATATTCCGCCGCGAGCTCTTCCCCGCGCCGGCCCAGCAGGTCTTTAGCTTTCATTTCTACCTCCGCAACAAGACTGCGGGGGCGGCGTCACGCGGGACAGTGGCCTATAGAGCTATGTGGGAAACAGAGGGCCGAACGGACTGGTGTGGAGGAACAGTGCACCCAAACGGCGGGTAGATCAGTTCCCCAGGTCGACGTCCTTGGGCAGCGCGAGCTCCTCGTTGCGCGGGAGCTCCTCGACGTTGACATCCTTGAAAGTGATGACCCGGACACTCTTGACGAACCGCGCGGAGCGGTAGACATCCCAGACCCAGGCGTCCTGCAGTGTCAGGTCGAAGTAGACTTCGCCATCGGCGCTGCGCGCCTGCAGGTCCACGTGGTTGGCGAGGTAAAAGCGGCGTTCGGTCTCGACCACGTAGCTAAACAGCCCCACGACATCGCGGTATTCACGGTAGAGCTGAAGCTCCATGTCGGTTTCGTAGTTTTCAAGATCCTCGGCACTCATGGTTCCATCTTGCACCATGGAGCGGGCCCACGCTCACACGTGACCGGCGCACCCAGTTCCCGGTAACGGCGGCAACCTGCCCCGCGCGCCGACAGACTGCGCGGACTGATTATTCGGACAGCAGGTTCCAACTGACCCGGTGATAAGGGCTGGGGCCAGCAAGCCGGATGGCTTCCCGGTGGACGGCGGTCCCGTAGCCCTTGTTGACGTCCCAGCCGAAGGCGGGGTACTCAAGGTGCAGTTGCCGCATCATCTGGTCCCGCTCAACCTTGGCCAGAACGCTCGCTGCGGCGACGCTCAGGCACTGCATGTCGGCTTTGACCAGCGTATGCACGGGCGCGTCACAGCCCGGATCCTCCACGGCTTCCTCGAACAGGGACGGCTGGGCGGCCGGCGAGAGCCAGTTGTGGCTCCCGTCCAGCAGCACGACGTCCGGAGTGATCCCTGCACCGAGGATCTCAAACCACGCGCGGTTTCCTGCCGTCCGCAGAGCCCCCATGATGCCCAGCTCGTCGATCTCCCGCGCGGAGGCATGGCCCACGGCAGAGGCCACGCTCCAGGCGCGGACCAGCGGGTCCAGCCGTTCACGGTCGGCTGCCTTCAGCAGCTTGCTGTCCCGGACGTCCGCCAGCAGTTCCATCTGGCGCAGGTCCACGACGGCGATGCCCACGCTCACGGGCCCGGCGAGTGCACCGCGGCCTACTTCGTCGACGCCGGCCAGGAACCGCGCTCCCCGGGGAAGGAAGCGTTTCTCATAGTCGAGGGTTGGTGCTAAAGACATCGCTAACCTGCCGACGGAACATTCTTGAAGACGTCAGGATAGTCATCCAGGCCGGCCCAGCGGTTCACGGGCCAGGCGATGACGGCTGCCCTGCCTTCGATGTCCGCCAGGTCCACGAAGCCGCCGTTGGTGTCCGTGTGGGCACGGGAGTCCGCGGAATGGTTGCGGTTATCCCCCATGACCCAGACCTTGCCTGCGGGCACCACGACGTCGAAGTTCCGCACCAGCGGCACCTCGGCCGGGTTCACGTACTTTTCGTCAAGCGGTGCTCCGTTGACGGTCAGTTTGCTGTCGGCGTCGCAGCAGATCACGTGGTCTCCTGGCAGGCCGATGACGCGCTTGACCAGGTGCTGCTCAGAGTTGTCCGGGAGGAGCCCCACAAAGGTCAGCCCGTCCTCGACCCAGGTGAACGGTCCGTCGGCCTTTTGCGGAGCCGGCGGCAGCCAGCCCTTGGTGTCCTTGAACACCACCACGTCGCCGCGCGCCAGGGCGAACGGTTCAGGAACGAGGAGGTTCACGAAGATGCGGTCGTTGACGTCCAGGGTGCTCTCCATGGACTCAGACGGAATGTAGAACGCACGGAAAAGGAACGTCTTAATGAGGAAGGAGAGGACGACGGCGATGACCACCACCGTGGCAATTTCCTTCAGCCACACCAGAAACGGGTTTCGGGCGGGAGCCGGCCTCTTGCGGCCGGATCCGGCCGCTGCGGGCTCGCCTGAGCGTGCCGATCCGGTTTCGCCGGCACCGGCCGGTGAAGCTTCGCCAGGTCCGGTCTGCGCAGATTCGCCAGAGCGGGGGGGTGCGGATTCGCCGGGGACGGCCACTGCCGAAACGGGCTCGCCCGAAGCATGTCGTCCCGGCCTGGCAGCTGCCCGCTGCGGCTCGGAAGTCCCGGGGTCTGTCTCGGGCATTTACTGTCCGTCCTTAGTCGTTGTTATGGCCGCCAGCGGTGGCCGTGCCACTGACGCAAATCTATCAAGCGGCCAGAGGATCTGTACCGGCCGCCCGATTACCCTGTCCATTCGCACCATGCCTCCACCCGGCGCCCCCAGCAGGCTGCGTGAGTCAGCCGACACCGAGCGGTGGTCCCCGAGCAGCCACACCCGCCCCGCCGGCACGGAGGCGCTGAACTTCTGGCTGCTCGGTTCATCTCCCGCATACAGGTAGGGTTCCACGAGCGGCTGGCCGTTCACTGTGAGCCGGTGCTGGTCGTCGCAGCATACGACGCTGTCGCCCGGCAGGCCGATGACGCGCTTTACGTAAGTAGTATCACTGCCGGTGAGGCCCAGCCAGTGTCCGGCCGAGGCCAGGGCCTCCTGCAACGGCCCCGAGCCGGAGTTCAACGGCGCAAACGAGCCCCGGCCGTCAAACACCACGACGTCCCCGCGGCGAATCGGGTCGGACTGGAAGTCGGTGCGGGAAACCAGAATCCTGTCGCCCGTGTTGAACAGCGGCTCCATGGACGCCGATGGTATGTAATACACGTCCAGCCACAGGGAGCGGACCAGTCCGCTGAGGATGACGGCGGCGGCAAGCGCAAGAAACACAAAACGCCAGCCCGGTTTCCCTGGCTGGCGTTTTGTGTTGTCCATGGTCCGTATCCTGTGGCGCTGTCGCGGATGGCTCCGGCGCTGGCCGGATACGGGTTGGGACCCGCCGTGAAGTCCGGAAGACTTACTTGGCGGTGCTGAAGTCGCGCTTTTCCTTGATCTTCGCGGCCTTACCGCGCAGTGCACGCATGTAGTAAAGCTTGGCGCGGCGCACGTCACCCTTGGTGACGAGCTCAATCTTGTCGATGATCGGGGAGTGCACCGGGAAGGTACGCTCTACGCCGACACCGAAGGAAACCTTGCGGACCGTGAAGGTCTCACGGATACCGTCGCCCTGGCGGCCCAGGACGAAGCCCTGGAATACCTGGACACGGGAGTTCTTGCCTTCGATGATGTTCACGTGAACCTTGAGGGTGTCACCCGCGCGGAACTCGGGAACATCGGTGCGCAGCGAGGCTGCATCTACGGAATCGAGGATTTGCATTGATCCACTCCTGGTGAACGCCACAGGTCATCCACGTTGGGTCACGACAGCCAAGCCCGGACAGTTAGGTCCCGGGAATTGCCGCCGAAAGTGTTGTGGTCCGGCCCCGCCACTGATTGGCGGCACCGGGGTGTCTGCTGTTGGCTGCGCTCCCCCTGTGGCAGGTGCGGGCCCAGCAGACACAAAGACTAATTTTGCCACACTCGGAGGTCTACAACCAATTGCTGCGGGACTTCAGGCGGACGATGTGCTTCCGGCGTCCGGGCGCCGCTTAAGGCGAGCGTCAACGACGTCGTACCCGAGATCCGCGAGGGCGGTGCGGTCAGCACGGGGAAGACTTCCGGCGTCGAACGTCTCCAGCAGGTCCGGGCGGCGTTCCGCCGTCCGCCGGTACTGCTCGTGGCGGCGCCACTGTGCGATCTTTCCGTGGTTGCCGCTGAGCAGGACCGCCGGCACTTCGCGGTCCCGCCACACGGAGGGCTTGGTGTAGACGGGGTACTCGAGCAGGCCGTCCGAATGCGACTCCTCCACGAGTGATTCCGGATTGCCCACAACGCCCGGCAGCAGCCTGCCGATCGCCTCGACCATGGCCAGGACAGCCACTTCGCCGCCGTTTAGCACGTAGTCGCCGAGGCTGACGGGGCGCACCGTGAAGTGTTCCTCCGCCCATTCGATGACGCGTTCGTCAATTCCTTCGTAGCGGCCACACGCGAAGACCAGCTGGTCCTCCTCCGCAAGCTCGTAGGCCAGCGCCTGGTTGAAGCGCTCCCCCGCCGGAGACGGAACGATCAGCACCGGCTTGCCCGCAGCAGCCGGACGCGCCGCGGCCACGGACGCCAGCGCCTGCGCCCATGGTTCGGCCTTCATCACCATGCCGGCTCCCCCGCCGTAGGGGGTGTCGTCCACGGTGCGGTGGCGGTCCGTAGTGAAAGTGCGCAGGTCGTGGACGTTGAGGTCCAGTAGCCCGTCCTGGCGTGCTTTACCGATCAGCGAGAGTTCGAGCGGTGCCAGATACTCGGGAAAAATACTGACGACGTCGATTCTCATCTAGGCTTTGGCCCCCGACTCGGGCCGGCCGGACTCTGCCTCTCCGGCCTCGGCTTCCGCCTCGCCCGCAGTTTCAGCGTCTTCGGCGGTGCTGTCGTCGGTGTTGATCTCGAACAGCCCGGCCGGAGGGGTCACCAGGACATAGCCTTCTTCCACGTTCACCTCGGGAACGATCTGCTCCACGAAGGGAATGAGGATTTCCTTGCCGTCGGGAGTCTCCACGACCAGCAGGTCCTGGACGGGCATCGTGTTCAGACCCGAGATCTTGCCGACCACCTGGGAGCCGACGCGCGCTTCGAGGCCTACCAGCTCATGCTCGTACCAGCCTTCGTCGTCGTCCTCGTCGAGCTCCTCGGTTTCGATGAACAGCTTGGCGCCGCGGAGGGTCTCCGCCTCGTTCCGGGTTTCAATTTCCTCGAACGCGAGAAGGAGGATGTCCTTGTTCCAGCGTGCACTGAGCACGGTCAGGGGCCCGGCCGACGCAGGCTCCACCACGAGCTCCGTGCCGGGGACAAACCGGTCGTCCGGGGCATCGGTGAGCACCTGGACGGTCACCTCGCCGCGGATTCCATGGGGCTTGCCGATTCGTGCCACCTGAAGCTGCATGTGTTCCTCTGTTCCGGAGTGCGTTGTGAAAGTTTGCGCTGTGGTTGCGCGTCGGTCTTGCGGTAAAAACAGTCCGGCCCCTCCACCGTTAGCTGGTGGAGGGGCCGGACTCAAGACAAGTGTTGCAGGCGCGTTACCGGCGGCGGTCGGTGTCGACGACGTCGACCCTGACCTGCTCGCCATCTGCCAATGCCGCCACAACGGTGCGCAGTGCGCGCGCGGTGCGGCCCTGGCGTCCGATTACCCGTCCAAGGTCCTCCTGATGAACGCGCACTTCGAGGGTGTCCCCGCGGCGGTTGTTCTTCGCGCTGACCTTGACATCCTCAGGGGAGTCAACGATACCGCGGACAAGGTGTTCGAGCGCTTCTGCCAGCAACTTACTCAGCCTCGGTGGTCTCTGCTTCAGCCTCGGCGGGAGCTTCTGCCTTGGCCTTCTTGGTGATGGCTTCCGGGATGATCACGGAACCCTTTTCCGGAGCAACGAAGGCTTCCTTGGCAACCTTGGTCTTCAAGGTGCCTTCCTGGCCCGGGAGACCCTTGAATTTCTGCCAGTCACCGGTGATCTTGAGGATCGCGGCGACCTGCTCCGACGGCTGTGCGCCGACGCCGAGCCAGTACTGGGCACGGTCCGTGTCGACCTCGATGTACGAGGGCTCTTCGGTGGGGTGGTACTTGCCGATTTCTTCGATGGCACGGCCGTCACGCTTGGAGCGTGCGTCCATGACGACGATGCGGTAGTACGGTGCGCGCATCTTACCGAAGCGCTTAAGGCGAATCTTTACGGCCACTTTTGTGGTCACTCCTGTTTCTGAAACGGGGTCGAGCCCGGCGTTCTGCACCCGTGGGGCGGGCCGTACTAGGGGGTTCTAAAAGGACAAGATCCGGACGCGGAGAGAGGGGCCACGCAGATCAAGTACCTGTTTATTGTGCCAGATCGGCGGCACTATTTCGACTTGACATGCCCCCGGGCTCCGTTTTCGGCGGCCTGGGGGCTAAAAGGCGCTCCCGCCGGCGTGCCCGGTGCCTGCGGTCGGTCAGGAAGACCACACGTAGAGGCCGGTCCGGCTGTTCTCGTCGACGCTTCCGGCGAGTTCTGCCAGCTGCTGGACGTACTTCCGCGCCTCGTCCGCGCCAAAGGGCATGTCGTCCTCGGCCGCCCACTTCTCGGCAACATCGTCCAGGACGTTGCCCTCCCCTTCGGATTCATAGCTGAGCAGTTCGGCGAGCGCACGGACCATGGCCGGCGGCACTCCGAGCAGCGCGTCGCTGGCCACGTCCACCATGGCGAGTTCATAGTCGGCACCCGCTGCGTGCACGGCCGTGCCGGCGAGATCACCAAGCTGTTCAATTTCAAAGTCGCTGATCCCGGGAATCCGGACGCCTCCGGCGGACGCGGAGGAGCCGGCGCCAAGTGCAGCGGCGCGCTTGAGGGCTTCACTGTGGGTGGCAACAAACATTTCGGTGAAGCCCATGGACATCGTCCTCGTTCCGTCGACGGCGGGGTCCCCAGGCGGCAGCGGCGGCCGCCCGGGGATGGTCGAAATCAGCCTAACCCACACCCGCCGCGTGGATTCAGCCGACGATGGTTTCGGCGTACTGCACGCTCAGCGCACGGCGACACGAATGCGGTTGCGCCACGGGTCCTGGAACCGAAGCTCCGCCCCGGTGTGGTGGGCAGCGACTCCGGCGACCTTTAGGCGGTCGGCGAGCGCTCCGACGTCGTCGCCGGCCGGGACTTCGATGAGGACTTCGCCCAGGCCCAGGGTGTCCCGCCGGGGACCTGCGCCGCGGCTGTTCCAGACGTTCATGGCCATGTGGTGGTGGTAGCCTCCGGCGGAGACGAACAGGGCCTGGCCGTGCCAGCCTGCCGTCTTCTCGAATCCGAGGGTGCCAACGTAGAAGTCGTGGGCCGACTGGACGTCGCCAACCTGCAGGTGGACGTGACCCACCCCTGCCTCCGTGCCGCGCTGGCCCTCCACCGCACCCTGGGTCAGGTGGTCCTGCAGGTACTTCTGCGGCGGCAGCGCAAGGCTGTCCATGACTACATTCTTGCCGTCCCAAGACCAAGCATCGCGGGGGCGGTCCCAGTAGAGTTCGATGCCGTTGCCTTCCGGATCACTGAAGTAGAAAGCCTCGCTGACCAGGTGGTCGGCGCTTCCCGTGAAGGACTGCGGCTCGTACTGCGCCGCGGTGGCCACGGTGGCTGCCAGTGCCTCCTGATTGTCGAACAGGAGTGCCGTATGGAAGAGGCCGGCTTCTCCCCGGCCCGGAATATTCAGGCCCGGGGCGGGAGCGAGATGAACCAGCGGCGTCTTAAGCCTGCCAAGGTAAAGGCCGCCGTCCTGCTCCGCCACGACGTCGAGGCCGAGCGCCCGCTGGTAGTAGTCGGTCATGAGGTTCATGTCCCCCACTTTGAGCATCACAGTGCCCATGGTGAGATCGGCAGGAAGAAGATCCTGGCTGCTGGCTGCTGGTGTCATTTGAGTACTCCCGGACTCCCTGGCCACCGGATTTCGATGGTCTCTACATATCTAAATTACTTGAAGCTTCAATTTATTCCTAAACGGACAACGCGTCCCCGCAGAACTATGCCCCTGAGATCCCTGATGGTTCCGGGCACCTCGCGGGGGTCCTCAGTGCACAACACCACGTCGGCACTTGCCCCTTCGGCCAGGCCCTCCGCTCCCAGCCACCGGCGGGCACCCCAACAGGCGGCGTCCAGGGCAGCAGCCGCCGGAAGGCCTGCGGCGTGGAGGGCCAGGATCTCGTCAGCTATCCGGCCGTGCCGGATCACGCTGCCCGCGTCCGTTCCAGCGAAAACCTGCACCCCGGCTTCGTGCGCTTCCAGGATCCGTTCATTCCGGCCTTCCCACAGGGCCCGCATGTGGGCCGCGTAGCGCGGAAACTTGGGTTCGGCCTGGGCAGCGATATCCGGGAACGTCGCGATGTTGATCAGTGTGGGAACGATCGACACGTGCTGCTCGACCAGCCTGGGAATGTGCCGCGGCAGAAGTCCCGTGGCATGTTCGATACAGTCGATTCCGGCGTCCAGCACGTCGTCGAGCGTGTCTTCGGCGAAGCAGTGTGCAGTGACCCTGGCGCCCTCATCGTGGGCGGCGCTGACGGCGTCCCGTACCGCCGAGGCGGGAAACGACGGCGCGAGGTCGCCGGCGTCGCGGTCGATCCAGTCCCCCACCAGCTTGACCCAGCCATCGCCGGAACGCGCCTGCTTGCGGACCGCCTCGACAAGGCCCTCCGGCTCCACTTCGACGGCGAAATTCCTCAGATAGCGGCCTGTCCGGGCGATGTGCCGCCCGGCCCGGATGATCCTCGGCGCTTCCGGGCTGCGCTGGAGCCAGCGGGTATCGCTGGCCGCGCCTGCGTCCCGGACGAGTAGCGTGCCGGCGTCGCGGTCAGTCATCGCCTGGGCATAGGCGGTGTCGTCGTCCACGGCGCCTCCGGGCCCCAGCCCGATGTGGCAGTGGGCATCCACGAAGCCGGGCAGCACCCAGCCGTCAAGTACTGCGTCCGGGACGACTGCCGGGCGGCGGAAGGTCAGCCGGCCGTCCACGGCCCAAAGGCCTGCCCGCTCCTGGTCCGGGCCGGTAAGCGCGGTCCCGCTGAATTCGATGATGGGCGCCATGGCTCAAGCGTAATCCGTACGGCCCGGCCCGGCGTGTGTCACACCCGGCACGGATGCGGCACCCGCCTGCCGCCCTGTGGTAGCTTCGTCTACGACCACACGGGTGCCCCTGCAGGGGCTGAGATCGGGCTAGCGCAGCCTGCGACCGTTGAACCTGTCCGGGTAATGCCGGCGAAGGAAGTGAGCAGTAAATGAACACCCAGAAAACACGGCTGAGCCCTGCCCAAAACGAGGCGGCCCATAACGAAGCTGGCCAGCAGACCACCCAGTCGCTGAAGTCGCACTCACTGGCTTACATCGAGGGGGAAGGCCTGCGCGTCCCGGTCACGGAAATCGCCCTGGAGCCGTCTCCCAACGGGGAGCAGAACGAGCCGCTGCGGGTCTACCGGACTGCGGGTCCGGGCAGCGACCCGGTAGTGGGCCTCGCCCCGTTCCGCTCGGAATGGATCGAAGCACGCGGGGACACGGAGCCGTACGGCGGCCGGCAGCGGAACCTGCTCGACGACGGCAGGTCGGCTGTACGTCGCGGCGCAGCTTCCGCGGAGTGGAAGGGAGCGCAGCCGGTGCCCCGCCGCGCCGTCGGGGGCAAGACGGTGACCCAGATGCACTATGCCCGGCAGGGCGTCCTCACCCCGGAAATGCGCTTCGTGGCACTCCGCGAGAACTGCGACGTTGAACTGGTGCGCAGCGAGGTGGCTGCAGGCCGTGCCATCATCCCCAACAACATAAACCACCCCGAGTCCGAACCCATGATCATCGGCAAGGCGTTCCTGGTAAAGATCAACGCCAACATCGGCAACTCGGCTGTAACCAGTTCGATTGCAGAGGAAGTGGACAAGCTGCAGTGGGCCACCCAGTGGGGCGCGGATACCGTGATGGACCTGTCCACCGGCGATGACATCCACACCACCCGCGAATGGCTGATCCGCAACTCCCCCGTCCCTATCGGCACCGTTCCGATCTACCAGGCGCTGGAGAAGGTCAACGGTGAGGCCAATGCCCTGACGTGGGAGATCTTCCGGGACACCGTGATTGAGCAGTGCGAGCAGGGTGTGGACTACATGACCATCCACGCCGGAGTGCTGCTGCGCTACGTCCCGCTGACCGCCAACCGCGTCACGGGCATCGTGTCCCGCGGCGGGTCCATCATGGCCGGCTGGTGCCTCGCACACCACCAGGAGAACTTCCTTTACACGCACTTTGACGAGCTGTGCGAGATCTTCGCCAAATACGACGTCTCCTTTTCGCTCGGCGACGGCCTCCGGCCGGGCGCAACCGCCGATGCCAACGACGCCGCACAGTTCGCCGAACTGGACACCCTGGCGGAGCTGACCCAGCGTGCCTGGGAATACGACGTCCAGGTGATGGTTGAAGGCCCAGGCCACGTCCCGTTCCACCTGGTGCGCGAGAACGTCGAGCGCCAGCAGGAGCTGTGCAAGGGCGCTCCGTTCTATACCCTCGGCCCGCTGGTCACGGACGTGGCGCCCGGCTACGACCACATCACCTCCGCCATCGGTGCCACGGAGATCGCCCGCTACGGTACGGCCATGCTCTGCTATGTGACGCCCAAGGAACACCTGGGGCTGCCCAACAAGGACGACGTGAAGACCGGCGTGATCACCTACAAGATCGCCGCCCACGCCGCAGACCTCGCCAAGGGCCACCCCGGCGCCAATGAGAGGGACGACGCCCTGTCCAAGGCGCGCTTCGAGTTCCGCTGGCGGGACCAGTTCGCCCTGTCCCTTGACCCGGTAACGGCAGAGGCCTTCCACGACGAGACGCTGCCGGCCGAGCCTGCCAAGACCGCACACTTCTGCTCCATGTGCGGGCCCAAGTTCTGCTCCATGCGCATCAGCCAGGACATCCGGAACGAGTACGGCTCGGCCGAAGCGCAGGCGGCACTTGCCGAGATGGCCGAAGGAATGCGTGAAAAGAGCCAGGAGTTCCTGGCCGCCGGCGGAAAGGTCTATCTGCCGGAGCTCAAGCTTCCGGAAACAACCCGCTAAATCAGGACGCCCGGGGCTGTCGCCGCCGGCCGACCTCGGCAACAAATGACCGGATAAAACGGTCACCCTCGGGGGAATCCTGGGGCCGGTGCCCGCCCGCGGCAGTGCGGTGCAGGGCGCCGGTCTCCCTGAGGTACCCGGCAATCTCCTCATAGAGGGGTTCCCAACCGCCGGTGAGGACCAGAGTAGGGACGCCCGGAACGATCTGCAACGGGGCCTGCCAGGGAGGTGCCTGCAGCCGCAGCCGCCTGGCGGCACGCCTCGCTTCCGGCGTGCTCGGGCCGGGCGCTTCCGCAGCGAAGGCACGCCGCACAAAATCCCGCTCGTAGTCGTCGTCGCCGAGCTGGTGCCGGACCTCGAACAGGGGCTCCATCAACGCCCGGTGGGCCGCCGTGGCCGGCAGTTCCGCGGTCAGCGACAAGCAGGCGGGCTCCACGAGCGTCAGCGAGAACACGAGGTCCGGGCGTTCGACGGCGGCCATCATCGCTGCGATGGCCCCTTGGGAGTGCGCCACCACGTGGCCTCCGGCAGCGCCCCGGCCGTCATCGGCCAGCGACCGAAGCACGATTTGGGCGTCCTCGGCGAAGTCCGTCTCCAGCGGTTCCGCTTCGGCGTCGAAGCCGTGCCGCCGCAGGAAAAGGGCGTCATACTGCAGGGCCATGCCGTGCTGGCGCGGCCAGGCGGCGGAGCCGAAGCTCCCGGCCCCGTGGACGAACACTACCCGCTGCTTAAACATGACCCAACCTTATGGCAGAGGCCCGACATCGGCGCGGGCCGACATGACAGTGCGCCTATTTGCCGAGGAACTTGTCGAAGCCCTTCGGCAGGTTCAGCTCGGACGGGTCGAAGTCGCCGCCCTGCTGGCCGAAGGCAGCGCCCGTGGGCAGCGCCTTGGCCGCGCTGGCGCGCCGGGCCTCTGCGTCACGGAGTTCCTGTGCCGCCTTGGCGGGGTTGCCCGAACGTGCCTTCTTCTTGGGTGCATTCTTGGCACCCTTGCTGGCACCGCCGCCGGCCCCCATTCCCGGCATTCCGGGCATGCCCGGCATGCCGCCGCCCTGGGCCATCTTCTTCATCATCTTCTGGGCCTGGGCAAAGCGCTCCAGCAGGCCGTTGACCTCGGAAACGTGAACACCGGAACCCTTGGCGATGCGGGCCCGCCGCGAGCCGTTGATGATCTTGGGAGCGACTCGCTCGTGCGGGGTCATGGAGCGGACGATCGCCTCGACACGGTCGATTTCGCGCTCGTCGAACTGCTCCAACTGCTGGCGGATGTTCTGCGCGCCGGGCATCATCATGAGCATTTTCTTCATGGAGCCCATGTTGCGGATCTGCTGCATCTGGGCGAGGAAGTCGTCCAGCGTGAAGTCTTCCTGGTCGGCGAACTTCTTCGCCATCCGCGCAGCTTCGTCCTTGTCCCAGGACTTCTCGGCCTGCTCGATCAGCGTGAGGACGTCGCCCATGTCGAGGATGCGGGACGCCATGCGGTCCGGGTGGAACAGCTCGAAATCGTCCAGGCTTTCGCCGGTGGACGCGAACATGACGGGCTTGCCGGTGACCGACGCGACGGAAAGCGCGGCACCGCCGCGGGCATCGCCGTCGAGCTTTGACAGCACGATGCCGGTGAAGTTGACGCCCTCATCAAAGGCCATCGCCGTGTTCACAGCGTCCTGGCCGATCATGGAGTCGATCACGAAGAGGACTTCATTCGGGACGATGGCCCGTCGGATCTGGCGTGCCTGTTCCATCATGTCCGCGTCGACGCCGAGACGTCCGGCGGTGTCCACAATCACGACGTCGTGAAGCTTCTGGCGGGCGTCCTCGACGCCCTGCCGGGCGACGGCGACAGGGTCGCCGGCCGGGTGCTCAAGCTCGGAGGTGGCTCCGGGGTGCGGGGCGAAGACGGGAACGCCGGCGCGCTGGCCGACGACCTGCAGCTGGGTCACTGCGTTAGGGCGCTGGAGGTCGGCGGCCACCAGGATGGGGCTGTGACCCTGCGCCTTGAGCCACTTGGCGAGCTTGCCGGCGAGAGTTGTCTTGCCGGCGCCCTGGAGTCCGGCAAGCATGATGATGGTGGGCCCGGTCTTGGCCAGGCGGATGCGGCGCGTTTCCCCGCCGAGGATTTCGACGAGCTCCTCGTTGACGATCTTCACGATCTGCTGGCCCGGGTTCAGCGCGGCATTGACCTCGGCGCCGAGTGCACGCTCGCGCACGCGTCCGGTGAATTCGCGCACCACGGGCACGGCAACGTCTGCGTCCAGCAGGGCCCGCCGGATCTCCCGGACTGTGGCGTCGACATCTGCCTCGGTGAGGCGGCCCTTGCCACGGAGATTCTTGAAGGTTGCTGTCAACCGGTCAGAGAGTGAATTGAACACGCGCCGTGCACTTCTTTCAGTGGATGTACGGATGGCTGCCCTGCGGCACACCAGCGTCTCGGCCGTTGTTTCCAACCGCGTCGACGACGGGACTCGACTATCTAGGGTACCAAGCCGGGCCTCCAAGGTGGCATGCTGTCAGGGTGACGAGCCAAACAACTGTGAAAACTCTGCTCATTCTGGGAGCCTCCGGCGATCTCACCGGCCGGCTCCTACTGCCCGGGCTCGCCCGGCTGGTGGCCAAAGGCGGGGCCGGCGGGCTCAACCTCGTGGGGGCGGGATCGGACCCGTGGTCGCCGGCGGAGTGGCAGGACCGTGTCCATGCCGCCTTCGCCGATGCGGCTGGCGGGGCCGACTCCGCCGGGAAGAAGGCACTCACGTCGCTCGCGAAGGCCACGACTTATCATCAGCTCGACGTCACTGCGGACGGTCCTCTGGCTTCGCTGCTGGCAGAGCTGGAGGGCCCAGTGGCCGTCTACTTCGCCCTGCCACCGCACGTGAGTCAGAAAGCCTGTGAGATACTGGCGCCGCGGCAGGTCCCTGCCGGCACCCGGCTCGTCATGGAGAAGCCCTTCGGCTCCGGAGAGGAGTCCGCGCGCCAGCTCAACCGGACACTCCTGAACCTCGTCCCCGAAGACCACATCCACCGGGTGGACCACTTTCTGGGCAAGGCCACAGTGCTGAACATCCTGGGCCTGCGCTTTGCCAACAACTTCCTGGAGCCTGTGTGGAACCGTGAACACATCGCGCAGGTGGAGATCATCTTCGACGAAGATCTGGCCCTCGAAGGCCGCGCCCGGTATTACGACAGCGCGGGCGCCCTCCGGGACATGATCCAGAGCCACTTGCTGCAGATCATGGCCCTGATGGCCATTGAACCGCCGGCCACGCTCGGCGAGCGCGACCTCCGGGACGCCATAGCCGCTGTCCTCCGTGCCAGCAGCATCAGGCCGCCGTACAAGACCAGCACGCGCCGTGCCCGCTACGCGGCCGGCAGCATCGACGGAAGGAAGGTCCCCGACTACGTCAAGGAGGAGGGGGTCGACCCGGACAGGAACACCGAAACGCTCGCTGAAATCCGCGTGGACATTGACAACTGGCGCTGGAAGGACGTGCCGTTCATTCTTCGCTCCGGCAAGGCGCTTGGCGACAAACGCAAGGAGGCCGTGGTCACGTTCCGGCCCGTGCCGCACCTTCCCAAGGGATTCTCCGGCGTTGACGCCCCCAACAAGCTCCGGATCGGTTTCGGGCCTGACACCCTCGAGCTCGACGTCGACGTCAACGGTCCCGGGGACATCTTCAGTTTGGACCGCACCACCCTCAATGCGGAGCTGAATGCCTCCGAACTGCTCCCCTACGGGGAGGTGCTGGAGGGCGTCCTGACCGGCGATCCCCTGCTCTCGGTCAGGGGAGACACCGCCGAGGAGTGCTGGCGGATTGTGGAGCCGGTGCTCAGGGCCTGGTCGCGGGACTCCGTTCCGCTGGAGGAATACGAGGCGGGCACGAACGCTCCGGACGGCTTGGCAGGTTCGGTCCGCAGCGAATAGGGCCGAATCGCTTTGGGTATGCAAAAGGGCCGGCCACCGTTTCAGGTGACCGGCCCTTTTCTGCATTCCCGTTGGGCTGGGACTGTGCTTGCTGTCCGGTGCTAGATGGCTGCTACGCCACGTTCGCCCGTCCGCACCCGCACTGCTTCGAAGACATCCATGGTCCAGACCTTGCCGTCGCCGGCCCGTCCGGTATTGGAGCTGGCAATGATGACATCCAGGATGTCGTCAGCCTGTTCGTCCGTGGCCAGAACCTCCACGCGGATCTTGGGCAGCAGGTCCACGTTGTACTCGGCACCCCGGTAGACCTCGGTGTAACCTCGCTGCCGGCCGTAGCCGCTGGCTGCACTGACCGTCAGGCCCTGGACCCCGTAGGCCTCCAGGCCTTCCCGGATGGCTTCGAGCTTCTCCGGACGGACGATTGCTGTAATCAGTTTCATGCCCCCACGCTTTCCTTGCCTGATGCTGCTTCTGTCTTCTTGCCCTCTACGCCCGGCGCGGCGGTCGTCGTGCCGCTGGTCTGGGCGTTGCCGGTGATCAGTTCATGCAGCGGCTGGAAGCTGCCGCCGTGGCCGCCGATGCCGAACTCGTAGGCGGTCTCGGCGTGCAGGCTGAGGTCCACACCCACCACTTCCTGTTCCTGGGAGACACGGAAGCCCATGAACTTGTGGATGGGGTAGGCGATGATGAAGGTCATGACCGAGGTGAAGGCGATGGCCATGAGGGCCGCCAAAGCCTGGGCGACGAGCTGGGTGGTGCCTCCCCCGTAGAAGAGGCCCGCCTGGCCCTGTGTCGGTGTCGCGAGGAAACCGATGGCCACGGTTCCGACGACGCCGGAGACAAGGTGGACGCCGACGACGTCGAGTGAGTCGTCGTAGCCCAGCTTGAACTTCAGTCCAACTGCCAGTGCGGAGGCGACACCTGCGACTACGCCGAGGGCGATGGCACCAAGCGGAGACACGTTGGCGCAGGCAGGGGTAATGGCGACCAGGCCGGCGACGACACCGGAAGCGGCGCCCAGCGAAGTCGGGTGACCGTCACGGTACCGTTCCACAGCGAGCCAGCCGAGCATCGCGGCTGCCGGGGCTGCCAGGGTGTTGATCCAGATCAGGCCAGCCTGTTCAACTGTGGCGGCCGCACCGGCGTTGAAGCCGAACCAGCCGAACCAGAGGATGGCTGCACCGAGCATGACAAACGGAATGTTGTGCGGGCGGTGGTTGGGGTCCTTGCCGAAGCCCTTGCGGTTACCGATGATCAGTACCAGGACGAGCCCTGCCACGCCGGCGTTGATGTGGACGACTGTGCCGCCGGCGAAGTCAATCACCGGAGCAAACGTCTGACCGAACCAGCCATCCTTGGAGAAGAGTCCCCCGCCCCAGACCATGTAGGCCAGGGGGGCGTAAACCAGGGTGGCCCAGATGGGCGTGAAGATGGTCCATGCCGAGAACTTTGCGCGGTCAGCGACGGCTCCGGAGATCAGTGCCACGGTGATGATGGCGAAGGTGGCGGCGTAGCCGACCTTGAGCAGATCCGCGGGATCGGTAAAGTTGTGCAGACCGAAGTGGCTGAACGGGTTCGCGAAGATCTGGAAGAAGTTGTCCTCGTTGCTCGTCGCCATCGACGCGCCCCACAGAACCCACATGATGCCCACGGTTCCGATGGCCACAAAGCTCATCATCATCATGTTCAAGGCAGCTTTCGCACGGGTCATGCCGCCGTAGAAGAATGCCAGGCCCGGGGTCATGAACAGCACGAGTGCTGAAGCGACCAGGAGCCAAACGAGACCTGCGGTGAGTTCCATGGTCTACGTCCTCTCTTGCTTTTGTTGTGCGGAGTTGCCCGCCCTGTCCCAACGCCTTTTGCGTTCTAAGTAAAGTTTTGCCGGGCTGTGTTTCGCTGGCGGAGGATTTAGATTGCCGGCCTGTTACAAGAACCTCCCGGAAGTAAATGGTGCATATCTGGCTTGTTACGGTTATGTTTCACCAGTCCCAAACCGCCACTCCGTCCCTTTTGCAAGGATCTCCGCTTCATGACGCCACGCTCCCGTCCCGCCGCCGGAAGACTGCGGTTCCCAGCCGTCAGGCGGGCCAGCCAGGCCCGGCTGCCCCGCGACATCAAGGTGATGCTTGTCGCAGCGTTCCTCATAGCCTTGGGTTTCGGGCTGGTGGCTCCGGTGCTCCCCCAGTTCGCCACAACTTTCGACGTCGGAGCTACCGCCGCAGCGGTGATCGTCAGCATCTTCGCGTTCATGCGGCTCATGTTCGCCCCTGCGGGCGGCGCGCTGATCGGTCGGCTGGGTGAGCGGCCGGTCTACGTAACGGGACTGCTCATCGTCGCGGCCTCCACCGCGGCCTGCGCCTTCGCGCAGAACTACTGGCAGCTCCTCGTGTTCCGGGGGCTTGGCGGCGCCGGATCGGTGATGTTCACGGTGGCGTCGATGGCGCTGGTGATCCGACTGGCCCCTCCGGAGAGCCGCGGGAGGGTGTCCGGCGCCTACGCCTCGGCGTTCCTGATCGGCAATGTCTGCGGTCCCATCGTGGGGGGCCTGCTGGCCGGGTTCGGGCTGCGGGTGCCGTTCCTGGCCTACGCCGGAGCCCTGGTGCTGGCGGCGCTCGTGGTGCAGACGCAGCTCAGCCACGTGCCGCGCACGGGCGGCCATGACGCTTCGGCCGTACCGGCCATGCAATTCGGTGAGGCGCTACGCGACAGCGCCTACCGTGCCTCGCTGTTCTCAAGTTTCGCCAACGGCTGGGCCACCTTCGGCGTGCGGATGGCCACCGTGCCCCTGTTCGCCGTCACCGCCCTAGGCTCCGGACCCGAGGCAGCCGGCTGGGCGCTGGCCGTTTTTGCCGCGGGCAACGCCGTGGCCCTGACATTTTCAGGCAGGCTGGCTGACAGTCTTGGCCGGAAGCCGATGATGCTCGCCGGGCTGGCGCTGACCGGACTGGCAACCGGCGGGATAGGCCTCACCCATGTGCTGGGCTGGTTCCTTGCCGCATCGATGCTGGCAGGCGTGGGCGCGGGCCTGCTGGGGCCTGCCCAGCAGGCCGCCGTAGCCGACGTGATTGGCCGCGAGCGGTCCGGCGGCCGGGTGCTCGCCGCTTACCAGATGACCGCCGACATCGGCGCCATCCTTGGACCGGTTTTTGCCGGTCTGCTGGCGGATGCGCTGGGCTACGGCTGGGCCTTCGCGGTGACGGGCAGCGTGCTGCTGCTGGCGGCTGTCGCCTGGCTTCTCGCCCGGGAGACGGCGCAGACGGCGACCGCGCCCCAGTCCAGCCAGTCCTAGTTCAGCAGCGCGTCGACAAAGCCTTCGGCTTCGAACGGGGCGAGGTCATCCGCGCCCTCGCCGAGCCCGATGAGCTTGACGGGAACGCCGAGGGACTTCTGGATGGCCACGACGATGCCGCCCTTGGCTGTCCCGTCCAGTTTGGTCAGGACGATGCCTGTGATGTTCACTACTTCGGCGAAGACCCGCGCCTGGTTGAGCCCGTTCTGGCCGGTCGTGGCGTCGAGCACCAGGAGCACTTCGTCCACTTCCGCGAGCTTCTCGATGACGCGCTTGACCTTGCCGAGCTCGTCCATGAGTCCGACCTTGTTCTGCAGCCGTCCGGCGGTGTCGATCATGACCACGTCGACTTCCTGTTCGATGCCTGCCTTGACCGCCTCATAGGCGACCGACGCCGGGTCCGCTCCGTCGACGTCGGACTTCACGGTGGCAACGCCGACCCGCTGGCCCCACGTGGCCAGCTGCTCGGCGGCGGCTGCGCGGAAGGTGTCCGCGGCGCCGAGCAGAACGTCCTTGTCCTCCGCGACCAGGACGCGAGCGAGCTTGCCCACAGTGGTGGTCTTTCCCACACCGTTCACGCCGACCACCATCATTACGGCAGGCTTGTCAGCGTGCCGTTCGATGTGGAGGCTCCGGTCCATCGTGGGGTCGACAAGCTTAATGAGCTCTTCTCGGAGGAGTGCCTTGACGTGATCGGGTGAACGGGTGCCCAGGACCTTCACCCGCTCGCGGAGGGCGTCCACAAGCTGCATGGTGGGCTCGGTGCCGAGGTCGGCGAGGAGCAGCGTCTCCTCCACCTCGTCCCAAACATTCTCATCAATCTTGTCGCTGGAAAGCAGCGCGAGCAAGCCCTTACCGAGGACGTTGTTCGACTTGACCAGGCGTTCCCGGAGGCGGGTGAGGCGTCCCTCCACAGGCAGCGGAGTCTCGACCGGAATAGTTTCGAGGCCGGCAACGTCGTCCGGAACCTCCGTTTCGACCCCTTCAACGTCGACGCCGCCCGGGGCCTTCCGCTCGGGAGCCGCCACCGGGCGGTCTTCCAGAAGGGTTCCGCCGCCTCCCAGCGGGTTCACCGGATCGTTGGCGTCGCGTGTATCTGGGTACCGGGTGCCGGACTTCCGTGCTTTAAGCAGCACCGGGACCAGCCCGCCGATGACTACCAGGGCAGCAAGAATGGGCAGGAGAATGGGGAGGATGTCGTTCACACCCCTAGCTTCTCATAACACCGCGCGACGCTGCGGGCGGTCCGGGCCTGTCCGTACAGCTAGACGTCGGCTCCCAGGCGCTGGCTGATCACAGTGGACACGCCGTCTCCGCGCATGGTTACGCCGTACAGCGCGTCCGCCACCTCCATGGTCCGCTTTTGGTGTGTGATCACGATGAGCTGGCTGGATTCGCGAAGCTCTTCAAAGATCGTAATGAGGCGGCCCAGGTTGGTGTCGTCCAGCGCCGCCTCCACCTCGTCCATCACGTAGAACGGCGAGGGCCGGGCTTTGAAGATCGCCACCAACAGCGCTACCGCCGTCAGGGACCTCTCACCGCCGGACAGCAGGGAAAGCCGTTTGATTCTCTTGCCCGCCGGCCTCGCCTCGACCTCGATGCCTGTGGTGAGCATGTCGCCGGGATCAGTGAGGACCAGCCGGCCCTCACCGCCCGGAAATAGCCGGGCGAAGACCCGGACGAACTGCGCCGACGTATCGGCGAAGGCCTCCGCGAACACGCGCTGCACCCTGTCATCGACTTCCTTGATGATGTCCAGCAGGTCCTTCCGGCTGGACCTGAGGTCTTCCAGCTGCGTGCTCAGGAACTGGTGCCTTTCCTCCAGCGCCGCGAATTCCTCCAGCGCCAGCGGGTTGACCTTTCCCAGGGACGAAAGGTCCCGTTCCGCTTTGCGGAGCCGCTTTTCCTGCTCTTCCCGCACAAAGGGCTTCCCCTCCACCACGGGCTTGCCGTCGTCATCGACGGGCGCCCGCAGCTCCGCCCATTTGTCCGTGGACCCGCCCGCCGGCAGCGGAACCGGCCGGTCCGGGCCGTAGTCCGCCACGAGCTGGTCGGTCGTGAGCCCCAGCTCTTCGACCGATCTGTTCTCCAGCACCTCAATCCGCAGCCTTTGCTGGCTACGGGCCAACTCGTCACGGTGCACCGAATCCGTCAGTTCCGCAAGCTCCCGGGCCAGGGCGTCGTTGGCGGTCCGGACCTCGGCCAGCTCACGGTCCCTCTGCTCCCTGTTTTGCTCGGCAATATCGCGTTCCCGGGCAGCCAGTTCGACCGAGATGTCACTGAACCGGATCGTGTGCGCCACCGCATGGGACACGGCAGCAGCCCGCCGTGCCTGGACCCTGCGGCGGCGTGCCCGCTCGGCGGCCTCCTCGCGGGCCCGGCGTTCCGAGGCGGCCGCGCGTTCCAGCGACGTTGCGCGGTTGCGGATAGCGGACAGCTGCTCCTCGGCGCTGCGCAGCGAGAGCCTGGCATCCATCTCGGTTGAACGCGCCAGGGTGGCAGCCTCGGCCATGGCGTCCCACCGCCCGGTGGACGGCTCTTCCTCGGCAGGTGCCTCCTGGGCCGCAGCCAGCCGGGCGGCGATTGCGGTGAGGGCTTCCTGCTCGGTCACGATGTTGGCTTCGGCCCGTGCCAGCGACGCGGCCAGCCGTTCGCTCTCCCCCACGGCGCTGCGCAGGACCGAATTCAGGTGGCCCAGCCGTTCCGCCACGGCCGCGAGCCGCGCGTCGGAGTCATGCAGCCTTTCCAGTGCCGAGTCAGCCCTGTCCTGCGCCGCGGACCGGCGGGACTCCGCGCCCGCCAGTGCGAAACGGCATTGCTCCAGCCCTGCGGTGACCCCGGCAAGCCGGGACGCGGCGTCGTCGACGGCGGCCTGCACCTCAAGCAGCGACGGCGCCTTGGCCGAACCCCCGGTAACGGTGAGTGCCGTGAACACGTCGCCGGCGAGGGTGACGGCTGTCAGCCCGGGCCGTTCGCCAATCAGGCCGGCCGCGGAGTCCAGGCCATCGACGACGGCCGTCGACGCCAGCAGCCCGTGCACCGCCGCTGCGGCGGCGCCGGATGCCGACACGAGCTCCGTCGCCCATCGGGCACCCTCCGGCAGCGTGCCGGACCCGTCCGGCAGCTTCCCGGTGCCGTCCGGCGAAAAGCCCGCCGGCTTTGCCTGATCTTCAAGCAGCAGAGTGGCGCGGCCGGCGTCGTCGTCCTTCAGGAGCTGCACCAAGGCAGCCGCGGCTGCGCCATCCCGGACAACAACGGCATCCGAGGCAGTGCCAAGAGCGGCTGCAATGGCGGTTTCGTAGCCGGGTTCGACCGTCAGCGCCGACGCCAGCGATCCCACGACGCCGGGCAGCCCGGCCGCGAGGGCGTGCCCGGACCCGTCCTTGCGGTTAAGGCCCAACTGGAGCGCATCCCGCCGGGCCCGGAGTGCATCTCGCTCCCGCACGGCCTCCCGCTCGGCGCTCCGGAGGGATTCGATTTCTGCGAGAACGGCGTCCAGCACCGCAGTGGCGTCCTCGTACTCGGCGTCGAGGGATTCCTCGCCGTCCTCGACTCCGGCAACCTGCGATTCAAGCGCCGTGAACTCGGACTGGGCCAGCTTCCTGCGCTCATCGCCTGCAGCCTGGGACTCGCGCAGCCGGCCCACTTCTGCCTGCGCCGATTCCACCCTGGACCTCGCCGCCGCCACCTGGCCGGCAAGCCTGGCCAGGCCTTCTCGCCGGTCGGCAGCGGCACGGAGGGCGGCCGTGAGGCGCTTTTCCTCGGCAGCAGCGGCGCTTTCCGCCTCGCTTTTCGCGGCGGTGGCGGTCGCCAGAACGTCGCGCCTGGCGACGATTTGCTGCTCAAGTTCGGCATGCTCGGCCCGCACGCGGGCCGCCTGCCTTTCCAGCTGGTCGGGGTCTCGGCCGGGATCGGGTGCCGCGTCCGCGGAGCCCAGCAGCCGGCACCGTTCCTGCGCCAAGGAACCGAGCGACCGCAGCCGTTCGCGGCCGGCCGACAGCTGGTACCACGTGTCCCGTGCAGCATTCAACCTGGGGGTTGCCTCGGCAGCGAGCTGTTCCAGCGCGGCCTGTCGCTGACGGCCAGTTCCCAGCTCGTTCTCGACGACGGCGCGCCGCGTCTTGAGCGCGGTTTCGTCGGCGACGTCCTGGGCCAGGGTGTTCTGAAGCCGGACGAGGTCGTCGGCCAGCAGCCGGGCACGGGCATCCCGGACCTCGAACTGGACTGTCTGGGCACGCCGCGCAACTTCCGCCTGCTTGCCCAGCGGTGTCAGCTGGCGCCGGATTTCTCCTGTCAGGTCGCTGAGCCTCTGCAGGTTGGCCTGCATGGCCTCGAGCTTGCGGACGGTCTTTTCCTTGCGGCGCCGGTGCTTGAGGATGCCGGCGGCTTCCTCAATGAAACCCCTCCGGTCTTCGGGTGTGGCGTGCAGTACCTTGTCGAGCTGCCCCTGGCCCACAATGACGTGCATCTCGCGTCCCAGGCCGGAATCGGACAGCAGCTCCTGGATGTCCAGGAGGCGGCAACCGGCGCCATTGATGGCGTACTCGGAACCGCCGGTGCGGAACAGCGTCCGGGAGATCGTCACTTCGCTGTATTCGATGGGAAGCGCGCCGTCGGAGTTGTCGATGGTCAGCGAGACGTGCGCGCGCCCCAAAGGCGGGCGGCCGGAGGTGCCGGCGAAAATCACGTCTTCCATCTTGCCGCCGCGGAGCGTCTTGGCTCCCTGTTCGCCCATGACCCAGGCCAGCGCATCCACCACGTTCGATTTACCCGAGCCGTTGGGCCCCACCACCGCGGTGACTCCGGGTTCAAAGTCGAAGGTCGTGGCCGAGGCAAACGACTTGAAGCCCCGGACGGTCAGACTCTTGAGGTGCAAGGTATTTCGGATCTCCTGAGTGGCGGCAGCGGCTGCGTGTCCTGCCTAAATGTACTGCCATAAGGGCCGGAATCCGCGGATTTACGGCCTTTTGTGCCCGGAGACAGCGGTCACCAACGGCCGTTTCGGGGCCTCGGCTGGCACACCGGACAGGTGTAGGAGGAACGGTTCATGAACTGCTCGCGTTTCATGAGACTGACAATGCCGGACTCCGCGCACCGGCGGCATTCCTCCCCTTCCCGGCCGTACGCGTTGAGGGAACGGTCAAAATAGCCTGAGGCGCCGTTAACGTTCACGTACAAAGAATCGAAACTGGTGCCGCCTGCCGCGAGGGCGTCGAGCATGACCTCGCGGGCTGCAGTGAGGACCCGCTCGGCGTCCGCCCGCCGGAGCTTGTCCGTGGGGCGCGCGTAGTGAAGCTTGGCGCGCCACAGGGCTTCGTCTGCGTAGATGTTGCCGATCCCGGACACCAGGCCCTGGTCCAGGAGTGCCCTCTTGAGACCTGTCCTGCGGCTCCGCAGCCTGCGATAAAAGTCGTCGAAGGAAAAGTGCGGGTCCAAGGGGTCGCGCGCAATATGGGACGCTTCCTGGGCGACAAGGGGCATCGGCACCTCGGCCAGCCCGCCCGGGCCGGCGTCGTCCGTCGGGATGAGCGACGTGACGAACAGGCCGCCGAAGATCCGCTGGTCCACAAACCTGAGTTGCCCGGGCATCCCGGCCCGCGGGCTCAAGTGCAGCCGCACCTTGAGGTGCTTCTCGTCCGGCACGTCGCTGTCCTGCATCAGCAGTTGGCCGCTCATGCCCAGATGCGCCATCAGGGCAACCTGGGGCAGCACTGAAGGGTCGACCGAATCAGCGCCTTCGCCCTGCAATGGCATCCACAGGAATTTTCCGCGGCGGACCACGTCAAGGACCGTCGCGCCTTCAAGGTTCCCGGCAAAATCCTCAGGTCCCAAGGCGTGGCGACGCACGGACCTGGGATCCAAGACTTCGACGCCGGTGATGGTCCGGCCGAGAACCCAGTTCACCAGGCCGCGGCGGACCACCTCGACCTCGGGGAGTTCAGGCACCGCGCACCTAGCTGCCGGCGGCAGGTTCCGAA
The DNA here is from genome assembly GCF_918698095.1 of Arthrobacter sp. Bi83. Lineage (GTDB taxonomy): Bacteria > Actinomycetota > Actinomycetes > Actinomycetales > Micrococcaceae > Arthrobacter. Next base: position 35,694 of record NZ_CAKKLY010000002.1, read on the forward strand.
GGAGCTTCCGCCGTGTCTGCGCCGGAAAGCTTGCGCCAGGCGTCGGCTGCAGCTTCCTGCTCCGCTTCCTTCTTGGAGTGGCCCGATCCCTTGCCGTACGGCGTGCCGCCAATCTGCAGCTCTGCGACGAACGTCCGCGCGTGGTCTGGACCAGACCCTTCCACGGCGTAGTAGATGCTGCCGAGCTGACGGCCGGCAGCCAGTTCCTGGATGCTGGTCTTCCAGTCGGTGCCGGCCCCGAGGGCGGCTGCATCCTGCAGGAGCGGACCGATCAGGCGCATGACAAGCTGGCGGGCGGTCTCGATGTCGTTGGACACATAGGTGGCACCGATGAGCGCCTCCATCGTGTCAGCGAGGATCGATGCCTTGTTCTTGCCTTCGGTGAGCTTCTCGCCCTGCCCCAAGTAGATGTAGTCACCAATGCCCAGGCTGCGTCCAATGCCCGCAAGGGCACGGGTACTGACCACGGCCGACCGGCGCTTGGCGAGGTCGCCCTCGGGCAGCGTCGGGTTATCGCGGTAGAGCGCATCGGTTACTGAGAAACCCAAAATGGAGTCCCCCAGAAACTCGAGCCGTTCATTGGTGGGTATGCCCCCGTTTTCGTAGGCATAGGAACGGTGTGTCAGAGCAAGACGAAGCGTCTCGGTGTCAATGGAGACACCGAGACGCTTCAGAAGCTCTTCAGTTGAAGACATCCTGGTCAGCCTGTGGGCCGATTAGACGTCTGCGACCTTGCGGCCCTTGTATTCAAGGAACAGCGCGGTGCCAGCCGAGTCGGTGACGACCTTTGCCTGGTGCGGCAGGCTGTAAGTAACCTGGCCGTTCTCGACAGTCTTCACCAGGTGGGGGGCAGTCGCCTTCCACTGGGAGCGGCGGGCGCGGGTATTCGAGCGAGACATTTTCCGCTTCGGGACAGCCACGGCTAACTCATTTCTCTCTAGAAAAACACTTACAAATCAATTTTGCCGGTCAGGCTTAGCCAAGTCAGCTAGGGCAGCCCAGCGAGGATCTACGACCTCGTGGTGATGCCCCGGCTCGTCTTCCAGGCGCACTCCACATTCGGAGCACAGGCCCTGGCAGTCTTCCCGGCACACCGGCTGGAACGGCAGCATGGTTACAACTGCGTCCCGCAACACCGGCTCAAGATCGATTAGATCGTGCTCGATTCGATATTGCTCTTCTTCGTCTTCTCCGTCGGAGAACTGGGCGCCCTCGTAGAAGAAAAGTTCTTGCACATTGACTTCGAGGTCATACGCAAGGGGATCCAGGCATCTGCCGCATTCGCCGGTCACTTCGACGATAACGGTTCCGGATACCAGAATTCCTTCGTGTACGGCCTCAAGCCTCAGGTCAAGCTCGATGTCCGAGCCTTCCTGAACGCCAATGAGCGCCACGCCAAGATCACCTGGCGCGGGCACATGTTCGGTGAGCGTACGCATGCTCCCCGGACTGCGTCCGAGGTCCTTGACATCAAGCATCAAGGGCGAACTAGCATCTCGTTTAATGAGAACTCCTGTTGAACATATGACCGACGTATTATCTTAGCCTGAAGTCCTCGGGGGACTCAAACCGGAGGCCGGCCCCGGCAAAGCGGAGGAGCTAAGGCCAGCCGCCATGCGACCGGGAAAAGCACCACACAACCGGCGGAAAGCCGGAATGTACCGGTCAAGCCTACCCTCTCGACGGCTGGCCCGGGGCAGGCCCACCCGCGACAAGCCGTTTCAGGACGGACCGGGGCACATATTCGGCCACGTTCCCGCCCAGGGTGAACACTTCCTTGATCAGTGTCGAGGACAGGTGCAGGTAGTGCGCCTCAGCGGGCAGGAACACTGTCTCCACGCCGCTCAGTTGCCGGTTCATGGTGGCCATGGGCAGCTCGTAGTCAAAATCCGAGGACGAGCGCAGGCCCTTGACGATGGCGGACACGCCGCGCTGGCGGCAGTACTCGGCGAGGAGGCCTTCACCGACAGGCTCCACGACGATGCCACGCAGGGAGGCCAGCGTCTCCTTGGCCATCTCGATCCGTTCCTCCAGCGTGAACCGGTACTTCTTGGCGTAGTTGGTGGACACGGCCACGATCACTTCGTCGAAGAGGCTCGCGGCCCTGGCGATGACTTCAAGGTGTCCGTTGTGGATGGGGTCGAAGGAGCCTGGGCATACGGCGCGTCTCATGCTCCGAACCTACCGTATGTCCAAGCCGGGATACCATGACTGGATGCATCAGCCGCGCAGGAAAGTGGGCTGACCGGACAGGCGGGAACGTAATGGCAGAGACACTTCCGGCGCCCTGGCAGCGGGCGGCCATGGGGGCGAACCTCCTGGCTTCCGACGGAACCCTGGGCGTCACGATCTTCGAAGAAATGACCACTCTGGCCGTCCGGACCGGCGCCATCAACCTCGGCCAGGGGTTCCCGGACGAAGACGGCCCCGCGGAAATCAAGGCAGCCGCCCAGGCGGCGATCGCCCAGGGCTCTAACCAGTACGCACCGGGCAAAGGCATCCCCGAGCTGAGGCAGGCTGTCTCCGCCCACCAGCAGCGCTTTTACGGACTGGCTCCGGATCCGGACACCGAGGTCATCGTCACTACGGGCGCTACCGAGGGTATCGCCGCATCGCTGATGGCGTTTGTGGGCCCCGGCGACGAGGTCCTGACCTTTGAGCCCTTCTACGACTCCTATGGCGCGATTATCGGCCTTTCCGGTGCCACGCATGTCACGGCGCCGCTGCTCGCCCCTGACTTCATGCCTGACCTCGCGGCACTCGAAAATGCGTTCAGCAGCCGCACCAAAGTGGTGTTGCTCAACAATCCGCACAACCCCACCGGCGCCGTTTTTCCGGCGGACGTCCTGCAGCGCGTGGTTGAACTGGCCCGGAAGTATGACGCCCTCATCGTCACCGACGAGGTCTATGAGCACCTCACGTTCGGCGTCGGCCACATCCCGGTGGCAACCCTGCCGGGTGCCGCGGAGCGGACCGTCACCATCTCCTCGGCCGGCAAGACCTTCTCCTTCACCGGCTGGAAGGTTGGCTGGCTGAGCGGGCCGGAGCACCTCGTGTCTGCCATCCGGACCGTGAAGCAGTTCCTCACCTACAGTTCCGGCACGCCTTTCCAGAGCGCGATTGCGGCCGGGCTGGGGCTGCCCGACGCGTTCTACGACGGCGTCGCCGCCACGCTGGGAAAGAAACGCGACATCCTGAGTGACGGTCTCAGGGCGGCGGGCCTGGACGTGTTCACGCCGCAGGGCACGTATTTCGTGAATGTCGACACGTCTCCCCTGGGGATCAGTGATTCCGTGGAACTCGCCCGGCGCCTGCCTGAGCTCGTGGGCGTGGCCGCCATTCCCGTTCCTGTGTTCTGCCACCCCGAGGGGGCCGAGCGAACGAGGAGCCTGCTGCGGTTTGCCTTCTGCAAGAAGACCGAGGTCTTGGAAGAAGCGGCCACCAGGCTGGCGACCTTGCGGGACAGGCTCTGACGGTGGCGGAAGGTCACTCGCCGGTGTCGCGTTTTCTCCGCACCACCGGCCAGCATGCCGTCATAGAACCGGACCCGTTCACTGACGGCGGCTTCGTGCTCAGCATCGGCGGGGCCGAGCAGTCACACGTCGACCTGGCGGACCCGGAAGACATCTTCTACGAGTACCTGCGCCGGATCGGTCACATGGTGGACCTCGCGGCGCCCTGGGGGGAGGCGGTCACTGCCCTGCATCTCGGAGCCGGCGCGCTGACCCTGGCCCGGTACATCCAGGCGACCCGCCCGGGATCCGTGCAGTACGCAGTGGAGCTTGAACGGGAGCTTCTGGACTTCGTGCTGGAGCAGCTACCGCTGCCCGAAGGCACCGAACTGCACACGGTTATCGGCGACGCCCGCGAAGCGCTGGCGGAGCTGCCCGCGGACCTGCGCTTTGACGTCGTCATCCTGGATATCTTCTCCGGCCCCGACGCTCCGGAACATATCGCCTGCCAGGAGTTCTATAAGGAATGCGCGGCACGGCTGTCGGCGCGCGGCGTGCTGATCGTGAACGTCGGTGACGAGCCTGGCCTGACCCTGGTCCGCAGCCAGGTCGCGGCCCTGCGGCGTGCCATGACCGATGTGGCCGCCTTCGCCGAAGCCGGCATGTTCACCGGCCGGTATCCCGGGAACATCATCCTGGCCGGCACGCAGAAGCCATGGCCGCCCGAATGGACGGCCGCCCTGACAGCCCGCGGGCCGCACCCGGCCAAGGTACTGGCGGGAGTCGACCTGGATCAGCTGTCAGGCTGAGGCTCAGTCCTCTGCCTCCGGAACGACGTCCACCTGGTGGTCGCTGACGGGCTCGGCGAACCACAGCCGGGTTTCGCCGTATTTCTTCTCCGCGAAGCGTTCCAGGGCTGCAGGCCAGAACGGCTCCGGCGTCCTTGACGACCTTTCCACCACCACCACCGCGCCCGGCGCCAGGTGGCGGGCCAGTTTCCCGAGGACTGCGGCCAGGGCCGGCTCGTCCAGGGGGTACGGCGGGTCCAGGAAAACCACATCCCACCGGGTTCCATCAGCCGTCCGCTCCAGGAACGACTCAACCCGCGAGCGGTGTACGGTGACCGTCTTCCGGCCCAGCACACCGTTGATCAGGTCCGCATTCCGCTGGCACACGGCGCTCGCCCGGTCGGCAAATTCGACGAGGTCGACAGCCTGGGCGCCCCTGCTGGCGCTCTCCACGCCCAGTGAGCCGGAGCCCGCGTACAGATCGAGCACGCGGGAGCCAGCCAGCACATCGAAGGCGTCCAGCCGGGAGAACAGGGCTTCCTTAACGCGGTCGGTGGTGGGACGCGTCAGCGAACCCGGCACGCTGACCAGCGGCGTTCCTCCCGCAGCCCCTGCCACGATCCGGCTCATGCCGCCGGCCCCGCTTCCGCCCGGCGTGCCGCTGCTTGGGGTCCCAGCGCATCGGTGCTGCTAGCCACGTTCAAGGAACGCCTCCTTCTCGGGGTTCAGGTAATCGTCGATGGCCTCCGCCAGTGCCGGGTGGTCCGCGAGCGACGGGTCGCTGCCGACGATGTCCTGGGCGTCCTGCCGGGCGCGGGCGATGATGTCCTCGTGTTCCAGCACTCTCAGCAGTTTCAGCGTTGACCGGCCGCCGGACTGGGACGCGCCTAGGATGTCGCCCTCGCGCCGCAGTTTCAGGTCCTCCTGGGAGAGTACGAACCCGTCTGTGGTGGCGGCCACGGCATCCAGCCGGCGGCGGCTGGGGTGGCCGGGTTCAAGCGTGGTGACGAGCAGGCAGGTTCCCGGCAGCCCACCGCGGCCCACCCGTCCGCGCAGCTGGTGGAGCTGCGAAATGCCGAACCTGTCCGCGTCGAGGATGACCATCAGGGTGGCGTTGTGCACGTCCACACCCACTTCGATCACGGTGGTGGACACCAGCAATTTGGTCTCGTTGGCCGTGAACGAGGCCATGGTCTCTGACTTCACGAGGGGATCCTGGCGCCCGTGCAGCGGTGCCAGCGGCACACCCGCCAGGGCCGGTTCCTCGCGGAGATGTTCGACGACGCCTGTCACCGAGGCCAGCTCGCGTGCGGCACCGTCCCCCTCCAGTTCCCCGGCGCCGGGTTCCGCTTCGCCGGGACTGAAGTCGCCGTCGTCGTCCGTTCCGATCTTGGGGCACACGACATAGACCTGGTGCCCGGCGTCAATCTCTTCCCGGGCCCTCGACCAGATCCGGCCTGCCCAGCCGGGGTTCTCCGCAAGGCCCACCACGTGCGTGCTGATGGGCGCCCTGCCTGCCGGCAGCTCGTCCAGCACGGACGTTTCGAGGTCACCGAAGACGGTCATGGCCACCGTCCTGGGGATGGGGGTGGCGGTCATGACCAGCAGGTGTGGGGGCTTGCTCGCCTTCGCGCGCAGGGCGTCGCGCTGTTCCACGCCGAAGCGGTGCTGCTCATCCACCACGATGAGGCCGAGATCGTAGAAGGAAACGTTGTCGCTGAGCAGGGCGTGGGTGCCGATGACGATGCCGGCGGTGCCGGAGGCGGCGTCGAGCAGCGCCTGCTTGCGGGCGGCGGTGGGCATGGAACCGGTGAGCAGGCTGACCTGGACCGTGTGGTCGCCCAGGCCGCCCAGCAGCCCGTCGGCGGCCAGCGGCCCGAGCGTCCGCCGGATGGAGTCAAAGTGCTGCGCTGCGAGGACCTCCGTGGGTGCCAGCAGGGCAGCCTGTCCCCCGGCGTCGACGACCTGGAGCATGGCCCGCAACGCCACGATGGTCTTGCCTGATCCCACCTCGCCCTGCAGCAGCCTGTTCATCGGTCCGTCCTGTGACAGCTCGCCGGAGAGCGTCTTGCCCACGGCGGCCTGTCCGCCGGTGAGGGTGAACGGCAGCTGGCGGTCGAAGGCAGCCAGCAGTCCGTCGGGCAGGGGCCGGCGGGCTGTTGCTTCCTCGGCGGCGAGCTGGGCGCGGCGCCGGGCAAGGGCAGACTGGAGCACCAGGGCCTCCTGGTACCGGAAGCGGTCCCGGGCGCGCTGCCAGTCCCCAGGGGTCTGCGGCGCGTGGATCAGGCGGTAGGCCTCCGCGACGGGCAGGAACTTCTCGCGCGCAGAGATGCCTGCGGGCAGCGGGTCCGGCAGGTCATCCAGGTCAACGGTGTCCAGGAGCGTCGCGATCACCTTCTGGATTGACCAGCTGGTGAGTTTCGCGGTTGCCGGGTACACCGGGATGGGCATGGCGGCCAGTTTTTCCGGATCCATCCCCGGAGTGTCCGGGTCCTCGTCGAGCAACAGGAAATCGGGGTTGGTCAGCCCCAGCGATCCGCCATAGCGGGTCACCTTTCCGGAGAACATGGCCCGGCGGCCGGGCTGGAGTTCGGTTTTGGCCCGGAAGCCGTTGAAGAAGCTGACTTTCAGGGTGCCCGGCAGGCCGGCCCCCGCAGACCGGACTGAGTTGCCGGCACCGGCGTCGTCGGAGATCACGACGTCGGTCAGGGAACCGCGCCGGGCTCGCATCTGCCGGGTGCTGTTCGAGACGACCCTTGCGATGAGTGTCACTTCCTCGTCCAGGGGAACCTCGCTGATGGGCGTGAGCTCACCCCGGCTCAGATAGCGGCGCGGAAAGTAGTTGAGCAGGCCGCCAACCGTGGTGATCCCCAGGTGTTTTTCGACGACGGCTGCGGAGCGTTTGCCCATCCGGCGCTCCAGGCCGAGTTCAAGCTCGGTGTTCATCTTTCCTCTGCGTTCATCGGCCCTCTGTGTTTCATCAACCCTCGAGGCTCCGGACATCAGCCTCCACCGGGTTGGGGTCTCGTGGCAGTGCCAGCTCGCTGACTGTTACGCCGGTGGGCTCGCCGAGGGAACCGATCATCTCCAGGGCGGGACCTGGCTCCAAGACGTGCACATGGACCCGCCAGCGGTACCGGCCTTCCTGATCCGGAGACGGCCCCACCTGGCTCATGATCACAGAATCCCCGAGCTCGTCGAGGCGCTGCCTGAGAGTGGCCGCGTCCAGCGGCGACAGGCTGATGGTGCACATGACCTCCACGCCGTCGTCATCCGGCAGGTCCGCGTGGATGTGGGGGTCCTGCACGTCGTAGCCGTGCAGGCCGTCCAGCAGTTCACTCTGGAGTTCCCCGCCGAGTACCGCCGACCGCAGGCAGTCAAGGATCAGCAGCATCCCCACGCCGCCGGCGTCCACGACGTGGGCGGCCTGCAGGGCATCGAGTTGGCCCTCGGTGCGGACGACGGCCTCGAGTGCTGCCTCAACTGCGGCGTCCAGCACCAGGCCCAGGGCGTGGTTGCTGTCATTCCCGTTCTGGGCGGCGTCGACGGCGGCCGCTGCCCGGGCGGCTGCCTCCATGACCGACAGCATGGTCCCGGGCACAGGGTCGCTGAGCGCCGACCAGGCCCGGATCTGCGCCCGGTTGAGGGCCGCGGCCAGCAACGTGGCGGTGAGCCGCATGTGCCCCGACAAGGGCTCGGCGGCGGCGCACAGGAAAACCGAGAACAGTGTGCCGGAGTTTCCCCTGGCCTGCTCCATCGCGGCCTGCCCGGCTTTGGCGAGGACCGCACCGACGTCGTTCTGGGCCGGGACCAGCTGAATGCTGGCCCTCTGCGACGTTTCCGGCGGGGACTCCTGAAGCGCACGGGCCGCTGCCCGGACTGTCAGGTAAAGGTTGGTGCCGGTGTCGCCGTCGGCCACCGGGAAGATGTTGATCGCATTGAGGCGGTCACTGTGGTTCCCCAGGGCTGTTTCGGCCTTGCCCAACCACCGCTTCATCGCTTGCGCGTTGGCGGCAATCTTAGTCTGCAAAGTGATCCCATCCCACGGAGTCAGCGGGCCGTCCCGCGATCTTAACGCCCGCCGCTTCATTCGAACCGCGGGCCTGTACTGAGCCTATCCCAGTGAACCCGGGAGGCAGCTGAATGTCCGCGGGGAATGTAGCAAGCAGGCCGTGGTCCTCTCCGCCGCCCAGCACCCACGCCAACGGATCGGCCCCCAGGAGCGCGGCGGCCGGCCGCAGTGACGCGGCCAGCTGCTTCAGCTTCCCGGGATCAAGGTCCAGCACGACGTTGCTCGCAACAGCGAGCCGGGTGCCGTCCCGCACGAGCCCGTCCGAAATGTCCATCATGGCGGTGGCTCCTGATGTCCGCGCCCCTGGCCCGGCATCAAGGGGCGGCTCGGGGCGGCACTGGAGATCCAGGAACAGCCTCAGTTCCGGGGCCAGCGATGCCACAGGGTGGTTCGACTCCAGGAGTGCGAGCCCCGCAGCCGCGCAGCCGGCTTTGCCGGCAATGGCCAGAGTGTCGCCGGCCGTTGCCCCGGACCTGAGTACGGGCTGGCCTCCACTGAGGGTGCCGAGAACCGCCACAGTGACGGACAGCTCGCCCCCGCGGCCCAAATCGCCTCCGGCGACAGAGCATGATCCTGCCCCGAGCTTTCCGATGGCCGCGGCCAGCCCGTCCGCCAGGTCCTCGATCCATTCCACCGGAGTGTCGGCCGGCATGGTGAGGCTGACCACGAGCGTGGTTGCGGTGGCGCCCATGGCATTGATGTCGCTGAGGTTCTGGGCTGCCGCCTTCCACCCCACGTCGTAGCCGGTGGTCCGGTAGCCGTTGTTCCACTGGAGCCGGAAATCCTGGTCCTGTACCTGGGTGTCGATGCTGATGACAGTCCGGCCGTCCGGCACGGCAACGATGGCGGCATCATCGCCAGGACCCAGGAGAACGGCCGCGCTGTGCACGGCGTTCAGCTCCAGCCGCGGGAAGATCCGCGTGAGCAACTCGGCTTCGGACAGTTCGGCGACAGTCAGTGGTGATTGGGGCACGCCACTACGCTACCGCGACGGGACGACATTGTTTCCCGGCATGCGGGGCGCCGGTGACCTCACGGCAATTCGGGTCCTGACTCCGGGATAGGGTTAACGCATGCACTGCCGCCGCACCCCTGGATCAGCCCGAACAGCCCGAAACCTTCGGGTCCCCGGACCGGCCAGCCGGCCCGGCATCTGGTCAGTCCTGGCCGTGGCTGCAGCCGCCGCCCTTGCGCTGGGCGGCTGCTCCCCCGCCGTCGATGTTGCGCCCGCCGCCGACGCCGCGAACCCGGCCTGCGCTCCCATGATGGTGGCACTCCCGGACGCCATCGGCGATGCACGCCTCCGCAAGACGAACAGCCAGGCGACGGCCGCATGGGGTGATCCCTCCCAGGTGATCCTGCGGTGCGGAGTCAACGTACCCGGGCCCACCACGGACCGCTGTGTCAGCGTCAATGACGTCGACTGGGTCATCAAGGAGGGCAATCCCGTGTGGACATTGACCACCTTCGGCCGCGAACCGGCCACGGAAATCCTGATGGACCCGAACAAGATCAGCTCGGCGACTGTGCTGGCCGACCTCTCCGGGGCTGCCGGGAAAATCAAGGCAAGCCGCAACTGCGTTGGCCAGGAAGACCTTCAGCACCTGCCCACCAGCAAGTAGGTCCCGACAGGCTCGACCAGCGGTGGTCAAACCCCGGGGCCGGACGGGCCCGGCCAGCGGCGCGTCCTAGCGGAGACCGGTTTTGCGCTTCAGCGCCAGATAGATGAGCTCGTCGATCAGCTCCGCGTAGCTCAGCCCCGAGGCGGCCCACATCTGCGGATACATGCTCTTCGGCGTGAATCCAGGCATGGTGTTGATCTCGTTGATGATGAGCGCGCCGTCGGCGGTGTAGAAGAAGTCGACCCGGCTAAGGCCCTCGGCCCCGACTGCGTCGAATGCCACGGCGGCGAGCTCCCGCACCCGGGCTATAGCCTCCTCGGGCATAGCCGCGGGGCAGCTCAGTGCGGCGGCGTCATCCACGTACTTGGCGTTGAAGTCGTAGAACTCATGGTCACCGGCGGCCACGGAAATTTCTCCAGGCAGGGACGTCCGCGGTGCAGCGGAGCCCCGGCCTTCCAGCACGGCGCACTCGATTTCCCTGCCGACGATGCCGGCCTCGATGACGAGCTTGGGGTCGTGTTCACGGGCGGCCTCGATGGCCGCGTCGAGGTCCTCAAGGCGATCCACCTTTGAGATACCCATGGAGGATCCGGCGCGGGCGGGCTTGACGAACACGGGGTAGCCGAGCAGGTCGACACGCTTCCGCACCGATTCGGGATCGTTGCGCCACTGCCGGTCCGTCACAGCGATGTAGGGGCCAACCTGCAGTCCGGCGGCCTCGAAGACCACCTTCATGAAATGCTTGTCCATGCCCACGGCGGACGCCAGTACCCCGGCACCTACGTATCGCGTGTCGGAAAGCTCCAGGAGGCCCTGGATGGTTCCGTCCTCGCCGAACGGACCGTGCAACAGCGGGAAAACCACGTCCACCGTGCCGAGTTCCTGCGGCACCTCGTTGGGCGAGGCCACGATAAGCTGGTGCTCCCCGCCGATTTCGGCGAGTGTCACGGTCTGGGACGACGGCGCAACCTCTGGCAGGGAGGTCGACGAAAGTGACCACTGCCCGGTGTCCCCCGCAGCAAGAACCCACTGCCCGGACTTGGCAATCCCGATGGGAATGACGTCGTATTTGTTGCGGTCGATTGCGCCCAGCACCCCGGCTGCCGTGACGCAGCTGACGGCGTGTTCACTCGAACGCCCGCCGAAGAGCACCGCAACGCGGGGCCTGCTCGTCTGGGCGTTGTCCGCTGCGGTCAAGTTTTCTTCCGACACTGTCAGTAATCGCCTTCGGATTTAAGTTCCCGGGCCAGCAGTAGCGGCCCCAGTTGGTCAACGGACAATTTTCCGGCCAGCACGGCGACGACGGCTGCCGTGATGGGCATCTCGACGCCGAGCTTACCGGCAAGTTCATGGACAGCCTGCCCGGACTTGATGCCCTCGGCCGTCTGGGTCATCTTTTCGGCGACTTCATCCAGGGTGAGTCCCTGGCCGAGAAGCCGGCCGGCAGTGTGGTTCCGGGACAGCGGCGACGAGCAGGTGGCCACGAGGTCCCCCAACCCGGCGAGTCCCGCCATGGTTTGTGCTTCGCCGCCCAGAGCCAGGGCCAGGCGGGAGGTCTCCGCAAGTCCTCTGGTGATCACCGACGCTTTGGTGTTATCGCCCATCTGTTTGCCCTCGCAGATTCCCACCGCCAGGGCTATGACGTTCTTGACGATGCCGCCGATCTCGACGCCCACAATGTCCGAGGTGGTGTAAGGGCGGAAATACGGAGAGGTGCAGCTCCTGGCGATCCAGCCGGCGACCGCGGAGTCGGGACACGCCACGACCGAGGCCGTAGGTTCCTCCCGGGCGATTTCCATGGCTAGATTGGGCCCGGACACCACGGCGATGCGGTTGGCGGGGATATCCAGCTCCTGGCCGATGACTTCGCTCATGCGGGCGTCGGTGCTGAGTTCGAGGCCCTTCATGAGGGACACCACCAGGGCGTCCGCCTCCAGCAGGGGCTTCCATTCGCGCAGCTGCAGGCGCAGCGACTGCGCCGGAACGGCGAGGACCACGAGGTCTGCTCCGGCGAGCACCTCGGCCACGTCGGTGGACGCCGTGATGCTCGGCGGAAGTTCGACGTCGGCGAGGTATTGCGGGTTGCGGTGGTACCGGTTAATTTGCTCTACGACTTCCGCGCGCCGGCCCCAAAGCCGGATGCGGCGGTCGACGCCCGAGCCTGTGGCGGCGTCGGCGAGGATCTTGGCGAACGTGGTTCCCCACGAGCCTGCGCCGAGGACCGCCACCGACACCGCGGCACCGGGCCGGGCCCGCTCAGGCGTCATTGTCCGCCCCGTTCCACGTCGCGGCCGTGCTTCGTCTGGTTGTGCGCAGCCGGGTCCCAGCGTTTGGCGGGGGGCTGCTCAGCGCGGAGTTCAGCCAGAAGGCCGGTGACTGCATCCATGATGGCCTCGGTGGCCTCCGTCAGGGTGGCTTTGTCCCTGGGCCGGCCCTCGAAGCGGGAAAGATCCACGGGATCGCCAATCAGGATCCTGGAAGTTTTCCGCGGAAAAAGATGGAAACGCTTGGCATACCGGGGGAAGACCTCGTGGGCGCCCCAGTGGGCCATGGGCACGACGGGGATACCTCCTTCGAGTGCAAGCCGGGCAGCGCCCGTGTGGCCCTTCATGGGCCAGAGGTCCGGATCCCGCGTCAGCGTGCCCTCCGGGTAGATGACAATCGCCCCGCCCTCTGCCACGATCTCCTGGGCGAGCTGCAGGGAGCGGTTGGCACCCGCCGTCGAGCGTTCCACCGGAATCTGCTTGACGGCGTGGAGCAGCTTACCGAGGACCGGCACCTTGAAGAGGCCTGCCTTGGCGAGGAAGTGCGGGGCGCGCTTCTGGTTGTAAAGCATGTGCCCGACGACCAGCGGATCGATCTCGGTGCAGTGGTTGGGTGCCGCAATGAAACCGCCGGCGGGAAGTTTTTCTGTGCCTTCCCATTTCTTGTTCATCATCAGTGTCAGGAGGGGCCGCGCAATCCCGGCGATGATCACGAACGTGATGTGGCTCTTGGCCGATTCCTTCACAGGGGCACGCTACTTCGCAGCAGTGATGTCGAAATCGGCGCCCAGGCCTGCGAGCTTTTCATTGAAGCGCTCATAGCCGCGGTTAATGATGTCCATACCCGTCACCCGGGACGTGCCGGTGGCGGCCAGGGCTGCGATGAGGTGGCTGAAGCCGCCCCGCAGGTCCGGAACATCGATGTCGGTGCCCTTGAGCTGCGTCGGGCCGGAGATGACGGCTGAGTGGAGGAAGTTCCGCTGCCCGAAACGGCAGGGGACGCTGCCCAGGCATTCCCGGTGGACCTGGATGCTGGCTCCCATCCGGATCAGGGCGTCGGTGAAGCCGAATCGGTTCTCGTACACGGTCTCGTGCACGATCGAAACGCCCTCGGCCTGCGTCAGTGCGACAACAAGTGGCTGCTGCCAGTCCGTCATGAAGCCCGGGTGGACGTCGGTTTCGAGCACCAGCGGGCTCAGCTTGCCGCCGCGGTGGTAGAACCGGATGCCGTCGTCGCCGATGTCCATGCCGCCGCCCACCTTGCGGAAGGTGTTCAGGAAGGTCATCATGTCGCGCTGGGAAGCGCCTTCAACGAAGATGTCGCCGCGGGTGACCAGGGCAGCGGAAGCCCAGGACGCAGATTCGTTGCGGTCAGAGAGTGCCCGGTGGTTGTAGCCGCCCAGGTCCCGGACACCTTCAATGCGGATGGTGCGGTCCGTCTGGACGCTGATGATGGCGCCCATCTTCTGCAGCACAGCGATGAGGTCCACGATCTCGGGCTCGGTAGCCGCGCCGGAGAGTTCGGTGATGCCTTCGGCGCGCGTGGCACTCAGGAGGACCTGCTCCGTAGCGCCCACTGAGGGGTACGGCAGGGAGATTTTGGCGCCGTGGAGTCCCTTGGGCGCGGAGATGTGGATGCCGCCCGGGCGCTTCTCCACGACGGCGCCGAACTGGCGCAGCACGTTCAGGTGGTAGTCGATCGGGCGGTCGCCGATCTTGCAGCCGCCGAGATCGGGGATGAAAGCCTCACCGATGGCGTGGATCAGGGGGCCGCACAGCAGGATCGGGATGCGTGAGTCACCGGCGTGGGCGTCAATGGCCGTGCTCGGCGCCGTCTTGGCGTCCTTCGGATCCAGGGTGAGATCACCGGTCACGGGATCCTTCTCCACGGTGACCCCGTGGAGCTGGAGCAGGCTGGTGACAACCTCGACGTCCTTGATTTCCGGAACGTTCCGGAGCACCGAAGGCTCATTGCCCAGCAGCGCCGCCACCATGGCCTTGGGCACAAGGTTCTTTGCACCGCGGACCTTGACACGGCCAGTTAGCGGGACGCCTCCGCGGATTGTCAGAACACTACTCATTTACCGGTTTCCTCACGACTACTCGTCCCCAAATCCTTACAAAGGCACCAGCTAAGCATATGAGCTTGCGTTACCGAACCGAAATACGGCCCCTTGTGAAAGCCGTCTCCGCGGGACCTGCGGCCGGGCACTGCGGGGCCAGGGAGTGGATCCACAGGGGGCTCAATACAGTATTCACCCGTATGGGCCCGGCAACGGAAAGGCCCGCCGCAGATTCGTGCGACGGGCCTCCGACTGGGTAACAGGACCTACGAAAGCCTGGCCGGCAGGGTCTTCGGCTTGAAGGCCGGCCGGGTGGCCTCGTAGGTGGTGATGTCTTCCTCGTGCTGCAGCGTCAGGCCGATGTCGTCGAAGCCCTCGAGCAGGCGCCACCGCGTGTAATCGTCGATCGAGAATGGAGCAACCACGTTCCCGCAGATGACGGTCTTGGACACGAGGTCCACGGTCACCTCGGTGCCGGGGGCGTTCTCGAGTGCCTTCCAGATCAGTTCGATGTCATCTTGCGCCAGTTCGGCAGCCAGGAGTCCCTGCTTGCCCGAGTTGCCGCGGAAGATATCGGCGAACCGGGAGGACAGCACGGTCTTGAAGCCGTAGTCCTTGAGCGCCCAGACTGCGTGCTCGCGGGAGGAGCCGGTCCCGAAGTCAGGCCCGGCCACCAGCACGGAGCCGGCGTTGAAGGGTGCCTGGTTCAGGATGAACGCCGGGTCTTTCCGCCAGGCCGAAAACAGTGCATCCTCGAAGCCCGTGCGGGTGATCCGCTTGAGGTAGACCGCCGGAATGATCTGGTCGGTGTCAACATTGCTCTGGCGCAGCGGGACGCCGATTCCGGTGTGGGTGGTGAACTTTTCCATGGGGCCTTCCTAGGCTGCGTCGGTCGTCTGGAGGGCGGCGGATTCCGGGGCCGGATCGAGGTCCGACGGCGAGCTCAGCGTTCCGCGCACTGCCGTGGCAGCTGCCACCACAGGCGACACCAGGTGGGTTCGTCCGCCTTTGCCCTGGCGCCCTTCAAAGTTGCGGTTGGACGTGGATGCGCAGCGCTCCCCCGGCTCCAGCTGGTCCGGGTTCATGCCCAGGCACATGGAACATCCGGCGAAGCGCCATTCTGCACCGAAAT
This sequence comes from Arthrobacter sp. Bi83, assembly GCF_918698095.1. Lineage (GTDB taxonomy): Bacteria > Actinomycetota > Actinomycetes > Actinomycetales > Micrococcaceae > Arthrobacter. The sequence continues at coordinate 51,087 of NZ_CAKKLY010000002.1, forward strand.
CCTTGAACACCCGGTCCAGGCCCTCGGCTTCCGCTTCCAGGCGGACGCGGGCCGAGCCCGGCACCACGAGCATGCGGACCTTGGGATCCTTCTCGCGGCCGCGGATGATGTCAGCCGCGGCCCGGAGGTCCTCGATGCGGGAGTTCGTGCAGGAACCCAGGAAGACCGTGTCCACCCGGATGTCCTTCATGCGTGTCCCTGCCTCCAGGCCCATGTACTGCAGCGCGCGTTCGGCTGCCGCCTTGGCGTTCTCATCGCCGAAGTCGTTGGGGGAAGGGACCTTGTCCGACAGCGGGACGCCCTGGCCGGGGTTGGTGCCCCAGGTGACGAACGGCTCGAGCGTGTCGGCGTTGAGGTCCACCTGGGCATCGAAGACGGCGTCATCGTCGCTGCGCAGGGTGGACCAGTATGCGACGGCGGCATCCCAGTCGGCACCTTCCGGTGCGTGCGGGCGGCCCTTCATGTATGCGTAGGTGGTTTCGTCCGGAGCGACCAGGCCGGCGCGCGCCCCTGCCTCGATGGACATGTTGCAGATGGTCATCCGCGCTTCCATGGACAGTGCCCGGATGGCCGATCCGCGGTACTCCAGGACGTAGCCCTGGCCACCGCCGGTGCCGATCTTGGCGATCACTGCAAGGATGATGTCCTTGGCTGTGACGCCGGGACGGAGGGTGCCCTCGACATTGATGGCCATGGTCTTGAACGGCTTCAGGGACAGGGTCTGGGTGGCCATGACGTGCTCCACCTCGGACGTGCCGATGCCCATGGCCAGCGCGCCGAAGGCGCCGTGGGTTGAGGTGTGCGAATCGCCGCAGACCACGGTCATGCCGGGCTGGGTCAGGCCAAGCTGTGGACCCACCACGTGCACGATGCCCTGTTCGGCGTCGCCCAGAGAGTGCAGGCGCACCCCGAACTCTTGGCAGTTGTTGCGCAGCGTCTGGATCTGCGTCCGGCTCGTGAGGTCGGCAATTGGCTTGTCGATGTCCAGCGTGGGAGTGTTGTGGTCCTCCGTGGCGATGGTGAGGTCCGGGCGGCGCAGCTTGCGGCCGGCCAGGCGGAGCCCTTCAAAGGCCTGCGGGGACGTCACCTCGTGGACGAGGTGAAGGTCGATGTACAGAAGGTCCGGCTGGGCGTTGGCGCCGTCGCCGTCGCCTTTGCGCACCACGTGCGCGTCCCAGACTTTCTCGGCCAATGTGTTTGCCATGGCCATCTCCCTTCACTGCTGTTGGCTGTTACTTCCACTGAAGCAGCAGAGCCGTGTAATAAGCCAGTCAAAAGATTTGCATCTCAGATAATGAGACGGCAATATCATTACATGGACAATTCTAGTGGAGTCGGTGTCATTGATAAAGCGGCCCAGGTGCTTGACGCGCTCGAGGCCGGACCCACGACTCTGGCACAGCTCGTTGCTGCCACGGGACTGGCGAGGCCCACCGTGCACCGGCTCGCATTGGCGCTGGTTCACCACCGCCTGGTAAGCCGCGACATCCAGGGCCGGTTTGTTCTCGGCAGCCGCCTCGTGGAGCTTGCCTCGGCCGCCGGCGAGGACCGGCTCATCGCCTCAGCGGGTCCGGTCCTGATGCAGCTGCGAGACGCCACGGGCGAAAGCGCCCAGATCTTCCGCCGCCAGGGCGACTGGCGCGTCTGCGTCGCCTCTGCCGAGCGGCCCATCGGCCTCCGCGACACCATCCCTGTTGGCACGCAGCTGTCCATGAAGGCTGGTTCCGCCGCCCAGGTCCTGCTCGCATGGGAGGACCATGATCGCCTGCTGGAAGGACTCCAGTCCGCGCGCTTTACGCCCACCGTTTTGGCAGGAGTACGACGGCGGGGCTGGGGTCAGAGCCTCGGTGAACGGGAGCCGGGGGTCGCCTCGGTTTCGGCACCGGTCCGCGGTCCCTCCGGCCGTGTAATCGCCGCCGTTTCCATCTCCGGCCCCATCGAGCGGCTCACCCGCCAGCCCGGCCGCCTGCACGCCGAGGTGGTCTGCAACGCAGCCCGGGTCCTGACGGAAGCACTCCGCAAGAACAACGACTGAGGCGAGTGCCGGGTTAGTCCACCTTGGGCCGGATATCGCAGGCTTCCTGCCCTCGGATCAGCACGGCGCTCGCGGGGCTTGGCCAGCTATTGGAAACTCTCTTAGCTGGTACCGGCCCCGACCCTAAATTGTCTGTGCCCCTTGGCAGACTGTGTTTATGGATGGAGATGGGGAAACGCACCTGACGAAGGCAGCGCTGCCATGCGGCTGCGCTCTTCCCCGGGGCGATTTTCCCGGCGCCGATTTCCCGGACGCCGGGTTCCCGGACGCCGGGTTCCCGGACGCTGATTTTCCCTTCGACGCGTTTCCACTCGACCCTTTCCCTGACGACGGGTTTCCAGACGCCACTTTCCCTGACGACGGGTTTCCAGACGCCACTTTTCCAGAGGATCCTTTTCCCGATGCCTCATTTGCAGACCCTGCCTTTGCCGGGGCCGCGTTTGAAGACGACGCCGAGTCGGACACCGCCGGCTCGAATACCGTTGCGTCCAGCTCCGCTTCGAGCTGTGCCAGCGTGCAGGACCTGATCGCGGCGGCGGGTTCGCTGCTGCTTCGCGCGGACAATGCCGGGCTGATCGATCAGCTGGCGGGCCTGGAGGACCTCAAATGCGTCATCGCCGGGCTGCAGGCCCGGATTGACGTGACCTTTGATGCCGCCCAGCGCCGGGGCCAGGCCCGGGCAGGGGCCCCGGCCGCGGAATGGGGCCAGGGCGTGGCCGCGGAGATCGCCCTCGCCCGCCGCGAATCCCCCAACCGGGGCAGCCGGCTGCTCGGCTTCGCGAAGGCACTCGTGACCGAGATGCCGCACACCCTGCCGCCCTGGACAGCGGCCAGCTCAACGAATGGCGCGCCACCCTGCTCGTCAAAGAAAACGGCATGCCTGTCCAATACCGACCGGTGCGCCGTCGACGACGAACGTGCGCCTCCGCCCGGCACCGGACACCATGACCTACCTGCTGCCCGTCGCGCAGGGCGTCGCCGTGCACGCCGCGCTCAGCCGGCGTGCCGACACCCTCCGCTCCGACGGCGACGGCCGGTCACGTGGCCAGATCATGGCCGACGCCCTGGTAGAACGCACCACCGGCACCCCCGGAGGCATCACCGGCATCGAGATCCAGCTGATCATGACCGACCGCTCCCTCCTCCAGGGCAACAGCGAACCAGCCCGCCTTCCCGGGTACGGCACCGTCCCCGCCGGCTGGGCCCGCAACCTCCTCACCCGGGGCCAAGGGCAACAACTGGGCCAGCCAGGGCGCGGTCGGGAGGACGATCCCACAACGGGTGACGGCCCAGACCCGGGCCGGCGGGCGGACTCTGGGCACAGTGCAGTTTTCGATGTCTGGCTCCGCCGGCTCTACACCGCCCCCGGGATGGGCGACCTTGTCGGCATGGATACGCGGGCGCGCATGTTCCCGCCGGGGCTGCGGCGCTTCATCCAGGCCCGCGATGACACCTGCCGCACCCCCTTTTGCGACGCGCCGATCCGCCACCATGACCATGTCGTACCGTGGCACACCGGCGGGACCACCAGCCTCGGAAACGGGGCCGGGCTGTGCGAAGCCTGCAACCACACCAAAGAACTCCCAGGATGGAAAGCCCAACCCAGCCCCGGTCCCCGGCACACGATCGAACTCCGGACCCCCACCGGCCACAGCTATCACTCCACGGCACCTCCGCTGCCCGGAACCACGCCGTCCGGAACCAGCCTGCCCCGAAAAGTCAGCCAAACCCGCCTGATCAATTCGCGCAACCAACAAGCCTGCGGCGGGCATACCGGCGTCGCAGAATAGGACCACCGGCGGCGCACGCCCCTGTCAGCCACAACCGGCAGTATTGTGAGCGCATGACCAGCTACGCAGTGTTCCTTCGCGGCATCAACGTGGGCGGCATCAACATCAAGATGGCGGACCTCAAGGAAGCCCTGAAGGCGTCCCCATTCACCGGTGTGAAGACGCTACTGGCCAGCGGCAACGTCGTGCTGGCCAGTGACCTTGCTCCCGGAGCCGTCAAAAAGGAATTCGAGGCGGCACTGAGGCAATCCTTCGGCTATGACGCCTGGGTTGTGGTGCTGACGTCCTCCCGTGTTGCCGAACTGGTTGCAGCCTGTCGCTATCCGGCGGACGACAAAACCACCCACACGTACCTCACCCTGACCTCGGATACCGCCGCACTGGACGAGCTGGTCGCCGCCGCGGAGGCACTGGGCGGCGGCGAAGGGGTCGGCGTGGAGCAGGAGAGGCTGGGCCCGGAGGCCCTGGCCTGGCTGGCACCGGCGGGCGGTACCCTGGACAGCCCCTTCAGCAAGCTGACGGCCAAGCCGAAGTACAAGGTTTCCACCACAACCCGCAACCTCCGCACCATGGTCAAGGTCCGGGATGCTGCAGCCGCACTCCAGGACGCCGGGGCCTAAAAGCCACCCTGGCGTCGGGTCATCTGCTGGCGGCCCTGACCGCTGCGTTGAAGGCCTTTAGCCGGCTGATTTCGGTTTCCACGGGCTCCACCACATGTTTCGCCGCGACCTGCACTACGGCTGCTTTGAGGCGCTTGCGCGCTGACGCCGCCCGGGCACGGGCCGCGCCGGCGGTAATGAATTTCGCGGTGATCGCCAGGAGGATGCCCAGCGCCGCGCCGCCGGCAATCATGAGGGTGGGAATAGGCCAGCCCTCCACGCGGGGCACCTCCGGGATCGGCAACTGCAAATAGCCGAGGACCGCGAGCAGGCCAAGCCACCCCAGTCCGCCCACGGCCGTCAGCAGCGCCAGCCACTGGACCACGTTGAAAACGCCCCACCACCAGGATCTCCGTCCCGCTCTCAAGTCGGCACCGGCGATGGCCTGGTCCAAAGCATCCGGGAGCCTGTCCCTCCCCTGCCGGGCTGCGTTCCGGATCGACGCCCGCCACGGGCCCGGTGCGCCGTCGCTCGCGGCGTCGGCAAAGTCACGGACCGCGGCGTCCGTTCTGGCCCGTTCCGGGGCACCTGCGGGAGGCAGCGAGGTCCTGTTCACCTCGGCACTGGTACCGCGGCGCAGGTTCAGGCGCCGGAGCGGGTCCGGCCGGAACCGGACCAGCCACCTTGTCACCGGCCAGCCTGTGCGCCGGGTGGACTCTTGCCGGTATGAGCGGCCTACGGCATCGACGACCAGCGGGACGTTGGCCGCGATCGCCAACTCCTCCGCCAGCCGCGCCTTCGATCCGCCCTTCACGCCGGCTGCCTCGCCGGTCCCGGACGCATCCTGCAGCCGTGCGGACGCCCTTGAGACATCCGCGGAGAGCCTCAGTGACAGGGCCGCCCGCTGCGCCGCCACGTGGCCGATCGCCGCCCGGACTTTGTCCACCCCGGCCCCGGTAAGGGCCGAAGCCCCCAGAACCTGGACCTTGCCGAGCCCGTCGCGGACGAGGATGCCCCTGAGCGACTCCAGGACCGGCTGCACATCGGCGTCGGGGAGCCGGTCGATCTGGTTCAGCACCACAAGGGTCACGGCGCCGTGTGACGCCAACGGGGCCAGAAAGTCATTGTGGACGGCGGCGTCGGCGTACTTTTGCGGATCCAGCACCCACACCAGGACGTCAACCATACCCACCAGCCGCTGCACGGTCTCGCGGTTTGCGGCCCTCGTCGAATCGAAGTCCGGCAGGTCAAGAAGTATGAGCCCGCTTGATTCGTCCGCGAATCCCTCCACTGGCACAGCGTGATGGCGCTGGCGCACCTCCAGCCAGTCAAGCAGCGTCTCGCTGCCGTCCGCTCCCCAGACACTCGCCAAAGGTTCCGAGGTAGTGGGCCGGCGGGCGGCCGCCGTCGCGATTTCTGCCCCGTGGACGGCATTGAAAAGGGTTGACTTACCGCTTCCCGTTGCCCCAAAAAATCCCACGACGGTATGGTCGGCGGAAAGTGACCGCCGCGAACTGGCGCGCTCCAGGACCTGGAACGCCTCATCCAACGCCTCAGCCGGCAGGACCCCTTGGGCCAGCTCGCGGGCATTGTTCAATGCTTCAAGGCGGCTTTGGAGCTGCGTTGCTTCCTTGACCACGCTGTGGCGGCTCATGCGGCGCCCGCCAGCCGGGCCAAAGACCGGGCATGGCCGGCAAGTACTTCGGCCGATGCGCCGCCGTCAAATGCCAGCCGGTCCAGGAAGCGCTGCTGTTCACCCTGCAGCAACGTCTGGCAGCGGGAGTGGAGATCTTCTCGGGCGGTCTGGGCGAGACGGCGTACGGCGTCCTCGCCGAAGAAGGCCTCAAGCAGCCTCTGACCGACGACGGCGGTCCCGCCCGCCACGCCGATCTCAAGTCCGGTCAGGCCTGCAGTCATGGAAAAGACCACAATCATCAGCGCGGCGCCGAGGCCGTTGATGCCGAACGACAGCCACCTGGCCTGCGTCCGCTTGCCCTGGCCCTCGGTCCGGATCAGTTCCATCAGACTCTCCTGCCAGGCCCGGATTTCCGCGGCCACCTCGGCTGCAAACCCGGGGCTGGTTCCGGAGAGGTCGTCCGTGCCCAGCAACTGTCGCCCCGCAGGATCCGAGCGCCAGCGCTGGTCCGTGTCCTCCGCCGCGTTGGCGGCTTCATCGACGATGACTGCCTGCAGCCCCGTTTCGATGGCGGTTTCCACCTTGATGGCCGGAGCTGGTTCACCGCGGAAAAATGCCCCCATGCGGTCCCGGAACCGTCCGATGTTCTGCTCCAGGCTCCGGAAGAACTCTCCCGTGCCCACGAAGTCCTGCCAGCGGGCCAGCACCTCACCGCGCAGGAGCGCGCCGTCCTTCGTGGCGTTGAGGATCCGGGTCACAGCGTCCTTGTAGGCGGCCCGGGCGTCGTCGCGGAGAATCTCCGCGGCGCGGCTCTGTTCCCCCGAGGCCTCAGCCACGCGGTGGACGCGCTGGCCCAGGGCCTGGACGGTTCCGTTGAGCGTGCGTCGGGCAATCTCTGCCCGCCCGGCGGCGTCGGCGGCGAGATTTCCAAGCCACGTCTTGAGCGGTTCAACGGCGGCCGCGGGCAGCATGCCGAACCGGTCCAGGGAAACTTCCGGAATGACGAACAGTCCGGCTTCGCCGAGCCCCTCCCGGGCAAGCATGGCGAGCAGGTCTTGGCTGACCTCGGCCTCGGCCGCCGGGGGGACCCGGTCGAGGACCACGGCGACCATGATGTCCCGCGACGCTGCGTTGAGCAGCAGCTTCCAAGGGACTGCATCTGCATAGCGGTTGGCGGTGGTCACAAAAATCCAGAGGTCGGCCGCCGCCAGCAACTGGTTGGCCAGCTTACGGTTGTCATCTGAGATGGAATCGATGTCCGGCGCGTCCAGGAGCGCAATTCCCTGCGGCACGGCGGGGTCTCCCACCAGGACCAGCGACGAGATCGAGGCTGCGTCCGGCGTGGGACCGGCCTGATTGGCAGGCACCTGGGTGGAGACCACCGAGCCCCGGATGCGGCTAAGGCTTGGCAAAACGCGCTGGTCCTCAAACCAGGCAGCATCTCCGGGGTGGTGCAGGAGTATGGGCTGGCGTGTAGTGGGGCGGATGGCTCCGGCACGCGTGACGGGGTGGCCAACGAGCGCGTTCACGAGGGTAGATTTGCCCGCACCGGTAGAACCTCCGACGACGGCCAGCAGCGGAGCGTCGAGGCTCCGGTACCGCGGGAGGATGTAGTCATCGAGTTGGGCTACCGAATTGCGGATCTCCAACCTTGCCTGCTCCACGCCGGGAAGCCTCAGCGGCAGCGATACTGAAGCCAGGTCGCTGTGAACGGACTCCAGGAGCGCGACCGCGCCAGCTGACTGCTCTACTGGCTTCTGGCTCTGGGGCGGCCTGTCAGGCCGCGGAGGCTCGGTGAAGGAGGTCACAGCATCATCATGCCAGTTTGGGGAATTTTGCGGGTCAGGCATGGCCGGAGCGCTGGCCGGCCAGTCAAATCGATCCGCCAGGCACATGGGGCCGGTTAAACAGATCAGGCCCCGGGCTGCTGCCCGAAGCCTGATCATTGGTGACCCCAGCGGGATTCGAACCCGCGTTACCGCCGTGAGAGGGCAGCGTACTAGGCCGCTATACGATGGGGCCGCGTACTTTCCAACCAGCATTTCTGCCGGCCAGCCAAGTGATTCTTTCATACACTCGGCTTGTGTTTCAAATTGACGATTCTCTTTGAAACTCCCGAAAATCTGCGGAACACCGCGGATTTTTCAGAGCTGGGATACCAGGACTCGAACCTAGAATGACGGTACCAGAAACCGTAGTGTTGCCAATTACACCATATCCCAATGGAACTTTCGGGCCGGTTCAGCAGGACCAATCCTGCGCTCCGAGCGCCTCAGCACGAGTAATTACTTTACCCGAGAGTTTTGCCCGGCACAAATCGAGCGGACGGACCCTCCAAGAACGGCGCTAAGCGGCCCGTTTCGGTGGCACCGGGACCTCCGTGGCAGGAAAATCCTTGCCAAGCCGGGGAAAATAAGTTTACGCTCGGTAAGTTACCGCCGAGTAACAGCCCCTCCCCCGCCCCCATGCTGGCCGAGTTGCAGCCTTTTTTGATTGTTAGCTGCATCACAGCCCCGGGAGTGCCCGGCAGCAAAGCCGCCGCCGGAAACCCGTCGAGAGGAATTATCCGTGCCACAGAGCCGTGCCACCATGCCCAGCAAAACCCGAACCCGGGCCCAACAGCTTGCCGTCGCCATCCTGGCGCTTCTGCTCATGGCGCTGCTGGGGTTCTACACCGTCGTGACGGGACGCGTCGCAGACGGTTCGGCCAGGTTGCAGGACGGGGCAGAAAGGGCGTCAGCCGGCGCGGAGCAGCTGAAAGCGGGTGCTGGCAGGCTTTCCGGCGGTGCCGGACAGGCCAATGCAGGGTCCGTCAAACTTTCTGAGGGCGCGGAAAAGATCTACACCGGCATCAGCGGCAAACTGGCGCCGGGGGCCAACAGGCTCGAAACCGGTGCCGGCCAGCTCGCCGCAGGTGCCGTCAAGATCGAAACGGATGTCAACAACAAGCTCGCCCCTGGCGTCTACAAGGTGGATGACGGTGCCCACAAGCTTGCGGCCGGATCCGTGCAGTTGTCCGCAGCCCTGACGCAGACCCCGGCGGGGAATGCCCCGAATAACCTGGCCGACGGCGCCACCAGGCTTGACGGCGGTGCAGGGCAGCTGGCGGCGGGAACCGGTGAACTTGCTGCCGGCACGGACAAGTTGGAGGCCGGCACCGTGCAACTCAAGGGCTACCGGGGTGCGAACAACGATCCCGCGGCAGGTACCGGAACGGCGGCGCTGGCACAGGCCTTGGAGCTGCTGGAGTCCGCGGCGTCGGATCCCGTCCAGGGGCTGGTTCCGTTGTCTGTGGTCAAGGACAAGATCGCCAAGATCCGGGCGGGGGCACAGAAGCTGGACGCCGGAGCCTCGCAGCTGCAGGCAGGCGCGGAACAGCTCAACGCCGGCGCGGCACGTCTGGATGCGGGGGCAGGGCAGCTTCACGCCGGAACGGGAAAGCTGACCGCTGGGTTCAGCACGCTGGCAGGCAGGCTGAACAGCACGGATCCGAACAACCCCGGCGTCGTGATGGGCACCCGTCTCCTCGCGGAAGGAACGGCCAAGCTCCGAGTCGGGATGGACGGTGTGCCGGGAGACCCTGCCCATCCGGGGTTGCTCAAAGCCACCGCCAGGATCACGCAGGGAAGCTCGCGGCTCGCCGCGGGAACCTCGGCGCTCAACGCCGGCATCAAAGGCGACCCCGCAAATCCCGGCAGCCAGGGGTTGCTCAGCGGGTCCAGGGCACTCGCTGCCGGGGCCTCGAAGCTCTCGGACGGCAACACCAGGCTTGCAGCCGGCTCCACCCGGCTTGCCAGCGGAGCGGCCAAGCTCGCCGATGGCAACGCCCGGATCGCCGAAGGCACGGGCACGCTCCACTCGGCCATCGCCGCGGTTTCGCCGTCGAACCATGTTGGCCAGTCCGATGCCGCGATGGCCGTGGCGCTGGTGGGAGTCCTTAGCCTCGGCTCGGTCGCTGCCTACCTCATCCTGAGGAACCGGGGACTGCGAATCCAGGCGCTCCGAAACCGGGCGTTCCGAAACCCGGCGCGAAACAGCCTGCCGTTGCAGGAGAGCCCTTAGTCCCTGGCCAGCAGCTCCAGCAGGGTGCCGACCTCGTGCCCCTGAAAGCCCGGGGCGGCCTCCCCGGTGCGGTTCAGCCACACGCCCAGCAGTCCTGCCGCCGTCGATCCTTCAGCGTCGAGCAGGCGGTTGTCCCCGACATACAGCGTGCTGTCCGCGGAGCTGTCCAGAAGCCGCACGCCCTCCAGGTAGATTGCCGGATCCGGCTTGGGCACCCCCACGGTATCTGTGCCCACCAGAACGCGGATCCGTTCAAGCCCGGCACTGTCGAGCTTGACGCGCTGGTAGTCATGCACGTTGTTGCTCACCGCCCCGTAGGGTATGCCGGCAGCGTCCAGCGCATCCAGGAGGGGTACGACGTCCTCGAACGCCCTGACGTAGCTGGGCTGCAGGCGCGAATAGGAACTGAGCCAGTTGCGGGATTCCTCACCTTCGCCCAGGTCGACGCCGAAATGGCCCAGCGCCGCCCGGCCCCGGAGCAGCCGCTGCTCATTGAAGGTCAGTTCGCCGGCCAGGTAGCGGTCGTAGTAGTGCGTGGTTTCGTGGGTGAAGATCCTGCCGAACTTCTCCCACCCGGCCTGGTCCAGGCCGGGCAGGAGATGTTCGCTGACATCGCGCAGCGCGGTGGTCATGGCGAAGCCCAGGTCAACCAGGGTGTCGTCGATGTCGAAAAGAACGCCTCCCACCGCGCCGAACCGGCGGTCCAGGACGGCTCGCTGCATGGATTCGGTCGCTTCCACGGCCGCCGGCCGGGACATCAGCCGCGGAAGGCGCGCAGCCGCGCCAGCGACGATTCCTTGCCCAGGATCACCATGGACTCGAACAGCGGCGGTGAGATTCTGCGCCCGGAGATGGCCGTGCGCACTGGCCCGAATGCCAGCCTCGGCTTGATGCCAAGGTCCTCCACGAGGGCCTGCTTCAAGGCGGTCTGGATGTTCTCAGCGTTCCAGTCGTCGATGGGCTCGAGCGCCGCCACGGCAGCGTCGAGAACCTCCTGGAGGTTCTGGGGCAGTCCCTTGCGGGCGTCGTCCGCGACGTCGATCGCGTCGTCCTTCTTGAACAGGAAGGCGAGCATTTCCGGAGCTTCACCCAGCAGGGAGATGCGCTCCTGGATCAGCGGGGCAGCCTCGGCGAGGATCTCCTCCTGCCGTTCACTCAGGCTCTCCCCGACGAATCCAGAGGCCCTGAGGTACGGGACCAGGCGTCCGCGGAAGTCCTCCGGGTCGAGCATGCGGATATGCGTGCCGTTGATGGCTTCGGCCTTCTTGATGTCGAAGCGGGCCGGGTTGGCGAGTACGTCGTTGACGTCGAAGTGCTCGATCAGCTGCTCCACCGTGAAGATGTCCTCGTCGGCGGACAGGCTCCAGCCCAGCAGCGAGAGGTAGTTCAGCAGGCCTTCGGGGATGAAGCCACGGTCCCGGAGCAGGAACAGGTTGGACTGCGGATCGCGCTTGGAGAGCTTCTTGTTGCCCTCTCCCATGACGTACGGAAGGTGGCCGAAGACCGGCATGTAGCTGGCGACGCCGATGTCCATGAGCGCGCGGATCAGCACCACCTGACGGGGCGTGGAGGACAGCAGGTCCTCACCGCGGAGGACGTGCGTGATGCCCATCAGGGCGTCGTCGACCGGGTTGACCAGCGTGTACAGCGGGGAACCGTCGGCGCGGACAATGACATAGTCCGGAATGCTGCCGGCCTTGAAGGTGATCTCGCCACGGACCATGTCGGTGAAGGTGACGTCCTCATCCGGCATCCGGACGCGGAGCACGGGCTTGCGGCCCTCGGCCTGGAACGCCGCCAGCTGCTCCTCGGAGAGCTCACGGTCGAAGTTGTCATAGCCCAGCTTGGGATCGCGGCCGGCTGCCCGGTGGCGGGCTTCGACCTCCTCCGGCGAGGAGTAGCACTCGTAGGCGTATCCGGCGTCGATCAGCTTGGCCACGACGTCCTTGTAGAGGTCCAGACGCTGCGACTGGCGGTAGGGCTCGTGCGGACCCCCGACTTCCACGCCTTCTTCCCAGGAGATGCCGAGCCACTTCAGGGCCTCCAGCAGCTGCTGGTAGCTCTCCTCCGAGTCGCGCGCGGCGTCCGTGTCCTCGATGCGGAACACGAATGTGCCCTTGGTGTGCCGGGCGTGGGCCCAGTTAAAGAGGGCCGTGCGGATCAGGCCGACGTGCGGGGTGCCGGTGGGTGACGGGCAGAACCGGACGCGGACGGGGGTGTCGGCAGTGACTTCACGCGTGACTTCGAGGGGGGCAGAGCCGGGGACGGCGTTGGGCGCAGAAGGAGTAGTCATAGTGACTCCAACTTTACCGCCTGCCCGATCACGGATTTCGACGCAGGCTCCGGTGCGCACATCCGCTACGAAAACGGACGGCCGCACCGTGGATCCACGGTGCGGCCGTCCGAAATCGGAGCGAAAAGCAGTTAGCGGCGGACTATCGGGTTGGACAGCCTGCCGATGCCCTCGATTTCCACCTCGTACCGGTCACCGGCCTGCACGAGGTCGACGCCGGCCGGGGTGCCGGTCATGATGACGTCGCCGGGGAGGAGGGTAAACGCGCTCGAGACGATGGAAACAAGTTCCCGGACGCCGCGGATCATCTGGCTGGTGCTGCCGTCCTGGCGGAGTTCGCCGTTGAGCCACCCCTTGATGGACAGGTCCTCGGGGTCCAGTTCGGTTTCGATCCAGGGCCCCAGCGGCGCGGAGGTGTCGAACCCCTTGGCGCGGGCCCACTGCAGGTCGGTCTTCTGAACGTCCCGGGCGGTGAGGTCATTGCCGCAGGTGTACCCGAAGATGACGTCGTCCGCGCGTTCTTCCGGAACGTCCTTGCAGATCCGGCCGATGACGACGCAGAGCTCGGCCTCGTAGGAGACTTCATCGGAGAACTCCGGCAGCACGATGGGATCGTTCGGGCCTACCACCGAGGTGTTGGGCTTGAGGAACAGCAGGGGCTGCTGCGGCACTTCGTTGCCGAGCTCGCGGGCGTGCTCCACGAAATTCCTGCCCACGCCGATGACCTTGCTGCGGGGAATGATGGGTGCGAGCAGGCGGACGTCCTCCAGCTTGTGGCGGACGTGCGTGCGTTCCACGCCGTTGAAGAACGGGTCGCCGTTGATGACAGTAATTTCCTCACTGCCGGACTGGCCTTCAACAACGCCGTAGAGGGGATCAGAATCGACTACAAACCGGGCAATACGCATGGTTCCAAGCCTACAGTCTTGGTTCGGCTCCCCCGTCGCGTCCCGCCGTCAGGTCCGGTCGTGCAGGGTGCGCAGATACTCCAGCTGGGCAGCCACCGAATTCTCGGCCGCGCGCCGCACTGCCGGATCGACGTCGGCATAGACAACATCCGTGACCTCCGCGACTCCGGCCTTCCCTCCCAAGCCGGCGAGGGCCGCCCGGATCTGGCTGAGCCGGTCCAGGCGGTGGCTGCGGTAGTCCCGGACCACGGCGTCGAGTGCCGGAAGGACCGGACCATGCGCAGGCAGCACGGTGGCTGGCCCCAGCAGTTCCAGCCGGTCGAGGGAAGACAGGTAGTCATCCAGACGGCCGTCCGGGTGGTCCAGAACGGTAGTCCCGCGGCCCAGGATCGTGTCGCCGGTGAGCACGGAACCGGCCGGCCCGTCGAGGGGCAGGTGGAAGCAGACCGAATCGGAGGTGTGGCCCGGGGTGGCGACCACCCGGACTTCGGTTCCGGCAACTGCGATGGTCTCACCGGGCCGGAGCGGCGCGGCCCCGATGCAGTGCGCCGGGTCGGCCGCGCGGACGGGCGCACCCGTCAGTTCGTGGAGGCGCGCCGCCCCGGCGGTGTGGTCCGCATGGCGGTGGGTGATCAGGATCAGTTCCACGGAACCAGCAGCGGCCAGCGCATGGAGGTGCGCCTCGTCGAGCGGGCCAGGGTCCACCACAGCGGTCCCTGGATGGCCCCCTGCACTAATAAGGTACGAATTGGTGCCGTCCAGGCTCATGGGCCCGGGGTTCGGGGCCAGGTGGAACCTGGTCAGCGGGCTGCTGGCTTTGAGGGCTGGCGTGATGTCCGGATTCACAGTCCCATTCTTGCATTTCCGGGAAACGCCGACGGCGGGCGGCCGGTTCAGTGCCGCAACGGCACCACCCCGGCCACCCGCCGTCGTACGTACAAAAGCGTCAGGCGAGCCGGGTCAGCCAGCCGTGGGTGTCGGCGACCTTGCCCGTCTGGATGCCGAGCAGCTGCTCGCGGATGGCCATGGTGGTTTCGCCAGCCTTGGCGTCCTCCGAACCGATGAACTCCGTGTCGTCCTTAAGGACGCCGATGGGTGTGATGACGGCGGCGGTGCCGCAGGCGAAGACCTCGGTGATGTCACCGGAGGCCACGCCGTCACGCCATTCATCCAGCGTGATCTTGCGCTCTGCGACTTCGCGGCCCATGTCCTTGGCCACCTGCATGACGGACATCCGCGTGACGCCCTCAAGAATGGTTCCGGTCAGGGCGGGCGTGACCAGCGAGCCGTCCTTCATCACGAAGAACACGTTCATGCCGCCCAGTTCCTCTACCGCGTTGTCGTTGAACTGGTCGAGGAACAGCACCTGCTTGCAGCCGTGGGCCTCAGCTTCCTGCTGCGCGATCAGCGACGCCGCGTAGTTGCCGCCACACTTCGCGGCGCCGGTACCGCCGCGGCCTGCGCGGGCGTACTGTCGCGAGATCCAGATGGAAACGGGCTTCAGCTCGCCGCCGAAGTAGTTGCCTGCCGGCGACGCGATGACCCGGAAGGACACCTCGCGGGCGGCGCGGACGCCCAGGAATGCCTCGGTGGCGATCATGAATGGACGCAGGTAAAGGGCCTCGCCGTCGCCGGCCGGGACCCATTCCTTGTCCGCGGCCACGAGTTCACGGATGGCACCCAGGAAGTACTCGGCCGGAATCTCCGGCAGGGCCAGGCGGCGGGCGGACTGGTTCATGCGCGCGGCGTTGGCCTCGGGCCGGAAGGTCCAGATGGTGCCGTCGGCGTGCCGGTAGGCCTTGAGCCCTTCGAAGATCTCCTGCCCGTAGTGCAGGACGGCTGCCGAGGGGTCAAGCATGATGGGCCCGTAGGCCTCAATCCGGGCATCGCGCCAGCCGCCCTGTCCGTTTTCATCGACGCTGTAGTCAACGATCGCGGTGTGGTCGGTGAAGTAGTTGCCGAAACCCGGGTTCGCCAGGATGGCTGCACGCTCTTCAGCAGACTTCGGGGTGGCCGACGGCTGCTGGGTGAATTCGACGCCATGGGCAGTCTGAGTCATGGTTCCTCCACTGTCGGCTGCCTGGCATGTGAACGTGGTTCAGCATCGGACCACGGCAGCATTTTGGTGATTCAGGTCAAGCTTACGCCTGCTGGACGGGGCTAAACGGCAGCGGCAATGGCGTCGCCAATGGCGCTGGTGGTCCGCGCTTCGCCGTTGCGGCTTTCGACGTCGGCCACCACCGCGGTCTCGATCTTGCGTGCCGCGTCGGAGAAGCCCAAATGGTCCAGCAGCAGCGCCGCCGACAGGATGGCGGCCGTGGGGTCCGCCTTCTGCTGCCCGGCAATGTCCGGAGCGGATCCGTGAACCGGTTCAAACATGGACGGGGCCGTCCGGTCCATGTTGATGTTACCGGATGCTGCCAGTCCGATGCCGCCGGTGATGGCCGCAGCGAGGTCCGTGATGATGTCGCCGAAGAGGTTGTCCGTGACGATCACGTCGAAGCGTGAGGGGTCGGTGACCATGAAGATCGTGGCGGCGTCGATGTGCAGATAGTCGTGGCTGACTTCGGGGAATTCCTCGGCGACGGCTTCCACCGTGCGCTTCCAGAGGTGCCCGGCGTACACCAGGACGTTGTGCTTGTGGACCAGGGTCAGCTTCTTGCGCGGGCGCTCGCTGGCGCGCCGGAACGCATCGCGCACCACTCGCTCCACGCCATGCGCGGTGTTCAGCGAGACTTCCGTGGCCACCTCATGGCGGGTGCCGGCACGCAGGGTGCCACCGTTGCCCACATAGGGGCCTTCGGTGCCTTCCCGGACCACGATGAAATCAATGGCTCCAGGGGCGGACAGCGGGCTGCCCACGCCGCCGTAGAGCCTGGAGGGACGCAGGTTGACGAAGTGGTCAAGGCTGAACCGCAGCTTGAGGAGCATCTCGCGCTCGATGATGCCGGAGGGGATCCGGGTGTCCCCGGGGGCGGCGCCGACCGCGCCGAACAGGATGGCGTCGCGGGTCCGCAGGTCCTCGAGCACGGACTCCGGAAGTGTCTCGCCGGTCTCCAGCCAGTGCTGCGCACCGAGCTTGTAGTGGGTCTGCTCGAGGGTGACGCCTTCGGCGGCGACCACTTTTTCGAGGACCTTGATGGCTTCGGCGATGACCTCGGGGCCAATGCCGTCACCGGGGATGACAGCGAGATTGATCGTTGATGCGCTCATGTTTTCAGGGTAGCCAAGCCATCCACATTCTGGTCAAACCGTCTCATTATTCGAGCAGCGCCGCGACGGGGGGATTAAAGGCGAACGCTCCCCCGCCCTTCCGGTGAAGGGTGAGGGAGCGTCCGGCAGGGGGCTACGCTTCGGCGGGCTCTTCGTACTTGGGGAAGACCGGTGCCGGCGCGGGCAGTTCGGTGCCGGCGACAATCGGCGTCGGGATGGCAGCGAACTGCCGGGCGTCGCCCTCCGGCTGCCCCAACGTGCCCAGAAGGGCCGCCGACGCCCCCGGCATGACCGGCTGCGCCAGGATCGCGACGATGCGAAGCACCTCAAGGGTCACGTACAGCACAGTCCGCATGCGTTCGACGTCGGACTTCCGCAGGACCCAGGGGGCCTGCTCGGCGAAGTACGCGTTGGTGTCGCCCAGCACACCCCAGATCGCTTCAAGGGCACGGCTGAATTCCTGCTTGTCGAAGGCGGCGCGCGCCTGCTCAAGCAGGCCGTTCGCCTGGGCCAGGATGGCCTGGTCCTCGGCGGTGAAGGCTCCGGGGACCGGCACCCGGCCTTCGCAGTTCTTCGCCACCATGGACAGCGACCGCTGCGCCAGGTTTCCGAAGTTGTTGGCGAGGTCCGAGTTCATCCGCCCCACGATCGCCTCGTGGTTGTAGCTGCCATCTGCGCCGAAAGGCACTTCACGGAGGAAGAAGAACCGGACCTGGTCCAGGCCGTACTGGGCTACGAAGTCGGCCGGGGCCACCACGTTGCCCAGCGACTTCGACATCTTCACTCCATTGTTGTGCAGGAAGCCGTGGATCATCACGCGCCGCGGCAGTTCCAGGCCGGCACTCATCAGAAAAGCAGGCCAGTAGATGGCGTGGAAGCGCGAGATGTCCTTGCCGATCACGTGGACGTCGGCAGGCCAGAATTTCCTGAAGGACGCCGATTCCACATCCGGGTATCCGGCGCCGGTCAGGTAGTTCGTCAGGGCGTCCACCCATACGTACATGACGTGCTTGTCGTTGCCGGGTACCGGAACGCCCCAGTCAAAGGTGGTGCGGCTGATGGAGAGGTCTTCGAGGCCGCGCTTGACGAAGCTGATGACCTCGTTGAAACGGGACTGCGGGGCGCCGAACTCCGGCTGCGCCTCGTAGAGCGCCAGCAGCTTGTCCTGGTAGTTGGAGAGGCGGAAGAAGTAGCTCTCCTCGGCCGTCCAAGTGACAGGGGTGTCGGTCTCCTTGGTGTACCGGTCGCCGTCCTCCTTCACCACGGTGTCGTCTTCCACGTAGTAGGCCTCGTCGCGGACGGAGTACCAGCCCTCGTACTTGGAGAGGTAGATGTCGCCGTTGGCTTCCATCTTCTTCCAGATGGCCTGCGAAGCGGTGTAGTGGTCGGTGTCCGTGGTGCGGATGAAGCGGTCGTAGGAGATCCCCAGGGCAGCGTGCGCCGCCTTGTAGATTTCCGCGTTCCGGTCCACGAGCTCCTTCGGCGTGACACCTTCCTTCTCCGCGGCCTGGGCGATTTTCAGACCGTGCTCGTCAGTGCCCGTCAGGAACATCACGTCGTAGCCATCGAGCCGCTTAAAACGGGCCATTGCATCGGTGGCAATGTACTCATACGCGTGGCCGATGTGCGGCACACCGTTGGGGTAGGTGATGGCCGTGGTGATGTAGAACGGGCGCTTGTCTGGGGAAGTCACGGGCGGAACGTTACCTTTAGTGCGGAGGGATGAATCTAGATCAGTTCGGTCAGCGTATCGCTCAGCCGGACCAGTTCGTGGTCATGTGAAGCAACGAGGACGGCAATCCCGTCGGACGTCGTGTCCTTAAGGATGCTGATGATGCGGTTGGCGGACGCGCGGTCCAGGCTGGCTGTGGGCTCATCCACTACCAGGACGCGTGTTCCCAGAATCAGGGCCCGGGCAATGGCGACGCGCTGGCGCTCACCGCCGGAGAGCTGGGCTGGGCGGTGCCTCATCCGGCGGCCAAGTCCCACAAGATCCAAGAGGTCCTTGGCCATGTCGCGGCGCTTATCCACTTCACCGTCCGGGACTGCGGGCAGCAGGACATTTTCAAGGGCACTCATGCCGTCGATCAGCGCCCCGCCCTGGTCGACGTAGCCGATCAGGGCACGCCGGCGGTCAGCGATCTCGTCATCGCCCATGCTTTCGAGCGACTGCCCCTCCCACAGCACCCGGCCCGACGTCGGCAGGGTGAGTCCCGCGCCCACGGTCAGGATGCTGGTCTTGCCGGAGCCGCTTCGGCCGGCGACACAGTGCATCTCACCTGCGTGGAGCGTCAGGTCGAAGCCCTCCACCACGCTGACGGCGTCGGCTCCGCCTTTTCCGCCGCCGTAGCGGATGGTGATATTGCTCAGCTCGAGCGGGGTACCGTGATCGGCGGCCTTGACGAGGGTGTTGGCGCGCGTCTGGAGCGAGCCCTCGCCGTCGTCGTTCCCGCGCGCCCGGCGAAGGTTAAGGTCGTTGGTCATTGGACTACTTTCGTTGCAATCGGAATCCAGCAAAGTACGGCCACGAGCCCGGCCACGGCGGCCCAGAGCGCGGCATAGGGGGCCAGGAGCAGCCCCACGCCCAGGGCGCCCAGCACGCCCAATGGCACAGCCACCGCGCCCACCAGGGCATTTTCGAAGAAACGGACCTGGCCCAGCATGTCGGGGTTCCAGCCCATGGCCTCAAGGGTGCCCAGGTACTGGCGCTTGGCCTGCAGTTCAAAGCGGCCGGTGACGAGCGTCAGCAGGAGTCCCACCGCAACTCCGGAGAGGCCCAGGACGATGCTTGGCAGGGCGACGCTGGCAGCAGCCAGGCCGCTCAGTGCGCTGGCGCCGGCGGCACGCGGGATGTCGATCAGCAGGGCGATCAGGCCGCCCACTGCTGCACCGAACACTCCGACGGCCACGGCAAGCGAGATGGCATTGAAGCGGTTGGTGCTCAGCTGCCGGTTTGCGAACGTCAGGGGCGAGTCGACGGCGATGAGCCGCTCGTCGTGCTGGGGTTCCTGGTCGATCTCCTCGCGGTGGCGGAGCTGCTGGGCTGCAAAGAAGGCCGCGGCCGCATACAGGAACAGCACCGACGCCGAGACAATCACCGTGGCGAGGTTCCAGCTCAGCAGGCTCAGGACGATACCCGCGACGGCCAGAAGCCCGGCGCCGACGGCAAATTCCTCCAGCACCCACGAGCGGATCCGCCGCTGGGTCCAGCCCATGGCGCGCAGGGTGCCGGCCTCGCGGCGGCGCTGCCGGACGTAGCTGACGGTGGAGGCGCCTGTCAGCAGCGCAGCGCCGCAGAGGGTGAGGAAGAGAAGCGTGAGGTTGGTGGCGGTCAGCGAGCCGGACACGGCGTCGGCAGCATCCTGCCTGACCCATGATTGCTGGACGGTGCCCAGCGCAGATTCCTTGCCGGCGTCGTCCTTGGAGTAGCCGGGGACGAAGATGTTGGCGTCCTCGCGCGCAGAGCCGGCCACGATGGTGGCCTCAAGGCCCATGTCCCGGATCTCGTTGGCGAGCTTTTCAACCTCCGGCTGGGCCTGCTTCCAGCTTCCAGGCGCGCTGGCCCGGACGCGCACGGCGTCGACGACCGAGGTGTTCTTCTCGAACCCGCGTGCGGCCGCGAGACCGTAGAAGTCCGTGATGGCGCCGGCCGACTGGCTGACCAGCCCGGTGGCACTGAGTGACGGCTTGAGCGTGGTGTCCTGGACATCCTTGCCCTGGGCGTCCTTGGTCAGCGTCAGCGGAGTGGGGTCGTAGCCGCCCAGCGGAAGCCTGTTCACATCCCCAGCCGCTTCTTTGACGGCGGCGGGGTCGAACGTCCCGTAGACCATGGCCAGGGGTGCGGCGAGCTTCTTCCCCGTTTCGAGGTTGTCCCGGTAGGAGCGCTCATCGACCGGATTGCGCTGGGTCTGGTCCACAGGTTCCCCGGCCGCTGTCTTCTCCGGAAGACGGTTGACGGTGACCCACTCGCCCGGCGTTGCGGTCTTGTCGACAGCACCGTTGCCCGCGGTGGAGCCATCCGTGTACTTGGGAGCTGACGCGAAGTTCGTGCTCCAGGTGGCAGGGGTGTAGAGGCCGCGGCTGAAGTTCGACGAGTTCCCCAGCAGCTTGGAGTAATCGGTGGATCCCGGCCAGGCGAGGGCAAAGGGCGATTTGGAGACGAACGGAAGGTAATCCTTGTCCAGGGACCGGTCCACCGTCCCGACCTCCTTGACCACGTTCCCGGAGTCATCGATTTCCTCGATCTTCACCGAGTATTTCAGGTCAACGGACGTGCCCGAGCGGACAATCAGGGGTATGGCTTGGGAATCCTCGGTCAGCTGGCCGTTCAGTTTGGCCTGCTGGTACTGGGTCATCAGCGGCGCCCAGTACTTGAGCTTCACGCCCAGGAAATCGGGCCCCTCCTCGAGTTCCTTCATGCCGATGCCGGTGGTGAAGAGGCTTTCGAAGTGGCGTCCGATCGCGCCCGCGTTGCGGGCGTCGGCCGGCGGTGCCTTCTCCAGCGGGGCAAGGAAGTCGCCGGCGGTTCCCAGCAGTGCGCGCTCCGAAACGGGGTCGACGGCGACCACAGACTCGGTGACCTCCGGCGCCATGGGCAGGGCTACGGAGAGGTTGAAGAGGTTGTGCTCGGATCCGCCCGCGGGTGCCGGGAACTTGATGCCCGTCTCACCCTCGGGTCCGGCAATGCGGATGCTTTTGCCGCCGGCCGCCTGTTCTTCGACGAGTCGGGCCTTGCCGAGGGTTCCTTCCGCGGTGGACTTGAAGAGAGTCTGCTCGGAAGCGCCGTCGGAACTGGTGGCGCTGGCCGTCAGGCGGTACTTCTTGGGAGTATCGCTGAGGACCGACTGTGCGGCCGGCCACTTGCTGGGATCTGTGCCGCCCGGCTGGCTTGCCGTAGCCGTGCCCACCAGCCCGGCGTTGAAGCCGAGGTAGTCCATGGCCTCAAGCCGCGGGGCTTCCAGGTTCTGGGTGACGCGGGAGACCAGGCTGATGGGGGCTGCGACCGAGGTGCCCGAGAGGTCCCTGATGCCCTGCAGCTGGCCGAAGCTGATGCCGCCCTGGCCGTTGGCGATCTCCGGCTGCATCAGTGCACCCCCGGAACCCGCCTTGGCCTGGACCAGGATGTCATAGAGCCCGCGCGAGTTTTCGTCCACGGTCCGGTTCAGCGCTGCCTGCGACTGGTTCTGGACGAGGACGGACAGGCACATGGCGGCGATCAAAATGGCAGCGGTCAGCAGCAGCACTTTGCTTCTGATGAACCTCTGGACGGCGTTCATTGGGCTCCCTGAAACCTGGATTGCGTGCGCACGACTCGATCACCTTTGGAGGTGGAGGTTTCCCTTGCGGGCGTGCAAAAAGTATTGGCCGGTCTGCCGGCAAGATCCTTAATTCGGACGTAGCCATTGTACGCAGACCGGCCAATCATATTTAGCCGGGGTGTCCTCCCTGCCGCGCAGAGTTCACCCCGGGGCGGGATCCCTAGTCCTCGAGATCCACTTCGCGCACCATTTCCGCACCGATGCCGGCCTTGATGGCGTCCAGCACCTGCTGCGGGACGGAGCTGTCGATGGTGAGCAGCGCCAGCACCTGGCCGCCCTCTGCCTGGCGTGCCACCTGCATGCCGCCGATGTTGATGTTGTTCATACCCAGGATGTGGCCGATCGTACCGATGACGCCGGGCCTGTCAGCGTAGGACACCACCACGAGGTGTTCGCTGATGGGGATTTCGACGTCGTAGCCGTTGACGCCAACGAGCTTCTGCACCTGCTTCGGGCCGGTCAGGGTGCCGGCAACGGAGATCTGGCTGCCGTCGCTCAAGGCTCCGCGCAGGGTCAGGACGTTGCGGTAGTCCTCGGCATCGGGAGTCGTGATGAGGCGGGTGTTGATGCCGCGCTGTTCAGCGATGACGGGCGCGTTGACGTAGGACACCTGCTCGGTGACAACGTCAGCGAAGATGCCCTTGAGGGCAGCGAGCTCCAGGACCTTGACGTCGAGGGAGGCGATCTCACCGGCAACCTCAACGTCGATCTGGGTCAGGGAGGCGTGGGTAAGGGCTGTGAAAATGCGGCCCAGCTTCTCGATCAGTGGGATGCCCGGGCGGACGTCGGGGGCGATCACGCCGCCGGCAACGTTGACCGCATCCGGCACGAGCTCACCGGCGAGGGCGAGTCGTACTGACCTGGCCACGGAAACGCCGGCCTTCTCCTGGGCTTCGTCCGTGGAGGCACCCAGGTGCGGGGTGACCACAACATTGTCCAGCTTGAAGAAGGGCAGGTCTGTGCTGGGCTCCTGGACGAAGACGTCCACTGCCGCGCCGGCGATCTGGCCGTCCTGCAGTGCCGCGTAGAGGGCTTCCTCGTCAACGAGTCCGCCACGGGCCACGTTGATGACATAGGCCGTAGGCTTCATCTTGGTGAAGGCGTCAGCGCCGAGCATGCCGACCGTTTCGGGGGTCTTGGGCATGTGGATCGTCACGAAGTCCGACTGCGCAAGCAGCTCATCCAGGGTGACAAGCTTCACGCCGAGCTGGGCAGCGCGGGCGGAGGTGATGTACGGATCGTACGCGAGGATTTCCGTGTCGAAGCCCTGGAGCCGTGCGGCCACCAGGGCGCCGATCCGGCCCAGGCCAATGATGCCGATCTTCTTCTCGAAGAGTTCGATGCCCGTGTACTTGGAGCGCTTCCACTCACCGTCCTTGAGGGCGGCGCTGGCCTGCGGAATGTGGCGCGCCAGGCTCAGGATGTGGCCGACCGTGAGTTCGGCGGCGGAGACGATGTTGGACGTCGGGGCGTTGACCACCATGACGCCGGCCTGCGTGGCCGCCTTGATGTCAACGTTGTCCAGCCCGACGCCGGCGCGGGCGATGACCTTCAGGTTCTTCGCCGCTGCGATGGCTTCGGCGTCCACCTTCGTGGCGGACCGCACCAGGATGGCGTCGACGTCCGCAATGGCAGAGAGCAGCTGGGAGCGGTCGGCGCCGTCGGTCTGGCGGATTTCAAAGTCCGGGCCAAGGGCCTCGATTGTGGCGGGCGAAAGTTCTTCGGCGAGCAGTACTACGGGTTTTGACACGGCTGATCCTCTGCGTTGCAGTCCGGGGGATGAATTAAGTCTAGGCTGACGGAAAGGCCGGGCTCACATTGTTAAGTGTGAACCCGGCCTCACTGTCGCGTTCTGAAGGGCTCCTAAGCGTAAGCCTCAGCCCTAGCGGGCTGCAGAGCCTTCGACGTAGTCCTCGTCCTGCTGCTGCCAGGAGAACAGGGAGCGAAGTTCGCGGCCCACACCCTCGATCGGGTGCTGCTCTGCCTTTGCACGCAGTTCCTTGAATTCGGCGCCGCCATTGTCCTGGTCGTCAATGAAGCGCTTGGCGAAGGCACCGTTCTGGATGTCGGCGAGAACAGCCTTCATGTTTTCCTTCACCTCGGGGGTGATGACGCGCGGGCCGGAGACGTAGTCGCCGTACTCTGCGGTGTCGGAGACGCTCCAACGCTGCTTGGCAATGCCGCCTTCCCACATGAGGTCAACGATGAGCTTCAGCTCGTGAAGCACCTCGAAGTAGGCGATCTGCGGCTGGTAGCCGGCCTCGGTCAGGGTCTCGAAGCCGTACTGGACCAGCTGGGACACGCCGCCGCACAGGACGGACTGCTCGCCGAAGAGGTCCGTTTCGGTCTCTTCGGTGAAGGTGGTCTTGATGACACCGGCGCGGGTGCCGCCAATGGCCTTGGCGTAGGACTTGGCCAGCTCCCAGGCGGAACCGGTGGCGTCCTGCTCCACGGCGATGATGTCCGGGATGCCACGGCCGGCTTCGAACTCGCGGCGCACCGTGTGGCCGGGAGCCTTCGGGGCGATCAGGATGACGTCGACGCCCTCCGGAGCCTCGATGTAGCCGAAGCGGATGTTGAAGCCGTGTGCGAAAGCCAGGGCCTTGCCCGCGGTCAGCTTGTCCTTGATGGAGTCGTTGTAGATCGAGCGCTGGTGCTGGTCCGGTGCCAGGATCATGATGACGTCGGCCCATTCGGCGGCGTCGGCAACATTCTTGACCGTGAAGCCTGCTTCCTCGGCCTTGGCGATCGACTTCGAGCCTTCCTTGAGCGCGATGACAACCTCGACGCCGGAATCGCGCAGGTTCAGCGCGTGGGCGTGGCCCTGAGAGCCATAGCCGACAATGGCAACCTTGCGACCCTGGATGATCGACAGGTCGGCGTCGTCGTCGTAGAACATTTCAGTCACTGGGGTGTCTCCTTTGAGTGGATTCTTTATAGATGGTGGTCTGTGGTGCGGTAATGCCTAGGCATGCGCTGCAGGAAGGCTGTGCCTTAAGCGCTGCGCAACGCCCTGTCACTCATGGAGCGGGATCCCCGTCCAACGGCCAAGGTGCCGGACTGCACGATTTCGCGGATACCGAAGGGCTCGAGCACTGAAAGGAGTGCCGTGAGTTTTTCTGGGTGGCCGGTTGCTTCAATGACCACGGAGTCTGTGGAGACGTCGACCACTGAAGCACGGAACAGGTCTGCAGCCTGGGTCACCTGCAGGCGTGTTGCGGCATCCGCACGTACCTTGACCAGGATGTGGTCACGCTGTACGGAAGATTCTGAGGTGAGTTCAACAATCTTGATCACGTTGACCAGCTTGTTCAACTGCTTGGTGACCTGTTCGATCAGGTCACCGTCGGCGTCGACGACAACGGTCATCCGGGACATGCCCGGGACTTCCGTCGGGCCGACGGCCAGGGAATTGATGTTGAAGGCCCGGCGCGCGAAGAGGCTCGCGACGCGGGTCAGCACACCGGGCTTGTCTTCGACCAGAACAGACAGTGTGTGGCGGGGCATGTTCAGTCCTCCTCTTCCCATTCCGGGGTCATGTTGCGGGCAACCTGGATCTGGTCATTGCTGACGCCGGCGGGCACCATCGGCCACACCATGGAGTTAGGACTGACAACGAAATCAATAACCACGGGGCGGTCGTTGATTGCCAGGGCCTTCTGGATCGTGGCGTCGATGTCCTCGTCGCGTTCGCAGCGGAAGGACGCACAGCCGTAGGCCTCGCCCAGCTTGACG
Organism: Arthrobacter sp. Bi83; assembly: GCF_918698095.1. Taxonomy (GTDB): domain Bacteria; phylum Actinomycetota; class Actinomycetes; order Actinomycetales; family Micrococcaceae; genus Arthrobacter. Next base: position 76,676 of record NZ_CAKKLY010000002.1, read on the forward strand.
AAGTCCGGGATCCGGACGGTGTCGTGGCCAGTGTTGAGGTCCGTGTTGGAGTAGCGGCCCTCATAGAAAAGCGTCTGCCACTGCCGGACCATGCCCAGCGAGGAGTTGTTGATCACGGCGACCTTGATGGGGATCTTGTTGATGGCGCAGGTGGCCAGTTCCTGGTTGGTCATCTGGAAGCAGCCGTCGCCGTCGATGGCCCAGACCACACGGTCCGGCTCCCCCACCTTGGCGCCCATGGCTGCGGGAACCGCGTAGCCCATGGTGCCGGCGCCGCCCGAGTTCAGCCAGGCGTGCGGGCGCTCGTACTTGATGAACTGCGCGGCCCACATCTGGTGCTGGCCCACGCCCGCAACGTAGATTCCCTCAGGGCCCGTCAGCGCGCCGATGCGTTCGATGACGCGCTGCGGGGCGCTGAGACCGTCCTCGGGCTCGGTCCACCCCAGCGGGTACGTGTCCTTCAGGTTGTTAAGGAACGTCCACCAGTTCGCGAGGTCCGGCGTGCCCGCGGTCCCGAACAGGGTCCGCACCGCTTCGGTGAGCTCCGGGATGATCTCCTTGACGGAGCCCACAATCGGGACGTCGGCCGTGCGGTTCTTGGAAATCTCGGCGGGATCGATGTCTGCGTGGATCACCTTGGCGTTGGGCGCGAACGACTTCAGGATGCCGGTAACCCGGTCATCGAAACGGGCGCCGAGGGTGATCAGGAGGTCCGACTGCTGCAGGGCCGTCACGGCGGACACAGTTCCGTGCATGCCGGGCATGCCGACATGCTGCGGGTGCGAGTCCGGGAAGGCGCCGCGTGCCATGAGCGTGGTGACCACGGGGGCACCGGTCAGCTCCGCCAGCTCCATCAGTTCGGCCGAGGCGTGGGCCTTGACCACGCCGCCGCCGACGTACAGCACAGGCTTGCTGGCTGCCGCGATCAGTTTGGCCGCCTCGCGGACCTGCTTGTTGTGCCCGCGGACCACGGGACGGTAGCCCGGGAGATCGATTTTCGGCGGCCAGGAGAATGTCATCTGGCCCTGCTGGGCGTCCTTGGCAACGTCTACAAGGACAGGTCCCGGCCGGCCCGTCGAGGCGAGGTGGAAGGCCTCAGCCATGACATGGGGGATGTCGTTGGGGTCCGTGACCAGGAACGAATGCTTGGTGATCGGCATGGTGATGCCGACAATGTCCGCCTCCTGGAAGGCATCGGTCCCGATGACTCCGCTGGACACCTGGCCGGTGATGGCCACGAGCGGGACGGAGTCCATGTGGGCATCCATGATGGCGGTTACGAGGTTGGTGGCACCGGGGCCCGAGGTGGCGATGCAGACGCCCACCCGCCCGGTGACCATGGCATAGCCTTGCGCGGCGTGGCCGGCTCCCTGTTCGTGACGGACCAGAACGTGGTTCATTTTGGAGGCCATCAGAGGGTCATAGGTGGGCAGGATCGCGCCACCGGGTAAACCGAAAATATCGTCGACGCCGAGTTCTTCGAGCGAGCGGACAATAGCTTGCGAGCCGGTCATCACCGTTGGGGGTACAACGTTGTTCGGCCCGAGGACCGGAGAGGCGGTTGCAGCAGTGTCGACGCCGACGGCGGTTTCAGCCGTCCGGTCGGCGCGTTCCGGAGCCTTGGGGGCTCCAGCGGACTTAGTAGCCATCAGCGAGGGGCTGATCGGCGATCCTTTGCTCATCGGACTCTTCCTTAGTGAATCTTGAATTGGGGCGGTGCTACATGAAAGCTGAAACTGCTGTCACGCTGGAAAATAAAAAAACCCCTCAGCCTGGCGGCTCTTCGAGGGGTTGCGCGTGACAGTTCGTTACCAGTCGGGCTATGGAGCCACGCGCTTGGTAAGTACGACGACGGCGCCGACGGTAACGAATGCGATCATGCGTTCAGTTTTCCCTCTGGTGGGATGCGTGTCAACGAAGCTGACCGCCGTCTCACCATTTGGACTTCATTGTCCATCAACCGAACATCCCGGTCCGGTCACTTCTCGCTCCTACCCCCGGCGAACGGCGCGAACGCCCATCGCCAGGGACCTAACGGAGCTTCTTATTAAGCCCTGCCGCCCTAACGGCGACGGGCTCAACTTTGTGTCACCCGCAGTATGCTCCGGTGGAGGCGCTGTGCACCAGCTTGGCGTACTTGGCCAGGACGCCCTTGGTGAACTTGGCCGGAAGCGGTTCCCAGCCGATCTTGCGGGACTCGAGTTCGGCGTCGTCGACCAGAAGATCGAAGCTCCGGGCAGCGATGTCCACACGGATACGGTCACCGTCCTTGACGAAGGCGATCGGACCGCCGTCGACCGCTTCAGGGGCAACGTGGCCGATGCACAGGCCCGTGGTGCCGCCGGAGAAGCGGCCGTCGGTCAGGAGCAGGACGTCCTTGCCGAGGCCCGCACCCTTGATGGCTCCGGTGATGGCGAGCATTTCGCGCATGCCGGGGCCGCCCTTCGGTCCTTCGTAGCGGATCACCACGACGTCGCCCGCCTTGATCAGGCCCTTGTCCAGCGCGTCAAGAGCACCCTGCTCGCGCTCGAATACCCGCGCGGTGCCTTCGAAGACGTCGGCGTCGAAGCCGGCGCTCTTCACCACGGCACCCTCAGGTGCCATGGAACCGTGCAGGATGGTGATTCCACCGGTCTTGTGGATCGGGTTGTCCAGCGCACGGAGGATCTTGCCGTCCAGGTCCGGCGGGTTGATGGCAGCCAGGTTCTCCGCCACGGTCTTGCCGGTGACGGTGAGGCAGTCGCCGTGCAGCAGGCCGGCGTCCAGCAGTGCGCGCATGATGACCGGCACGCCGCCGATCTTGTCGACGTCGGTCATGACGTAGCGGCCGAACGGCTTCAGGTCACCCAGGTGCGGGATCTTGTCGCCGATGCGGTTGAAGTCATCCAGGGTCAGCTCGACCTCGGCTTCGCGGGCGATGGCCAGCAGGTGCAGCACGGCGTTGGTGGAGCCGCCGAAGGCCATGGTCACGGCGATGGCGTTCTCGAACGCCTTCTTGGTCATGATGTCCCGGGCGGTAATGCCCAGGCGCAGCAGGTTCACCACTGCCTCGCCGGACTTGCGGGCAAACTCATCGCGGCGGCGGTCTGCCGAGGGCGGCGCCGCGGAACCCGGCAGGGACATGCCCAGGGCTTCGCCGATGCAGGCCATGGTGTTGGCCGTGTACATGCCGCCGCAGGCGCCTTCGCCCGGGCAGATGGCCTTTTCGATGCGGGTCAGGTCTTCCATGCTCATCTTGCCGGCAGCGCAGGCGCCGACGGCCTCAAAGGCGTCGATGAGGGTGACTTCCTTTTCGGAGCCGTCCTCGAGCTTGACCCAGCCCGGCATGATGGAGCCGGCGTACAGGAAGACGCTGGCCAGGTCCAGGCGCGCGGCCGCCATGAGCATGCCGGGCAGCGACTTGTCACAGCCGGCCAGCAGAACAGAGCCGTCGATCCGCTCGGCCTGCATCACCGTTTCCACGGAGTCAGCAATGACCTCGCGGGAGACCAGGGAGAAGTGCATGCCCTCGTGGCCCATGGAAATGCCGTCGGAAACGGAGATCGTGCCGAACTGCATCGGGAAGCCGCCGCCGGCGTGGACGCCCTCCTTGGCGCCCTGGGCCAGCCTGTTCAAGGAAAGGTTGCAGGGAGTGATCTCGTTCCACGAACTCGCGACACCGATCTGCGGCTTGGCGAAGTCGTCATCGCCCATCCCCACGGCCCGGAACATGCCACGTGCCGGAGCCGCGTGAATGCCATCGGTGACGACCCGGCTCCGGGGCTTGATGTCAGGCTTGTTGTCGGTTGCGATCTGGGTGTCCTCACTCATGGGTCAAAGTCTATGACTCCGGCAACCGCGCCAACGACCTGGAATGGCCGGTTAAGCGGGATTTCCGGAATATTTCGATCAGATAGTGGACTCGCGTCTCAAATAATGGACTTCGCGGGGCTCCGGGCGAGAGGCGCGTGGCGGCGGTCACACCTTTTCGAGGCCATCCGCGAGGGCCTTGGCTTCCGCCTTGAGCATGCCGAGGACACTCTGGATAGTGGTCCTTGCTGCCACCTCGGGCCGGGCAAGGGCCACGATGCTGCGGCGCGCCGTCACTCCGGTCAGGGGACGGAGAACGAATCCCCTGCCTTGATTTCCCAGCGAGGTATAGCGCGGGAGCAGCGATAGCCCATGACCCGAGCTCACGAGCGCCTCCAGGACCCGAAGATCGGCAAAGAGCTGGGCGCGAACTGCCGTGGTGCCCGCCTGTGCCTCGATCTGCTGCAGGACGGTATCAAACGGGAACCCCTCCGGAACCCCCATCCAGGGAAACCCCACCACGTCCTGCGCCGTCAGACTGGGCTTCGAAGCCAGCACGTGCCCGGACGGAATGGCCACATCCAACGGTTCGTTCAGTAACGGCACCACCACCAGGCCCCGCCGCGCAAACACCTCCGGCCCGTCCACGCTGTGGGCAAGAACGATGTCATAGTCCGCCGCCAGGCCAGCGAATCCCGCCACGCCGGGATCCTCCAAGTGGGCTTCAAAGCGGAGTCCGTCGATTTCCTTCACTCGGTGCAGGAGCCCCGGCAGGAGCATCTCCGCTGCGCTGGGGAAGAAGGCGGCCTTGACCTGCGTCTGCCAGCCCCGGCGGTACGTGTCCACCGTTGCCTCCGCCCTGGCCATCGCGACGGCGACCTCTGCCGCCGCCCGCGCCATCGCGGCGCCGGCTTCGGTGAGCCTCACGCCACGGCCCGACTTCTCCATCAGCACCACTCCGAGCTCGTCCTGAAGCGTCTTGAGCTGCTGCGAAACGGCTGAGGGCGTGACGCCCAGCGCCTCGGCGGTGGCACCCACCGAGCCGCGGTCCGCCAGTTCCCTGAGTATCCGGAGACGCTTGAAGTCCATGAAGCGAGGCTACGTCACGCCCCGCGGACTCCTGAACGCTGCTTATCGGTCTGCGCACAGCGCAGCCAGGCATTGACAAACCTAGACAGCCGTATTGACAGCGACGTACCGTCAAGCAACGGCAACCTCGCCTCGTGGACAGAAGGGCTTTGCTATGGAGTGGCTTATCTGGGTCATCGTCATCGTATTGATCATTGCCATCGTGTGGTGGCTGCTGAACCGCAACTCGGGCAAGACTGCAGGAGGCCGGGATGCGGCCGGGACCGACCAGGTAACGTCCTCCAATTCAAGGGCCAGCGCTTCCATGGCGGGCGCTTCCGGCAGCAGCGCTTCAGCCGCGGCTCCCGCTGCGGCCGCGGCTCCTGCTCCGGCCGGGGCGACTGGTTTCGCCAACACAGCAGGCGCCGGAGAAGCCGCCCGCACCGAAGCGCCCTCCCCAGCCGGCGCACCACCCGTCCGGCCTGACTCTTCCCCCGCAGCCCAGGCCGACCCGGAGGACGTGGAACCCGACATTGAGTCCTGGGACGCCGCCGCTTCACGCCCGCCGGCCGGCGCTCACGTGCCCTCCGGCGGCGACGTCGATGACTGGGACGATGACGAAGACAAAGCCGAATGGGACACCCAGTGGTCCGAAGCCGGATCAGCCGCGGCAACGCCCCAGCGCGCCGCGGAGTCCGCATCATCGGCTCCGGGCACCCCCGCGCATCACCCTGAGTACACCGAACAGCACGCCGCCACCCTGCCCGGAGCGGAGTCGGCCGCCGCCGAGGCCCTGGATGCCGAGGCAGAAACCCAGCAGAGAATCCAGTCGTCAGCCGCCACCGAGGCCGCAGCGAGCCACGGTGCCGAAACCATGAGCCCCCGGGCTGCTGGCGCGGGGGCCATGGCCAACGAACCGCACCAGACCGAGGCTGCTGAGGCCCCTGACACGTCGGTCGCGGCTGCAGCGCCCACCCATGAGGGTGCCGCGGGCGCACCCGGTCAACCCTATGGCGAGGGTTCGGCCGCACCTTCAGCGGACGGAAGCGGTCCCGAGGGCTTCACAGTGAAGGCCGATACCGGATCGATGACCTATTACGACGAGGACAGCTCCGGTTACAACGAGGCGAGTGCGGAGGTGTGGTTCCTCTCGCCTGCCCATGCCGAGGCTGCCGGTTTCCGCGCTCCGCGCCGGACCCGGCGCTGAAAGCCGGCAACTAAGAGTGGTGGGCTGATCCCCCGTCCGGGACAGGCGGCAAAGTCATGATCACAGGCGGGGCGCGCATGGCATTGGCCAGCACCGCAGTCGCATCTTGCCTGCAGCCGGTCACAGGTATCGCTGCCGCTGTGGCCTTGGCGCTCATGCTTGCTGGCTGCACCGGGAACGGCGGCAGCGCCCCGGACGGCAGCGGCGGCACGTCAACCGGCCCCTCTACGGGCACGGCCGCCGGTACCGTGCCCGGTCCGGGCGGTAGCACGGCCGCCAGTCCCGGGAAAAACGGCGCAACAGGCTCGGGCGAGCCGCAGGTCAGCACCAAAATAGATGGCCTGCAGCTGCCTTGGTCAACGGTATTCCTGCCGGACGGAACAGCAGTCATCTCGGAGCGGGATTCCGCCCTCCTCAAATCCGTCAGAGATGGCAGAATCACCACCGTCGGCAAGGTTCCGGGAGTGGTCCCCGGCGGCGAAGGCGGGCTCCTGGGGCTGGCACTGTCCCCGGACTATGCCGCCGACCGCTTCATCTACCTGTACTTCACCGCGGCCGAAGACAACAGGATCGCCCGCCTTCGGATCGAACCGGAAGGGGCCGGCACGGGCAGCGGCCTGAGGATGGGCGCTCCGGAAGTCATCTTCTCCGGCATCCCCAAGGCGTCCACCCACAACGGTGGCCGGATCCGCTTCGGCCCCGACGGCTTCCTCTACGTGGGTACGGGCGACTCACAGCGCCGCGAACAACCCCAGGACCGGAATGCCCTGGGCGGGAAGATCCTCAGGCTGACCAGGGACGGCGAGCCGGCACCGGGCAATCCGTTCCCCGGCAACCCCGTTTACAGTCTCGGTCACCGGAATGTTCAGGGCCTGGCATGGGACGCTGACGGGCGTCTCTGGGCCAGCGAGTTCGGTCCGGATGTCAATGACGAACTGAATTTGATCCAGGCAGGCGGAAACTACGGATGGCCCGTGGTCACCGGGGCACCCCATCGCCAGGAGTTCATCGACGCAAAAGTCGTGTGGCCATCCACCGCCGAGTCTTCGCCCAGCGGACTGGAGATCGCTGGTACTACAGCCTATTTGGGAGCACTCCGCGGGCAGCGGATCTGGTCGGTGCCGCTCATTGGTGAAAATGCCGGCAAGCCTGTGGGCTATTTCACACAGCAGTATGGCCGCATACGGAACGTCTCGCTCGCTCCGAACGGGGACCTGTGGGCGCTCAGCAACAACGAAAACCCTGATTTCGCGCTGATTTTGAGCCTGCCGGGCTAAGCTCCGGCACCTTCATCCGCGCTGATTTCACACTGGCGAAAAGTTCGTGTAGAGTTTCATGTCGTTGCGGAGAACAACGCGGGAAGCAAAGCCCACGATTGAACGAAACAGCAGCTGCACCTCTAGCTCAATTGGCAGAGCAATTGACTCTTAATCAATGGGTTCCGGGTTCAAGTCCCGGGGGGTGCACAGACGAGAAACCCCGTCTTCACAGGCCGCGCGCCGTGAAGGCGGGGTTTCGTTTTGCCCGAAAAGTGTACCGACGGTGCGTCGCTCCGGCTCCGGCCCTGGCAGCAGTTCATAACCGGGTCCCAATGAGACCGCGCACCGCCGTCCCTGCTTACAATCGATCGACGATCAACTACAGAGGGAAACATGAAGAAACTCATCACTGCCGCGCTCGCCGCCGGGCTCCTCCTCTCCGCTTCGGCCTGCAGCGCACCGAAATTGTCCACTGCGGAAACCTGCGACCGGGTCAAGACCGTTGTGTCGAACCCCGCGGCCAGCACAGGCAAGACCGGAATGATCCGCCTCGCCAACCAGATCCGGCCGATCGAGGCCGTGTCCTCTGATGACCTGCAGCCGGCGCTTCAGGCGATCCTGGACTACGCGGACGAATCCGTGAAGGAGAACCCGGACGCTGAAAAGCTTAACGGGCTAAAGACCGAATATGAGAAGGCCGGCAGCACCTACAGCAAGTTCTGCAGCCAGTAGCAGTATCGGCAACTTCCAGCCGTACCCAACGGAGGGGCCGGATCGTGAACCGCACCCCGAAAGTTGGACTTGAAACGTAGAGTCCAGGCTTCGGTGGTGCGGTTCACCGCTTTCGTAGGCGAGCCCAGGCTCGCCGACTACATGGTGACTCAGGCCCGGCGGATCCGGGGCAGGCGCGTGTCACGCTCGCGGCCCGGGGTCGGGTTCGAATATCTTCTAGGTATGAGTGCGGAACGTGCCGGGGAGCTGACCGGGCAGATATCAATCAATGAGCTGCTCATCGCCATGGGCGAAGAGCCCGTCATGAGCATGATTGATCTCACCGTTCCGGACGACGCCTCATCCCTGACAGACGATCAGCCCACACTGCCCGGACTCTGATTCAGAGGCTCTTTCAGTCGAAGGAGCTGGCCTCAACCTTGAGACCGGAGTCGACACTTGCCACGATGGCGGTGGTTGCCGGCGAGGCGAAACGGGTGGCCAGTTCCCGGACAACGGCCTGGAGCTCCTGGCGGAGGACGTCCGGATCGATGGACGCTGCGGCAAGCACTGACCGTTCCATGTCCGCCGCGGCAGTCACGGCTTCGGTCCCGCGGTCCGTGAGGGAGACAACGTGGCTCCGGCGGTCAGAGGTGCTGCGTTGGCGCACAATGTGACCGTGTGACTCCAGCCGGCTGAGCGTCTTGCCCATGGTCTGGGCCTGAACACGGACCAGCTGCGCCAGTTGCGCCTGTGTCATGGGTCCGTTGTTGTAGAGCACCTCAATAGCAATGACGCCGGCGTGGGTCAGGCCAATGGCCCCCAGTTTTTCGTTCCAGGAGTGTTCAACGAGACGTGCCGCCGTGGACAAGAGGCGCCCAGTGGGCCAGCGATCCATATCAGGCATACCAACAAGTATAGCCAAGTGTGGATTCGTCCCGGCGCAGCAGGCTTACTAAGCTGAAATGTCCCGCATGCAAACAAGGAGAATACTGTGGCTGAACGACTCAACCCCGGCGACGTCGCACCGGACTTCACACTGAAGGATTCCGAAGGAGCGGACGTCAGCCTGAGCGATTACCGCGGCCGAAACACCATCGTCTACTTCTATCCCGCTGCTGCCACCCCCGGATGCACCAAGCAGGCCTGCGACTTCCGTGACAGCCTGGCCTCCCTTCAGGCTTCCGGTTATGAGGTCCTGGGGATATCCCCCGACCCATCCAGCAAGCTGGCCGCGTTCGCTGAAAGCGAAGGCCTGACCTTTCCCTTACTGTCCGACAACAGCCACGCCGTTGCCGAGGCCTACGCAGCGTGGGGAGAAAAGAAGAACTACGGGCGGACATACGAGGGCCTCATCCGCTCGACCGTCGTGGTGGATCCGGACGGCAAGGTGGCACTCGCCCAGTACAACGTCCGGGCCACCGGCCACGTCGCCAAGCTGCGCCGGGACCTGAAGGTGGCGACAGACAGCTGACGGGACACGCTGCCGGCTGTAAAGCTGACTGAAGGCCCGGCCTGCTGACGGTACAATGGAGGCTGGCAATCGCCGTCGTACGTTTTCTGTTGCACAGAAGGCGGAAGGCGGAGCCGCGCGCGAGTGGTGAAATTGGCAGACACGCAGGATTTAGGTTCCTGTGCCTTCGGGCGTGGGGGTTCAAGTCCCCCCTTGCGCACAAAACTGGAACACGAATTCCAGAAGCTAAACATCACAGGAATCCCGGACCAGGCGGTCCGGGATTCCGGTGTTTAAAGGGCACTTTGGCCGACGCATCCGCGGCGCCAGCGGGCCGCCCCAAAAAGATTGTCCAGGTTTACCCATCCACCGCCCGGCACCGGCCGAATACCCAGTGAGACACCAACCAAGGGTCGGTGCCCACAGTCGGAATAGGGCCAGGTGCGGGGTGAAAAGCCTTCCCCGCGGGCAATGATCGGCACAACCAAGGAGAATCGAAATGCAGTCATTCAAGCGCACAACTTTCACCGTCGCAGGTGTTGCAGCCGCAGCCCTGCTTAGCCTCACCGCCTGTGGCGGTTCGGCGACGACGGCCCCAAGCTCTTCTTCAGCGGCGGCAGAACCGTCCGCCTCCAGCATGGCGCCCTCCCCTTCGGAGAGCTCCTCGGCAGCAATGGACCCGGCAGCCAACCTGGTGGGTCCCGGCTGCTCCGCTTATGCTGCGAAGGTTCCCAGCGGTGCAGGCTCCGTTTCGGGCATGGCCCTTGACCCGGTTGCAGTCGCTGCCTCAAACAACCCGCTCCTGAAGACGCTCACCGCCGCTGTTTCCGGCAAGCTGAACCCGAAGGTGAACCTGGTGGACACCCTCAACGGCAGCGAGTTCACTGTCTTCGCGCCGGTGGACGACGCCTTCGCAAAGATCGACGCCGCCACCATCGAGACGCTCAAGAAGGACGATGCCCTGCTGAGCAAGATCCTCACGTACCACGTGGTTGCCGGCCAGATCACCCCGGACAAGATCGTCGGCACGCACAAGACGGTCCAAGGCGGATCAGTAACCGTCACCGGAAGCAAGGATGCGCTCAGGGTTGACGGTGCCAACGTGATCTGCGGTGGTGTCCAGACGGCGAACGCCACTGTTTACCTGGTGGACTCGGTGCTGATGCCCAAGTAGCCGCCCAAGTCTCACGACGGTGGAGACTGGGACTCCGCCGGGACGGGGAAGCCGCGGCCCGCACCTGGAGGTGCGGGCCACGGTTTTTGCGCGTCCGGGGCGCTCCGCCCGTCAATTAGACTGGGAGGCGGGGCCAGCAGACCGCAGCCGCCCACGTGCAGCCAAGCAGCCCAGAGGTGATCATCGAGTGCCCAGCAGTATGACGCGACGCACGGCCATTAAGGCCGGTGCCGTTCTCCTGGGCTTGACGCTCACCTCCTGCACCGGTGAAGCCGCCCCGCCGCCGTCCTCCTCGGCCGCCACCCCCACGCCGTCGGTGAGCAACCCCACCGCGACGTTCAAGTTCGGCACTGCCTCACAGCCCCTGGGCCTTGACCCCGCCCTTGCCAACGACGTCGAATCCCAGCGCGTCACCCGGCAGGTCCTTGAAGGGCTCGTGGGCGTCAACCAGACCACGGGCGAGCCGACGCCGCTGCTCGCCACCGAATGGACGGCATCCGCGGACGGCCGCTCCTATACGTTCAAGCTCCGCCCCGGCGTACAGTTCCATGACGGCTCGCCGTTCAACGCCGAAGCGGTCTGCACCAACTTCGAGCGCTGGTTCAAGTTCCCCGAAGCACTCCGGAGGCAGGCAGCGGGCAGCACCTTCAAGGGCGTCTTCAAGGAACATTCGGATCAAGCAAGCCTGTCCGTCTTTAAGGCCTGCAAGGCACTGTCACCGCTGGTGATCAGGATCGATCTTACGGAGCGGTTCACCGGTTTCCTCCAGGCGTTGACGCTGCCCGCCTTCGCCATCTCCTCCCCCAGGGCCCTCGCCTCGGGACGGGCCGACGTCCTCAGCCAGAAGCGCGGCAGCCAGGCAATATCGGCCTACGCCACCCGTCCGGTGGGCACGGGACCATACCGTTTCTCCGCCTGGGACAGCACGAGTGTCACGCTCGTGAGCAACAAGCACTACTGGGGCGACCGCGGGCAGATCGCCACCATTCATTTCATCACCTACGACCATCCGCAGACGCGGCTCCAGGCACTGCTCGACGGCAAGATCGACGGCTACGATGCCGTGACGGTTGGAAACTTCGACCAGCTCGTCAAACGCGGAAAGCAAATCATCCAGCGTGACCCCTTCTCGGTGATGTACCTCGGCATGAACCAGGAAGTGGCCGTGCTTCAGGACCTCAAAGTCCGGCAGGCCATTGAACTGGCAATCGACAAGGACACCCTCATCCGGCGGTTCTTCATCGACAACACGGCGCAGGCTTCCCAGTTCGTCCCGCCGAAGCTCAGCGGCTTCAACAACAACGCGCCGGCCCTCGGCCATGACCCGGCTAAGGCCAAAGAGCTGCTGGCCGAGGCAGGTTATAAGGGCCAGCCGCTCAAGTTCTATTACCCCATGAACGTCACCCGGCCCTACCTTCCCACTCCGGAGAAGATCTATGCCGAGATCAGCCGTCAGCTCACGGAAGTGGGCCTCAACGTCCGGCCGGTTCCCGTTGACTGGACTGACGGATACCTTCAGAAGGTCCAGTCCCCGGGAGACCACGCCCTCCACCTGCTCGGCTGGAACGGCTCCTACTCCGATGCGGACAACTTCCTGGGCCCGCTGTTCGGCGAGAAGAACGGCGAGTTCGGATACCAGGACCCGCAGGTCTTCTCCAAGATCAACCGCGCCCGCGGCCTGCCTGACGGCAAGGAGCGGACGGAGCAGTACCAGACGATCAACGCCCAGATCGCCGAGACCGTGCCTGCAGTCCCGATCGCGTTCCCCATTTCGGCGCTGGCGCTCTCGGACCGCGTCATCAGCTACCCCGCGTCGCCGGTATTAAATGAAGTTTTCACCAAGGTCCAACTGAGGCCTTGACGGACGGGGCCAATTTCAGTTAGTGGGCGGTGCGGGGATATTCTGTGACAGCCAGAGCCGCTGCTATCGGAGACTGATTGTGACCTTCATTTCCAAGACCCAACATGCCGACGTCGTCCTGATTGGCGGCGGCGTCATGAGCGCCACGCTGGGTGCCTTCATCAAGCAGCTAGAACCCAACTGGACCATTTCCCTGTTCGAGCGCCTCGACGAAGCCGGCCTCGAAAGCTCGGGACCCTGGAACAACGCCGGCACCGGACATGCCGCCCTGTGTGAGCTTAATTACTCGCCCGCAGCCAAAGACGGCTCGGTCGACCCCTCCAAGGCGCTGCACATCAACGAGCAGTTCCAGCTGTCCCGCCAGTTCTGGTCCCACCTTGTGACGAACTCGCTGATCGGATCCCCCAAGGGGTTCATCAACACGGTCCCGCACATGAGCTTCGTGATCGGCGAGGACAACTCCAGCTTCCTCAAGGCCCGCTACGACGCGCTCAAGCAGCACCCGCTGTTCCGCAGCATGGAGTACTCCGAGGACTTCGCCCAGATCGGCAAATGGGCTCCGCTCATCGTCGAGGGCAGGGATCCCCAGCAGCGCATTGCGGCGACGCGCGCCGCGGAGGGCACCGACGTCGACTTCGGTGCGCTGACCCGGGAGCTGACCACCTACCTGGGCAACAACGGCGTTGAGATCAATTACGGCCACGATGTCTCCGACATCAAAAAAGCGGCCGACGGCGGTTGGGACCTTTCGCTCAAGCACCCCGCGTCCGGGGAGCGCGGCAACATCCACGCCAAGTTCGTGTTTGTCGGGGCGGGCGGCGGGGCGCTCCACCTGCTGCAGGCCTCCGGCATCCCGGAAAGCAAGGGCTACGGCGGGTTCCCCGTGTCCGGCCAGTTCTTCCGCTGCACTGACGAGTCCCTCGCCTCCCAGCACAACGCGAAGGTGTACGGCCAGGCATCCGTCGGAGCCCCGCCCATGTCCGTTCCGCACCTTGACACCCGCTATGTCGGCGGCAAACGCTCACTCCTGTTCGGCCCGTACGCCGGCTTCTCCACGAACTTCCTGAAGAACAGCACCTGGCTTGACCTCCCGCTGTCCATCCGCCCCGGCAACATCATCCCGATGCTCGCCGTGGCCAAGGACAACATGGACCTCACGGCCTACCTGGTGAAGGAAGTGGCCAAGCGCCATGGGGCCAAGGTTGAGGCCCTCCGCGAGTACTACCCCGAAGCCAAGGACGGCGACTGGGAACTTATTACCGCCGGCCAGCGTGTGCAGATCATCAAGAAGGATCCGAAGAAGGGCGGCGTCCTCCAGTTCGGCACCGAGGTGATTGCTGCCCGTGACGGTTCCATCGGCGCTCTGCTCGGCGCATCGCCGGGCGCCTCCACCGCCGTGCCGATCATGATTGAGCTCCTGCAGAAGTCCTTCCCCAAGAACTTCAAGGGTTGGCAGTCCAAGCTGAAGGAAATGATGCCGGGCTACGGCGTCAAGCTCAACGACAACCCGGAGCTGGCAACGGAGCTCGAAAAGGCCACGGCCAAGGCCCTCCAGTTGGAAGCGACACCCGCAGTCAATCGCTAAGACCCTGGCCGGGTTGCGGCAGGCTCCACCACAGGCAACAGTCCGTCAACCCCTTCAGGAGACCAAGCAATGTTCCGGCTGGCCAGTCTTTCCCTCGGGAACCGCGCGCTGATTGCGCTGATCACCATTTTCGCGGCGGTGTTCGGCGTGATCACCATGTCCTCGCTGAAGCAGGAACTCATTCCGTCCATCGAGTTCCCGCGGATCACGGTGATCACGTCGATGCCCGGAGCCTCGCCGGAGGTTGTGGACAAGCAGGTCAGCCGTCCGCTCGAAACGGCGCTGAACAGCGTCGAGGGCCTGGAATCGACGTCGTCGACTTCACGGAACGGCGTTTCGCAGATCAGCATGGTGTTCACCTACGGATCCAACCTGGACCGCGCCCGGAACCAGATCGACCGTGCCATTTCCAATGCCAAGCGCACGCTTCCAGAGGACGTCCAGCCGCAGGCCATCGCGGGCAGCCTGAGCGACTTCCCTATTGTTTTCCTGGCCGTCTCCTCCAACAAGCCCCTGAGTGAGCTGAATACCGATCTCCAGCGGCTGACCGTCCCGCGACTGCAAAAGCTCGACGGCGTCCGCGGCGCCGATGTGACCGGCGGAGCAAGCCAGCACATCCTGATCCTGCCGAGGACGGCCAGCATGGCATCCAACGGCGCGACGGTCCAGTCGATCCGCAACGCACTGACCAACAACGGGGACCTCGTCCCGGCCGGAACGATCGAGGACAAGGGCCAGAGCCTGTCGCTGCAGATCGGCAGCCCGGTGGACTCCGTCGCCGCCGTCAAGGCGCTGCCGCTCAGCGGCGCGAAGGACGGTGCCACGATCGGTACCGTGGCGGACGTCAGCATCAAGGATGACGTCCGGACCTCCATCACCCGGACCAACGGCAAGGAAACTCTCGCCGTCTCCGTCACGAAGAAGCCCGAGGGCGACACCGTGGCGATCTCCCACGCAGTCAAGGACGCCCTGCCCCAACTGGAGGCCGAGCTCGGCTCGAACGCCAAGTTCACGCCGGTGTTCGACCAGGCGCCGTTCATCGAGAAGTCCATCAAGGACCTCACCACGGAGGGCCTGCTGGGACTGGGCTTCGCCGTGGCAGTCATCCTTGGGTTCCTCATGTCGGTCCGGTCCACGCTCGTCACGGCCGTGTCCATCCCGCTGTCGCTCCTGATCACTTTCATCGGACTCTCGGGCACCGGCTATTCGCTGAACATCCTCACCCTCGGCGCGCTCACCATCGCCATCGGCCGCGTGGTGGATGACTCGATTGTGGTGATCGAAAACATCAAACGCCACCTCAGCTACGGCGAACCCAAGCTCACGGCCATTCTGACGTCCATCCGCGAGGTGGCGGGGGCGATCACCGCATCGACGCTCACCACGGTGGCCGTCTTCCTGCCCATCGCTTTTGTGGGTGACCTTGCCGGCGAGCTGTTCCGTCCCTTCGCGCTGACGGTCACCATTGCCCTCCTGTCCTCGCTGCTGGTTTCGCTGACGATCGTTCCGGTCCTCGCATACTGGTTCCTTAGGTCGCCGGCGGACGCTCGGACCGCCGGGGCAGCACCGCAGTCCCCCCGCGACATTGAGGCCCGGGCCCACGAGGCGGAACAGCGCAGCCTCCTGCAGCGCGGGTACCTGCCCATCCTGACCACAACGCAGAGACACCCGGTGCTGACGCTGATCGCCGCCGTCCTGGTACTGGGCGGAACCGCGGCCATGACTCCCCTGCTGGCCACGGACCTGCTGGGACGCTCCGGCGAGAACAGCATGACGGTGAAGCAGGAGCTTCCCGCCGGCACCAGCCTCCAGGACACCAGCACGGCGGCGCAGAAACTGGAGGACGTACTGCTCGGCATCGACGGCATTAAGGACGTCCAGGTGACGTCCGGCAATGCGCAGGCCGGCTTTACCGCACTGACTTCGTCGGGAGCCTCCAACTCCACGTTTACCGTCGTCACGGCAGAGAAGGCCAACCAGGCACAGCTTCAGGAGACGGTCCGCACCGAACTGGCAAAGGTCAGCGGATCCGGCAAGATCTCCGTGGGCTCCCAGCAGGGCGGCTTCGGTACGTCGTCCACCGTGGACATCACCCTTCGGGCCGCCACCTCGGCGGACCTCAAAAAAGCCAGCGACTCCTTGGTCCGGGCAATGGACGGTGTTCCCGGCAGTAACGAGGTCACCACCAATCTGGCCGCCAGCCAGCCCGTGGTCCAGGTCAATGTGGACCGGGCCAAGGCGGTGGCTGCGGGCCTGAACGAAGATCAGGTGGCCGGCGTCCTGGCGTCGACCATCAGCCCCGTCCCGGCGGGCACCGTGCGCATCGAAGCCGACGACTTCCCGGTCCGCATCGGCGAAGGCACACGTTTTACCAGCATCGCTGCCATCCGTGCCATCCCGCTTCCGACCGCCCGAGGCCCCGTGCCGCTGAGCAGCATCGCCGCCGTCAACGCGGTGGACGTGCCGGTCTCCATCACCTCAAGCAACGGCCAGCGGACAGCGCAAGTCTCGGTCACGCCGTCGGGCGCCAACCTTGGTGCGGTGAGCGCCGAAGTCCAGAACCGGCTCAAGTCCGTGGGCCTTCCGGCCGGCGTCACCGCCGAAATCGGCGGCGCCACCACCCAGCAGGCCGACTCCTTCCGCCAGCTCGGGCTCGCCCTGCTCGCAGCCATCGCCATTGTCTACGTGATCATGGTGGCCGCGTTCAAGTCCCTCATCCAGCCGCTGATTCTCCTCGTCTCCGTTCCCTTTGCGGCCACGGGCGCCGTTGCCCTGCTCCTCATCTCCAAGGTTCCGCTGGGGCTGCCGTCGCTGATCGGCATGCTGATGCTGGTGGGGATTGTGGTGACCAACGCGATTGTGCTGATCGACCTGATCAACCAGTACCGGAAACCACGGGCGGGCAACCCGGGCATGAACGTCGCCGATGCCATCACCCACGGTGCCCGGCAGCGTCTCCGCCCCATCCTCATGACTGCGCTGGCCACCGTGTTTGCGCTGACCCCCATGGCCCTCGGCATCACGGGCGGCGGCGGGTTCATCTCGCAGCCGCTGGCCATTGTGGTGATCGGCGGCCTGGTCTCCTCGACGGCGCTGACCCTGGTGCTGGTTCCGGTGCTGTACCGGCTGGTGGAGGGGCGCCGGGAGAAGAAGGCGCTCCTGCGCGAGCTGAAGCAGCGCCCCGGCTTCGTCGCGGCGGACGACGTCGACGCCGAGTTTGCCGACTGGACGACGGGCATGATCCCGAAGGTCAGCGGACGGCGGGCAGCACCCGGAGCCCTGGAAGAGTAAGAACCGGCCCGTCCAAACCGTAAACCGTGAAGCCGTCCTGAGCGATCAGGGCGGCTTCACTGTTGCCCGGGACCTGCCGGGAATAACTTGCCGTGCTGAACGTTACATCAAGCGATAGATGCAAATGCATGTAAATCGGTTACAGTTGAAGTAAGCCAGGACAGTTCGGACAACGGAAGGCACATCATGCAGATCGGCGTATTCAGCGTCAGCGACATCACCCAGGACCCCACCACGGGCCGTACCCCCACCGAGAATGAGCGCATCAAGGCGTCGGTGGCGATCGCCCGGAAGGTCGAAGAAATCGGTATGGACGTCTACGCCATCGGCGAGCACCACAACCGGCCGTTTTTCTCCTCCTCACCCACCACCACGCTGGCGTACATCGCCGCGCAGACCGAGCGCATCACGCTCTCCACGGCCACGACGCTGATCACCACGAACGATCCGGTCAAGATCGCCGAGGACTTCGCGATGCTGCAGCACCTCGCCGACGGCCGCGTGGACCTGGTGCTGGGACGGGGCAACACCGCGCCTGTCTACCCCTGGTTCGGCAAGAACATCCAGGACGGCGTCGAACTCGCGATCGAGAACTACAGCCTGCTGCGCCGGCTCTGGGACGAGGACACCGTCAACTGGTCAGGCAAGTTCCGCACGCCGCTGCAGAACTTCACCTCGACGCCGCGCCCGCTCGACGGCGTAGCCCCCTTTGTGTGGCACGGCTCCATCCGCACGCCCCAGATCGCGGAGGTGGCGGCCTACTACGGAGACGGCTTCTTCGCTAACAACATCTTCTGGCCCAAGGAGCACTACCAGCAACTGATCGGCCTGTACCGCGAACGCTACGAGCACTACGGGCACGGCAAGGCGGACCAGGCGATCGTAGGCCTCGGCGGCCAGTTCTTCATGCGGAAGAACTCGCAGGACGCCGTCAAGGAGTTCCGGCCGTACTTCGACAACGCCCCGGTCTACGGCCACGGCCCGTCCCTTGAGGACTTCACCTCGCAGACCCCGCTGACCGTGGGCAGCCCGCAGGAAGTCATCGAGAAGACCCTCACCTTCCGTGAGTTCTTCGGCGACTACCAGCGCCAGCTGTTCCTGATCGACCACGCCGGCCTGCCGCTCAAGACGGTCCTCGAGCAGCTCGACCTGTTCGGCGAAGAAGTCCTGCCCGTGCTGCGCAAGGAGTACGCCGCCCTGACGCCGGCCCATGTTCCGGATCCGCCCACGCATGCCGGACGGGTCGCTGCACGGATGGCAGCCCAGGACGCGGCCTCGCACTCCGAAGCCGGCCAGGCTGCAGCTTCCTCCGCGTCCTCCGCGCTGGAGGCGTGATGCCCGCCCGGACTGCCCCGGCCGCCTCGCCGGTCAGGCTGGCTGCCGAGACCTGGGAATCCCTGTTCCGTGCCCAGGTTGCCGTGATGCGCCGGCTGCAGTCCGGGCCTGCGTTCAAGGACTTGGCCGTGAATGAATACGACGTCCTGTTCACGCTGTCGCGGTGCCCCTCCGGGTGGCTTCGCCTGAACGAGCTCAACGACAACGTGCTGCTGAGCCAGTCGAGCCTCAGCCGGCTGGTTGAGCGGCTGGAAAAGCGCGGCCTGGTGGAGCGGATGCCGGCTCCCAGCGACGGCCGCGGTGTCCTGGTGAAACTCACGGACCAGGGGGCGCAGTTGCAAAAGCAGATCGGCCGCGAGCACGTCCGGGAAATCGCTGAGCTGGTCTCGCCGGCGCTGACGGCTGCGGAGCAGCGGGAACTGCTGAGGCTGACCGAGAAGCTGCGCACCTCGTTGCCGCGCTAGGGCCGCCGCCGGCAGGTGCCAGCGGGCCGCGGGCGCTGTACTTCCCGGTGGGCCGTACAGTCCCTAGCGGATGACGGCGAGCTTGTCCGGGTCGTCGACCGGCAGTTCGCCGTTCACCACAGCGGTGACCCGCATCTCCCGCAGCGCCAGGCTGCCGCCCACGGTGGAGAGGAAGGCCGTGTCTGAGGAATCTCGGCCGGCGGTGATGCGCAGCATCGCTTCCCTGGGCGCAAGGCCGGTGGGATCGATCACCTGCCAGGCGCCGTTGATGTGCGCCTCCGCCACGGCGTGGAAATCCATCGGGGAAAGACCCGGGGCGTACACCGCGGCAAGCCGCGCGGGAACATTCTTGGCGCGGAGCAGCGAGATGGCCAGATGGGCATAGTCCCTGCACACTCCGCGGCGGTTCAGGAGGGTTTCCACGGCACCGTCGGTTCCGCGGGACGAGCCGCTGACGTACCGGAGTTCACTGAATACCCAGTTGCGCACGGCGTGGAGGAGCTCTTCTCCCTGAAGACCGCCGAACTCGGCATAGGACGTGGGGAGGAGCCGGTCCGATTCCGCGTAGCGGCTGGGGCGGACGTAGCGGATGAGCTCCATGAGGGAGGCCTCTTCCGGCTCGGCGAACCCCACGACCGTGGCCGAGTATTCCACGGTTACTTCCGTGGGATCGGCAAACTCCATGTAGTGGAACCTGCCGCCGTGGTGGTCCGACAGCTCCGTCAGGGGAACGGGCCCGTCCCCGGCTGTCACCGAAAGAGTCTCGTCGAGGGAGCTGTAGCCCGGATTCCTGGCAACGGAAATGGCCAGCGCCACTTTGGTATCGGCCACGGTCTTGAAGACCAGTCGGGCAGCCACAGTGCGTTCCATGTTTCTCCGGGGGTGTGAGGACAGCGGACGTCAGTCGCGGCTGCGAACCCGGTGGGTGTGCCGGAGGCAGCGGACTAGTTCTTGATCTCCAGAGACATTAGCATCCGCTGGACATTGGCGAATTCCGAGCCCCCGTTCACGTAGTCGGCAGCCTGGTCCAGGGTGTCGAAGGCCTTGGCCGGCGCCACCGTCTCGTCCGGTGCGAACGACTTCAGCGAGCCCACATCGCTGAAGGAGTAGTTGCCCTTGCCTTCCAGTCCGCGGACCACGTTCTGCAGCTGGCAGGTCTTGGAGTCGGCTCCACCCACCAGGTTGGTGATCCCGTACGAGCCGAAGAACCGGTAGCCCTGAAGCACCCTGAACACCACATGCGGGGAAATCGTGCCCTCTCCCCCGCTGTGGGGCAGCTCCACCGGGACGCTGCTGACAACAACGTAGGACTTCCGGGCGGCCGGGGCGCACGTGGCCGGAGCGGCATCCGGCAGTCCGGTCCGGAGCGTGGCGAGATAGGTCCCCGCCGCGTCCTTGACCTCAACCTTCACCGCGCCGGGCAGCGTTCCCTTGTCCGCCTCCACCGACTGGGCGATCCATTCTTGGGGAAGTTCGAAGCTGATCTTCTTGGCGGGGTCGGTGAAGACCTTCCACGCCGACGCCGTCGCCCCGGGTTTCGCTGACGGGCCGCCCGAAGCGGTGGCAGAGGAAGTGGCTGTTCCCGGCGTTGCTCCGGGAGCCGCGCTGCCGCCGCCGGGCTCCACGGTCCAGACCGGTGCGCCTTTGCCTGCGGAGCTGCAACCTGCCAGCAGCGCCGCAGCAAGCACCGCGACGGCGGCCACGCGGTTCCCGCGGGAGACTGTCATCCCTGTCATGCCTCCAGCCTAGCCGCGGCAGGGCTCCGCCCGGGGTCTTCGATCCCCGTGTTTCGCAGGCTGACCCCGGGCTTTCCGGGTCCGTAAAGAGGACTAGGCTGGGGGGCATGGCGGAACACGAGCTGGACGCGGCAGAGAAGACCCTGGCGGGCATGTCCGCCGTCGACATCGCTGACTGGCGGCTGCGCACGTTTGCCTTATACGACACTGTCCGCAGAATCGCGTCGGACAACCCTGCGGAAGCGCATGCGTACTGGCGGCAGGAGCGGGACCGGATGTTCGGCACGCACCCCGCGTCTGCCCTCACAGCGGAGGCCAAGGCGAGTTTCGGCGGCCTCAAGACAGCCGACTACGATCCCATATACCGTTTCCACGTGCCCCTGACCAAGGAGGGCGCCGGCCGGGAAATGAACGTCGAGACCGGCACCGACGGTCTGGTTAGATTCGTCAGGCTGGGAACGTTCGACCTCCCGGAGATGGGACAGCTGGCGGTCTGGAAGCTCATTGGCTACGGCGGGGGCATATTCGTTCCCTTCCGCGATGCCACGGCAGGCCAGCCCGGCGGCAGCTACGGCGCAGGCAGGTACCTTCTGGACACGATCAAGGGCGCCTTCCACGGCGTGCGCGGTTCAGGCCCTGATGCGCCCTTCGTGCTGGACTTCAACTTCGCCTACAACCCGTCGTGCGCCTACAACGAGGCCTGGGCCTGCCCGCTCGCCGGCCCCTCGAACCGCCTGGCGGTCGACATCCCGGTGGGCGAACTGTACTAGGTTCACTACGATGGCTGGATGACTCCAGCTCCCACGCGGCGGATTGCACGCGTCCGCCCGCTCTCCACTGCGACCGACAGCCCGGCCCACTCCGCCGGCGAGCAGTTCTTCGTTGCCAACGCTGCCGCCGACTTCGCCAGCGACGCCGGCAGGCAGTGGACGGTCATCGATACCCCCTTCACGGGCTCGCTCGCCAACGCGAGCAGCACTCCGCGGACGAACTGGGAGCCGGGGGCCACCGTGCCGCAGGAGGAGTTCGAGTTCCTGGCCCCCAGCGTGCCAGCCAACGTGCTGGGCATGGCCCACAACACCGGCAGGGCCGGCCGGGACCTGCCCGCCCAGGCTTTCCACAAGGCCGCCACCAGCGTCATCGGCCCCGGCGACGCAATTGAGCTGACCGCCGGCGTCGGGCTGGTGGAGCCGGAAGCGGAACTGACGGTCGTCGTCGGCCGCACGGCCAAAGGCCTGACGCTCGAAAACGCCCGGACCGCCATCCTGGGATTCACGATCGGCAACGATGTCACTGCCCGGGACCTGCAGAAGTCTGACGACCTCTGGCTGAGCGCGAAGAGCCAGGACACCTTCACGCCGGCCGGCCCCTGGATCGTGACAGGGCTCGATGACGCGGACCTGCCCATCGGCATTGTCCACAACGGCGCGGAACTGACACCGGCAAGCACCGCGGACCTCGGCTGGAAGGTGGATGAAATTCTGGTCTACCTGAGTTCATTCATGACCCTGCATCCCGGCGACCTGGTCCTCACCGGTTTCCCGGCAGCTACCGCCCGCCTGGAGCCGGGCGACGCCGTCACGTGCAGGGTCGGCGGCATCGGCGAACTTACCAACCCGGTCAGAGCGGCGCATTCGCCCGCCTGATGTGGCAGGCTCGAGCTGATGTGGCAGGCTGGAGCGATGGAATCGTCCGCTCCGCCCGTTGCCGAGCCGCAGACGCGACCGACCCGGCGGACGGAATCGGCACGGCAGTTCCCGGCCACCAGGCACTACCGGGGAATTCTGCGGTACCCCGTCATCCGCCAGCTCATCCGTTTCACGGGCGTGGGCATCGTATGCACTGCGACGTCCCTTGCCCTGTACGCGCTGCTCCGGCCGTGGATCGGTCCGCAGCCCGCCAACGCCGCCGCGCTGATCATCACGTCAGTCATGAACACGGCGCTCAACCGCAGGCTGACGTTCAAAATCACGGACCAGCGCAGGAAGGCCCACGACCACCTCAACGGCCTGGTCCTGATCGTCGTGGCCCTGGTTATCACCGGTGGCAGCCTCGGCGTTCTCCACTGGCTCCGGCCTGACGCCACGGTGGCCGATGAATTGTGGACCACCACGCTTTCCGGTTTCCTGTCCACCGCCGTCAGGTTCACCATGCTCAGGCACTGGATCTTCCGCCGCGCCCGCCACCGCTAGCCATGCACGGCGTCAGCTGTTACTTACTGGGGAACGCGGCCCAGGGTGCGGACGCTTCCGACGGCGGTCCGCACCGCGACGGCGGCAGCCTCAAGATCCGCTTGGGTCACGGAGGACGCAAAGCTGAACCGGACCGCAGTCTGGGCAACCTCGGCTCCGACGCCGAGGGCGAGCAACACGGGAGACGGTGCGTCGGATCCCGCAGCGCAGGCCGAGCCGCTGGAGCACAGCACACCCTGGCGCTCCAGCTCCAGGAGCACGGATTCGCCGCTGGTTCCCGGGAAGCAAAAGGATGCCACAGACGGCAACCTCTCCACAGGATGACCTGTCAGCACAGCGCCGGGAACACCGTCCAGCACCGCAGCGATGAACGCGTCCCGGAGCAGGGCCACCCGTTCCGCGAGCGCCCCCTGTTCGGCGTGGGCCAGGGTGAGCGCGGTGGCCAGGCCAACAGCCCCGGCCACGTTTTCCGTGCCGGATCGCCGTCCGCGTTCCTGGCCGCCACCGTGGACCAGGGGCTCGGTCCGGGTCCGGCCCCGCACGAAAAGGACCCCGCAGCCTTTCGGTGCACCGAGTTTGTGCCCCGAAATGGTCAGGGCGTCCACGCCGAGGGTCTTCACGTCCACGGGCAGCCACCCTGCAGCCTGTACCGCGTCCGTGTGGAACGGAATCCCGCGCTCCCGGGCCAACGCCGCGAGGGCGGCCACGGGCTGAACCGTGCCCACCTCGTTGTTGGCGTACATGACGCTGATAAGGGCAGTTTCGGGCCGAAGGACGGCAGCCAGCGCTTCAGGACTCACCATTCCATAACGGTCCACGGGCACCACGTCGACGCTGAAGCCGTGGAAGCGCTCCAGGTACCGTGCGGATTCCTCAACGGCAGGATGCTCGACGGCGCTGATCACCACCCGGTTCAGGGCCGGGTCCGCGGCCTGCCGGGCCAGGGCTATCCCTTTGACCGCCAGGTTGTCCGCCTCCGTGCCGCCAGAGGTGAAAGTCACTTCCCCGGGCCGGCAGCCCAGCACCGTCGCCACTGCCTTGCGGGCCTCGTCGAGGGCCCGCGTGGCGGCGTCACCCAGCGAATGGTGGCTCGACGGATTGCCGAACTCGCCGGTTAGGAAAGGCCACATGGCGTCCAGCGCTTCACGCCGGACGGGCGTGGTGGCTGCTGCGTCGAGGAAGATCATGGCCGGATCAGCTGACTGTCAGCTCAACGTCCAGGCCGAGATCCAGCGCAGTGACGCTGTGGGTCAGGGCACCAACGGAGATGACGTCCACCCCGGCCGCCGCAATATCGGCGACGGTTCCAAGGTTGACGTTGCCGCTTGCTTCCACCACGGCGCGGCCCCCTACCTGCTGCACGCCGGCCCGCAGGTCCTCAAGGGAAAAGTTGTCCAGCATGATGGTGTCCACGCCCGCGGCCAGGACAGATTCGATCTGTTCTGCGCTGTCCACCTCCACCTCGAAATGCGTGGTGTGGCCCAGCTGGGCTTTGGCGGCCGCCAGGAGGCTGGTGAGCTTTTCCGGATCGCCGCCGGTCATCACGGCCAGATGGTTGTCCTTGGCAAGGACGGCGTCTGAGAGGCTGTAGCGGTGGTTCGCCCCGCCGCCGCACCGCACCGCGTAACGTTCGAGGACCCGCAGGCCCGGGGTGGTCTTGCGGGTATCGGTGATCCGCGCCTTCGTGCCGTCCACCAGCCTGACGAACTCGGCCGTCCGGGTAGCGATGGCACTCATCCGCTGGGCGAGGTTCAGCCCCACTCGCTCCGCAAGCAGCACGCTGCGCGCAAGTCCGCTGACCCGTGCAAGGTGGGTCCCGGCGTCGAACGCCTGGCCGTCCGCTACGAGCAGTTCCACCTCAGTGTCGGGGTCGATGAGCAGCATCGCGTCGCGGAACACGGTTCCGCCGCTGAAGACGCCCGGAACGCGGGCATTCAGCACGGCGGTTGCGCGGGCTTCCGCCGGAATCAGCAGCTGCGAGGTGATATCGCCGTTGGGTGCGTCTTCCGAGAAGGCCCGCGCCAGGATCTCCCGGACAGGTGTTGCTGGGAGGGTCAGGCTAGTCATGGACGAGGCTCGCTTTCGGGGTCATTCTGTATCGGTTGTCAATATCTTCCGCCGGGGCTTCATCAGGCATGCTGTCATCGCGGTAGTGCGCCCCCAGCGAGGTGCGCCGTTCCCGCGCGGCAAGGACCAGTAACTGGGCGGCAAGCAGCAGGTTGGCGTCCTCATGCTCGCGGGGATCCTCCGCTTCGGTCACCTTTTCAGGACGCACGACGGCGGCCCACGCCGCAAGGGCGGCACCCGCCTCCCGCAGCTGCCCACCGGTGCGCAACACCCCGGCGTTCGCCGTCATCAGCCGCCGCAGGGCACCACGCGAGAACGGCCCCGGGTCCGGCGTAGCTTCGAACTCCCACGCGTGCGACTCAGGGGAAGAGTTGGTGGGCCGGCCTGGGTCCGATTCGACGTCGCCGCCCAGGAACGCTTCGACAGCCCGCCGTCCGAAGACCAGCCCTTCGAGGAGCGAGTTGCTGGCCAGCCTGTTGGCGCCCTGGACCCCGGTGCATGCAACTTCGCCGGCCGCGTAGAGTCCCGGGACGGTGGTCCGGCCGTGCAGGTCGGTGGACACGCCGCCCATCCAGTAGTGCGCGGCGGGCGCCACGGGGACCAGTTCCCGCGTCCAGTCAATGCCCGCTTCCCGCGTGCGCTTCGAGATCGTCGGGAAGCGCTTCTCCAGGAAGCCTGCTCCCCGGGCGTCCTCGATCACGCGGGCGTCGAGGTACACGTGGCCGTTCGGGTCCCCGAGCGCTGCAAGGTGCAGGGCGACAGTGCGGGAGACGACGTCCCGGGGAGCCAGCTCTGCATCGACGTGGTACGCCGGCATGAAGCGGCTGCCGTCGGCGTCCACGAGGATGGCGCCCTCGCCCCTGACAGCCTCGGAGATCAGCAGCGGGTCCTGGTTGCCTTCCGACTCCGCCGCCTGGGCGGTGCGGACCATGCAGGTGGGATGGAACTGAAAGAACTCGAGATCGGCCACGGCGGCTCCGGCGCGCCACGCCAGGGCCAGTCCGTCCGCGGTGGCAACGGAGGGGTTGGTGGTCTGGGCGAAGAGCTGTCCGGCGCCGCCGGTTGCGAGCAGCACGGCGTCGCCCCTGACGGTCTTCAGTTGCCCGTCGTGCAGGTACTCCACGCCCGTCACCCGCCGGCCGGACTGGACCAGGGCAGTGGTGCGGGCATGGCCCAGCAGGCGGATCCTTCCGGTGGCCTGGGCCGCCAGCACAGCGCAGATCAGTGCGTTGGCTATCCCGGCACCTGTGGCGTCACCGCCCGCATGCAGGATGCGCGGCGCAGAGTGTGCGGCTTCGAGGCCCAAGGCGGGATCGCCGTCGTCGTCCATGTCAAAGCGCACGCCGAAGCGTTCCAGGCCGGCGATATCCCTGCGCGCCTCGGTGCAGAGCACCCGCACAGCGTTCGGGTTGCAGTGGCCGGCGCCAGCCTTCAGCGTGTCGGCGATGTGTGCCGCCACGGTGTCCCCCGGTGACGGTTCATCGAGAACGGCCGAAATGCCGCCCTGGGCGTAGTACGTGTTGCTGTCCGCGAGCGCGCCCTTGGTCAGCAGCACGACGTCGACTCCCGCGTCTGCCGCAAGCAGCGAGGCGTAGAGGCCGGCGATGCCGCTGCCGACGACGATCAGCCGGTGGCGGCCCGATGCCGCTGTTGCGCTGGGCTTAGTCATGCTTGGCTCACCTCGGTGTCATTGGGGTTTGGCGGCCAGCATGCGCTCGAGGGCGATTCTGGCATTTTCCTGCACCGCGTCATCCACGGTGATGCGGTTGACCACTCGGCCTTCGACGAGCTCCTCCAGCACCCAGGCCAGGTAGCCCGGGTGGATGCGGTACATGGTGGAGCAAGGGCAGATCACCGGGTCGAGGCAGAAGATCGTGTGCTGCGGGTACTGGGCCGCCAGGCGGTTCACCATATTGATCTCGGTGCCGATGGCGAACACCGTGGGCTCCTCCGCTGCGGCGATGGCCTTCTGGATGAAGTCCGTGGAGCCGGCCGAGTCGGCGGCGTCCACCACTTCCATGGGGCATTCCGGGTGCACGATCACCTGAACGCCGGGGAAGTCAACGCGGGCCTTTTCGATCTGGGCCACGTTGAAACGCTTGTGCACCGAGCAGAACCCGTGCCAGAGGATCACACGGGAGTCCAGCAGGGCCTGTTCGTCGTTGCCGCCGAGCTCTTTGCGCGGATTCCACATGGGCATCTGTTCCACCGGCACTCCGAGGGCCTTGGCGGTGTTGCGGCCCAAGTGCTGGTCCGGAAAGAACAGGACCCGCTGGCCGCGCTCGAAGGCCCATTCGAGGACCGTTTTGGCGTTGGATGAGGTGCAGACGATGCCGCCGTGCTTGCCGCAGAAGGCTTTGAGCGCGGCGGACGAGTTCATGTAGGTGACGGGGATGACCGGAACCCGGCCCGCGGCGTCGGGCTCGGTGCCGAAGATCTCCTCCAGCTGCTCCCAGCACTCCTCCACGGAATCGGCGTCCGCCATGTCCGCCATGGAACAGCCGGCGGCGAGGTTGGGCAGGATGACCGCCTGTTCAGGCTTCGACAGCGTGTCGGCAGTCTCGGCCATAAAGTGCACACCGCAGAAAACGATGGCCTCGGCGTCGGGCCTCGTGAGAGCGGCGTTGGCCAGCTGGAAGGAATCGCCAACGAAATCGGCGTACTGCACCACTTCGTCTCGCTGGTAGAAATGCCCCAGGATCACGGCGCGGTCGCCGAGGGTGGCCTTGGCTGCGCGGATGCGGGCGTCGAGTTCGGCATCGCCCGCGAGCTTGTATTCCTCTGGGAGCTGGCCCTGCCGGGGGGTGGACGGTGGGGCGACATCGGCGCTGGAGGCTCCGGGACCGTAGGCGGGGGTTCCGGCCAGGGCTTCCGCGAGGTCATAGTCCCAGGGGCCCTTGGCAAGTGCCGGGCTGCAGGTGCTGCCGGCGGCCGCTGCGGCGCCTTTCTCGGCCTGTTGACGCGTGATCAGCTGGACGGCTGTGTTGACGCTGCTCATGGGGTACTCCTGTTATCTGGGTCAAGGCCTGGACGGCCGGTAAATCGGTAGAGGCGTGGCGGGCGGTGTTTGCCGCCCTGGAGATATTCACCGGTTTCTTCGATCTCCGGCGTCCCTTTGATCTGGCGGCGGAAGTTGGCCGGGTCCAGCCGGGTGTCCAGGACGGCTTCGTAGACCTCCCGGACCTGGGCGAGGGTGAAGTACCCGCCAAGGAAGTGGTAGGCGATCGAGCCGTAGGCCAGCTTGTTCCGCAGCCGCCAGAGCGCGTAATCGACAATCGCGTTGTGGTCGAAGGCGAGGTCCCCCAGCTTGTCTGCCCGGAACCACCTGACATTTTCGGATTCGTCGGCCAGCGCGGCCTCGGTGGGCTGGACGAGGGCCCAGTAGACAATCGACACCACGCGCTGGGTCGGCGAGCGGTGGAGACCGCCGAAGGCGTAGAGCTGCTCGAGGTAGCTGGGCGTCAGGCCGGTGGTTTCGCGGAGATTCCGTGAGGCTGCGTCCTGCAGGGAATCGGCGTGCGTGAGCGGGCCGCCTGGAAGTGCCCAGAGGCCCTTGAACGGTTCGCGGATGCGCCGCACCAGCGGGAGCCAAAGGGTGGGACGTCCGGAGGCCTCGCTGGGGCGGAGTGCGAAGATCACCGTGGAAATGGCCAGCGACGGCGGAGCGGTCTGGCGCTCGGCCACATTGGCTGCGGTGGTGTACACGGTATTCTTCACCCGCTTCGCTGCGTTCCCGGGGGTCCTGCTGACCGTCCCGGTTAGTTATAGTCATAATGACTAAAACTGATTCTACGGCCCGCCCGACTCCAGACAAAATGTTTCGGCCGGCGCCGGTGGCTGTTCGGCCGTCAGCTATTTCCGCTTCCGGAGGCGACGGCCTCCAGCAATGGAAGCGTCCTGCCCTGGAAATGCGTGTTGAGGACAATCACCGAGGAGGACCGGAGCACGGTCTTTGTGGCGATCATGGCATCGATCACGCGCTGCAGGTCCGGGTTCGAGCGCGCGGCAATGCGGGCCATCAGGTCAGAACTGCCGGAGACGGTATGGATTTCGATCAGCTCCGGGATCCCGGCGAGCGCCTCCACCACGGCATCGTGGCCCAGGTCCTGGTTGATGGTCAGCGAGCAGAAGGCAACCACGGGAAACCCGAAATGGGAAGGGTCCGGGTGCGGAACCCACGATCCGATCACACCATTTGCCGCCATCCGGTCCAGTCTCGACTGGACAGTGGCCCGGGCGATCCTGAGCATCCGCGACGCCTCCAGCACGGAAGCCCGGGGCGCATCGGTGAAGAATCGCACAATTTTGGCGTCCAGTGCATCCACGTTCGCCATGTCGTCTCCGTTCGGGGCATCCGACAGCGCAAAGCGCCGCATTTGATTCAACTCACTGCACAAACTGCACCCATGGTCTCACGCGCCAAGACTGCGAGGCCTCCCGTGAGGCGGTAAATTCAAAAGGTCCCACGAGGACCCCTTTATCCAAACGACCCCAAGAAGGTACGCAGGCATGACGATGAAGTCCACGGCAGAGCGTCCGGCAGTACACCTCGGCCACAGCATGAAACCCCGGCAGCTGACCATGATGGGCCTGGGCAGCGCCATCGGCGCCGGGCTCTTCCTTGGCTCAGGGGCCGGCATCAAGGCCGCCGGCCCGGCCGTCCTGATCTCCTATCTCGTGGCGGGCACCCTGATCATCCTGGTCATGTGGGCGCTCGGCGAAATGGCTGCTGCCAACCCGAACAGCGGGGCCTTCTCCGTCTACGCGGAGAAAGCCCTGGGCAAGACCGCCGGGGCCACGGTGGGCTGGCTCTGGTGGCTGCAGTTGGTGGTGGTCATTGCCGCGGAAGCACTCGGGGCCGCCGGGCTGCTGTTCTCCGTCTGGCCCGTCATTCCGGTCTGGGCCCTGGCGCTCGCGTTCATGGTGGCGTTTACGGCCATCAACCTGGCGGGGGTCAAGAACTTCGGCGAGTTCGAGTTCTGGTTCGCCATCCTCAAGGTCGCGGCCATTGTGCTGTTCCTGGCCATCGGGGGCGCGCTGCTCTCCGGAATCCTGCCCGATGTAGCCTCCCCCGGCCTGGTCAACATCACCTCCGACTTCGCTCCGGCCGGCCTCGGCGGCATCGCGACGGCCCTGTTCGTGGTGATTTTCGCCTTTGGCGGAACGGAAATCGTCAGCGTTGCCGCGGCCGAGACAGAGAATCCGGAGCGCAGCGTCACCACGGCCATCAGGACCGTGGTGTGGCGCATCCTCGTCTTCTACATCGGCTCCGTGTTCGTTATTGCAGCAGTACTTCCGGCCACCTCTGAAGCACTCGCATCGCCGTTTGCCGGCGTTCTGGACGCTGCCCGGATCCCCGGCGCCGGGACAGCGATAACCCTGGTAGCCGTCGTCGCCCTTCTTTCAGCACTCAACGCCAACCTGTACGGCGCCTCCCGCATGGTGTACTCGCTATCCCTGCGCGGCGAGGCACCCCGCTTCCTGTCGGGGCTTAGCGGCGCCAAGGTGCCGATGGTTGCCGTGGGCGTCTCGGTGGCGTTCGGCTTCATTGCCACCGTGCTTGAGCTGCTGTTCCCGGAACGGATCCTGCCGGCACTGTTCCAGCTGGTGGGGTCCACGTGCCTCGTCGTGTGGGGCACGGCCCTGGTGTCCCAGCTGATCCTGCGCCGGCGGGCCGACCGCGACGGCACGCCTCTGCCCCTGCGGATGAAGGGCTTTCCGGGCCTGACGATATTCGGACTCGTGCTCCTGGGCCTGATCTTCGCCGTGGGCTTCAGCGCCGAGAGCAGCCGGATCCAGCTGATCAGCACGATTCTCCTGATCGGCGCCATCGCTGCCGCCTGCCGGTTGGGAGCGCGGTTCGCTGCGAAGTCTGAAACGGAGTCGGACCCCTCCCGCGACGCGTCGACCGCCAATCTCCCCAAGTAAGCAGCAACACGCACCGTTCCGAGCGGGGCCGCCACGTGGATACCGGGCCGGTGGATGCCGGGCCTATAGATGCCGGCCTGGCTGCACAGTTTGTGCAGCCAGGCCGGCATCCTGCTGTGCAGTATTGACACTCTGGTCAGCGCCTGGCGCGCTGATTGCCGGGCCAGTCCGGGGTGACTAGGGTCACAGCTATGGACACCCTGCCTCTGCCGGATGACAGCACCGCCGCTGCCCCGCCCACTCCCGACCAGCTGCGCGAGCTGTACTCGCTCATGACCGCAGTCCGCCACCTCGATATCTCGGCTGTCGCATGGCAGCGGCAGGGCATCATCCCCGGCTATGCGCCCGAACTCGGCCAGGAAGCCGCCCAGGTGGGCAGCGGGTACGCCGTGGACACCTCCCGGGACTTTGTTTTCCCCACCTACCGCGAGATGGGGGTCGCCCGCGCCATGGGCGTCAACATGGTGGAGTACATGTCCACCCACAAGGCAACTTGGCACGGCGGGCTCTACGATCCGATGAAATCCCGCCTTGCCCCCATCCAGGCCGTGGTGGCCGGCTCCGTACTTCATGCTGTTGGCTGGGCCCACGGCCAGACACTGGACGGCAGCGACGGCGTCGCATTGACGTACTTCGGTGACGGCGCCTCGTCGCAGGGTGACGTCCATGAGGCGATGAACTTTGCGGCCGTGATGAAGGCCCCCGTGGTGTTCTTCATCCAAAACAACGGCTGGGCCATTTCCGTGCCCACCGAACGCCAGGTTGCGGGCGGCTGCGTTGCCGGCCGGGCCGCCGGCTACGGCATGCCGGCCCTTCAGGTGGACGGAAACGACGTCGTTGCCGTCCTTGACGCTACCCGGCACGCGTTTGCACACTGCCGCGCCGGCAACGGCCCGGTGGTCATCGAGGCGATGACCTACCGCCGCGGCCCGCACTCCACGTCGGACAATCCCGGACGCTACCGCTCGCTCGACGAGGAGCGCGACGGCGCCGGCGAGGACCCGCTGCGCCGCTTCCGGGAGCGGCTGCTTTCCGAAGGCCTGGCGGACGAACCGTTCTTCGCCCAGGCGCAGGCCTCCGCGGCCACCCAAGCTGAAGACATCCGCGCAGGCCTCGAAGCGCTCGGTCCGCGGCCGGGCAGTGAAATGTTTGACCTGGTCTTCCAGGAAACCACCCCCGTACTGCAGTCCCAGGCCGCCAGCTGGCGCGAGGAGTCAGAACATGTCTAACTCGATTCTCGAAGGCGAAACCGCCGGATTCCGACAGACTGAATCAGCTGCCGGCAACGTAACAGTCGTGATGTCCATGCAGCAGGCGCTGAACCGCGCCCTCGACGAGGTCCTCGCCGAGAACCCCAAGGCGGTGATTTTCGGCGAGGACTGCGGCCGGCTGGGCGGGGTCTTCCGCATCACGGACGGGCTGCAGTCAAAGCATGGTGAAAACCGGGTTTTCGACACCCCGCTGGCCGAATCAGGCATCCTGGGTATGTCAGTGGGTCTCGCGATGGCCGGCTTCCACCCCATCCCCGAGGTCCAGTTCGACGGCTTCGCCTACCCTGCCATCAACCAGATCGTCTGCCAAATCGCGCGGATGAACTACCGCAGCCGGGGCACCCTGCCGATGCCCATCACGCTGAGGGTCCCGAGTTTCGGCGGCATTCGCGCCCCGGAACACCACGGCGAAAGCCTCGAGGCGCTCTTCGCGCACGTCCCGGGCCTCAAGGTGGTCTCGCCGTCGAACCCGCACGAGGCGTACCACCTGCTCAAGTACGCCGCCACGCGGCCGGATCCGGTGATCTTCATGGAACCCAAATCCCGCTATTGGCAGAAAGGCGACGTCGATGCAGCCGACGGCGGCTCCCCCGAAGGTGCCAAGGTTCAGCGGGAAGGCCGTCACCTGACTCTCGTGGCCTGGGGTGCCATGGTGGCCCGCTGCCTGCAGGTCGCCGAGCTCGCTGCCGAGGACGGGATCGACATTGAGGTCCTGGACCTGCGCTGGCTCAAACCGATCGACGCCGACGCCCTGGTGGCATCCGTGCGGAAGACGCGGCGCGCCGTCGTCGTCCATGAAGCGCCGCTGACCTCCGGCCTGGGGGCCGAAGTGGCCCAACTGATCACCCAGGGTTGCTTCGACACCCTCAAGGCCCCCGTGGAGCGGGTCACCGGATTCGACGTTCCGTACCCATCCGGGGACCTCGAAGACGAATACATTCCCAACATTGACCGGATTCTTTTCGGCATCCAGCGAGTATTGGAGTACCGACGTGGCTGAAATTTCCTTCCCGCTGCCGGATCTGGGCGAAGGCCTGATCGAAGCAACCGTCCTGGAATGGCTGGTCTCCCCCGGCGACCAGGTGGAGCGCAACCAGCCGCTCGTCGAGGTGGAAACCACCAAATCAGCAGTTGAATTGCCCAGCCCGCAGGCAGGTAAAGTGGTGCGTATCCACGGCGGGCCCGGCGACAGGATCAATGTCGGCGAGCCCCTGATTGTGTTTGAGGTGCCGGACAACACCGCCGGCATCGTGGGCACGGTCCCGAAGGAAGAGGCACCGAAGCGCCGGGTCCGCCTGAGCGCCGTACTTGATGAGGACTGACATGATGAGCGGCAGACACACCGGCGAACAGCACTCCCACACCGTGGAGGGCACCGATCCCCAGTTGTATGTCGCTGTGCATGAGCCCAAGACCGACGCCGGCCTCCGCCCCATCCTGCTGATCCACGGCTTCTCGTCCTCCAGCAAGCTGAACTGGGAGGACAGCGGCTGGCTCGCCGCCCTCCTGGACGCCGGCCGGCGTGTCATCACGGTGGACCTGCCCGGTCACGGCCGCAGCGGCGCCCCGGAAGACATGGACTCCTACTCGCCGAGCCGGATCCGCGCGGATCTCCTGCAGATTGCGTTCGACGCCGGTGTTCGGCCTGTGCAGGCAGGTGACCCTGCCAGCGGCCTCGACCTGATCGGCTACTCGCTCGGTTCCCGGCTCGCCTGGGAATTCGGCGCCACGCAGCCGGAGATCGTGCACCGGCTGGTCCTTGGCGGACCTAATATGGCTGACCCGCTGGCGGAATTCGACCTCGTTGCAGCCCAGCATTACCTGGCGGACGGTACACCCATCGGCGACGGGTCCACGGCCGGGCTCCTCAAAATGGCCCAGGCACTGCCGAGCAACAACATCTTCGCGCTGCTGTCTTTGGTGGAGGCCATCAAGGGTGAACCCTATGACCCCGCTGAGGCCGTGCCGCACATGCCCATGCTGCTGGTGGCCGGCGAAAATGACGACCGCGCCGCTTCCATGCCGCAGCTTGCGGAACTGGCCGCCAAAGTGGGTTCCATGGCCGAGCAGCTCGTGCTGCCGGGCCGGAACCATACCAATGCCGTGACCAGCAGAGTCTTCAAACAGGCAGCCATCGGATTCCTCGGCAGCTAGCTGTGCCGGCTGGCTGTCCCGGAACGGACGGCCGGCGTGCGGCAGCTTTATGTCTCCTAACCTCCCCTCTTTTTGACCTCCTTGGGCCGTCAACCGGGCGGTAGGCTGGAATCGAGGGCGGAGACACCGTAAGAGGAATCCATGGGCATGGTTTTTGAAGACCGGGAGGAAGCTGGCGAGCGGCTGGCCGCCGCACTCCCGCAGTTCCGCGGGCAACCGGACACCGTGCTGCTCGGGCTCGCGCGCGGCGGCATTCCCGTGGCCGCCGCAGCAGCCAAAGTCCTCCGCCTTCCGTACGGCGCTGTCCTGGTCCGCAAGCTCGGCATCCCCGGCCACGATGAGACTGCCTTCGGCGCCTTGGCGTTCACGGCCGCCGTCGCGGCCGGCGGCGGTGCCGATTCCGGGCCGTTGGAACCAGGGGCTGGAGCGGCCGGCAGCGGAGCTGACGCCGGAGCGGCCGAAGCTGCCAGGATTGTCCGGCTTCTCAACAGGCCCCTCGTGGAGCGTGTCCTGGAGAACGGCGTCCGGCAGGAATGGCTGGACAGGGTTGAGAGCCGTGAACGCGATGAGTTGCTCCGCCGCGTCGACGCCTACCCCGGTGCCAAGCTGGAACTCCGCGGCAAGACGGTCCTGCTGGTCGATGACGGCCTCGCCACCGGAGCCACCATGCGGGCGGCGGTCGAGGCAGTCCGCGCGGCCGGCGCCTCTCGTGTGGTCGCGGCCGCGCCGGTGGGTTCAATCGAGGCCGAAAAGTCCCTGTCGCGGGTCTGCGACGTCCTGTGCCTCCACCTCCCGGGAAAGTTCCGGGCAGTGGGAAGTTTCTACCGGCATTTTGAACAGTTGACCGACGACGACGCCATTAGCCTGCTGCAGGGCGCGAACGCCTGAGCGGACAACCGAATCAAGTGCAGGCCCGGACCGCCAGCCCGGGCCCGCATATGCGAACTGACTGTTTAGGAAAAGCCCGTCAGTGCCGGCTGACGCCCAGCGGACGGCCCTTGGTTTCCTTGGCCAGCAGCACACCCGCTGCGGAAATCACGCAGAGGACCATGATGTAGATGCCAATGGACCCCGTCCATTTGGTGCTTTGAAGCAGCGACTCTGCAATCGTCGCGGCGAACGCGCCGCCGAGGATGGCCCCAAACGCGTAGCCGATGGAGATCCCCGAGTAGCGGACATTGGCCGGGAACATCTCCGCGTACATGGCGGACATGGGGCCGTAGGACAGGCCGAGCCCGACCGTCAGGACGAAGAGGGCCACACCGTAGAGCAGGATGTCCTTGGTGTCGATAAGCGCGAACATCGGGATCATCCAGGCGAAGACAATGCCGTAGCCGATGAGGAAGGTCTTCACTCGGCCGATCCTGTCGGAGAGCCAGCCGCCAACGAGCGTAAAGATCAGCCAGCCAAAGGAAGCCAGCGTGGTGGCCAGCAGGATCTGCGGAACCGGCATCTTCAGCGACTTGGTGGCGTAGGAGATGAAGAAGGCGATCAGCAGGTAGCCGGCCGCGTTGTTGCCGATGAAGATCATGGTGGAGTAGAGCACCGACTTCTTATGGTGCCGGATAAGCTGCCCCAGCGGCGCCTTGCTTTCCGCCTTGCGGGCGGCCATTTCCTTGAAGACCGGGCTCTCCCCGACGGCTCGCCGGATCAAGTAACCCACAACGATCAGCACGATGGACAACAAGAAGGGCACTCGCCAGCCCCACGAGCCGAAGTCTTCCTTGGACATGCCGGTGTTGAGGAAGTACAGCAGGCCGGTAGCGAGGATCATGCCGACCGGGACGCCGATCTGCGGGTAGGCGCCGAAGAGCCCGCGCTTGCTCATCGGCGCGTGCTCCACGGCCATCAGGGCAGCGCCGCCCCATTCACCGCCGGCCGAGAAGCCCTGGATGACACGGAGGGTGATCAGCAGGATGGGGGCCCAGACGCCGATGTCGTTGTAGGTGGGCAGCATGCCGATCAGGGCCGTAGCGGCACCCATCATCACCAAGGTGAACACAAGCATGGCTTTGCGGCCCAGCCTGTCGCCGAGGTGGCCTGCGACGACCGCGCCCAGCGGCCGGAACAGGAAGCTGATGCCGATCAGGGCGAAGGAGAGAATCTGTGCGAGGCCCGGATTGGAGGCCTGGAGCGGGGTGAGGAACAGCGGGGACAGCAACGTCGCTGTCAGCTGCGCGAAGATGAAGAAGTCGTACCACTCGATGGTGGTTCCGACCAGCGTCCCGGCGAGGACTTTGCGTTCCTCGCGTTTGCTGCTGGGACCCGCCTCTGAATCGACGGTGGAAGCTGCAGTCATTGAAACTCCGTGGCTGGGGGCAGGGATACTGCCGGGAATGGATGCCGGGGATGGATGCCGGGCGATTTACCGATCGAACGGTCAGTTAGTAGGAAGAATACTATGGATGTGTGGCAAAACACACCTAAAACTTTCGATCGCACTTTCGCCGCCCGATGGAACGGCGAAAGCGGGGCTGCCGATCCACCGGCGGATCAGTCGGTGCGGTTCAGGAATTCGCGGAGCCTGGCCCTGACAGGCTCGCGGTCGTAGGTGTTGACGAGGGCGCCGGCCATCCGGACCGGATCCCCGAAGAAGAAGTACTCGTAGAGGGACTGGCGCCCCGAGAAACCGGAGATCGAGGCGTCAAAGGCCAGCTTGAACAGGCGGACGCGCTCGGGGCCGGTGAGTGTCTTCCCCTGCAGGTACAGGTCGATGTCTGCCCTCGCCTCGCTGTTCACGTCCGCTTCCCCGGGCAGCGCCATGAGCCCGGAGGCCGAAAACTTCCGGATGATCTGCGGGAAGCGCTGGGCGATCTTCGGGTACCAGTTCCGCGCGGCGTTGAGCGTGCTCCACTTCGGCAGCATGACGCCGGCGCCGTTAAGCTCCGCGTCCGCTTCGGAGGCGCGCACCAGGGCCTTGCCGATTTCGACGTCGATGATCAGTTCGGCGATGTCCTCCTGGATGTGCTGGAAGCCGTCGATGCCGATGGAATCGGCCAGCTCGGACGCGAGGCCAAGGAAGAACTCGCTCTTGGCGATGGTTCGCGTCACGACCTGGTGGGTCATGAGGGCGCCTGCCCCGGTCTCGGTGTAGAACGCGTTGCAGAGCTGGGGGTTTCCGAGCATGAAGATGCGTTCGCTCGGGACGAAGACGTCGTCGAAAATGGCCACGGCATCCATCTCCTCGTAGCGGGACGCGAGCGGCTCGTCGTGAGTGCTGCCGCCGTTGTAAAGCGAGGTGCGGCACAGGTACCGCAGACCGGGGGCATCGTTGGGAATGGCGAAGGCATAGGAGTAGGGCGCGTCCTCCGGGGTGCCGCGCAGCACCGTGGAGGGAAAGACGAGCAGCTCGTCGGCGATGGGCGCGATGGTGGCCAGCATGCGGGCACCCCTGATCACGATACCGTCCTCGCGCTCCTCCACAATGTGCGCGGAAAGCTGGCCGCCGAGCTGTTCGGAGCCGGACACGGAACGGTTGACCTGCGGCGGGATCAGCGTATGAGTCGCGAGGACGTCATTCTCGCGCGCCCACTCGTAGTAGTTGCGGATATTCTCGGCAAACCTGGGGTCAGCCTGGGAGAACCATTTCCCGGCCGTGGCCAATGCCGTGAGGGCGGAGTTCATGTAGTCCCCGGTCCGCCCCAGGAAACCGTTCGACGCTTCCGCCCAGGTGGAGATCGCCCGCCGCCGGCGCCTCAGGTCCTCGGCGGTTCTCGGAACCAGGAAGGAGGCGTTCACGAGGTCACCCGTGGTGGGCGACGTGTAGGTGAGCGCTTCCTGGTACTGCTGGCCGTGCTGCATGTCGAACAGCTTCGCGTAGGACCTCGCCACATTGCGGAAGGCAGGATGCTCCGCAACCTTCTCGCTGACCACTTCGCCGTCAATGACGATGTGCGGTGTCATCGCGCTGAGTCTCTCCAGGTACTGCTGGCCGGTTCGGATTCCCATTGTTCTGTCTCCAGTCGTCGTCGAACTGCAGGTGGTCGGGTGGATGATGCGCGTCAGAGAAGGTCTTCCATGCCCAGCTGGCTTTCCGGGATGGTGGTGAATGCGCTGTTGGCGAAGGCCAGGGCGTCACCGTTTCGATAGTTGAAGTCCACTACCTCGCCGAGATAGAGGGTGTGGTCGCCGCCGTCGTAAGCTGCCCAGGGTTTGCACTCAAAGTAAGCGAGCACATTGGACAGGCGCGGTGCCGTTTCGCTCTCCACCCACAGCGGCTCAGGGCCTGGGCGTCCGGCGAAGTGCATGGCCAGTTGGCGCTGTTCCGCGCCCAGGATGTTGACGGTGAACGGCCGGCCGGCGAGCTCGTCGTGCGCCTTGGTGGTGCGGGCAATGCTGACCAGCACCAGCGGCGGCTCCATGGACACCGAGGTGAAGGAGTTCACGGTGATGCCGTGGCGCTTGGTCACGCCGTCGAACGTGACGATGGCAACGCCGGTGGCAAACCTTCCGAGACTGCCGCGAAAACGATGGGCCCGCGGAACGGACGTCCGGCCGGGGACTTCCGGCGCCGCTTCCGGCTTGGCAATCATCGTCGATTCCTTAGGTCGCGGAGACTTGTGTTCGAGCACCGGCGCTACTGGTACACCAGCGCCGGGTATTCTATAGTTGAACGCATAATTCCTATATGGAACGCTAGCCGAACGTGACGTGCAGCACAAGGCTGCGGAACAAGCCGCACCGGTCTCCCGCCTAGGATGGACAGCATGAATCCAATCGCCAGTGCCGGTGCACAGGTTGCGCCTGCCCAGGTTTCCCCATCGCAGACGCTCTCACGGGGCATCCGGGCCCTGGAAATCCTGGCCGAAGCCGAGAACCCCCTCACGATCGCCGAGCTTGCGGACGCCATGGGCGTCCACCGTTCGGTCGCGTACCGGATCCTCCGGACGCTCGAGGACCACTCGCTGCTGGTGCGCGACGACGCCGGCCGGGTGCAGCCGGGGCCAGGCCTGGCCGTGCTGGCAAGGGGCGTTTCCCGCAACCTCCAGACGGCCGCCCTCCCCGAGCTGACCCAGCTTGCCAATGCCCTGAACATGACGGCGTTCATTGCCGTCTGGGACCATCAGGAGTGCGTCACCCTGGTCACGGTGGAGCCCCGGCATTCGGCCGCCACGGTGGTCCAGCACCCGGGATCCCGCCACCCCATCAGCAGCGGCGCCCCCGGTATCGCCATCCAGTCGGCGCTGACGGAGCATGACTGGGTTCAGCTGGCGCCAACCGTTCCGTACCGCGCCGAGGCCGCCGAGGCGCGGAAACGGGGCTACGCCGCAAGCCATGACGAGGTCATTGCGGGGGTTTCCTCGCTGGCCGCCCCCATCCGGGTGCCGGGCGGACGGCCCGCGGCCGTCGCCGTCGTCTATATCCGCTCGTCGCAGGACCCGTCCGACGTCGCCGCGGCGCTGACCGCCGGCGCCGCACGGATTGAAGCGCAGCTCGCCTGACACGCCCGCCGCTGTCGGACACAGCGGTGGGGTCAGCGAACAGGCGTCGCGGCAGCCTTGCGCTGGTTCCGCTGGTTTTGGCGGACGACGACGGCGGCAGCCGCGCCGAGCACGAACAGCGCCGCTGCGGCGGCAATCGGAACGAGGAAAGCCGCAGCGTAACCCGGGCCCTGCGCCAGCTGACCTGCAATCGTTGATCCCACGGCCGTGCCGGCCACGATGCCGCTGGCCAGCGCCGTCATCACCGTTCCGAGCCGTCCGGCGGGCGCAGCGATCCCGCCGATCGCAAAAACGGTCACCATGACCGGCCCCACCGGAAGGCCGAGGGCCAGCAGCACGAGGACCATGGCCCAGCCGCTATCCGGCAGGAGCAGCAGCGTCGACAGTCCGGCCATGAGGGCAGCGGAGGCCAGCCAGCGGGCCGCTACCGTGAACCGGACCGGCCAGTAAGCCACGGAAATCGCGGCCGCGGCCGAGCTCAGTCCCATCACCGAGTACAGCAACCCGGCAACCTCGGATGTTGCGAATGACGCCGAGAAGGAAGTGAGGGCGGTCTGCGTGGAGCCAAAAAAGGTGCCCATGCAGACCATCGCCAGCACAGGGAGCGCGACGGCGGCCACGCGGGCCAACCGTCCGCGGCGCGGGGTGCCTGCCACGTTGGACGCGGGTTGAACGGCCTTGCCGGGGCGGCCGTTGCGGGGAACGGACAGGTGCGTCCGGTGCACGGCGAATGCCGGCACGAGCGTGATGGTGAGGACCGCTGCAAGAGCCAGCGGTAGCCAGGGCGCCACCAGGCTCGCCAGCACGCCCACAAGTGCAGGGCCAAGGACAAACGTGAGTTCATCGGCTGTGCTTTCGTAGGACAGTGCCGTGTCCAGATCCGTGCCGCTGTCCTTCCGGCTTCCGCCGGACGTCAGGGCCATCCACCTCACGCGGGCGAGCGGACCTACCTGGGGACAGCTGACGCCAGCGATGAAGGCCGCCGCGAAGACCGGCCAGGCAAAGCCGAAAGAGTCGGCACTGACTCTGTCTGCACCGGGGAGGGCATAAGCCAGTGCAACCAGAGTGAGCACGGCGGCGGCGTTCAGAATGGCAGACACCAGCAGCACCGGACGTTGTCCACGGCGGTCCGCGAGGGCGCCCAGGACAGGGGCGCCGAGGGCAGACCCGATGCCGACAGCCCCGGCCGACGTTCCGCCGATTGCGTAGGATCCGCTGACGGAGGTGACCAGCGTCAGTGTTCCGACGGTCAGCATGGCGAGCGGGAGCCGCGCAAACAGCCCGAGGGGAATAAACCCCTTGCCGGCCAGTCGTGGGAGCCGGGCGAACCGGCCGCCGGAGCGGGGAGGCCGCGAATCGGCAGGCGTGGCCGCAGCGGCAGATGGGAGTTCAGTGGCCGGACGCCGAGGCGCCGTGGAAGTTGTCATGTATCCGGGCTCGTTCAGTACTGCGCATCGTCCCTCCTCCCGATGCGCGCAACCCGGTAACTATCCGAGTGTACTGGACACTGGGGTCCGGCACACTCAGGCCCGGCACACTCAGGCGCCCGGCACACTCAGGCGCCCGGCACACTCAGGCCCAGCTCACTCAGGCCCGGCGTTGCGGGGCGGCACTGAATGCCGTCCGGTGGATCAGCCTGCCAGCGCGGCCTCAGAAATGTGCAGGGTGGAGCCGTTGCGCCCCTTCACCACCTGGAGTTGAGTGCCTATCCGCTGCTTCATCTCCGCCACGTGGCTGACGAGTCCCACTACGCGGCCGCCGTCGCGCAGGCCTTCGAGGGCGTCCATCACCTGCTCCAGGGCCTGCTCATCGAGGCTTCCGAAGCCCTCGTCCACGAACAATGTCTCAATGTCCACGCCCCCGGCCTCCTGCTGCACAACATCCGCTAGGCCCAGGGCGAGCGACAGCGAAGCCATGAAGGACTCGCCGCCCGAGAGGGTGGACGTGTCGCGTCGCAGGCCGGTCCACTCGTCCACGACTTCGAGGCCAAGCCCCGACTTCGCGCCCCTCGCGGCTTTGGCATCCGTGTGCTGCAGCGTGTACCGGCCATCGCTCATGGCGACGAGCCTCTCCGAGGCGGCGATGGCCACCTGTTCAAGCCGTGCCGCCAGGACATAGCTGTTGAGGCTCATGCGGTAGCTGTTGTCTCCGGCACCCCTGGCCGCGTCAGACAGGGCCGACAGCATTTCCGCCCGTTCCCGCGGTTTCCGGCCAGACTCCGCCACCTCCTTGTATTCGAGGCGGAGGCGTCCCAGGGCGGTGGACTTCTGCGATGCCAGGCCGGCAGCGAGCGCCACGTCCCGCGACTTCTGCGCGGCCCTTTCGGCTTCGGCCCTCAGACGGTCCACTTCGCCTGCA
Organism: Arthrobacter sp. Bi83; assembly: GCF_918698095.1. Lineage (GTDB taxonomy): Bacteria > Actinomycetota > Actinomycetes > Actinomycetales > Micrococcaceae > Arthrobacter. Next base: position 119,020 of record NZ_CAKKLY010000002.1, read on the forward strand.
TCCGCAGTGACGCCGGCGGCTTGCTCCTGTTCCGCCAGGACGAGCTCCTCACCGGCGAACAGCTCTTCCAGCCGGGCTTGTTCGTCCTGCCCCGCCCGCACCGCCGACTCCAGGCGCGCGGCATCCCCCGCGGCAAGCAATGCGGTGTGCGCTTCGGCGGCGGAGTCGAAGCCTGCGTCCGGCAGCGCGAGGTCCAGCTGGCTCCGCGCCTCGTCCAGACGGGCCGATGCCAGGTCGAGGGCTGTGCGGGCGGAGGCCGCCCCCTCCAGCACCTCAATGGTCTTCCTGACGCCGCTGCAACGCTGGCCGAGGCTGGGGTAACCCGCCCGCAACGCGGCAAGCGCAGATTCCAGGGCAGTTGTCTGTTGTTCCAGTTCGGTCAGCGTGGATTCGGTCTGGGCGATGCGCGACAGACATTCGGTCCGCCCCTGCTCAGTGGCAGCGATGCGGTCTTCCAATTGCTCCTGCCGTGCCCGGCTTTCGGCCAGCTGCTCTTCGGCGGCCTCGGCCTCGTCGGCTGCTTCGCTGGCAACCCTCGCCGCTTCCTGGGCCTCGGCCGGATCAGTGTCTCCGCCCTGGCCTGCCAGCACAGCGAGCTGTTGCCGGGCAGCAGACAGCTCCGCGTCCAGCGCTGCGAGAGCCTCCTCTGCGGCATCGCAGATGTCCCTGGCCTGTTCTTCTTCCTCGGCAAGGCCAAGTGCCGACCCGGCGGTGGGCACGGGCGCCGGATGCTCCGTACCGCCACAGACCGGGCAAGGTTCTCCGGCTTCCAGCCGCGCCGCCAGTTCCGCCGCCGCGTTGGCCAGGCGCTGTTCCCGGAGGTCAAGCCACCGTTGCCGAGACTCCTGGTAGGCGTCCCTGCCCTTGAGGTGCCGTTCAGCTGCCCCTGCACATTGCAAGGCAGCTGTCCCATAGCGCCGGACGACGTCAACAAGCTCTTGGGCCGCCACGGATTCCTTGGTGCGGAGCACGGCCTCGCCCGCCAACTGTTCCAACGGCTGAAGTCCCGCGCGGAGCCGGGTCATTTCCGAGCGGAGTGAAAGCAGGGCCTCAGAGTGGTCCTTGCTGGTGTCCAGCAGTTTCTGACGCCCGACGACCAGGCCCGCGCTTCTTGCCGCAAGCCCGGAAAGCTTGTCCTCGTCCGCGAGCCGTTCGTTCACCACGGCCAGCAGTGCGCGCAGCCGGTCCAGCTCGGCGGTCACGTCAACGGAGGCCGAGCCGGTGTGCGCCAGCTCGGCATCCGTCAGAACCGCGGCCCGAAGGTTTGCTGCGGCACGTGCCATTGAATCGGCTGCCCGGGCCAGTGCGGGCTCTGCAGCGGTCACCGCCTGGAGCTGTCCGCCAAGGTTCTCGGCCTTGCGGTGCAGTGCCAGCCGGGCAGCATCACGTTCGAGCACGGGGACCGCCGCATTGGCTTCTGTTCTTCGGCGCAGCGCGGCGGCGAGCTTCAGCTGGCGGCGTTCGCGGGCTATTTCCGCGTCCAGCCGTACAGCATGCTCGCTGCAGACAGCCTCGCAGGACTTGGCTTCCGCGGCCAGCTCCGAGGCCTTGAGCGAAGCGGCGTCTTCGAGCCAGCCGAGGAGTTCACGGTGACTACCGGGCTCGGGTGCCCCGGTCAGGTCCAGCCCCAGCGTCTGGGCCTCGGCCTGGGCCCTCGTCACCAACAGGGCCAGTTTGCTGTTGTGTCCGGCGACCTCTGTGGCGGCTTCAGCTGCCCTGCCGGCCAGTTCGCGCTCGACGGCTTCGAACCGTTCGGTTCCGAAGAGTTTCTGGAGAAGGTCCAGCCGGTCTGAGGCTTTGGAACGCAGGAAGGCCGCGAAGTCGCCCTGCGGGAGCATGACCACCCGGGTGAACTGCTCCCGGTCCATTCCCAGAATGGCGGTAATCTCGGCTCCGGCTTCGTCGTTCCGGCCGGACTTCTCGATCCACTCCCCGCCGACGCGCTCCCGCAGGAGTGTCTTGGCCTGCTGTACGGTGAAGCCGTTTCGGCCCCGGGCGCTCGGCTTGTCCCAGGCCGGTGTGCGGGACACTTCAAAGCGCCTGCCGCGGGCGCTGAATTCACAACTCACCCGGGGTTCTGTCGCAGCGTCGGCGTGGTCACTGCGCAGCCTTTTGCCGTCCTGCCGTGCGCCGGGGACGGAACCGTACAGGGCGTAGCAGATGGCGTCCAGCACGCTCGTCTTGCCGGCGCCCGTGGCCCCGTTGAGGAGAAAAAGCCCATGCGCGCTGAGCCGGTCAAAGTCGATTTCTTCGGTGCCGGCGAAGGGCCCGAAGGCGCAGATTTCCAGGCGGTGGATCCTCACAGCGACACTCCTTGCAGGCGCACGGTCTCCAAAGCGTCGGCCAGGACGCTCCGCTCGGTTTCGTCAGGTTCACGGCCGCGGACGTGCTCCAGAAATCCGCAGCAAATCGAAAGGTCATCCTCAGCCTCGGCAAGCCTGCTGCTGTAGCTGATCTTGGCGGACGCCGGTGCCCCTTCCGGATCAAAGCCCAGCACGAGGGTGTCCGGGTACCTCGCCCGCAGCCGCTCCATAGCCTGGGCCGGACGCTGGGCATCCGTGAGGGTCACCTGGCAGTAGGCGTCCTCCGCCCAGGCATGGTGGGCGGACTCGAGGAGCTCGGTGATGGTTCCCCGGAGGACGGCGAGTTTCCTCGGCGCGTCCCAGTTGATCTCCTGGACCGCCGTGACGCCGGACTCATCGATGTCGATGAGCCAGCCGCCCTTTTGATGTGTTGCCTCTGAAAAGGAATAGGCCAGCGGTGAACCCGAGTAGCGCACTTCCGGCGACAGCTTCTGCCGGCGATGGAGATGGCCCAGGGCCGTGAAACTGAAACCGTCGAAAAGGTCCAGCGGTACAGCGCCGACTCCCCCGATGCTGAGGTCACGCTCACTGTCCGAGCTGAGCCCGCCGCTCGCAAACGTGTGGGCCAGCACCACCGAGTGGACGGTCCGCGACTGGCTGCGCCGAGCCAGGTCCGCCCGGACTCGCTCCGTGGCGGCACGCGTGATATCGAAGTGAGTGGCCGTTTCCACGCCGAGCTGGTCGGCCACGAGGCGCGGCTCCAGCCACGGGATGCCATAGATTGCCAGCGCGGGGCTGACCTCGTCCTCCGAACCGTCCCCGGGAGGCCCATCCTCCAGGGGCACCATCAGCGGCGTGTCGAGGTCCGCGAGCCGGGTGCGCAGATGCACCCCGCCGCGCTCCAGCAGCCGGGAGGCAAACCCCAGCCGGATGGCGGAGTCATGGTTGCCGCTGGTCAGCACCACCCGGGAACCGGCCGCGGTGAGCCGCACCAGGGCGTCGTCAAGCAGCCCGACGACATCCACTCCAGGCAGTGCGCGGTCGTAGACGTCGCCGGCGATGAGGACAACGTTGACGGACAATTCCTCGACCCTGGCGACCAGCTGGTCGATGAAGTCGCGCTGGGCGTCCAGCATGCCAACGCCGTGGAAAGACCGGCCCAAATGCCAGTCGGAAGTGTGCAATAACCGCATGTTCATAAGCTATCCGTAGGCACTGACAGTATTGCTGACCGTCCGCTTGGGCGCGTCCGGAGACGTACCAAGAGGACGGTTACTTGTCGCGAGTGCCGTCGAAGAAGTCGCGCGCCTCGCCGTCGGCCGGGGTTCCGGGCAGGTCATCGCTGTCCAGGACCTCCTCGTCGACGTCGTCGTCACCGGTTCCTGCCGCGGCAACGAGGCTGCCGGTACCGTTGCCGGCCGAACGCCTGCTGGCAGCGTTGTCCGAGAAGCCGCGGAATACAAGGCCTGCGATTGCCGCGCCCACCAGCGGTGCCACCCAGAACAGCCACAGCTGCCCCAACGACCAGCTGTTGGAGAACAGGGCAGACGCGGTGGCACGGGCGGGGTTGAATGGTGCGTTGCCCACAGCCTGTCCGAGCTGCAGCAGCACGGCCAGGGACAGGCCGACGGCGAACGGTGCAGCCGCCGCGTGGATGTTGCGGCGGGCGGTGGTGCCGAGGAAGACTGCGACCAGGAGGGCTGCGCCCACTACTTCGGCCAGCAGGACTCCCGCCATGGGTGTCTGGATGACGGAGTGCTCGCCGAATCCGGCGGTGACGGTATCGAACGCGGCCCTGGTGTCCTGGATGGTGGGGACAGTCCGCAGGATGCCGAAGAGGGTGAGCGCACCGAGGGCTGCCCCCACCAGCTGAGCGCCGATGTAGGCGGCTGCGTGGACCATCCGGATTCTGCCGGCCACCAGGTTGCCCAGGGTGATGGCAGGGTTGAAGTGTCCCCCCGAAATGTACGCGAATGCCAGCATCGCCGCCGTCACGGCCAGGCCGGCTGCGAGCGCGGCCGGCAACGGGCTGGACTGCGGGATGGTGAAAAGCGGCACGCCCAGGCCGGCGATGACGAGGAACAGGGTTCCGAACGCTTCGGCAGCAAGCCGGGAAACCAGTCCGGGCCGGTAGCCGGCGTCACCGGCGGGGTGCAACTCGGCGTCGGTGGTGGATACGGACACAGGGGTGGTCATGTTCGGAGAATCCTTTGTTTCGGTGAGCCGGAGACACCGGCATCAGCCGGGTCAGCCTCTGCAGTCTGCCAACAGAGTCTGGACGGTTGCTGAATTCGAGCTTAGCGCCCATTAGACGGGCATACTTCCTCCACAGGCGCCTTGTGACGGGGCCGAGATTGCGAGAGGCTGCGACGCAGCGCACGGGGAAAAAGACAGGTTCAGGCAGGTAAATTTACCTGCATGAGCAATAATCCCGGCACCGCGGCCCTGCCGTCCCCGAAATCCCGTATCCACGGCTGCCTTTTGGGCGGCGCACTCGGAGATTCCCTCGGCTACGCAATTGAATTTGATTCGATCACAGCCATCCGCAGCCGTTTTGGCGCGGACGGCCTGCGGGACTTCGCAGCGCTCGACGGCGGGAGTCACTTTTCGGACGACACGCAGATGACGCTTTACACAGTGGACGGGCTCGTCGAGGCACTGGAATGGGCGAATTCGGGTGTGGGCGCCGATGCCAACGCCTGCGTGTGGCTCGCCTACCTGCGCTGGCTCAACACGCAGGGCGTTTCCGCCCCGGAAGCGGCTCCGCGCCCGCAGCCGCGCTGGATTGACGGGCAGCCGGTGCTCCAGCACCGCCGGGCTCCCGGCAATGCTTGCCTGAGTGGTCTTGCTACAGGCGAGATGGGGACGGTGTACCGTCCGGTCAACCCGGATTCGAAGGGCTGCGGCACCGTGATGCGGTCAGCCCCGTTCGGACTGATCCCGCACATCCCGGCCGACTCGGTCTACAAACTGAGCGCGAACGCCGCTTCTCTCACGCACGGGCATCCCTCAGCACGCCAGAGCGCCGGGGTTTTCAGCCTCCTGATCCACTCGCTGCTCCAGGGCCAGGATCTGCTGGAAGCCGCCCAGGCGGCCGCGGATCATGTCCGCTCTGATGCGGAAGCTGCGCCGGAGCTCCTTGAGCGCATCAGCACCGCGATTCGCTTGGCCAGCGGGGCAGCCGCCTCGGGTACGGGTCCCGGTGAGCCAGCGGGACCTGCCTCGGGACCTCCTTCGGGACCTGCTTCGGGACCCGGTACGGAAACGGGCGCATTGCTGGGCCCCGAGGACCTGGTCCGTGAACTGGGTGAGGGCTGGGTGGCGGAGGAGGCGCTCGCCGTCGCGCTTTACGCGGTGCTCGCCACGGCGCCTGGACACCGGGACCGGCCCGCGGAGCACTTCAAGGCCGCCATCGCACTTGCCATCAATCACAGCGGGGACAGCGATTCCACGGGCTCTATCGCCGGCAATATCCTGGGCGCATACTACGGCGAGCAGTGCTTGCCGGAAGACTGGCTGGCAGCGGTGGAAGGGCCAGAGGTGATCCGCGGCATGGCCGAGCAGTTGGTGGCAGTTACAACTGCCTGAGGGAGATGTTGTTGCAGGCCTCGCAGACGTCATCAGGGATCATGCCGCGACGCTGCAGGAAGCCGAAAATCGTGCAGCCAAGGCAATATCCAGCGAAGGCCTCCAAAGACGCAGCGACGATCAGCACGGCAAGCAGAACCCAGGCCGCCGGCGCCACGTCAGCGAGGAACAGTACAGCCGCAGCAGTGGATACGGCCGCGCCGATCCCCTGCGCGAAGCGCTTGGGAGGTCCCGGGACCAGCTTGGCCCGTCCTAAACGCGGCGCGAGCACCTTGACCGAGAGCAGGGCCAGCGGCGAGATCCTGGGGCCGAACAGCACGCGGAGCCAGAACCCCGCAGCGATGAAGGCGAGGCCCCACCCCATGCCGGTGAGGAGCGTGGCCGCGGACAGCAGCACCACGAAGCTGGCCGTGATGCGGGCAGCGTATTCGTTCACCGGGTTGGGGAAAGCAAACACCGCGCGCCAGTCCACGCCGGCGGGTGCGGTAGCTGCGGACGAAGATGTGTCGCCTTGTCTGCTCATGCAGCAAGGCTAGGAGGACAGGGTCGCTGCGGGGAAGCTTTGTTGCGCCAGATGAATATGTGCGCCGGGAGCCCCGCCGACCATCTGCAGGAACTCGCCCTCCGAGAGGACCTCGATCGGCTGCCCGCGGTCGTGCAGCTCAAGCACCCGCTTGGCCTTTCCGGTCAGCCGGCCGGACCGAAGGTCGCGGGCATCGAAGCCGTCTCCGACCACCAGGACGCTGGTCCTGGCGGTGACCCTGCTTTCCGGTCGCGCGCCCATCTCGGCGGACCGGGTCTTGGCCTCCGGCCGCGGAATGCCCAGCTGGCCGGTGAACACCACCGTCTGGCCGTAGAGCGGGTTTCCGGGCTCTGCGTCCGGATTCGGCGCCGGGTTCTCTCCTTCGTCTGGCCAGCCGCTCCGGAAGGGTCGGCCCTGAGCGGTTCCGTTGAGGGCAGCAAGCGCCGTGAGGGTTGCCTTGGAGAGGGCGTCCCGGGTCGGATCAAAGGCCTGCTGCTGGGGTATCGACAGGCCGAGTGACAGATAAAGCTCTGCAACGCTGTTTGCCCGGTTGCGCGCAGCAATATCGATGAGGATTCCGGCGCAGGCCCTGGCATCCTCGGCCGCGTCGTGGTGGTTGACCAGGGGCACGCCTGCCTCTTCGGCAGCGAACGGCAGGGAATTGGAAACGAGCGAATAGCAGCGCCGGGACAGCATGACGGTGCAGACATAGTCGTACGCGGGACCGGGAAGGCCCGAGACCTCCAGACCTGAGCGGATCACCCCCAGATCGAACGCGGCATTGTGAGCGGCCAGGACGTCGTCGCCGATGAAGGCGCCGATCTCCGGGAAGAGCTCCCCAAAGCGGGGCTGGTGTGCCACCTGCTCGGGCCTGATGCCGTGGATCCGCACGTTGTGGTAATCGAACGCGTCATGGTTTTCCGGCGGCCGCATGAGCCACGAGGCCTCCTCAACGATGACACCGCCCCGGACCTTGCTGAGGCCAACGGCGCACGGCGAACCGCGGAAGCCGTTGGCAGTCTCGAAGTCGATCGCCGTAAAGTCCAAACCCACGGGGACCACTTTAGCGCCGCCGGACCCACGGGGCTGTCAAGTACCCTTGGAAGGTGAACTTTAATGCGATCAGCAACTTTGCCGTATCCACATTGGGAGGTGCCGGTCCGGTCCAGCCGCACCTCTCCTCGCTCCTGCCCGACTGGCTCAATCCCCAGGTATTCCTCGCCGACCCGGCCCTTGCGCCATGGGTGGTGCTCCTGGTTTGCGGCATCATCTTCGCCGAAACCGGCCTGCTGATCGGATTCTTCCTGCCGGGTGATTCCATGCTGTTCACGGCCGGTTTGCTCGTGGCCACGGACACCATCAAGTTCAACATCTGGCTCTTCGCCGTGCTGATCATCGTGTCCGCCATCGTGGGCAACCAGGCCGGCTACCTCATCGGCTCAAAGGCGGGCCCGGCCCTCTTCAACCGGCCTGATTCACGGCTCTTCAAGCGGGAAAACGTTGAAAGCGCCCACAATTTCTTCGAAAAGCACGGCGGCAAGGCACTGATCCTCGCCCGCTTCGTTCCGATCATCCGGACGTTTGTTCCCGTGATTGTCGGCGTGGCACAGATGGATAAGCGCAAGTTCTTCCTCTATAACGTCATCGGCGCGGCCCTCTGGGGCGGCGGCGTGACGCTCCTCGGCTACCTTCTCGGCGACAAAGTGCCGTGGGTGCGCGACAACCTGGACATCATTTTTGTTGTGATTGTCCTGGTCTCGGTGGTTCCGATCGGCATCGAGGTGCTCCGCGGAATTGTGGCCAAGCGACAGGCCGCCAAGTACGGCACGGACCCGGTGGAGGAGTTCATCGAGGAGCACGAGCCCGAAGAGGAACGCAAGACGCCGTAGCTCGCCGTTCCCTCAACGGACAACCACACACAACAGAAGGCGCCCCACCATGTGGGGCGCCTTCTGTGATTGAACAGCCTGCCGGCCCGGCAGGTTACCCGTCGGCCAGGGCCTTGACGATCGCCGGCAGCAGGGCACGGAATGCCTGCCCCCGGTGGCTGATGGCGTTCTTTTCGTCCGGGCTCAGCTCGGCGCAGCTTCGGTCGAAGCCCAGGGGCTGGAGCACGGGGTCGTAACCAAAGCCGCCTTCACCACGCGGCTCCCGCAGCAGGGTCCCCGCCAACTGGCCGTATTCCACCACCTCGCGCCCTCCGTCAGCGGATGCCGACGCCGGCACGGCGAGGGCCGCCGCGCACACGAAGGCAGCACCACGGTGGGCGTCCGGGACGTCCGCGAGCTGCGCCAGCAGCAGCCGAAGGTTGGCGGCATCGTCCCCGTGCCGGCCGGCCCAGCGAGCGGAGAATATTCCGGGGGCGCCGCCCAGCACGTCGACAGCGAGTCCGGAGTCGTCGGCGATCGCAATGAGTCCGGTCGCCTCGGCCACCGCGCGCGCCTTGAGCAGCGAGTTTTCCGTAAAGGTCACCCCGGTCTCCGCGACGTCGGGGCCTCCGACGGCGGACGCGTCCACCACCTGCGTGTCGACGTCGAGTCCGGGAACCTGCCCACGCAGCAGCTCACGCAGTTCCCGCAGCTTTCCCTTGTTGTGGGTGGCCAGCACGAGCCGGGGCGTCACCGGTCCGGGGGCTCCCCCGTTCCCCGGGCTGCTTTCCTCTCCGGCACTGTGTCCACTCACGGAGCCGGGTTCAGTCACGGAGCTTCAGCCAGGGTCTCGCGCTGGATGGCGGCGAGCTGCTCCGTCCCCAGGAGCGCCAGGTCCAGCAGCTTGTTAAGTTCATCACGGTCGAACGGGGCGCCCTCGGCCGTACCCTGAACCTCAACGAACTTGCCGGATCCGGTCACCACGACGTTCATGTCGGTCTCGGCCCGGACATCCTCGATGTAGGGAAGGTCCAGCATGGGGACGCCGTCAATGATGCCCACCGACACAGCGGCGATGGTGTCGATCAGCGGCTGGGCATTTCGTGCGATCATTTTGTTTTCGCGGGCAAAGCGGATCGCTTCGGCCAGTGCCACGTAGGCGCCGGTGATAGCGGCAGTCCGCGTCCCGCCGTCGGCCTGCAGGACATCGCAGTCCAGCACGATCGTGATTTCACCGAGGGCCTTGGTATCGATGATCGAGCGCAGGGACCGGCCGATGAGGCGTGAGATTTCGTGGGTCCGGCCGCCGATCTTGCCCTTGACCGACTCACGGTCGGAACGGGTGTTCGTGGCGCGGGGAAGCATGGCGTACTCGGCGGTCACCCAGCCACGGCCTTCGCCCTTGAGCCAGCGCGGCACGCCCTCGGTCAGGGAGGCTGTGCACAGTACCCGGGTGTTGCCAAACTCGATCAGGGCGGATCCCTCTGCCTGCTTGGACCAGCCGCGGGTGATGCTGATGGGCCGGAGCTGGTCCGGGGTGCGGCCGTCGGCACGGATGACGGGGATGGTGGTTGCTTCGGAAGTCATGCCAATAGCTTATCGATTTATCCACCGCCGGCTGGCGCGCCCGGACAGCCTCCACCGCGATGCCCGGCCGAGGTGGCCGCCGCGTCAGACGGTGTAGTGCACGCCGGCCACCGCGACGGCGACGTCTCCGGCAAAGACCGGACGTGCCTCAGCCATGACCTTCGTCTGCGACGTCCACACCGGAATGTGGGTCAGCAGGAGGCGGCGGGCGCCCGCCACCGTGGCAGCCTCGCCTGCGCGTTTTCCGGTCAGGTGGACGTCCTTGATGCCGTCGTCGCGGCCTTCCTCGAAGGCGGCCTCGCACAGGAACAGGTCGGCGTCCTTGGCCGCTTCTTCCAGCCCGCGGCATGAATCCGTATCGCCGGAGTAGGTCAGCACCCGGGTCACGGCGGTCCCGCTCTTGTCCGTCTCTGCCACCTCCACGCGCAGCGCGTAGGCTTCCTCAACCGGGTGGTTCACCGCGAACGGCGTCACCGTGAAAGGCCCCACGGTGACCGACTGGCGCTCGATCCAGTTGGTGAAGTCGAATTCCTCGTGCATGCCCGGATCCAGTTCCAGGCCGTAGGCCGTAGCCATCCTGTCGGCCGTCGCGGCTGGGCCCCACACCGGGATCCTTCCGCGGTCCCAGCCGCCGGGCTTCCAGCGCACGGCCACGTGGAGGCCGCACAAGTCCATGCAATGGTCCGGATGCAGGTGCGTCAGGAAGATGGCGTCGATGTCCTCGAGATCCGTATAGCGCTGGATGGCACCCAGCGCCCCGCTGCCAAGGTCCATGACGACCTTCCACGTGCGTTCGCCGTCATTCGCGGTCAAAAGGTAGCAGGACGCGGGCGAACCGGGGCCCGGAAAAGATCCGGTGCAGCCGACGATGGTGAGCTTCACAGGGCGGGACCTCCGGCGGGGGCGCTGCCGCCGGCACCCTGCCCGACGAAATTGGAGATGCGCGGACGCGACGCGGCGCTCTGGGCCGCCGCGATCATTTCCGGCGTGATCCGGGCGAGGCTTCCGGTCGGGTACTGCGCCGCGACGTGGTCGACGTGCCGGACGCTGAGCACCTCGGGCCCGAGGAACCTGCGGGCGAGGGCCTCGAACTGGCGGGCGTCGCCTGTGGCGATGAAGTTGTGCTCCGGCGGGGCAGCGGCGGTGCGCTCCAGTCCACGGCTCGCGAGCGCACGGTAGACATCCTTGGCTGTTTCCTCGGCACTTGAAACGAGGGTGACATCCTCGCCCATGACGTAGGAGATGACTCCGGTCAGCAGCGGATAGTGCGTGCAGCCCAGCACCACCGTGTCCACTCCCGCAGCTTTCAGCGGCGCAAGGTACTCCCCCGCCACGGCCAGCAGGTCAGGGCCGGTGGTGATGCCCGCCTCCACGTAGCTGACGAAGGCGGGGCAAGCCACCGAGGTGATCACGAGGTCCGGCGCGGCGGCGAACGTGTCCTCATAGGCCCGCGAGCCTACCGTGGCGGAGGTGCCGATCACCCCGACGCGGCCGGTGCGGGTGGCCGCCACCGCGCGTCGGACGGCGGGCTGGATCACTTCGATCACCGGGATCCCGTAGCGGGCGGTATAGCGTTCGCGGGCGTCCCGCAGGACGGCGGCCGACGCCGAGTTGCAGGCGATGGTCAGCAGCTTGACCCCGGAATCCACCAGCTCGTCCATGACGCCCAGGGCGTTGGCGCGCACCTCGGCAATGGGAAGCGGACCGTACGGCCCGTGGGCGGTGTCCCCAACGTAAAGGATCGATTCGTTGGGCAGCTGGTCGATGATGGACCGCGCCACCGTCAGTCCGCCGACGCCGGAATCAAAGACTCCGATCGGCAGCGATCCTAGGTTGGCGCCGATGGTCGTTGCGGAGTCCGCCGCAGCTCCTGCTGCCGGATCCGTGCTCGATGCTGAAGTCATGATTATTCGAGGATAGGTCTTCCCGGTGGGTGCGGCCATCACTTGTGGTGTCCGCCTCATGTCAAATTTGTCACATCCGCGCAGCGCGGGCGCACCCCTGCCCGCGTGGCCGGCGGACGGGACGGGCAGGCTAGGGCCGGGGCTCCATGGACTGCAGCATGGCCTGGACCAGGGACTCCTGCAGCCACGTGGTGAAGTTGTAGACGAGGGCAAGGTAGCTTTCCACGTCCTCCGCCTGGGACCAGTCCTGCATCTGGTGGACGTGGTCGGCGTCGGCCTCGTCCTGAATGTCCAGGCGTTCGGCGAGCACCAACCGGATGTCGTTCAGTGCCATGGACCAGTGCCTCGCGTCGGTGTCGGTCAGCAGCAGTTCGTCCTTGTCCAGGTCCAGCGCGGCGGCGCGCAGCGCGCCGATCTTGCTTTCGCGCAGGGAGCGTTCGGTGAGCTGGCGGAACTCCAGGGACGCGGCGCCGTCGTTCTTCATCACGTTTGGCAGGAGCCGCCGGAGTGCGCGGTCAGACGGTTCGCGGGCGTCCATGTCGAGCCCGATCATGGCGGTAAGCGGGTCCTGCTTGCCGCGGTCTTCGGGCTGGAGCATCGAGATGACGTCCTCGAAAAGGCTGCGCAGCAGTTCCCGCTCGGCCGGCTCCAGGAATCCGGTGATGCCCTTAAGTCCGTATTTGAAAGCCTTAGCCACGTTTTCCCTTGCCCTTGCCCGGGCCGCTGTTCTTGCCGCCCCCGCTGTTTCCGCCGGTGGCCTTCTCAACCGTTGCCCACAGGCCGTAGCCGTGCATGGCGACTGCGTGCTGTTCCACCTGTTCCTTGCTGCCGTGGGCAACAATGGACCGGCCCTTCCTGTGAACCTCCATCATGAGCTTGTTGGCTTTGGTCTCCGAATAGCCGAAATAGCTCTGGAAAACATAGCTGACGTAGCTCATGAGATTGACGGGATCATTCCAGATCACGAGGTTCCAGGGGATGTCCGGGGCGGTCAGCGCGTCGGTGGACACCGCTGTTCCGGTCTGGGTGCTCTCCTGGGTGTCAGGGCCGAGCGCAACGCTTAGGGTCATCTGTCCATTCTATGGGGATGCGCACTAGAGTGATTTTGTGAGTACCTACGCCGGCTGGAACCAGCCACGCACGTCCCTGTTCACTGATCACTACGAGCTGACTATGCTGCAGGCCGCGCTCCATTCCGGCGCCGCACACCGCAAATCAGTCTTCGAAGCCTTCGCGCGCAGGCTCCCGGACGGCCGGCGGTACGGGATCGTGGGCGGCACGGGCCGGTTGCTGGAGGGCATCGCGGCCTTCCGCTTTGGCGAATCCGAACTGGACTTCCTGGGCCGCACCGGCGTGGTCAACAAGGAGACCCTGGACTACCTCGCCGATTTCCGGTTCACCGGGGACATCTGGGGCTACGCGGAAGGCGAGGCGTACTTCCCGAACTCCCCCATCCTGATCGTCGAATCGACGTTCGCGGAAGCCTGCATCCTGGAGACCTACATCCTGTCCGTGCTGAACCACGACAGCGCCATCGCCTCCGCGGCATCCAGGATGATCACCGCTGCCGGGAACCGACCATGCATCGAGATGGGCTCCCGGCGGACCCAGGAGGAATCAGCCTCTGCCGCCGCCCGCGCCGCTGTCATCGCCGGGTTCGACAGCACCTCCAACCTTGAAGCGGGTTTGCGCTACGGCATCAAGACCGTGGGGACCGCCGCGCATTCGTTCACCCTCCTTCACGACACCGAACGCGAGGCGTTTGAGGCGCAGGTGGCCTCGCTGGGCGCCGGCACCTCGCTGCTCGTGGACACATACGACGTCGAAACGGCCGTCCGTACGGCGGTGGACATCGCCGGGGACAAGTTGGGCGCCGTCAGGCTGGACTCGGGTGACCTGGTGGAGCAGGCGCAGTGGGTCCGCCTCTTGCTGGATGAACTGGGCAACGAGAACACCCGCATCATGGTCACGTCCGACCTCGACGAGTTCGCCATTGCCGCGCTCCAGTCCGCGCCGGTGGACGCGTACGGCGTGGGCACGTCCCTGGTCACCGGTTCCGGGGCGCCCACCGCCAGCATGGTCTACAAGCTCGTCAGCCGCACGGACAGCACGGGCGAGTTCATTCCCGTGGCCAAGGCGGCCAAGAACAAAACGAGCAAGGGCGGGCGCAAATACGCCCTCCGCAAGCTCAACGATCACGGTACCGCCACCCAGGAAATCGTCGGAGTGGGCCACCGCCCGGTTGACGACGGCAACGACCGCCCCCTCCTGCAGCAGTTCATCAAGAACGGGGAACTGCTGCCGGGCTGGACCGGCCACGAAGGCGTCCTTCGCGCCCGTCAGCGCCACGCCGATTCAATGGCCGAGCTGCCGGCGGTCGTCCACCGCCTGCAGCGCGGTGAACCGGCCATCCCCACCATCTATGAGGAGAACTGATGTCACGTGCACTGATCATTGTCGACGTCCAGAACGACTTCTGCGAGGGCGGCGCGCTGCCGGTCCAGGGCGGTGCCGCGGTGGCGGGGGCGATCAGCGAGTACGTCGAAACGCATCACGGGCAGTTCGACCACGTCGTAGCGACGCAGGACTGGCACATCGATCCAGGCGCCCACTTCTCGGACGCTCCGGATTTCAAGGACAGCTGGCCACCCCACTGTGTCGCGGGTTCCCAGGGCGCCGAACTGCATCCCGATCTCGACACCGAACACATTCAGGCCTACTTCCACAAAGGCCTGCACACGGCCGCCTACTCCGGATTTGAAGGCCTGCTCGCCCCCGAGGACGCCGTGCCCACCGGGGACAGGAAGCCCGGTGCCATGCCGTCGCCCGGAGATTCCGACTACGCCGCCGAGGAAGACTCGATCGGCCTGGACGACTGGCTCCAGAGCCACGACGTGGAGGACGTTGTGGTGGTGGGGCTCGCCACCGACCACTGCGTCATGGCGACATCCCTGGACGCGGTGCAGGCCGGCTATTCAGTTACCGTGATCAAGCGGCTCACGGCGGGCATTGCCGGGGACCTGGACGACACCTACGCCGAGATGGAACTGGGAGGCGTGGACCTCGAATAGCAGAAAGGCGGCGCCCGCTGGTGCGGACCCCGCTTTCTTGGCTCTTTGCGCTACCGGCTACTTGCGGCCGACGAACCAGTCCTGAAGCTTCTTGAGCCTGGACTGGAGCTGTTCTTCATTCGCCTGCGCCACAGGCGGGCCGCCGCAGACCGTCCTCAGCTTCGTGTGGACCACACCATGGGGCGTTCCCGTCCGCGCGGACCACGCCGCCACGTTTTTGGCGAGCTCGTTCCGGAGATCCATCAGCATCCGGTGGTCCGGCACCAGCGGCGCCGCCGGAGCAGCGGAGGGGGCCTGCCGTTTCTTCCTGCTCTGCTGCTCGTGCTGACGCTGGCGCAGCAGCGTGCCCACCTGTTCAGCATCCAGCAGGCCCGGGATACCGAGGAAGTCCAGCTCGTCTTCGGAGCCGATGTCACCGCCGGTACCGAACTCGCCGCCGTCGAACAGCACACGGTCGAAGGATGCTTGGGAATCCAGGGCCTCGAATTTACCCTTGGTCAGGCTGTCCGAGGCTTTGTCCTCGCGGTTGGCCTCGTCCATCAGGGAATCTTCCGGATTGAACAGGCCGTCGCCGTCCTCTTTCTCCGGCCGGTCCAGCGCGTGGTCCCGTTCGGCCTCCATGCTGTTGGCCAGCGCCATCAGCTGCGGCACGGATGGCAGGAAGACGGAGGCAGTCTCGCCCCTCTTCCGGGCACGCACAAAACGGCCCACGGCCTGGGCGAAGAACAGCGGCGTGGAAGTCGACGTGGCATACACACCCACGGAAAGGCGCGGAACGTCCACGCCTTCGGACACCATGCGGACGGCCACCATCCAGCGTTTGTCGCCCTCCGTGAATTCTTCGATCTTGCTGGACGCCTTGGCATCATCCGAAAGGATCACCGTGGGCGATTCGCCGGTGATCTTCTTGAGCTGGCCTGCGTACGCCCTGGCATCCTCGTGGTCCGTTGCGATCACCAGGCCGCCCGCATCCGGGACGGACCGGCGGACCTCGCTGAGGCGTTTGTCGGCGCCGGCCAGCACTGCGGGAATCCACTCCCCTGCCGGGTTCAGGGCAGTCCGCCAGGCCTGCGATGTGATGTCTTTGGTGACAGCCGACTCGCCCAGGGAGGCGGCCATCTCCTCGCCTCCACTGGTGCGCCACCGCATCTGACCCGAATAAGCCATGAACATGACGGGCCGCACCACGTGGTCACGCAGCGCATTGCCGTAGCCGTAGGTGTAGTCCGCCTTGGAACGCCGGATGCCGTCCCGGTCCTCCGCGTACTCCACGAACGGGATGGGCGATGTGTCGGAGCGGAACGGCGTACCTGTCAGGGACAGGCGCCGGACGGCGGGGTCGAATGCCTCGCGGAGGCCGTCACCCCAGGACAGGGCCTCCCCGCCGTGGTGGATCTCGTCCAGGATCACCAGCGTGCGGGCGGCCTCGGTCTTGGCACGGTGCAGCAAGGGCTTGCTGGCAACCTGCGCGTAGGTGACAGCGACCCCGACGAAGCCGCGGCCGTGCTGGCCGTCGGAATTCTTGAAGTTCGGATCGATGGCGATGCCCACCCGTGCCGCGGCGTCAGCCCACTGCCTCTTGAGGTGGTCAGTCGGGGCAACGATGGTGACCCGGTTGACGGCACCGGATTCGATGAGCATGGACGCCACACGGAGCGCAAAAGTGGTCTTGCCTGCGCCGGGCGTCGCGACGGCCAGGAAGTCCCGCGGACCCGTGCTGAAATAGCGGTCCAGGGCTTCCTGCTGCCAGGCACGGAGCTTCTGGGCGGTTCCCCAGGCTGCACGTTCCGGATAAGCCGGAGGCAGCGTGGGGCCGCCGAAGAGTGTCTCCGTCACTACTTGTTGTTGCCTGAGTCCCCGCCGGACCCCTTGCCGCCGTCGTTTTCAGGCCGCAGGCCGTCGTAGACCTCTTTGCACATCGGGCACACAGGGAACTTCTGGGGATCGCGGCCCGGGGTCCAGACCTTGCCGCACAGGGCGATGACAGGCTCGCCGGTCAGCGCGGATTCCATGATCTTTTCCTTGCGCACGTAGTGCGAAAAGCGCTCACGGTCGCCGGGCTCCACTTCCTGGCGCAGTTCCTCGCGCTCGATGGTGGCCGTGGACGATCCGGCTCCGGAAAGCTCACGCATGGGGTCGTTTTCGAAAGGATCCGTCATGCTAGTCATGGCATCCATCTTAGCCGCTCCCGGCGGCCGGCGAAGGACGCAGCGGCGGCCTGCCGGGGCCCGCCAGGGGCCGGCGGCAACCCGCGCTACAGGCCCTGCCAAGTCGGTTTGTGGTCGTAGGAGTGGCGGTAGTAGTCGGCGAGTTTCAGCGACGACGCCGCGGCCTCGTCCACGAGAATGGAAGCGTGGGGGTGCAACTGAAGCGCAGAAGCAGGACAGATCGCGGCCAGCGGCCCTTCCACGAGGTCATGGACCGCCTGCGCTTTTTGCGCGCCCGTGGCCACCAGCACCGCGTGGCGCGAGTCCAGGATGGTCCCCAGCCCCTGGGTCACCACGTGATGGGGAACCTCGGCGAGGCTGGGGAAGAAGCGGGCGTTGTCCCGGCGTGTCTGCTCGATGAGCGTCTTGATGCGCGTCCGGGAAGCGAGCGATGAGCCTGGCTCGTTGAAGCCAATATGCCCGTCGGTCCCGATGCCCAGCAGCTGCAGGTCCACCCCGCCGCGGTCCCGGATGGCGGCCTCGTAGGCCTGGCAGGCCGCGGGGAGGTCCTTCGCGCTTCCGTCCGGGCCGTGGACGTTTTCGGGGGCGATGTTGACGCGTCCGGTGAAGTCCCGGCGGATGACCTCACGGTAGGACTCCGGATGGCCGGGTTCCAGCCCAACGTACTCGTCCAGCAGAAAACCGTGCGCCCTGCTGAAATCCAGCACGCCCCGCTCGTGGCGCAACGCCAACTCGTCATACACCGGAAGGGGTGACGATCCCGTGGCCAAGCCCAGCACTGCATCGGGCTTCCGATGCAGGAGGGCCTGAATGGCATCCGACACAAGGGAGGCGATTTGCCTGCTGCCCGGAAGGATCACGACCTCCATGCTGCTCCGCCGCCTTTCGCTGTGGTAACCGCCCCGTGCTGTCCTGCGTGGCCGACTATCTGCAAGCCATCTTTCTGCCTAGTCAACCACGGCCGGCGCCGCCCCGGCAGGGCCATTCACCGGTTGACCGTCAGCTGAGCCAGCAGTTCCGGGCCGCGGGCATCGAACCAGCGGCCGCCGATGCGCACCCCCGCCACAAACAGCGCAATCCCGAGCATCGGCCCGAGGGCTAAGTTGGCCCAGCCAAAGGCCGGATCACCGGTCACCATTTGGGCGATGACCAGGGCCGCTTCGGGCAGGGTCAGCACCAGCAGGACGCCCATGCCGCCGAATTGGACGGCCAGGGTCTGGGCGACATTACCGGGCGGTTTCTTGAACGGGCTGTCGCCGGGTAGGGGGACGGCGACCGTATAGCGCGCGGAAACCACGGAGGCGAGGCCAAGCCCGGTGAACAGGACGCCGAGCGACAGCCCCAGGATGGCCGGCAGCCATTCCCAGTCCCCGGTGAGGAAGAACGGCACAGTCGCGAGGACCATCACGGCTGGCAAGGCAAAGGCCAGGCAGGCCAATGCACGCCCGAGACGGTCCTGCACGCCGCGCACTCCGGCTGCGAGATGCAGCGCGAATGCCGTGTTGTCGTAGGACACGTCGGAGGAGATGGACCACGCCAGGAGGAAAGCGGTGAGCGGACCCGCGATCGTGATGACGCCAAAGTTGCCCGTCTGGCTCCCTTGGAACGCCAGAACCACGGGCAGGAGCGGAACGACCACCAGGGAACCGGAGTACCGCGGATCCCGGAACCAGTAAGTCAGCGAGCGGGCAGCGATGGCGCCCGTGGGCGTGGCGGGAAACAGCCCGAACAGTCCCAGCCGGCCACCCGTCCTTCGGGTGCTTCCGGCGTAGGGCGGGGTCACGAGGGCACGCTCGAGCAGGAACTTCCAGCACCAGGCAAGGCCGGCGAGCGTGGCCGCGGCGATCAGGAGCTTCAGCGCGGCCGCTCCGGGGTGTCCCGCCTCCAGCTCGCCGCCCAACGACCAGGCCGCGCCCAGCGGCGTCCAGGACAGGGTCCGCGCAAGGTCGGTCAGGAACGCGCCGGAACCTGCCGCTCCCTGCGCTATGCCCGCCACGATGGGACCCATCAGAACGAGCGGAACCATGAACGCCAATCCGCTGACATCCTTGAACCGCCGCGTGGCCGCCAGACTGGCTGTGGCCGTAGTGACCACCTTGGACAGCACAACGCAGGTCAGCACGCCGAGGACTGCACCAATAAGCGCTCCTGCGGCCGGCAGGATGCCCCGCGACCAGGTGCCCACCGTGGCCAGTGCCGCCAGCGCTGTGGCGAGTCCGGGAATGCCAATCAGGCCGCCCAAGGCAAGCCCTGCCAGCAGCTGGGGCATCGGGATGGCGGAAGTTGTAAAACGGGCCGGATCGAGCGTCATGTCGGCCGCAGATGCAATCAACGGAATGATCGCCCAGCCGAGCAGGGCCGCCGCGCCGCCCAGCA
Organism: Arthrobacter sp. Bi83; assembly: GCF_918698095.1. Classification (GTDB taxonomy): domain Bacteria; phylum Actinomycetota; class Actinomycetes; order Actinomycetales; family Micrococcaceae; genus Arthrobacter. The sequence goes on from NZ_CAKKLY010000002.1 coordinate 138,408, forward strand.
CCACGACGGTCTGTGCAAGGAGGGGATCTTCCTGGCGCAGGAAGAGCAGCGCTGCAACACACGTGCCCACGATTCCCAGGGCGTACAGTCCGCCGATTGCAAGGCCAACGAGCTGCCAGGGGCTCCGCCGCAGTCCGTTCCGCAGGAGCGCCAGCTTGAGCCTCAGAAGGTGCGCAACCACTCGAGCCCCTCTGTCTGCACTCTTCCGCCCACCAGCTGGACGAAGCGCTCTTCAAGGCTCACTCCGCCACGGACGTCCGCTACCGTCCCTGCGGCCAGTAGCCGGCCGCCGGCGACGACGGCAACGTGGTCGCACATCCGCTGGACGAGGTCCATGACATGGCTGGACACGATCACGGTGCCGCCGGTGGCAACATATCGGTCCAGGATGTCGCGGATGTTTGCGGCGGACACAGGGTCCACTGATTCGAACGGCTCATCCAGGACCAGCACTTTCGGTGCATGGATCAGGGCGGAAGCCAGGGCTATCTTCTTGGTCATGCCGGCTGAATAGTCCACCACCAGCGTTCCGGCGTCCCCGCTCAGGTCCAGCGCGGCCAGCAACTCCCCCACCCGGGCAGCAACAACATCCTTGTCCATGCCGCGGAGCAGTCCGGCGTAGGTGACGAGCTGTTCGCCGCTGAGCCTGTCGAAGAGCCGGACGCCGTCAGGCAGGACGCCCATCAGCCTCTTGGCCTCCAGCGGCCGCGCCCACACGTCGACGCCGTGGACCACAGCCGTGCCGAAATCGGGCCGGAGCAGGCCAGTGGCCATGGACAGCGTGGTGGTCTTGCCTGCACCGTTGGGGCCGACGATTCCGAAGAAGGAACCGGCGGGAACGTCCAGGCTGATGCCGTCCACGGCGATCTTGCTGCCGAAGCGCTTGGCCAGTCCCCTGATCGACAGGGCTGTAGGGGGAACACTCATGAATTCACCCTATCGGGGCGCGGTCCGCAGCGGGATCCCCCTCAGGTAGTAAGGCCATGCCCCGGCGGATCCTCCGCAAGGAGGAGGGCTGCCCGCCCATGACGTTCACCGGCCGATGAGGTTCACCGACTGATGAGGGTTCACCGTCGCCCAGCTCGCACTCAGAACGTGCGCCGCGGCACTGCGCGCTCGTACTGCGGCGCCCACCGCAGGTCATGGCCCAGTTCGAAGGCGGCGCGGAGCCACCAGTGCGGGTCCCGAAGCGCCGCCCTTGCAATGAACACACCGTCGGCCTGGCCGGTGGCAACTACGTGCTCAGCCTGCCCGGGTGAAGTCAACAGCCCCACCGTGCCCGTGGCGATGCCCGTTTCGCGGCGGATGCGCGCGGCGAAGCCGGTCTGGTACCCGGGCCCGGGCTGGATCTCCTGGTGCGCCACCGCGCCGCCGCTCGAGACGTCGATGAGGTCAACACCATGTTCGGCAGCCTGCGCCGCGAGCAGCACCGAGTCCTCAATGCCGATCCCGCCTTCGGCCCAGTCCGTGGCTGAGATCCTCAGCATCAGCGGCATGGACTCGGGGATCACCGCTCGCACAGCGTCGACGACGTCCAGCGTCAGCCTGTTCCTGCCGGCGGCATCCCCGCCCCAGGCGTCGGCGCGGTCGTTCACCAGCGGGCTCTGAAACTGGTGCAGCAGGTAGCCGTGGGCGCCATGGAGCTCGATGGTGTCGAAGCCTGCTTCGACGGCCCGGGTGGCGGCAGCCGCAAAGTCGGCGATGACGCCGCGGATGTCATCCTCCGTCATGGCCGCCGGCGCTGCGTAGCCGTCAAACGCGGCGGTGCCCGGCCCAACGGTGTCCCAGCCGCCGTCGGCCGCCGGAACGGAACCCTTCTCCCCTGAAAACGGCCAGTAGGTGGAGGCCTTCCTGCCAGCGTGGGCGAGTTGGGCGCCGATTTTGGTGTCAGCCACGCCGTGGCGGTGCACGAAGCTGACGATCCGCTCCCAGCCGGCCGCCTGGTCTTCGTTGTAGAGTCCGGCGTCGCGCGGGCTGATCCGCCCGGCAGGGTTGACGGCTGCTGCTTCGGTGAGGATCAAGGCCGCCCCTCCGGCCGCAAACGAACCAAGATGCATGAGGTGCCAGTCATTGGGAACACCCGGGGCAGCCTCGGGGTCGCAGCTGTACTGGCACATGGGCGAGACCCAGCCGCGGTGCTGCAGCTCGAGGGAGCGCAAGGACAGCGGCCTGAACAGCGCCGGAACCACCACTAGAACAGCACCCGGGCCAGCGCCTGGCGCGCCTTCGCCACGCGGCCGTCTGTTGTTCCGACGACGTCGAACAGCTCCAGCAGGCGGACGCGGGCGGTCTCGCGCTCGGGACCGAAATTCCTGCCGATGAAGCCCACGACACGGTTCAGGGCGTCCTCCACATGTCCGCCGGCAATGTCCAGGTCGGCAACCCCGAGCTGGGCCGCGAGGTTGTCCGGCTCGTCCGCCGCGACCTGCCGGAGGGCTTCGCCGTCCGGGCCGGAGAGCTGCTGCAGCCGGTCCATGAGCTCAACCTGCGCCAGACCGGCTTTGGCTTCTGCGTCGGCAGGCATCGCCGCGAGGGCCTGCCGGTAGGCGGTGGCGGCAGCGGCGTAGTCCCCTGCCTCGATGGCGTCGAAGGCCGCCTGGTGCAAAGGGGGCAGGGGGGCGGGTTCCTGATCCCCGGGGGCCGCTCCGCCCACGTTGCCCGAAACGCCGTTGGCGGCGGCAACCTTGAGCAATTCGTCCAGCACCGCGCGGATCTGCTGCTCGTCGGCCCCGCCCTGGAAAAGCGGTACGGGCTGTCCCTTGAGCACAGCCACCGCCGTGGGCACGGCCTGAACCTGGAAGGCCTGGGCCAGCTGGGGAAAGGCATCGATGTCTGCAGCGCCGAGCACGAGCCGGCCTGCGTAGCTCTCAACAATCCGTTCCAGATCCTCAAGCACCCCGGCTGATTCCGGCGAATACGCTGCCCAGAGGGCGAACACCACGGGCACCTGGGCCGACAGCTCAACGAGGTCCTGAAAGTTTCCTTCGGTGACCGTGACCCGGAGCGCGGGCGCCTCGGGGCCGGCGTCGGGGCCTGCAGCGACTCCGGCTGGTGGGGCGCCTGCCGGGCCGTTCCCGGCGGCAGGGCCTCCCGCCGGCGGGGCTGGCGGCACCTGGCGCTGCTTGAGGGCGGAAAGATCGACGGCGCCGCGTAGGTTGAGCTGGCTGGCGGCGGCTGGAGGGACAGGGCGGGATGCTGGCGAACTCATAGCTCCCACTCTAGCCACTCCGCCGCCGCGGGAGGCAACGTTGCCGCAGGCCAACGCGCCTACTTGAAGCTGGCTCCCACGAGCCCGCGCGTGGCGGCCACAAGCTTCATCGGGTCCTTCGAGCCTGTCGGCGGCACATAGACGGCCATGGATTCCGCAAAGTTCAGCACCATGCCGGTGGTGGTCTCTTTGCCGCCGGCGAGGACGGCCGCGTCATTGCCGATGGACAGCTTGTCGCCTTCGGCCTTGGGCGTGCCGTCGAAGTTGAACGTGAGGCGGCCGAGAACGAGTGCACCGCCGTCCGAGGTGCGGAACACCACGGTGCTGCCGGGAACGACCTTGTGGGTGAAGGCGAATTTGCCGTTCACGCCCGACTTCACGACATCCGCCTGATAGGACAGCGTGTCCCCGATGTACGGCGAAGACTCCCCTTCGACGAGCTTGTCCTTGAAGGTGGAATTCGACTTGGACAGGCGGTCAGCAAGGCCGGCCAGGGCCTCTTGGCCGCTGTAGAGCAGCCCCGACTTATCGCCCGGTGCCAGCGTCTCGGTGCCGTTGCGGGCAATCGAAGGGAAGGTCGTGCCGGGCTGGAGCGGGCTGGTGCCCACGAGTTTGTAGTTCTCGCGCGGGGACTTCTGCACCAGGGTCAGCAGCTGCGGCACCACATTGCCCTCGCCCTGGGTGACGGCGAGAACCGAACGAGGCCAGGCGCGCTTGCTCGTGACGACGGTGGTCAGGAGTTTCGTGGCGCGGACGGGCATACGCGCATCGTAGGACGCCACTCGGGAACGGATTTTGTAGTTCTTTGTCCGCACCTCGAGCTCGGTCCCGGACACCCGGGTGGCGAGTTTCTTGGCGTCCTTGGCGGCATCGCCGGCATCCGTGGCACTGGCCACCTGCTCCAGGATGCGGCGGAACTGGGCGTCGAGGAGCACCGGGGCGTCGCCGGCGGCGGTGTTCGCGGAGGCCGAAGCCGTGGAGGATGCCTCCGGGGTGGCGGCAGGCTCAGGCGTCTTGCTGGCCTGTGCGGCCGCGCCGGTACCGGCGATGAGTGCCGCGGTCGACGCTGCGACGACAATGCTGAGCCGCGCCGAGGAACCGGTTCCGGTCTTTGTCTCTGCCTTGGCCTTGGTGCGCCTGGGGAAGAGGCTGCCCACGCCGGCGGCGGAACCGCCCTGCCCCGGAGCCGTGCCCTTGGGCTTGAGCACCAGCAGCGCAACGCCGCCGAGCATGAGGAGTACCCCGATCACCATGAGCGGAACTGCCCACGGAGTGGAGGTGTCATTGGGAAAGGTCATCGAGATCGACGACGGCGCGGGCTTCGTGCCGTCGCTGGCCAGCAGAAGGGACCAGTCGCCGTCGGCCGGTGCCGACCAGGTGTAGTCCAGCTCGCCGCTCGCGTTTTCGGTCGAAACCCACAGATCCGATCCGGCAGGCGACGGCGCGGTAGCCTCACCGTCAGTGCGTTCCACCTGGAGCGACTTCTTGTCGTCGGACAGACCGGTGACCGTGTTGTGTGCCGTCTTGCCTACCCAGGCATCCACGTCATCGGGCCGGCCCGCGGCCAGGAGGAAATTGCCCTCGCCCTTGACCTTGATGGTCACCGTTCCCCCTTCGAGGGTTCGGAGCTTCTGGTCTATAACGGTCAGCGGCGCGGCTTTCGCATCCGAGGGAACGGTGGCCGTCACGGTCTCGGCGGGGGCCCACACCGTCTTCTGCCCGATTCCGGCCAGCAGTGTCAGGAGGCCGAGCAGCACGAGTGCGACTGCAGTCTTGAAACGCAAAGGAATACCTATCATCAGCGGGGGTTTACTTTCAATAGTAACCGTTTTGTTACCAATCAGTCAGTTCAGGCCTCCGAAGACGCCTCCTGCGATCCCATGCAACAGTGCCCATCCGGGTATTCGCAAGGCTGCTGATAGTGTTTGCGATGATCATCACACCCGGCCCGCAGCCGCGGCGCCACAGACGGAAAAGGCATTAAAAGCAGTGACTGAACACACGGATCCGTCCATGCGCGGCCCGGAAGACCTGCCCAACGCCGACTCCCCCCAGGGCGCTCCCGGCGCGCCGGCCGAGCCCCAGAAGGCACACCGGACAAGGGCCCGCCCGGCCGCTCTTGGAGCGGTGCTGAAACGGCTGCGCCAGCCCATTCCGGGCGCGCAGCCAAGACTCCGGTTCGAAATGCCTCCGGAGCACCTGGACAGCATCGAGGCTGAGACGCCCGGCACCGGGGACACCGCCCGATTCGGCGCTCCCGGTCCCCGGATCTCGGCACAGCACCCCCTGTACATGGGGTTCATGGGCACCGTGGGCGTCGGGCTTGCCCTCCTGGTGTACTGGATCGGTTCGAACACCACCCAGCTCCTGCTCTGGATCGTGGCAGCCCTCTTTATAGCATTAGGACTTGATCCGGTGGTGCGCTGGCTGGAGACGCACAAAATCCCCCGGCCCGCAGGCATCGTGCTGGCAGTCTCTGTCCTGGTTCTGGCGGTCGTAGGGTTCTTTGCCACCCTCATCCCCACCATCGTCGAGCAGGTGACAGAGCTCGTTAAGCAGGCGCCAGTCTGGGTCCGGGACTTCGTCGATTCCGACTTCTTCCGCACCGTCGACAACCAGTTCGGAGTGCGCGACCGCATCAACGAGGAGCTGGATAAGTTCGTCAAGAATCCTGAGGCCATGGGCGGCATTTTCGGCGGCGTTGTGGGTTTCGGCTCCACCGTGGCGAATGGCCTCTTCGGGACGCTGATCGTGCTGGTGCTTAGCCTGTACTTCCTCGCCGCCCTGCCTGCAATGAAGAAGTGGGGGTACCGGCTCGCTCCGCGGTCCCGTCGGGCCAGGGTTGAGGCCCTGTCGGAAGAGATCACCCGTTCCGTGGGTAACTACGTAATCGGCCAGGCCGTGGTTGCGCTCCTGAACGCCACGTTCGCCTTCATCGTGATGTCCATCATCGGCGTTCCATTCGCCGTGCTGCTCGCATTCGTGGTGGCGCTGCTGGCATTCATCCCGCTGGTGGGCGGAATGATCGCGGGCGTAGTGGTCACACTGATTACCCTCACCCTGGGCTGGCAGTCGGCGGTCGCGTACGCCATCTGCTACTTCGCCTACCTGCAGTTTGAGGCCTACTTCATATCGCCCCGCATCATGCAGAAAGCCGTCGCCGTGCCCGGTGCGGTGGCCGTGATCTCCGTGATTGCCGGCGGCAGCATCCTCGGCGTGCTGGGGGCGCTGATCGCCATCCCGACGGCGGCCGCCATCCTTCTCCTCCTCAAAGAGATCTACATCGTCCGCCAGGACAAGCACTAGCCGGATAAGCCTCAGGCTGTCAGCCCGGCGTCACCGCCTAAGCGGTGGCCGTCGCCACCGGTCCGTTCCATTCCTGGGGAAGTCCGGCGGCGCCGGAACCGTCGTGCGTCACGTCGTCAACGATCTCATTCAGCACCCGCGCGGCATGCTTCTCCCCCACCCAAAGGTGCTTGGCGCCGTCGACCCCCACTACCCGCGCCTGGGGCACAACGCCGAACCGCTCAGCGGCGGCGGCCGGCCGGAGGTAGTCGTCGTGCTCGGGCACGAGTACGGTGAGTGGCTTGCCCGAAGCCGCCCACTGCTTCAGGTGCACGTCGGTGGCCCGGTGCAGCGGGGGCGACAGGAGCACTGCACCTTCCACCTGCGAGGCCACCGGCTCAACGGCGCCGTACATGAGCGCAAGTTCGGTTCCGAACGACCAACCCACGAGCCAGCGGTTTGGGAGTCCCCTCTCGACGGCGAACCGTACCGCCGCCTCCACGTCATAGCGTTCCCCGATGCCTTCTTCGAACGCGCCCTCGCTGGTGCCCCGCAGCGACGACGTCCCCCGGGTGTTGAAGCGCAGCACTGCTACGCCGGCCAGCGCAGGCAGCCGGTACGAGGCCTTCCGGTAGACGTGGGAGTCCATGAAACCGCCATGCGTGGGCAAAGGATGCAGCGTGATCAGGGTCGCTGTGATCTCCCCCGACTCCGGCACCGCAAGCTCGCCCACGAGCGTCCGGCCGTCCTCGGTATGGATTTCGATGTTTTCGCGGCGGGCGGGCAGCACCGTTGAGGCGCGGATCGCCGCCGCTTCCGACGGCTGGCTGAAAACGTACGACGACGGGTCAAAAGTCATGCGTATCAGCTTAGCTTCCGCCGGGGGCCACTATGCCCCTGCCGGCTCCCCGGCCGCAGCCTGCTGCCGCTTCCGGCCGCTGCCGTCCGGTCAGCGGTAACGGAAGTTGCGCGACGTCCAGCAGTTGGTGTGCCAGTGACGGCGCTCGGACAGGCCCGCCTCGGCACCGAACAGGTGGTCGTCGGCCCACACCACCAGATGGGCCACCCCCGCCTGCACGGCGGTGGAGCAGCCCGGGCAGATGTAGGCTTTCTCGGCATTGCGGGCCGTCATCGTGCGGACGACCCACTCGCCGTCCGGGGCGCTTTCCCGCCGGGCAATGCCTGCCCTGGCCCGCTCGAGGTCAAGCTCGGGGACTGGCCCCGAACCGCGTTTGCCTCCCGCCGCGGGCTTTCCGGACGAGGAACGCCCTGCTGAGGTACGGCGGGGTCGGTTCGAACGCGGCATGCTTCTATTCTGCCCCAGGCGCCGCTACTCCCTTGCCCCGGAACCGCCCGCCCGCGGTGCCCGGTGGTCCTGCCAACGCGGTAGTGTGTACGGCGTGCGTCTTGTCATAGCCCGTTGTTCTGTTGATTATGTTGGCCGGCTCAAAGCCCATCTGCCCCTCGCCACGAGGCTCCTCCTGGTGAAGGCCGACGGCTCTGTGCTGGTCCATTCCGACGGCGGCTCCTACAAGCCGCTGAACTGGATGAGCCCTCCCGCCACGCTGCGCGTCTCGTCACCCGACGAAACAGACGTCGAGGTGGGGGTCGTTGAACAGTGGACCGTCCAGTCCGCCAAGACGGACGACAGGCTGATCATCAACATCCATGAACAGCTCCACGACACGTCCCATGAGCTGGGCCAGGACCCCGGGCTCATCAAGGACGGGGTCGAGGCAGACCTGCAGCGGCTGCTGGCCGAGCAGATCGAAACACTCGGCACGGGTTTCTCGCTCATCCGCCGGGAGTACTTCACGGCAATCGGTCCGGTGGACATCCTGGCACGGGACTCAGACGGTGGCACAGTGGCCATCGAGCTCAAGCGCCGCGGCGACATCGATGGCGTCGAGCAGCTGACCCGGTACCTTGAACTGCTGAACCGTGACCCGCTGCTGGCACCTGTCCGGGGGATTTTCGCCGCGCAGCAGATCAAGCCGCAGGCCCGGGTGCTAGCGAAGGACCGCGGCATCGACTGCATCACGCTGGATTACGACGCCATGCGCGGCGTGGATGACATCGAATCCCGGCTCTTCTGAGGTCCGCCGGACAGGTGTCGCCTCGGTGATCAGGCGTTTACTTGGGATTTGCCCAAATTTTGTCCGATTCTGCGTTTTTCCCGTTGACCAGACCGTACTGTCATGAAATTCTTAGATCAGTCTTTGTGTAGGTGTTTTTTCATGCTCGCAAGACATGTTGCGAGCGCGAAGCTCCTGCAACGCATTTCCGGTCTGACCGGGGCTGCTGCCAGGATTCTTCTCGCGGAGTGACCAAGACCAGTACGAAGTGTGCTGGCCTTAAATTAGTTCCACAATGAGGAGAAATAAATGGCACAGGGAACCGTCAAGTGGTTCAACGCTGAAAAGGGCTTCGGCTTCATCACCCCGGACGACTCCGATGGCGATGTCTTCGTTCACTACTCTGAGATCCAGACGGGTGGCTTCAAGACCCTCGACGAGAACCAGCGCGTTCAGTTCGAGATCGGTCAGGGCGCAAAGGGCCCCCAGGCTACCGGTGTAACACTGGTCTAATCGAGGTTTCTATTCCCTGCGGGGAATCGCCTTGAAAAGAATGATCCTCGGCATTCGTGCCGGGGATCATTTTTTGTGTCACAAATATTTCAGGATCTGAAAGATTCGGAGGGCAGCAGTCAGCGCCACGTTCCAACGCCAATGACCGGGCCGGCTTCAAGCCAGGAAGAAAGGCCGGTATAGGCGTCAAACTTCATGGCCAGGAAAACATCGTGCCCCTCGTACTTCAGCTCCACGATCACGACGTCGGGCGGCACCTTGACCAGCTCGGCCTCGGTGGGCTGGCGCCGCCCCAGCAGTTCCAGGGAACTGCGGGTGAAGCGGTGACGGGGACGGACGCTCAGCGAGAGCAGCTTGAACCACTCCAGCTCATTGTCCTGATAACGACAAACCCCCATCTGCCAGCTCTTTCCAGCCGTGCAAATGGAGGCGTCAACCGTGCCCAGGGCGCGCCGCAGGTTGAAGCGGCGCACCCCGAAAAGGCACAGCGTGAAAATCAGCAACGCAAAGGCGGTTGCTAAGGCGATGAACGGAAAACCAGTAACGTCCATCAAGGTCGTGCTAGCGGATCCCCGCAGTGGCCGCGTCACCCAGCTGGGCGTTGTCAGCAACAATAACCACGCGGTTGTTGTCGACGGAGAAGAATCCGCCGTCAACAACTACAGCGATGCGGTCACCGGAAACCGGCTCAATAGCCATTTCACCTTCGGCCAGAATCGCCAGCAGGGGCGAGTGGCCGGGCAGGATTCCGATTTCACCATCGCTGGTGCGGGCCTTGACCATCTTGGCCGCTCCGGACCACACGAAGTGGTCCGCTGCGACAATCTCAACCTCAAGCTCAGCCATATTACTTGGTCTGTTCCTGGATCTTGGCCCACTGGCGCTCAACGTCATCCAGGCCGCCGACGTTGAAGAACGCCTGCTCTGCGATGTGGTCGAGTTCGCCGTCGCAGATGGCGGTGAAGCCCTCAACGGTGTCCTTGATGGAAACGGTGGAACCTTCGACGCCGGTGAACTGCTTGGCGGTGTAGGTGTTCTGCGACAGGAACTGCTGGATGCGGCGTGCACGCGACACGACGATCTTGTCTTCCTCAGAGAGTTCGTCAACGCCGAGAATGGCGATGATGTCCTGGAGTTCCTTGTTCTTCTGCAGGATCTGCTTCACGCGGACAGCCGTGTTGTAGTGATCCTTGCCGATGTACTGGGGGTCCAGGATTCGGGAGGTCGACGTCAGCGGATCCACTGCCGGGTACAGACCACGGGAGGCGATTTCACGGGAAAGTTCCGTGGTCGCGTCGAGGTGTGCGAAGGTGGTGGCCGGCGCCGGGTCGGTGTAGTCATCTGCGGGAACGTAGATGGCCTGCATCGAGGTGATGGAGTGGCCCTTGGTGGACGTGATGCGCTCCTGGAGGAGACCCATCTCGTCGGCCAGGTTCGGCTGGTAACCCACAGCGGAAGGCATGCGGCCGAGGAGGGTGGAGACCTCAGAACCTGCTTGCGTGAAGCGGAAGATGTTGTCGATGAAGAGCAGCACGTCCTGGTTCTGCACATCGCGGAAGTACTCCGCCATGGTCAGTGCCGACAGCGCCACGCGAAGACGCGTTCCCGGCGGCTCGTCCATCTGGCCGAAGACAAGGGCGGTATCCTTCAGAACGCCGGCCTCTTCCATTTCAACCCAGAGGTCGTTACCTTCACGCGTACGCTCGCCGACGCCGGCGAAGACCGAGGTGCCACCGAAGTTGCGGGCAACACGGGTGATCATTTCCTGGATCAGCACGGTCTTGCCAACACCGGCGCCACCGAACAGGCCGATCTTTCCACCCTTGATGTACGGGGTGAGGAGGTCGATCACCTTGATGCCGGTTTCCAGCATTTCGGTGGAGCCTTCAAGGGTTGCAAAGGCCGGGGCCTTGCGGTGGATGGCCCAGTGGTCCGAAGCCTGGATCTCGGACTCGTCAACATCCAGCGGCTTGCCGAGGACGTTGAAGATGTGGCCCTTCACGCCGTCGCCGACGGGCACGGTGATGGGCGAGCCGGTGTCCACTACGTTGGTGCCGCGGACGAGTCCGTCGGTAGCCTGCAGGGAGATGGCGCGAATGAGGTTGTCGCCCAGGTGCAGGGCGACCTCGAACGTGATGGTCTTGGTCTCACCGTTGAGAGTAATCTCCGTGGTGAGTGCGTTGTAAATCGAGGGGATTGCGTCAGCCGGGAATTCGACGTCGACAACCGGGCCAATAACACGGGCAATACGACCGGTGGCACCGGACGTTGCGGCTACGTGTTCGGTAGCGGTGGCAGTCATCTCTCTCACTTCACTCAGTAGATGGCGTGGGGGTTAAGTTTATCTTTGGTGCAGGTACAGCTGGATCCGGAACCGTGCTGGCTAAGACGCATTCAAGGCGTCGGCGCCAGCCACAATTTCGGAAAGCTCCTGCGTAATTTCGGCCTGGCGGGCGGTGTTGCGCAGACGCGTGTACTTCTTGATGAGGTCCGTGGCGTTGTCACCGGCAGACTTCATCGCCCGCTGACGGGCTGCGAGCTCGGAAGCTGCTGCCTGCAACATGGCCGCAAAAATCCGTGATTCGATGTACCTCGGCAGCAGAGCATTGAGGACCTGCTCCGACTCCGGCTCGAACTCATACAAGGGCAGCAGCTCCGATTCGGAGACAGGATGCTCTTCGACGACTTCGAGCGGAAGAAGACGAATGACCGTCGGCTCCTGGGTGACCATGGACTTGAACCGGGTGTAGACAACGTGGATCTCGTCCACGCCGCCCTCTTCGAAGTCGGTCGCGAAATCCTCCAGCAGCGCCGTACCGATTTCCCGGGCGGTCTCAAACTCTGGAGCATCAGTGCCACCGGTCCAGACCCGTCCATAGGGGCGGCCCCGGAAGTCGAAGTACGCCTGTGCCTTGCGGCCGACCAGGTAGGTCGTGACTTCCTTGCCGTCGGCGCGGAGCAGCTCGTTCAGGCCTTCGGCCTGCTTGAGTACGCTCGCCGAATACGAACCTGCCAGTCCACGGTCCGAAGTGATGACCAGGACTGCGGCCCGGCGGATGTTCTCCGGCTCGGTGGTCAGAGGGTGATCGATTTCGCTCTGGCTTGCAACGGCAGAAACGGCGCGGGTGATCGCGTTCGCGTAAGGCAGTGAAGCTGCTACGCGTGCGCGGGCCTTGCCGATGCGCGAGGTAGCGATCAGTTCCATCGCCTTGAAGATCTTGCGCATCGACGTCGTCGAGGCAATCTTCTGGCGGTAGACCCGAATCTGGGCTCCCATACTTATCCTTTCCTAAGATCCCGATGGCCGGGACTGCCGGAACCTTGAAGGGTTCCGGCAGTCCCTGCCAGCGAAACTAGCGCTTCTGCCTGACGATTTTTTCCTGGTCGACCTGGCCCTCGGAGATGGCTTCATGCTCCTCGTGGCCAGCGCCTACCAGATGGTTGTCGCCTTCGCCGAAGAAGCCCTTCTTGAAGTCGACGATCGCGTTCTTCAGCGCCGCGGCGGTGTCATCATCCAGAACGTTGGTCTGAGCCAGCGTGGTGAGGATGGAGGACTTGTGCTTCAGGTGCTCCAGGAACTCGGACTCGAAGCGGCTGATGTCCTCAACCGGAACGTCGTCCAGGTGGCCCTGGGTTCCCGCCCAGATGGACACGACCTGGTCCTCAACCGGGAACGGCGAGTACTGGCCCTGCTTGAGCAGTTCCATCAGGCGCGCACCGCGGGTCAGCTGCTGGCGGGATGCGGCGTCGAGGTCGGACGCAAACATCGCGAACGCCTGCATGTCGCGGTACTGGGCCAGGTCCAGCTTCAAAGTACCGGAGACCTTCTTCATGGACTTGACCTGTGCGGCACCGCCAACGCGTGACACCGAGACACCAACGTCAACAGCAGGACGCTGGTTGGCGTTGAAGAGGTCCGACTGCAGGAAGATCTGGCCATCGGTAATGGAGATCACGTTGGTCGGGATGTACGCCGAGACGTCGTTCGCTTTGGTTTCGATGAGCGGCAGGCCGGTCATCGAGCCGGCGCCGAGCTCGTCGGAGAGCTTGGCACAACGCTCCAGGAGGCGGGAGTGCAAGTAGAAAACGTCGCCCGGGTAGGCTTCGCGTCCCGGCGGGCGACGGAGCAGCAGCGATACTGCACGGTAGGCCTCAGCCTGCTTGGAGAGATCATCGAACACGATGAGGACGTGCTTGCCGCCGTACATCCAGTGCTGGCCGATGGCCGAACCGGCGTAGGGAGCCAGGTACTTGAAGCCGGCCGGGTCGGACGCCGGGGAGGCAACGATCGTGGTGTATTCCAGCGCGCCGTTGTCCTCGAGCGTCTGGCGGATGGCCGCGATGGTGGAAGCCTTCTGGCCGATTGCCACGTATACGCAGCGAACCTGCTTCTTCACGTCACCGGAAGCCCAGTTGGCCTTCTGGTTAATGATGGTGTCGATGGCAATGGCGGACTTGCCGGTCTGGCGGTCACCGATGATCAGCTGGCGCTGGCCACGGCCGATCGGGATCATGGCGTCGATGGCCTTCAGGCCGGTCTGCATCGGCTCGTGCACAGACTTGCGCTGGGTCACGCCGGGTGCCTGGAGTTCCAGGGCACGGGTAGTCTCGGCCTTGATCTCGCCGAGGTCGTCGATGGGAACGCCCAGCGGGTCGACAACGCGGCCAAGGAAGGCGTCGCCAACCGGCACGGACAGAACCTGTCCGGTGCGGTGGACTTCCTGGCCTTCTTCGATCCCGGTGAAGTCACCGAGGATAATGACGCCGATCTCGCGGACGTCGAGGTTCTGGGCGAGGCCCAGGGTGCCGTCTTCGAAGCGAAGCAGCTCGTTCGCCATGACCGAGGGAAGGCCCTCAACACGGGCGATGCCGTCACCTGCGGTTGTTACACGGCCGACCTCTACGCGCTCTGCGTTTCCGGGTTCGTAGGACGCCGCGAACTCGTTCAACGCATTACGGACGTCGTCGGCGTTGATGGTCAATTCGGCCATCTGCAGTCCCTGCTCTCCTGTTTTCGTGATCATCGTTGCTCACGATGACCGGGGTTTCTATCAGTTAAGTTGTGCTTGTCCGGCTAGCCGGCCAGTTGGCGGTGCAGCTCGCCCAGGCGGGTGAGAACAGAAGCGTCGAGCACTTCATCGCCCACCTGTACGCGGATCCCGCCGATCAGCGAAGGATCAACCTTCGTGTTGATCTGGAGCTCGCGCCCGTAAAGGGAGTTCAGCCCAGCATGCAGGCGGCTGGTCTGCGTCTCCGAAAGGGGACGCGAGACGCTGACCGTTGCAATCCAGCGCTGCTGGCGCTTGGCTGCAAGCTCGGCGAAACGGCCGACGAGCCTGGTTGCCTTGATGCCGCGGGGCTGCGACACTGCCTGGCCGATGAGGACCTTTGCTTCCTCGCTTGCGCCAGGAACCACTCTCTGGGCCAGTGCGATCTTTGCTGCGGCGCTGGCCTGCGGTTCAGACAGAGCACGTTGCACCTCGTGGCTGGAAGCCACGGCCTGGTTGAATGAGAAAAGGTCATTCTCAAGTTCTTCCAGCCCGGTGATGCCGGAGGCAGAAACGGCCGACTTGTTTTCTGCAACGGCGATGACCACCGTTGCGGCAAGCGTCTCGAGTGCATCGCCGATGTCTCGCGCCGATGCCCAGCGTGAGCTGGCCAGTCCGGCCGCGATCTCCACAGCTTCAGCGGAGACTTTGCCCCTGAACAGTTGCCTGATCAGCGCCGGCTTTTCCTCACCGCTGCGGGACGGGTCAGTCAGGGCGCGGCGCAAGCCAGCCGAGCTGTCCACCGTTCCCAGGATTCCGAAGAGTTCCTTTGCCAACTGCAGCGATGCAAACGGAAGCTTGGCTTCCAGTTCGGTCAGCGCCTTGGTCAGCGATTCGCTCGATACACCTGCCATTACTTTGCTACACCTGCGTTCTGGTTCTCCAGATCAGCCAGGAAGCGGTCAACGACACGTGCCGCGCGCTCGTCGTCGCTAAGGGACTCGCCAACGATGCGGCCAGCCAGCGTGGTGGCAAGGGTGCCCACCTCTGAGCGCAACGACACAACGGCCGCCTGACGCTCGGATTCGATCTGTACGTGTGCCTGCGCAGTGATACGCGCCGACTCAGCCGCAGCCTTCTCCTTCAGCTCCGCAAGGATCAGGGCGCCTTCGGCACGGGCTTCCTCGCGAATGCGGTTGGCCTCTGCACGTGCGTCGGTGAGCTGCTGCTTGTACTCTTCGAGTGCTGCGGAAGCCTCGGCCTGGGCCTTTTCAGCCTTGGCGATGCCGCCCTCGATGGCCTCGGCACGCTCTGCGAACGTCTTCTCGAACATCGGGACAACAAACTTGACCACGATGAAAAAGAGGACAGCAAAGCCGGCGAGGACGACGCCCATTTCCCAGACATTGGGAACGAGCGGGTTAGCCGCCTCGGCGGTGGCGGCTGAGATGATCAGCTGATTCATTTTTCACCCGTCCTTATCTACTCGGTTCTGAATGTTCGCTTGGTTCTGAAGGTTTACTTGAGAACGAAAGCGAAGACCAGGCCCAGGATGGCGAGGGCTTCAGTCAGCGCAAGGCCGAGGAATGCGATCGGCTGCAGAACGCGCTGTGCTTCCGGCTGACGTGCCACACCGTTGATGTAAGCAGCGAACACGAGACCCACACCGATACCACCGCCGATGGCGGAGAGGCCGTAGCCGATGAGGTTGAGGGAGCCGTTGATGGAGCCTTCCATTTTTCTTCCTTTCAAGATGCCATCTCTGTGGCAGGTTGTTTGGGTTGCTTCATCCCCGTGAGGGGAAGTTTATGGGTGCCTAGTGGCTGTCGGCGTGGAGTGCGCCTTCAATGTAGATCGCCGTCAGCAAGGTGAAGACATAGGCCTGCAGCGCCATGATGAGCGCTTCGAGCATGTACATGGCGATCGCGCCGGCAAGGACGAGAACAGAGGTGCCCTTGAGCAGAACGTTCTCCTGCATGACGAGGTATTCGATTCCTGAACCGGCGATCATGACGATCAGGTGGCCGGCCAGCATGGTGGCAAACAGACGGAGGCTGTGCGTAACCGGACGGACCAGGAAGTTGGAGATGATCTCGATCGGGATAACGATCGGAAGGATGTACACCGGCACTCCGGACGGCACGGTGGCGAGCTTGAAGTACCTCAGGCCGTTCTTCTTGACACCGATGGCGATCCAGGTGATGTACACGATGACGGCCAGCACGTACGCGCCGCCAACATGGGAGAAGCTCGGGAGCTGGATCACGGGGATCGCGCCGTAGATGTTGTTCACCAGGATGAAGAAGAAGAGGCTGAACAGCAGCGGGACGTACTTCATGAAGTCTTTGCCGCCGATGATGTCCTTGGCGATGCTGTTGCGGACGAAGCCATAGGCCATCTCACCCGCGAACTGCAGCTTGCCAGGAACCAGCTGCTGCTTCCGCGCAGCTAGCAGAAAGAATGTAGCGATAATGACGACGGACAGGATTACCAGCAGCATCTGCTTGGAGAATCCGTCTGCCGCACCCCACGGCAGGATTGCCGGCAGGTGCATTTCTTCAATTCCGGGAGGAGTGAACTCTCCTGAATTTTGGGCCGGGAGCGCAAGCGCGATCAACGCGTTTCCTCTCTGCAGTGTCCATCGTTGGGCGTTGGTCGGGTTCCGGCGTGATTCATGTTCGCCCTCCCCCTCGTGAAATTATTTGGCATTACTGTTCCCATCCTCAGACGGGCCGCTGGCTGCACCGCTCCCACCAGCTGGATTTCTCGAACTGGTGAGGCCATGCATATGGGACAGATAGAACCCTCCCGCAGCTCCAAGCAGAGCGCCTACGAGCACAATCCAGCGGGTTCCCCACAGATAATCCAGACCCCACCCTATCAAACTCCAGACGATGATTCCGCCAACAATGTAGCTAAATACGGCGATTCCAGCGTTGTAACCACCGTCACCATTTTCGGCTGACACGCCAGGAGCTCCGGTCCTTTTGCGAGGGTCACCGGACGCATTTTTGTCGGTGTGGTTTCGCCTAGACATCAGGAGTGCCCCTATCGGGCTGGGGGTCGTTATAGATCTGCAGCCGGGCCCTGCTGAAACCATAGATTTCGGCGGCTTGCCACACGACCACGGCGACGACTGCCCCGATGAGGAACCAGCGTCCGTGAAGCCATTCGGGCGCGCCGAGAGCGAAAAGAACCACCGCAAAGCCAATGACTTTGACGAAATACGTCGCTACGAACAGGCCTATGGCACCTGAGGGGTTATTCCGGCCCACAAAGTGCCCGATCAGCAGGCTGATGGCAAAAAATGCCATCACCAGCAGACCGCCGAAGGAACTCGAAAATACGCCGACCCAGCCGTTGAAAATGAGGGCCACAGTGCCCGTCAGGATCAGCGATGCTCCGGCAGCGGCCGAGCTGAGTGCCAGCAGGCCGAGCCAGAGGGACCGTGTGGGGCCGGATACACCAACGGTTCCGTTGCCGGACGGAGGTCCGGACTCGGCGTCGGAGGTCATTCGATCCCAATCGTCAGGCCCAAGGGGTGGATTCTGTGCAGGGAAGACCTGCCCCTGAATTCTACACGAGATAGAAATATTCGGAAAAGCAGCGGTCTACCCCTGGGCATTGGTGCCACGGCGGCTCAAATACGGCCATGCCGTGATGAGCCCCATGGCCAAGGTCGCTACCAGGTCCACGGCAAGGACAATCTGCCAGGGGTACACGGCGAAGGCAAGGCCGCCGAAGGACAGAACGGCGGTCCACATGTACATCAGCATCACCGCGGTGCGGTGCGAGTATCCGATATCCATCAATTTGTGGTGCAGGTGTCCGCGGTCGGCGGACCAGGGCGAGCGCCCCACGGCCGTGCGCCGCACCACGGCAAGGCAAAGATCCAGCAGGGGAAGGAAAAGCACTGCGAAAGGCAGCAGGATCGGGATGATTGTGGGAATACCGTTCACACGGTCATAAAGCCCGGACGTGATCTGGCCAGTGGAGACGACACCTGCCGAGGCCATGAGCAGGCCAATCAGCATGGCTCCCGAGTCACCCATGAAGATCTTCGACGGGAACCAGTTGTGTGGCAGGAAGCCTGCGCAACTGCCCACAAGGATCGCCGTCAGCAGAGTGGCGAGGTCGGAGAAGTCCGTCAGCGGAGCGTTGCGGTGGACCCAGTAGGCGGTGAGGAAGAAGGCAGCCCCGCCGATGATCGCCACGCCGGCGGCCAGGCCGTCCAGGCCGTCAATGAAGTTGAAGGCGTTCATCGTGGTAACGATGAGACCCGCTGTGAGGAGCACGTTGATGATGTCCGAGTCGAAGCGTATGGGTTCCGGGATAAACGGAATGATGGTCATCCGGACACCCCAGATGGCCACCACCAGGGCGGCTATGCTCTGCCCGATCAGCTTGATCCACCAGCGCAGGTCGAGGAGGTCGTCGGCCATGCCGACAAGCACGATGACGGCAGCACCGGCGAGGACACCCCACGGCGCCCCGTTGTGGCGAAAGATGTCCTTGACGAAGAACGACTGGCTGGCGACTACGAGTGCGACGAGCACTCCCGCGAAGATCCCCAGTCCGCCGAGCCGCGACACCGGGCTGGAATGCATGTCCCGGCTGCGGATGGGCGTGAACAGTTCAAGCCGGTTGCCGATGAGGCGGGCACCCCAGGTGGCTCCGTAAGAAACCATCGCCGCAGTCAGCATCATGAGCAGGTACATGATCATGGCGTGGCCCCCTCCCCGCGAACGCAGTGCGAAAAGCGTCGGGGTGACCAACCGGCGCCCGGGCAGTCACCGGCCCGCGCATCATGCCGGCGCAGATCGGGGGTTCGGTTCGGGGGACCATGGGGGTTCGTTAGCTGTGGATCTGACGTGCAATAAATGAAACTTCTCCGTCGCGCCATGCGCACAGACAGGCAGTGCATAGTGCCTGACAGGGCTGTATTACAGTGGACTCTAGTCAAGATACTAACGCCAACGGGTACATGGCTTCGCGTCACACGGCCTATCGCCGGCGGGGAACTTGCCGACGGCAGTGCTGAAAGGAACCCGCAATGTCAGTGTCGGTCGCAGTTGCCGCCGTGACGTTTGACCGTCCCCGCGAGCTGGCCGTCTTGTTGAAGGCCATCAACAGCCAGACGGCTGCCGTAGCCTCCATTTGCCTGGTTGACAGCGGTACTGTGCCGGCCCGGGATGTGGCTGAGCAGCACGGCAACGTGGACTATGTCCGTTCGGAAGCCAATCTTGGCGGGGCCGGCGGGTTCTCCCTGGCCGTCCTCAAGGCCGTGGCCAGCGGTGCGGACTGGGTCTGGATGATGGACGATGACGCCGAGCCGGCGGACGCCGAATGCCTCGCCACGCTGATCCGCGAGGCCGAGTCCCGGGAGCTTGACGCGGTGGTCCCGCTCGTGGTGGCGCCCGGCCACCCTGACCGGCTGTCCTTCTTCTTCCGGCTGGACGGCAAAGTTACCCACGACCGCGCCGCGTTGGAGAAAGTGGGGTTCCTGCCACAGGACGGGCACTTCTTCAATGGCGCCCTGATCCGCTCGGATGTTTTCTTCAAGGTGGGTCTGCCGGACATGCGCCTCTTCATCCGGGGCGACGAGGTGGACTTCACCATTCGGCTGCGCAAGGCCGGCATCCGTTTCGGCACCGTGACGACGGCGGCCATCACCCACCCCCACGCGTTCTCCGAAACCAAGCACGTTTTCGGCGCCCGGTGGCACGTGATTGTTCCGGACTCGGCGTTCAAGCGCTACTACTACTACCGCAACCGCGGCTATCTGATCCGTCGCTACTTCCGCATCAAGTCCCTGACTGCCGACGTTGGCGGATACCTGGGCTATTTCCTGCGCCGCGGTGACTTCCGTGGACTGGCCGACTGGTTCCGGGCGTTTTCGACGGGCCTGCGGGGCAAAGGGTTCGCCCCGCTCAAGGACCAGAAGTTCTAGCCGTGCTGACGGTTTAGCCGTCCTGGGCCGGCCGGCGTTGCAGGCGGCGCCGGACCAACAGCCCCAGCAGCACCCACGGCTCGCCGAAAACGCGGTAGGCGACACGCCGGGGGTGCAGCAGAAGACGCCACGCCCACTCCAGGCCAAGCCGGCCGAGCCAGCGCGGCGCCAGCTTCTGGATTCCTGCGATCTGCTCGATGGCACCGCCCACGGCGCAGTAGACCGCGGGCGGCAGCGAGCCGAGGCGGCGCCGCAGCACCCTTTCCTGGAGTGGCATGCCCAGGCCAATAAGCACGAGCTGCGGGCGCTGTTCCGCCAGCCAGGCTGAGGCAGTTTCCTCAACGTCGTCGTTCCAGCCTTCGCCGGGCATGCCGGAGACGCTTGCTCCGGGGACGATGCTTTGCAGCTTCGCCACCGCGCGGGCGTTGGCAACGGGGCCCGCCCCGATGACTGCGATGCGTTCCAGCCCGCTGACCTGTCCAAGGGCCGGAATCCAGTCAGTTGACCCGAGCCGGTAGTCCATGACGGGTCCGGAGGGTTTCCTGCCTCTCCCCCACAGCCACAGGACGGGAGCGCCGTCGATGAGAACGACGTCGCTGTTCTCATAAAACTTCCGGAATTCGGGTTCGGCATGGAACAGCGTCACGCTGTGAAGGTTATGCCCGACGACGGTCCGCGTGGTCCCGTCCGCCACGAACCTGTTGAGCACTCCGGTAAGTCCGGCGACGTCCAGCGGTGTGGCGTCCACCCCGAGAACTGGAATGGTCTGCCGTTGCAGGGTCATTCGGCGTCGGGCGCTTTTTCGCCCGCTGGCCCGCTGGGTGTCTTTTCGCCGGGCTCTTGTTCTCCGGATTCCGAAAGCTCATCCGCAGCCGCGTCAGGGACGCCAGCAGCCTCCGGCTCCGGAAGCTTCTCCGGCTCCGTGGTGGCCGCAGGTTCAGCAGATTCCTCCGGCTCCCCGGCGTTGCCGTCAATGTCCAGCAAGACGGGAACCACCTCCCGCAGCCGCTCCAGGCTCACCGCTCCCTCGCGGACCACGCGCAGCGGCAGCGACGTGGCGTCCACGATGGTGGACGGCATGGCGTCAGTTCCCTCGACGGGGCGGAAGCCGCCTTCCAGGTAGACCTCCACCGATTCAGCGAGCTGGGAACGGGCTTCGAAAGCGGTCTGTGCCGGCGCCTGCCCCGTCCTGTTGGCGGACGAGACGGCCAGCGGACCGGTCAAGGTCAGCAGTTCCTGTGCCACTTCATCGGCCGGGATCCGGAGGGCGACAGTTCCTTTTGTGTCCCCCAGGTCCCAGTCGAGCGAGGGCTGGGCGTGCAGGATCAGGGTCAGTCCCCCAGGCCAGAACGCCTCGGCAAGCTGCCGTGCCTCCGGAAAAACGTCCGTGGCCAAACCGTCCAGGGCATTCAGCCGCGGAATGAGCACAGGAGGAGGCATGCTCCGGCCGCGGCCCTTCGAAACCAGCAGCATGGTGACAGCCTGCGGCGAAAAAGCATCCGCGGCGATCCCGTAGACCGTGTCCGTAGGGAGGACCACGCATTTCTTCTCGAGGATGGCACGCCGTGCGTGTGCCAGTCCTGCGGTGCGCTCATCATCGGCCATGCAGTTATACGTAGTGGTCACTGCCCTATTCTTTCATTACTCGGAGTGGGGCTGTTTACTGTGCACGCGGCGCGGCAAGAAGGGCGCTGGTTGCCCGCTCCTTGCCGTTGAGGTCCAGATGCGTGGTGACGTCCGTCCACCTGCCCGCTCTGTTCAGCATCGCCACGATCCAGGCGGCCTGCACCTCGGCGTGTTCCATCACGAAGAAGCCCCCGGGGACCAGCAGCCGGGCAGCGGAAGCTGCTGCCGCCGTCGGAAGTTCCATGCCGTCCGCTCCTCCGCCGTAAAGGGCTTCGGGCGGGTCGTGCAGCGCCACCTCGGGTTCGTTGGGGATTGCCTCTGCGGGGATGTACGGCGGATTGGACACCACGACGTCGAACGTTCCGTTGAGTTCCGGCAGCGCGTCCCGCAGGTCGCCCCGAACGAGGCGGACACCAAGGGGCTGGAGGTTCTTCTGCGCCCAGGCATGCGCGAATTCGCTGTACTCGACCGCATGGACCTCGGCCTCCGGCACCTCATGCGCCACGGACCCCGCGATGGCCCCGGAGCCGGTGCCCAGATCCACCACTTTAGGGCGGAACACGCCTGCCCGTTCCAGCGCCCGGAGCCGGTCGATCACCAACTGGACCACGGACTCTGTTTCCGGGCGGGGAATGAAGACGCCGGGGCCCACCGCGAGTTGAAGGTAGCGGAAATGCGCCACACCGGTGATGTGCTGCAGCGGAATGCGGCGGGCCCGTTCGGCAACCAATTCCGCATAGCCCGCCGGCGCCGGGGCATCGCCCAGCATCATGGCCCGCAGCCGGCCCAGGCCGACGCCGAGCAGATGGTCCGCCAGCAGTTCGGCGTCGACCCGCGGGCTGGGCACTCCCGCATCGGCAAGCAGCGCCGTGGCCTCGCGGACGGCATCGGCAAGGGATTGGACCGTTTTGGCCGTCTGGTGCTCGGACGTCATGTGGTTCAGTGGTTCCGGCTAGTCGCCGATGGCGTCCAGGCGTGCCTGCTCGTCCATCTCGATGGCCGACTGGATGACCGGTTCGAGGTCGCCGTTCATGACCTGGTCCAGGTTGTACGCCTTGTAGCCGGTGCGGTGGTCCGCGATCCGGTTTTCCGGGTAGTTGTAGGTCCGGATCCGCTCGGAACGGTCCATGGTGCGGATCTGCGACTTCCGCTGGGCCGAGTTCTCGGCGTCGATCTGCTCCTGCTGGTGCGCGAGGATACGGGCGCGGAGTACGCGCATGCCGGCTTCGCGGTTCTGCAGCTGCGACTTCTCGTTCTGCATGGCCACCACGATTCCGGTGGGAAGGTGCGTGATGCGGACCGCGGAGTCGGTGGTGTTGACGGACTGGCCGCCGGGACCGGAGGACCGGTAGACGTCGATCTTGAGGTCATTCTGGTTGATTTCGAGCTCTTCCGGCTCGTCCACCTCGGGAAGCACCAGCACACCCGCGGCCGAAGTGTGGATACGGCCCTGCGACTCAGTCACGGGGACGCGCTGCACACGGTGCACGCCGCCCTCGAACTTCAGCCGCGCATAAACGCCTTCGGCGGGATCGTTCGAGCTGCCCTTGACGGCCATCTGGACGTCCTTGTAGCCGCCGAGGTCGGATTCCGTGGCAGAAATGAGTTCAGTCTTCCAGCCGCGCGATTCCGCGTAGCGGGTGTACATACGCAGGAGGTCACCGGCGAAGAGTGCGGCTTCGTCGCCGCCTTCACCGCCCTTGACCTCAAGGATCACGTTGCGGGCATCGTCCGGGTCGCGGGGAATGAGCAGCCGGCGAAGATTCGCGGCCGCCTTCTCCAGTCCGGCCTCCAGTTCGGGAACCTCAGCAGCAAACTCGGGATCCTCCGAAGCCATTTCCTTCGCAGCAGCGAGATCATCCTGAATCGCATGCCACTTGTGGTACGCCTCCACAATGCCGTTCAGCTGCGCAGACCGCCGCCCCAACTTGCGAGCCAGCCGCTGGTCAGCATAGACAGCAGGATCCCCCAGCTGCGCCTGGATAGCATCATGCTCATCAAGCAGGCCCTGTACGGACTCAAACATTTTCAAAACCTCTTTCGACTCTCACAAGTCTAGTAACTGCAAGGCGGGGTCACTTACCGCCCGTTTCAACGGCCTTATTGGGCTCGATGTGACCCCGCGTTGCTTTTGAAGCGGAGGAACCGGTTAACGCAACAACCGCCCGGGAAATTGGCGGCCCGGGAAGGGCCGCCAATTTTCGGGCGGTTACGCGCAGCTACTTGTCGTTATCCGACTTTGCACCAAGGGTCGTCTTCTGAACCTGCATGAGGAACTCGACGTTGCTCTGGGTCTCCCGGATCTTGTTGGTCAGCAGCTCAAGGCTCTGCTGCGTTTCGAGTCCGGAAAGGACGCGGCGCAGCTTCCACATGATCTTGACTTCCTCGGGAGAAAGCAGGTTCTCTTCGCGGCGGGTACCGGACGCGTTGACGTCCACGGCCGGGAAGATGCGCTTGTCCGCCAGTTGGCGGGACAGGCGCAGTTCCATGTTGCCGGTGCCCTTGAACTCTTCGAAGATGACCTCGTCCATCTTGGAGCCGGTCTCGACGAGCGCGGTAGCCAGGATGGTCAGCGAGCCGCCGTTTTCGATGTTGCGGGCTGCACCGAAGAAACGCTTCGGCGGGTACAGCGCTGCGGAGTCGACACCACCGGACAGGATACGGCCCGAAGCCGGTGCTGCCAGGTTGTAGGCGCGGCCCAGACGGGTCATGGAGTCGAGGAGCACCACAACGTCCATGCCCATTTCCACGAGGCGCTTGGCGCGTTCGATGGAAAGCTCGGCAACAGTCGTGTGGTCATCCGCGGGGCGGTCGAAGGTGGAGGCGATGACCTCACCCTTGACGGTGCGCTGCATGTCCGTGACTTCTTCGGGACGTTCGTCAACGAGCACCATCATGAGGTGGACCTCAGGATTGTTGGTGGTGATGGCGTTGGCGATGGACTGCAGGATGAGCGTCTTGCCGGCCTTCGGCGGCGAGACGATCAGGCCGCGCTGGCCCTTGCCGATCGGGGCAACCAGGTCGATGACGCGGGGCCCGATCTTCTTGGGGTCCGTCTCGAGGCGCAGTCGCTCGGAGGGGTACAGCGGAACCAGCTTGGCGAACTCGACGCGGTCCTTGAGTTCCTCGGAAGTCTTGCCGTTGACCGACGTGACGCGGACCAGGGCGTTGAACTTCTGGCGGGCGGACTGCTGGCTGCGGTCCTCACCATCGCGGGGTGCACGGATGGCACCGACGACGGCGTCGCCCTTGCGCAGGTTGTACTTCTTGACCTGTGCGAGGGATACGTAGACATCGTTCGGGCCCGGCAGGTAACCGGAGGTGCGGATGAAGGCGTAGTTCTCGAGGACATCCAGGATGCCGGCTACCGGCAGCAGGACATCGTCGTCGGTGACCTCGACGTCGTCGACGTCCGGACCCTGGGCGCGTCCTCGACGGCGGTCGTTGCGGTCGCGGAAGCGGTCGTTACGGGAGTTGCTGTCCCTGCTGTCGCGGCTGTCTGACCGTTCGGTGCGGTCATTGCGGTCGCGGCGGTTACGGCGGTTGCGCCGGCTGCCACCATCGGCGTCATCACCATCGCGGCTGTCGTCACGGCGGTTGTCGTCGCGGCGGGTATCGCGGGCGCCAGCAGTTTCCGCTGAGTCGCGGCCACCGCGGGTGCGGCCTTCCCGGCGGTCAGTGCGCTGCCCACCATCGGCGGTCTCGCTTCCCTGCTCACGGGCCTCGGCACCGCGCGCTTCACCGCCACGGGTTTCAGCAGCACGGGTTTCGGCGACGCGGGTTTCACCGCCACGCGTTTCAGCAGCACGGGTTTCGGCGACGCGGGCCTCAGCACCACGGGCTTCAGGCGCAGCGGCCTCGGACGGTGCCTCGGCGGTGTCGGCTTGCGGCGTCCCCGCGGCTGCCTCGCCGCGGCGGCGGTTGCGGGTACGCGGCTGGCGGCGTTCGCCGACGCCTTCACCGGCGGCCGGCTCGGACGTTTCGGCAACTGCCTGGGCGGCAGGGACCTCGACGGCGGCCGCGGGCTCGGCGGCTGGCTCTGCTGCAGGGGTGGATACCACTCCGTCGCTCACGGCGCGGCGGCTGCGGCCACGGCCGCGGGCACGGGTTCCTTCCTGTGCCGGGGCTTCGGCCGCTTCTGCCGGGGCAGCGGGAGCCGAAGCGCCTGCAACAGCCGCGCTGTTGTCGGTGGCCTTCTCCGCAGCCCGGGCCGGAGCCTTGCTGGCTGAAGAACCCGCACGATGCGCGGAAATGGCCGAGACCAGGTCTCCCTTGCGCATGCGGGAACCGCCTGAAATTCCAAGCTGGCTGGCAAGCGCCTGCAGCTGGGCGAGCTTGAGGCCGGCGAGGCCACTGCTCTTGGCGGGTGCTTCCGTCAACGATCCGGAAGCAGAAGATGTTGTGTCCACAGCTGGCGACAGCTCAGTGGTTTCGGTCACGAAGGATCCTTCCCCCTCGACGGCGTCCAGACTGGGAGCTGGACGCGATGATTTGATCTGGGCTGCAGTTCAGATCTGCAGCCGCGATTTCGGCCTTGCCGGATGGATTTCGGCCAGCAGGGCCGGATACTGATCGCCTTCAACGCTCCGAAATTAGGCGGGGCGACGGACTGACAGTTCAGGTACAGAAATGATTCTGTAAAGTCCTGGGTCAGGCCAAGGAGACGGCACCGGAAAATACTGCGCATTACGAGATCAGAGCAGCAGCAGATCTGAGCAGGTCCGGACCACGAAAGGCAACTGGGCCAAAATCGGGGTCTTTAGTCTGCACGGTCTATTGGCTGCAGGGCCTCTCGACTACAGAGTCGCTGTCTGACTGCAAAAACTGCGGTGACTGAATGCGGGTTTACCGCCGGTGCACTCCCACTTTAGCACCTTCGACGTCCACTGCCAGCTTCATCACACGCCAGTTGATGTCCGGAGTGTTTGCCGAGGTGAAAGCCCCGATAAAGTCCAGGACTGTTGCCGCCTCCGCTTCGCCGTTTGCCAGCACCAGAACGGTGGGCCCGGCGCCGGACACCACGGCGGCATGCCCCGCGGCGCGCAGCGCTTTGATCAGAGCAGCGCTGGGCCGCATGGCCTCGGCACGGTAGCTCTGGTGGAGGTAGTCCTCGGTGCCCGCAAGCAGGAACTCCGGCTTGTGGGTCAGCGCATGGATCAGGAGGGCGGCCCGGCCGGAGTTCATGGCAGCGGCATGGTGCCCCACCGATGCCGGCAGCAGCGCCCGCGCGGCCTCAGTGGACAGCTCGAAGTCCGGCACAGCCACAATCGGGATGACAGCCGCATCCACGGTGGCGCACGTACTGCTGTACTGGTCACTGTCCTGCCAGGACAGTGCCAGTCCGCCGAATATGGCCGGGGCGACGTTGTCCGGATGCCCTTCGATCTCGCTGGTCAGCTGCAGGATCCAGTCGCGGTCCTGCTGCTCCCCCGCCGGAAGCAAGGCGTTCGCAGCCGTGACTGCGGCCACCACGGCAGAGGCTGAAGAACCCAGGCCGCGGCCGTGGGGGTTCACGTTTTCGGCGACGATCCTGAGGCCGGTGTGCCGGTAGCCACGGCGGCCGAACGCGGCCTCCATGGCCCTGACCACCAAATGGCTGGCATCCCGCGGCAGGGAGTCTGCGCCTTCACCGCTGAGCTCGAAGACCAGTTCCCCGGTATCCAGGCTTTCAACGGTCAAGGTGTCGTGCAGAGTCAGTGCCAGTCCGAGGCTGTCATAGCCGGGCCCGAGGTTGGCGCTCGTGGCGGGCACCCGGACCGTGACCTGCTGCCCGGCCTGGATGGCCGGCAGCTGGGCCGTTTGCGGCAGCATGGTTTCCAAGGCTAGTTGTCTTCCAGTCCCAGTTCGGCGGCGACCGTCACGACGTCGTTGGAAACCTTGACGGGCTGCACGTCGCTGCCGTCTTCGGTCCGCAGGGCCCACTGGGGGTCTTTCAGGCCGTGGCCGGTGACCGTGATCACAATGGTCTTGCCGGAGGGAACCTCGCCGGCAGCGTGCTTCTTGATCAGGCCCGCTACGCCGGCGGCCGAGCCGGGCTCCACGAAGACTCCTTCGCGGGCGGACAGCCAGCGGTGCGCCGCGAGGATCTCTTCGTCGGTCACCGAGTCGATGAAACCGCCGGACTCGTCGCGGGCCGCGATGGCGCCGTCCCACGACGCCGGGTTCCCGATCCGGATGGCCGTGGCGATGGTGTCCGGCTCGGTGATGGGGTGCCCGGCCACGAAGGGCGCGGCACCGGCAGCCTGGAAGCCCCACATCTGCGGGGTCCTGGTGGAAACGGCGGGAAGAGTGCCGGCTGTCTCTGACTCGAACGGCGCGGAGTACTCCTTGTAGCCCTTCCAGTACGCGGTGATGTTGCCGGCGTTGCCGACGGGCAGCACGTGGATGTCCGGGGCATCGCCGAGGGCGTCAACGATTTCGAAGGCACCCGTCTTCTGGCCCTGGATGCGGGCCGGGTTGACGGAGTTCACCAGGAAAACGGGGTAGGACTCACCCAGCTTGCGGGCAATGTCCAGGCAGTTGTCGAAGTTGCCGTCGACCTGCAGCAGGGTGGCGCCGTGGGCGATTGCCTGGCTCAGCTTGCCCATGGAGATCTTGCCTTCGGGAACCAGCACGGCGCATTTCAGGCCGGCGGCCGTGGCGTACGCTGCGGCGGAGGCGGAGGTGTTTCCGGTCGAGGCGCAGACCACGGCTTTGGCACCTGACGCCACGGCGGCAGTCATGGCCATCGTCATGCCGCGGTCCTTGAAGGAACCGGTGGGGTTCATGCCTTCCACCTTGAGGTACACCTCCGAGCCGGTCAGTTCTGACAGCTTCTGGGCGTGGACCAGCGGCGTGCCGCCCTCACCGAGGGTGATGACCTTGGTGGATTCGGTGACGGGCAAACGATCAGCATATTCGCGGATGACACCGCGCCATTGGTGAGCCACTTAGACTCCTTCTACCCGCAGTACGGATGTAACGGAATTGATGACGTCCAGGCCCTTGACGGCCTGGACGGTCGCTGCCAGTGCAGCTTCGGTTGCGCGGTGCGTCACGATCCGCAGTTCCGCGGATTCGACGTTCGAGTCGGCATCGCGGTGAATGGTCTGGCGCATGATTTCGATGGAAACGCCGTGCTCGGCGAACAGCTGGGCAATCTTCGCCAGCACGCCGGGCTGGTCCGCAACGTCCAGGCCGATGTAGTAGCTGGTGTACACGGCGTCAATGGGCAGTGCCGGGACGTGCCCGGTGGTGGACTCGATGCGTCCAGGGCCCCCCAGGACGATGCGGCGCGCTGCCGAGACGAGGTCACCCAGCACGGCAGACGCCGTCGGGGTTCCGCCGGCGCCCTGGCCGTAGAACATCAGTTCCCCGGCATTCTCGGCCTCAATGAAGACGGCGTTGAAGGCTCCGCGGACAGCAGCCAGCGGGTGCTCCCGCGGAAGAAGGGTCGGGTGGACCCGAACGGACACGCCGTCGTTGCCGTCAGTGTCGGTCAGCTTCTCGGCGATGGCCAGCAGCTTGATGACGAATCCGGCCTCTTTGGCCGCGGCGATGTCAGCGGCGCTGACGCGCGTGATTCCCTCGCAGTGGACGTTCGCCAGGTCAAAGCGCGTGTGGAAGGACAGGGACGCCAGGATCGCAGCCTTGGCCGCAGCATCCAGGCCTTCGACGTCGGCCGTCGGGTCCGCCTCGGCGTAACCGAGCCGCTGTGCCTCTGCCAGGGCGTCGGCGAACTGTGCGCCTGTGGAGTCCATCTGGTCGAGGATGAAGTTGGTGGTGCCGTTGACGATTCCCAGGACCCGGGTGATGCGGTCACCGGACAGGCTGTCGCGGATGGGACGCAGGATGGGGATGGCTCCCGCAACCGCCGCTTCGTAGGACAGCTCGACGCCGGCTTTGTCCGCTTCTTCGTAAAGAGTGGGGCCGTCCGCGGCCAGCAGGGCCTTGTTGCCCGTGACCACGCTCGCGCCATTTTGGATGGCCGTGAGGATCAGCGAGCGGGCGGGCTCGAGGCCGCCCATCAGCTCGATCACGAGGTCGGCGTCCTTGACCAGGGTTTCGGCATCCGTGGTGAACAGCTCACGCGGCAGTTCCACATCGCGTTCGGCGTCGAGGTTGCGCACGGCAATGCCGGCCAGCTCCAGGTGTGCACCCGTCCGCGGGGCCAGGGCGCCGGCGTCGTCAATAAGAATCCGCGCGACCTGGGCCCCTACGTTGCCACAGCCCAGCAGGGCCACTTTCAGGGTTCGCAATTCGGTCATTCAGACTCCCATGTCGCGGTTGAGCAGATCTTCTTCGGTTTCCCCGCGGACAATCAGCCGGACAGATCCATCGCGCACAGCGACAACGCCCGGCCGGGCCAGATAGTTGTAGTTGCTTGACAGGGCCCAGCAGTAGGCGCCGGTACCCGGTACAGCGAGCAGATCACCGGCTGCCACGTCCTCGGGCAGATATACATCTCTAACAACTATGTCGCCGCTCTCGCAATGTTTGCCCACCACTCGGGACAGCTGCGCAGCCGCTGCGGAGGTCCGTGAGGCCAGAATCGCTGAATAATCCGCGTCGTAGAGCACCGGACGGGCGTTATCGCTCATGCCGCCGTCCACCGACACATAGCGCCGGGGGTGCGTAACGTCCTTCCCGGCAGATTCGGCGTCATTGGAGGCCGGAGCATCCACGCGGACTGTTTTCCGGGTGCCCACCTCATACAGCGTGAACGTGCTGCTGCCTACGATGGCCCGTCCGGGCTCGATCGAGATACGCGGGGCGGAAATGCCCAGTTCAGCGCACCTTGAACGGACGACGGCGGCCATCGCCTGCGCGATTTCGGCTGCCGGGCGGGGCGTGTCCACCGGCGTGTAGGCGATGCCGTAGCCACCGCCAAGATCGAGCTCGGGCAGCCGGATCGAGTACTTCTGCTGCATCTCGGCGAGGAAGCCCAGGAGTTTCTCCGCAGCAAGGGCAAAGCCGTCGGGTTCGAAGATCTGCGATCCGATGTGGCAATGCACACCGAGCAGTTCGATGCTGGGATAGCTCGTGGCAGCGGCCACAGCTTCCTCGGCCGCCGAGAGACCGGCCTGGTCTGTCGAGTCTCCGGCCATGGAGAGTCCGAACTTCTGGTCTTCATGGGCAGTGGCGATGAACTCGTGGGTGTGGGCGTGGACGCCCGGCGTCAGCCGCAGCATAACCTTGGCCGCCTCACCCCGCTCCGAAGCGATTTTTGCCACGCGCTCCAGCTCGTCCAGGCTGTCCACCACGATCCGGCCCAGTTTCATGTCCAGCGCGCGGTTGATCTCGGCGTCGGACTTGTTGTTCCCGTGCAGGCCAAGGTTGGCACCGTCGATGCCGGCGCGGGCGGCTACAGCGAGCTCGCCGCCGGAACAGGTGTCCAGCCGCAGGCCCTCTTCAGCCACCCAGCTGGCCACCGCAGTGCAGAGGAAGGCCTTGCCCGCGTAGTAGACATCCACTCCCCCGCAGATGTCGGCGAAGGCCTCCTCAAAGGCTTCCTTGAAGGCGCGGGCTCTCGCCCGGAAATCGGACTCGCTCATGACGAAAAGCGGCGTGCCGAACTGCTCCTTCAGCCTGCTGACGGGAATGCCGCCGACGGCGATTTCGCCGTCGGCGTTCCGTTCCACTCCGGCAGCCCACATGGACGGGTGCAGGGCGTTGAGGTCCGACGGCACCGCGAGCCAGTCCGGGGCGAGCGGCGAGGACTGGTTCAATGCATGGGCGGTCATTCAGTTCACATCCGTTCCGGCGCGGAAACGCCAAGCAGGTCAAGTCCGTTGGCCAGCACCTGGCTCGTGGCGTCGTTGAGCCACAGGCGCGTGCGGTTGAGATCGGTGACGGCTTCGTCCCCCAGCGGGGCTACGCGGCAGGCGTCGTACCACCGGTGGTAGGCCCCGGCGATGACCTCAAGGTGGCGGGCCACCCGGTGGGGTTCGCGCAGCTCAGCGGCCTTGGCCACGATGGACGGGTAGCTGCCGAGGTAGGACAGCAGCTCATTTTCCGTGGCGTGGTCCAGCAGCGAGGCATCGAAAGCGCTGCGGTCCACGCCGGCGGCCACGGCGTTGCGTGCGGTGCCGCGGGAGCGGGCGTGGGCGTACTGCACGTAGAAGACCGGGTTCTCGTTGCTGTGCTTCTTGAGCAGCTCCGGGTCCAGAGTCAGCGGGGAGTCTGCCGGGAAGCGGGCCAGGGAGTAGCGCACGGCGTCCTTACCGAGCCAGGAGATCAGGTCCTTGAGCTCGATGATGTTACCGGCGCGCTTGGAAAGCTTGGCGCCGTTTACCGAGACGAGCTGGCCGATCAGCACCTCGATGTTAACTTCGGGGTCATCCCCGGCAGCGGCCGCGATGGCCTTGAGCCGGTGGATGTAGCCGTGGTGGTCGGCACCCAGCAGGTAGATCTTTTCGGTGTAGCCCCGGTCCTTCTTGGACAGGTAGTACGCTGCGTCGGCGGCAAAGTACGTCGGCTCGCCGTTGGCGCGGATCATCACGCGGTCCTTGTCGTCGCCAAAGTCCGTGGTGCGCAGCCAGACGGCGCCGCCGTCGTCGAACACGTGGCCCTGCTCGCGAAGGCGGGCAACGGCACTTTCAATGGCCCCGGCGTCGTGGAGTTCCTGTTCGGAGAAGAAAACATCGAAGGAAACGCCGAACTCGGCCAGAGTGTCTTTGATGTCCTTAAGCTGTGCCCGGTACGCCGCCGCCCGGATCACCGGAAGGGCGGCCACATCGGTCAGCTCGCGGATGTCGGGGTGCCGGGTCAGGACCTCATGGCCGAGGTCGCGGATGTACTCGCCCGGATAGCCGCCCTCTGGCACATCCCTGCCGTGGAGGCGTGCCAGCACGGAGTTGGCGAACACGTTCATCTGCGAGCCGGCGTCGTTGATGTAGTACTCGGCGGTGACATCCGCCCCGGAGGCACGCAGCACGCGGGCGATGGAGTCTCCCAGGGCCGCCCAGCGGGTGTGGCCGATATGCAGTGGCCCGGTGGGGTTTGCCGAGACGAACTCCATGTTGACGGTGTGGCCTGCGAGCGCCGAGTTGGTCCCGTACTCAGGTCCGGCTTCGACGATGGCCTTGGCCAGCGCACCGGCGGCGGCCGCGTCGACGGTGATGTTCAGGAAGCCAGGGCCGGCAATCTCCACTGCGGACACGCCGTGGATCGCTTCCAGGCGGGCGCTGAGGATGGTGGCGAAGTCCCGCGGCCTGGTACCGGCCTGCTTGGCCAACTGCAGGGCAATATTCGTTGCCCAGTCGCCGTGCTCCCGGTTCTTCGGCCGTTCCACGAGGACGGCGTCGGGGACGGCCGCTTCGGAAAGTGCGACCTCACCGGCGGCAACGGCATCTTTCAGGCAGGCGGATATGGCGAGGGAGAGTTCTTCGGGAGTCACAACCCTAGCCTACCGGGGGGCCCGCCCTGCGGCGGAATTCCGGCGTCGCTGATGGCGCTGTCACGCACAGCAACCGCCTAGCAGATTCACAGATTGAACCCGTACCCTGATTTGAGCGTCGTTCACCCGGCAAGTGCCCGTACAAACGAAACGAGACACCGTGAAGCCTTCCGTCCGAAAAAGCGTCTTCGCCGGCATGGCTGGCCTTTCCCTGGCCGGAACGGTGGCTGGCTGCGCGCCTTCCGCCCAGCAGCCCGCCGCCCAGGAAACGCAGCCCGCCACGACGTCGGCGAGCGCAGCGCCCGGATCGTCGTCCAGCGCATTGGCGGAGTCCGGCGGAGGCTACAAAGACGGCACCTACAGCGCCGACGGAAGCTACAGGTCACCGAACGGCACGGAGACCGTGGGCGTCCAGCTGACGCTGGCCAACGGCACGGTGTCCGCTGTCGAGATCACCGAGCACCCCTCCAATCCGAACACCCGCAAGTTCCAGGGTCAGTTCGCCAGCGGAATCGCGGAGCAGGTGGTGGGCAAGAGCCTCGACGAGATCAAAGTGTCCAAGGTGGCGGGTTCGTCACTGACCAGCGGTGGCTTCAACCAGGCAGTCGAAGAGATCAAGGCCCAGGCCCTGTAGGCGGCTGCGCGGCTTGGACGCAGGACATGGACCGCACGTTGAGGAGAGCCCATGCCGCACCCGGGCTGGCAGAATTTCCGCTTTGAAGGAATAGGCACCAGCTGGGAGATTTCCACGCCCGCACCACTGGGCCCCGGGTTTCGCAGCCGCCTGCTCGCCGAGGTGGAGCGCTACGACTCCACGTGGTCCCGGTTCCGCGACGATTCCCAGGTAGCCCGAATGTCCGCCGGGCCGGGAAGCTACGCATTTCCGGCTGAAGCCACGGGCCTGGCGTCGCTGTACCGGATCCTCTATGCACTGAGCAACGGTGCCATGACGCCGCTCATCGGGGGCAGCTTGGAACAGTTGGGCTACGGCCCCGGCTATTCCCTCCGGCCACGCGGCGCCCCAACACCCCCGCCCGCCTGGGACGACGTACTGGAATGGCGCGGAACGTCAATGACCACCAAGGCGCCCGTCGTGCTGGACATCGGTGCGGCCGGAAAAGGCCAGCTGGTGGACCTCCTGGCTGAAGTGCTGCAAAGCCAGGGTGTCCGCGAGTTCTTCGTCGATGCGGGCGGCGACCTCCTGAACGGTGGAAACGCACCGGTGACAGTGGCACTGGAGCATCCGTACGACTCCAGCAAGGCGATCGGCACAGTTCCCCTCGCGAAGGGAGCTCTGTGCGCCTCGGCCTCAAACCGCAGGGCCTGGGGCGACGGCCTTCACCACGTACTGGACGGAACCACCGGAACCCCGGTTCGCACGGTCGTGGCCACGTGGGCCGTGGCACGAACCGCGATGGAGGCCGATGCCCTGGCCACCGCCCTGTTCTTTGTTCCCGGTGAGGTACTGGAGCGCCATTTCCGGGTTTCCTGGCTTAAGGTTTTTTCCAACGGCAGTGCGGAGTATTCCGCGGAATTCGAAGGAGCACTGTTCACATGAGCCAGACAACCTTCCGGCCGCGGATGTCGGCGGCCACCGCGCTGGACGCCATGCTGGGCCGCCTGACCATGTACCGGCTGGTGCTGCTGGTTCTCGCTGTGCTCGCCGCGTACAGCCTCCTCCTCGACGCCCTTGGCTGGCTGACATTCGGCATACCCCAACTGTTGGCCCACCTGGCGTTGTGTGTGGGGCTGACCTACGCGTCCAACCGGGCACTGGCTGCCCTGTTCCGCGTCCAGCCCCATTCGGAGTCTTCGCTGATCACCGGGCTGCTGCTCTATTTCCTGTTCTGGCCTGCGCAGTTCGGGCAGGCGTTCGCCGGCGTCGAACTGGCCGGCATCGAACTGGCCGGAGTGGCCCTGGCCTGCGTGCTGGCGTCCGCGTCAAAGTATGCGCTCGCCTGGCGCGGGCGCCATGTCTTCAACCCCGCGGCGGCCGGCGCCTTCATCACTGGCCTGACGGGGTTGAATATCGCCACGTGGTGGGCAGGTACCCCGGCAATGCTGTGGTTGCTGGTTCCCGCGGTCCTGCTGGTGCTCTACCGCACGCGGAAAATGCTCATGGCCGCGGTTTTCACCGTGGTCGCCACGTCCATTGTGGCGGCTGGGCTGTTGCAATCGGGGGTGGACCCGGGAGGGGCGCTGTGGCAACCACTGGCCCAAAGCCCCATCATCTTCTTTGTCGGGTTCATGCTGACGGAACCGCTGACCTTGCCTCCTCGGCGGTGGCAGCAGCTGGCGCTGGCCGCCGTCGTGGGTCTGCTGTTTGCAAGCCCTTTCAACCTCGGCTTCGTGGCGAACTCCCCTGAGCTGGCCCTCCTGGTCGGGAATTTGGTGGCTTTCCTGGCCGGTCAGCGCGGAAGCGTCAGGTTGTTGTTCAGGCACTCGCGCCGGCTCACCCCGACGACGACTGAATTTGTCTTCGAGCCGCGGCGCCGCCTCCGCCACGCCCCGGGCCAGTATCTGGAGCTCGACCTCCCGCATGCGAAGCCGGACGGAAAGGGCCGCCGCCGTGTCTTCAGCCTGACAAGTCACCCCGATTCGCGGCACGTCAAGATCGGCGTGGGCACGGCCGAACCCGTCTCAGCCGCCAAGCAGAAGCTCCTGGCGCTCAAGCCGGGGGATGAACTCACGGCCACCACTGTGGGCGGGGACTTCGTTTTGCCGCGGAGATCCAAAAGCCCGGTCCTGCTGATTGCGGCGGGCATTGGCATCACGCCGTACCTGGCGCACCTCTCCGACGGCTCAGCCGGGCCGCGGGACACTGTCCTGCTCTACCTCGCCCGCAACGCCTCCGAACTGGCGTATTCCGACGAACTGAAGCAGTCGGGGGCCCGCGTCATTGCCCGGCTGGCCGACGGCTCGACTCCCCCGGACTTCATCGAGGATGCGGCCGCCGGAGTGGAGAACTCAGGCGCGGCAGGCATCGAAGCGGCAGCAGCGGCGCCGATGGCCAGGCTGGACGGACCTGCGCTGCTGCGTCTTGTTCCGGACATCGCCCGGCGCACGGTTTTCATCTCGGGCTCACCGGCCAGCGTCGGCTCCCTGCGGCGTGCAGCCAGGCAGGCCGGCGCCCGCCGGATCCGCGTGGATTCCTTCGCAGGTTACTGACGCGGGCTGCAGCCGAGGGAGAGGTTTTCCATTCGAGGCCACCTTCCTGCTAAGCTCTAGGACGTCCAGCCGGGAACGGCAGGATCCCTGACTGCCCTCGTAGCTCAGGGGATAGAGCGTCTGCCTCCGGAGCAGAAGGTCGTAGGTTCGAATCCTATCGAGGGCACAGAACAAACCCCGTTACTTCCCGTAAGTAGCGGGGTTTTCTGCATCTCCAGTGCGCCTCCATGGATTGTCGGTGGCCGCTCGTAGGCTGATTCGCATGATCTGTTCAATCATTCCGCCCTACATGCTGCGGCGCCTTGCCGCCCAGGACTCGCCGCGGTACACCGCCGTCGCAAGGGCAGCCAAAGAGGCCCTGCTGCACGTGAAGTCCGTGCAGGCAGCCCGCGCCGCTCCCTCTGCCCCGGTGACTGCCCCTGGCATGAGGCAGCTGCAGCCGGCCCCCGTCAACAGATCCGTCTTCGACGCCAAATCCGGCGAATCGCTCCCCGGCCAGCTCGTCAGGAAGGAAGGCGAAGCGGCCATCGGCGACCCCGCCGCCGATGAAGCCTACGACGGGCTGGGCAGCACCCACAGCCTTTACGCGGAAGTCTTCGGCCGGAATTCCATCGACGGCCGCGGAATGCCGCTCAACGCCACCGTCCACTTCAGCAAGCTCTACGACAACGCGTTTTGGGACGGGCAGCAGATGGTGTTCGGCGACGGCGACGGCGAAATTTTTGAACGGTTCACGCGCTCCCTGAGTGTCATCGGACACGAGCTGGCCCATGGGGTGACCCAGTATTCGGCGGGACTCGCCTACCGGAACCAGGCCGGCGCCATCAACGAATCGCTGTCAGACGTTTTTGGCGCCATGGTGGAGCAGTACTTCCGGAAACAGTCCACGGCCGACGCCAGCTGGCTGATCGGTGAAGGCCTCTTCATGCCGCAGGTTGAGGGTTCGGCGCTGCGCTCCATGAAGGCGCCCGGAACCGCGTATGACGACGACGTCCTGGGCAAGGACCCGCAGCCGGACTCGATGGACTCGTACGTTCGCACCAGCGCGGACAACGGCGGTGTGCACATCAATTCGGGCATCCCCAACCGTGCTTTCTGCCTCGTGGCGCAGGCGCTGGGCGGGAATGCCTGGGAGGCTCCGGGGCAGATCTGGTACGAGACACTGACGGGCGGTTCCCTCCCGCCGACTGCCACGTTCAGCGTCTTCGCCAAGGCAACTGCAGCATCTGCAAGGGAACTGTTCGGTGCGGAGTCAGCGGAGCATGACGCCGTGCGCCTGGCGTGGGAAACTGTGAAGGTAAAGCTCTAACCCAACGCCGGGAATGCGGCCGATCTGCGTTTCCGGCGGCCCCGGAATAACCAGGACCCCGCCATGAAAATCACAGTTGAGCGTAGCGGCGGGATTGCTGCGCTGACCCGCACCTGGACGGTGCAGGCCACCACCTCCAGCGACAAGAACCACTGGCAGCCCATCGTTGAGGCTTGCCCGTGGGATGCCGTGCCCGAATCCCGGCCAATCACCGAAGGGCAGCCTGACCGGTTCATGTATTCCATCCGCGCCGGCGAACACCGCGCCACCCTGCCGGAGAGGGCCGTCACCGGCCCTTGGCGGGTGCTGGTGGAGACAACCAGGGCTGCCGCGGAGGAACTGCGGACCGGCGGCGGCGGGGCCGGTTTCCGGTCCTAGCCCGCCGAAGCCAGCTGGCCGCGGAATGCCCTGCGGTAGGACTGCGGGCTGGTGTCCAGCACCTTGGCGAAGTGGTGCCGGAGCAGCACCGGATGGCCGAAGCCGGATTGCCTCGCCACCTCATCGATGTTCAGTTCAGTGGACTCAAGAAGCTCCTGCGCCCGCAGCACCCGCTGGGAATTCAGCCACGCCGCCGGAGTGGCGCCCGTCTCCGCCCGGAACCGGCGGGCAAAGGTCCGCGGGGACATGTGCACCCGGGCGGCAAGTTCTTGGACGGGGTGCTCCTCGTCCAGGTTCTGCACCATCCACCGCAGCAGTTCCTCCATGGGCTGAGAGCCGCACTCAGGCATGGGCCTGTCGATGAACTGGGCCTGGCCGCCGTCGCGGTGCGGAGGCACCACCATGTCACGGGCTATGGCCGCGGCCACCGCGGCGCCAAACTCAATACGGACCAGATGCAGACAGGCGTCGATGCCCGCCGCCGTTCCCGCACTGGAGATGATCCTGCCGTCCTGGACGTAGAGAACGTTTTCGTCAACGAGGACCTTCGGAAACTGCGCGGCAAGCTCGCCGGAGTAGTGCCAGTGCGTGGTGCACCGGCGCCCGTCCAGCAGCCCTGCCCTTGCCAGGGCAAAGGCCCCTGAGCAGATGGACATGACCCAGGCCCCGCGGTCGTGGGCAGCCCGCAGGGCTTCCAGCACTTCCTCGGAAACATCCTCCTCCCGGCCGTACGGCGTCATGATCACCAGGTCCGCGTCCGCGGCCGCCTCCAGGCCAAGACTGACGTTCATGGTCAGGCCGGTCTTGAGTGGGATGTGGCCGGGCACTGGCGTGCAGACCCGGAAATCAAACTCGGGCACACCGGCTCCGCGGCCGGACCGGTCAATGCCGAACACTTCAAACGCGGTGCCGAACTCAAAGATCGAGAAGTTGGGAACCACGATCACAGCTACTGATTTAAGCATGAATCCAGTATGGCAGAAATTTGCACTTTTTAGGCATTTCTGCCACTTTTTTCCGAGGTCGGCTAAGAGAACCATGGAGGTATGGAAATCGTCGCAATAGCCCTCGTAGTCCTGGTCCTCATCTCAATCGCCGCCACGTTCACCGCCGTCGTGCGGGACGGCCGCGGACACACCCCACCCGAATATTCAATCCGGGACTGGTCCGCGCTGGACCTGCCCAGCAGCAATTACACGATGCGCATCTTCTGATCGCGCACCTGGCTCCCCGCCCATATTCCGCCTCCAACAGAAAGGACCCGGCTCACAGCGAGCCGGGTCCTTTCACGCTATGGGGCCCGTGGGCGCCGGGATTGCCGCTGCACCGCCCTGCTCCGGCGCTTCCGACGGATCGCCGAGCCCCTCCCGGGCCGCAGTAGACTGATACCAGCCATGACTTTTCATATCTCCTACCCCGCCGAGTTGCCGGTCTCCGAGCGCCGCGAGGACCTGATGGCGGCCATTGCCGCCAATCAGGTGACCATCATTGCCGGCGAGACCGGCTCGGGAAAAACCACCCAGATCCCCAAGATGTGCCTGGAACTGGGCCTCGGAGACAACGGGCTGATCGGGCATACGCAGCCGCGGCGGCTCGCTGCCCGCACGGTGGCTGAACGCATTGCCTCCGAACTCGGCGTGGAGATCGGCCAGGAAGTGGGATTCCAGGTCCGGTTTACGGGCGAGGTCAGCCGGTCCACCAAGGTCAAACTCATGACCGACGGCATCCTGCTGGCCGAAATCCAGCGCGACAAACTGCTGCGCAAATACAACGCCATCATCATCGACGAGGCCCATGAGCGCAGCCTCAACATCGACTTCATCCTCGGCTACCTCAAGCGGATCCTGCCGCAGCGCCCGGACCTGAAGGTGATCATCACCTCCGCCACCATCGATCCCGAGCGCTTCGCGAAGCACTTCGGATCAGAGGAGGCACAGGCGCCCATCGTCGAGGTCTCTGGGCGCACGTTTCCCGTGGAGATCCGCTACCGGCCGCTGTCCCAGCCGGCCGGGGGCGGCGCAGACGACGAGAACGCCTCCGACGACGAGCTCGAGGAAGACCGGGACCCTCTCGATGCGGTGTGTGACGCCGTGGATGAGCTCGCCCTGGAGGCACCCGGCGACATCCTCATCTTCTTCTCCGGCGAGCGCGAAATCCGGGATGCCGCGGAAGCCCTGAACGCCAGAATCCAGTCCAACCGGCGCCTCGCCGGCACCGAAGTGCTTCCGCTCTTTGCGCGGCTGAGCCTGGAGGAACAGCACCGCGTGTTCAACCCCGGCAGCAAGCGGCGGATCGTGCTCGCAACGAACGTCGCCGAGACCTCCCTGACAGTGCCGGGCATCAAGTACGTCATCGACACCGGCACCGCCCGCATCTCACGATATTCACACCGCACCAAGGTCCAGCGGCTGCCGATTGAACGCGTTTCGCAGGCTTCGGCCAACCAGCGGTCAGGCCGCTGCG
Source organism: Arthrobacter sp. Bi83 (assembly GCF_918698095.1). GTDB lineage: Bacteria > Actinomycetota > Actinomycetes > Actinomycetales > Micrococcaceae > Arthrobacter. Next base: position 178,748 of record NZ_CAKKLY010000002.1, read on the forward strand.
GGCGCGTGTCCGACGGCATCGCCATCCGCCTCTACTCTGAGGAGGACTTCGAATCCAGGCCGCTCTACACGGACCCGGAGATCCTGCGCACCAACCTGGCCGCCGTAATCCTCCAGATGACAGCCATGGGAGTGGCCCGCGGGCCCAAGGACATCGAAAAATTCCCGTTCGTGGAGCCGCCGGACTCCCGCGCAATCAACGACGGCGTCACGCTCCTCCGGGAGCTTGGCGCCTTGAGCACTCCCCAAGCTGCCGATGCCGCAACCTCCGCCGGACGGGGCGGCGGTTCCGGCCGCAACGGCGGCGGGCTTACCGCCGTCGGTCAGCAGCTTGCGCAGCTGCCGGTGGATCCGCGCCTGGGCCGCATGATCGTCGAAGCAGGAAAACGCGGCTGCGTCCGCGAAGTCATGGTCCTGGCGGCCGCGCTGACCATCCAGGACCCGCGCGAGCGCCCCCAGGGGGACGGCTCAGGCAAGCAGCAGCTCGCCGCGGAAAAGCACGCCCGCTTCCGTGATGAGAATTCCGACTTCACCGGCTTCCTGAACCTATGGAACTACATCCAGGAAAAGCAGCAGGAACTGTCCTCCACTCAGTTCCGCCGCCTGTGCCGGAACGAGTTCATCAACTACCTCCGGGTCCGTGAGTGGCAGGATCTGTTCGCCCAGCTCCGGCAGCTTGCCCGCCCCCTGGGCATCAGCCTGGATAACAAGCGGCTGGCAGATCCGGTGGGAAACAACGAGGGCATCCACATCAGTCTCCTCTCCGGCCTGCTCAGCCACATAGGCATCCTGGACGAGCGCAAGCGGGAGTATGCCGGTGCACGCGGCAGCCGCTTCGCGATCTTCCCCGGCTCCGCCCTGTTCAAAAAGTCCCCCACCTTTGTCATGGCCGCGGAGCTCGTGGAAACCAGCAGGCTCTGGGCCAGGGTGGCCGCCAAGTTTGAGCCGTCGTGGGCCGAGCAGGTGGCTCCGGACCTCGTCAAGCGCACCTACAGTGAACCGCACTGGTCCACGAAAATGGGCGCCGTCATGGCCTACGAGAAGGTCACCCTTTATGGCGTGCCCATCATCGCCCAGCGGCGTATCAACTACGGCAAGGTCGATCCCGTCCTCGCCCGCGAGCTGTTCATCCGGCACGCGCTGGTCGAGGGTGACTGGAAGACGCACCACAAGTTCTTCCACCGCAACCGCGCGCTCCTTCAGGAAGTGGAGGAACTCGAAGCGAGGATGCGCCGCCGCGACCTGCTGGTGGACGACGAAATACTCTTCGAGTTCTACGACGCCAGGGTGGGCAAGGACGTTGTCTCGGAGCGGCACTTCGACAAATGGTGGAAGGAGGCCCGGCAGCAGGACGCGGCGCTCCTGGACTTTGACCAGTCGCTGCTCCTCAGCGAGGATGCCGAGGCACTGGATGACTCTGCCTACCCCAAGACATTGCTGCACAAGGGATTCGAGCTGCCCCTGAGCTACGAGTTCCACCCGGTGGCGCCAGGATCGCCGCCCAATCCCTCCGACGGCGTTACCGCGGAAGTTCCGGTCCTTTTCCTGAACCAGCTCGACGACGCCGCCTTCCGCTGGCTGATCCCGGGCCAGCGCGTGGAACTGGTCACTGCACTCATCAAATCGCTGCCCAAGCAGATCCGCAAAAACTTCGTTCCGGCTCCGGACGTTGCCAGGCAGGCAGTTGCTGCGCTGGAGGCCGAATTTGATCCCGCCGGGGACGAACTCGAGTCATCGCTGGAGCTGGTGCTGCGGCGGATCCGCGGGCACATCATTCCGCCCGGGTCCTGGAACTGGGACGCCGTTCCCCAGCACCTTCGCGTGAGCTTCAAGGTGGTGGACAGCCGCGGCAAGGTGCTGGATGAAGGCAAGGATCTTGAAGCACTGCAGGAGCGGCTTGCGCCTGCCACCCGGCGGGCCATCGCGGAATCGCTGGGCGCCACACCGGCCACTGCCGCGCCGCGCGCCGCCAAGAAGGGAGCACCCACTGCCGCCGTGCCGACACATGGAGACCGGCAGCAGGTACACCGGGGATTCGCTGACCAAAATTCGGCTGGCCAGGGCTTCACGGAACAGGCCGGCCTGACCGAGTGGTCCTTCGGCACAATTCAGCGCGAAATCAGCGTTACCGTCAAGGGTCATACTGTGACTGGCTACCCGGGGCTCGTGGATGAAGGGAAGTCCGTGGCGCTGCGCGTCTTCCAGTCGGCCTCGGAGCAGCAGGAGGCCATGCGCGGCGGAGTGATCCGGCTCCTGGCGTTGCGGGTTCCCGCGCCCGACCGTTATGTCCTGGAGCACCTGAACAACACGGAGAAACTGACCTTCAGCCAGAATCCGCACGGGTCTGTCGCGGCCCTGATTGCCGATTGTGCCCTCGCGGCCATAGACAAGCTCACTCCGGCGGGGCTGCCTTGGGACAGGGCCTCATTCGACGTCCTGTTCGAACAGGTCCGCGCGGAATTGATCGACACCGTCTTTAGCGTGACTGCCGTTGTGGAGCGCATTCTTGCCAGCACCCGGCGGATCGAAAAACAGCTCAAAGGCACCACCAGCCTGGCGCTCATCAGCGCGCTCAACGACATCAAGAGCCAGCTGGAGCAGCTGGTTTTCCCCGGGTTCGTCGCCCGGACGGGCTACGCCCAGCTGAGCCAGCTGCCGCGCTACCTCGCTGCCATCGAAAAGCGCGTCGAAAAGCTACCGGGTAACGTGCAGCGCGATGCGCTTAATATGGCCGCTGTGCAGCGGCTGGAGGATGAGTATGACGACGCCGTGTCAGCCCTGTTGCCCGGCCGCCGGGCGGGAGCCGAGCTGACGCAGGTGCGCTGGATGATCGAGGAGCTGAGGGTGAGCCTGTTCGCCGTCGAACTTGGAACCGCCTACTCCGTCTCGGAGAAGCGGATACGGGCAGTGCTCAACAAGGCCCTGGCGGCCTAGTTCTCAGGCGTCGGGAACGAACTCCCCATGGCCGGCGTCGCGGAGCCCGGCGCGGAGCTTTTCCGCGTTGGCGTCCAGCGTGGCAGGGTCCGGGTTATGGTCCGCGGAGGCGAAATCGAAGTCGGCCATGCTGTTGGACGGCCAGACATGGACGTGCAGGTGGTTGATCTCGTAGCCGGCCACGATGAGGCCTGCGCGGGCTGCACCGAAGGTCTCGACCTGGACCGCGCCGATGCGGCGGGCCACCTCCATGACCCTGGCCAGCGTCTCAGGCGAAGCGTCCGTCCAGCGGTCCACTTCCTCGGTGGGAACCACCAGTGTGTGGCCGTCCGCCAGCGGGCCCATGGTCAGGAACGCGGCGACGTCCGGTTCGCGCCAGACAAACCGGCCCGGGATCTCCCCGTTGAGAATTTTGGTGAACAGCGTGCTCATGCGTCTGCCCTTTCCGCCGGTGCCTGCAGGGTGGTTGTGTCCAGAACGAAACGGTACTTGACGTCGCCCGCCACCATCCGGTCGTAGGCGTCGTTCAGCTGGTCCGCCCCGACGATCTCAACGTCGGAAACCACGCCGTGTTCGGCGCAGAAGTCCAGCATCTCCTGGGTTTCCGCGATGCCCCCGATCAGGGATCCGGCGTAGGCGATCCGGCGCCTGATCAGTGCGCCCGGGTTCACGGGCGGCATGGCGTCGGAAGGAAGCCCCAGCTGGAACAGGGCCCCGTCCCGGTGCAGTGTGCGGAAGAACGGGTTCAGGTCGTGCGGTGCTGCCACAGTGTCAATGATGAGGTCGATGCTCCGGTTCGCGGCGGCCATCGCGTCCTCGTCGCGGGAGAGGATGACGGCGTCGGCGCCGAGTTCCAGGGCCGCCGAGACCTTCGATTCGGACGTGGTGAAGACCCTAACCTCTGCACCCATGGCCTTGGCCAGCTTGACCGCCATGTGTCCCAGGCCGCCGAGGCCCACGACGCCCACAACGTCGCCTTCCTCGACGCCGAAGTGGCTCAGCGGCGAGAACGTGGTGATGCCTGCGCACAGGAGCGGCGCCACGGCGGCGGGGTCCAGGTTTTCCGGTACACGCAAGACGTAGCGGCGGTCGACCACCACGGACGACGCGTAGCCGCCCTGGGTGATGGAATCGCCGTTCCGGGCGTCCTTGGCACCGTAGGTTCCGGTCATGCCCCGTTCGCAGTACTGCTCCAGTCCCTCACGGCAGCTTTCACATTCGCGGCAGGAATCCACAATGCAGCCCACGCCCACGAGGTCCCCTGGGGCGAAATCGTCCACGTCCGAACCCACGCGGCTGACCCGGCCCACAATCTCGTGCCCGGGCACCAGCGGATAGTTCTGCGTGCCCCATTCGCCGCGCGTGGCATGCACATCCGAGTGGCACAGCCCGCAAAACTCAATGGCGATTTCGACGTCGTCGGCCTTCGGAGCCCGCCGGGCGACGGTCAACGGAACCAGTCCACCGGTGCTGGACACGGCGCCGCGTGCGGCAGCAAGGCGCCCCTCAAGGGGCGATGCCGTTCCAGCGTCTTCGGCGAGCGGGATCTGCAGGGCAAGCGGCGGTGGTACGGGGCGTCCAGGAGTCATACTGCGACGCTACCCTCCGCGGCCAGAACAATGCCAGCCGACGCACGCCCACCGGACTGTGCCGGACGGAACGTGCCGCCGGATCGTTCCGGTCGGATCGTTCCGGTCGCCAGGCCGGGCACGCAAACTCCTCAGCCTTGCCTGGCATCTCCGGGCTCTGCACCGGTTGCCACGGGCCGTGAGGCATCGTTGGACCATTGGGAGAAGGAGCCGGGGAAAAGCGCCGCGGGAATGCCGGCGATCTCAAGTGCCGCGATCTCATGGGCGGCGGTGACGCCCGAGCCGCAGTAGACCGCAGTCTGCGTTGCTTCGTCCACTCCCAGCCGCGAGAAGCGGAGCCGGAGGTCCTGCGCCGGCAGGAAGCGGCCGTCGTCGCCCAGGTTCCCGGTGGTAGGCGCGCTGACAGCCCCGGGAATGTGGCCGGCGCGCGGGTCCACGGGTTCGATCTCGCCGCGGTACCGCTCCCCGGCACGGGCATCAAGCAGCACGCCGCGCGTTGCCCATTCCGCCGCCTGAGCAGCGTCGATAACGCGCATGCCGCCGTCGGTAAGCGTCACGTCGCCGGAAGCGGTCTCCTCCGGCCCGCCACGAAGCGGCAACCCTGCCCGGCGCCAGGCGGCCAGGCCGCCGTCGAGCAGGTAGACGCTGCCGAAGCCGGCGTTGCGGAGCATCCACCAGAGGCGGGCCGCCGAGGTGTTGCCGGCATCGTCGTAGGCGACCACCACATCGCCCGTGCTGATCCCCCAGCGCCGGGCGGCGTCCTGGAGCTTGTGCAGCGGCGGCAGCGGATGGCGCCCACGGGCGGGCTCCGCAGGCTCCGCCAATTCGGTGGGAAGGTCCACGTAGACGGCACCGGGGATGTGCTCCTTGAGGTAGTGCCCGTGGCCGTGGGGATCACCCAGCGCCCAGCGGATATCCAGCAGCACGGTGCGCTGCCCGGAGGTCATCCTGCTGTTCAGCGCGGACACGTCTATCAGGGTATCCATCGAATCTCCTGTGGCTTGGATGAATTTGGCTTGGATGAACTGCACCCGGACGAACAGTGGCTGGCGGCACCGGGGCCGGCAGCACAACTCTAGCGGTGCCCGCCCGCTTCACCGGTAGGCTGAATCGGTGAGCAGAGCACGCAGCGCGGACCGGGCATGGGCAGACGAGGCCATCCGCAAGATCAACGCGGAAAACAACAGGTCGGCGGACACACACCTGTATTCCGTGCCGCTGCCCGAGCACTGGGGCGTACAGCTCTACCTCAAGGACGAGTCCACGCACCGCTCCGGAAGCTTGAAGCACCGGCTGGCCCGCTCCCTGTTCCTGTTCGGTTTGGTGAACGGCTGGATTAAGGAGGGCACCACCATAGTAGAGGCGTCCAGCGGCAGCACGGCGGTCTCCGAAGCGTACTTTGCGCAGCTGTTGGGGCTGCCGTTCATTGCCGTCATGACCCGCACTACGAGTCCTGAGAAGATCGCCCTGATCGAGCAGTTCGGCGGCGCCTGCCTGCTCGTGGACCACGCTTCGGAGGTCTACGCGGCAGCCGCCGAGGTGGCGGACACCAGCAACGGCCATTACATGGACCAGTTCACCTATGCGGAACGCGCCACAGACTGGCGCGGCAACAACAACATCGCAGAGTCCATCTTCCAGCAGCTCGCCCTGGAGGAGCACTCTGTCCCCCGGTGGATCGTAGTGGGTGCGGGCACGGGCGGGACCAGCGCCACGATCGGCCGGTACCTCCGCTATCACCGGCATGAGACGGAACTGGCTGTGGTTGATCCGGAAAATTCGGCCTTTTATCCGGGCTGGCGCAGCGGTGCCGCTGACTTCAGCACGGGCCTTCCCTCACGGATCGAGGGCATCGGCCGGCCCCGGATGGAGCCAAGCTTCGTCCCTGCCGTCATCGACCGCATGATCCAGGTTCCGGATGCCGCCTCGGTCGCCGCCATGCGGCACCTCCATACCCTGGCGGGACTGCACGCCGGGCCCTCCACCGGCACCAACCTTTGGGGCGTGTGGCAGCTCGTGGCGGAGATGGTCGCCGAGGGGCAGCGGGGCAGCATCGTTTCGCTGATGTGCGACGGCGGTGACCGCTATGCGGGCAACTACTACAACGCTGCGTGGCTGGCAGCGCAGGGACTCGATCCCGAGCCGCATGAGGGCACGCTCAGGGCATTTTTCGATTCCGGCGTCTGGAAGCCGTAGCCGCCCGGCGGCCCGGCGGCCCTTCGACGGACCCAAACGGCAACGGACTCAGACGTCGACGGATTCGCCGCTGGACAGGTGGGTGTACTCCGTGCCGTACCTGGCGCCCAGTCTCTTAACGTGGCCCTCCACCAGCTCCATTCCGGTGCCGTTGAGGAGTGCGTCATGGATGGGAAACGCCCGCGGCGCGCGCACGCCAATCACGAAATCCACCACCTCGCTGACCTTGTTCCACGGCGCGTGAACCGGCACCAGGAGCGTCTGCACGCTGATGCCATCCGGAATGATGAACGAGTCGCCGGGGTGGTAGACGTTTTCATCCACGAGATAGCCGATGTTGGCCACCATGGGAACGTGCGGGTGGATCAGCGCATGCTGCCCTCCGAAGCTCCGAATCCCGAATCCGGCAGCATCAAAACTTGTTCCGGGGTCCACGGCATGGACGCGGGACGCCGCGCCAGGTGCTTCGCTGCGGAGGTCTTCCGCCACCCCTGCCGGTGCGAAGAGCTGCAGGTCCCCATTGGCCGTGAGGGCAGATTTCACGGCTGCCACATCAATGTGGTCCTTGTGTTCGTGCGTGATGAGGACGGCGTGCGCGCCGTCCAGCGCTTTGGCGGCCTCGGAGAAGGTCCCCGGATCGAGCACCAGCACCTGCCCGTCTTTTTCGAGGCGCACGCACGCGTGGGTGTACTTTGTCAGCTTCATCTGGCCAGCCTAGGGAACCGGCCCCGTCAGTGTCCACGGACGTCCGGCTGGTAATCTAGGACCTTGCCAGTATCCCTTAGCGAAGCGAGTCCATTCATGCCACACGGCGCCAGCGCTGACGGCAGTCCGCTGACCCCTTTGGCGGCAGCCGGCGGAAAAGAGCAGCGCGTCACCAAGCAACGGCTGGCCGTAAGTGCCGCGCTGGACGAGCTTGATGACTTCGTGAGCACACAGGAGCTGTACCGTATCCTCCAGAACCAGGGGGTCTCGGTCTCGCTGGCCACGGCCTACCGAATTTTGCAGTCCCTTGCGGACGACGGACTCGTGGACGTGCTGCGGAACGCCGACGGCGAGGCTGTCTACCGCCGGTGTGCAGTGACCGGGCACCATCACCACCTCCTGTGCCGGAGCTGCGGCAAGGCCGTGGAAGTCGAAGCCCCCGCGGTGGAAACCTGGGCCGCCCGGACGGCCCAGGAGCACGGGTACTCAGAGGTGGCACATACGGTGGAGATCTTTGGGCTCTGCCCCGACTGCACCGCCCGAAAGGCCGGCGCTAAATAGCCTGCACTGGCGGCGCCGCCCAGACGGCATTATGCCGTCCGAACCTTGCCACCGGCGCTACGCAGGCCGGCGCTGCACCGTCCGCATGACGCGTCCGTTGAGGCCGCGCTTGGCCCGGACGCTTCCGATCACCCTGCAGACCACGTAGATCAGGAACGACAGTGTGGTCACGTAGGGGCTGATCGGGATGCGGCCGCCGAGGGCCAGGAGGATGCCGCCCACCGTCGCGGCGACGGCAAACAGCACGCTCAGGAGCACCACCAGGCGCGGAGACGACGTGATCCTCAGCGCGGCCGCGGCCGGGGTGATCAGCAGGGCGAGCACCAGCAGCGCACCCACGATCTGGATGGACAGGGCCACGCTCACGCCCAGCAGCACCATGAAGGCCAGTGCCAGCGTACGCACGGGAACACCGCGGGCTTCGGCGAGTTCGGGATCGACGCTCGCGAAGCTCAACGGACGCCAAATGGCGCACAGTGCAGCCATGACCACCACCGCGGTTCCGGCCAGTACCTGCAGCTGCACGGTGTCCACAGAGACGATCTGTCCGGTCAGGAGCCCGAACTTGTTGGCCGCCCGCCCTTCATAGAGCGACAGGAACAGGATGCCCAGCCCGAGGCCGAACGGCATGATGACGCCGATAATGGAGTTCTTGTCCCGTGCCCGCACTCCCATGAGTCCCAGCAGGAGGGCGGCCGTCACCGAGCCGATCAGTGACCCTAACACAACGTCCGCGCCTATGAGCAGCGCAAAGGCTGCGCCGGCGAACGAGAGTTCGGAGATGCCGTGCACGGCGAAGGCCAGATCGCGCTTCATGACGAAGGTGCCCACGAGGCCGCCCAGGAGGCCGAGGACGGCTCCGGCCCAGAGGGAGTTCTGCACCAGGACCAGCAGCTCACCGTAATTTTCGAAGTTGAAAATCGACTGCAGGATGCCTTCCGGATCCATCAGGCACCCTCCCCCGCCGTTGCGTGCGCATCGTCGTGATGGTGGGTGGTGGCGTCCGGGAGTCCGACGACGACGATTCTTCCGTTCGCGTGGATCACTTCCACGTGGCTGTCGTACAGCTCCGAGAGGACGTCCGTGGTCATGACCTCGTGCGGCGTCCCCACACTGAAGCGCCCGCCGGCTAGGTACAGGATCCGGTCGACATAGTCGATGATCGGATTGATTTCGTGGGTCACAAAGACCACTGCGCTTTCCTGCTCATGGCATTGCTTGTTGATGAGTGCGCTGACTGCCTGCTGGTGGTGCAGGTCGAGTGACAGCAGCGGCTCGTCGCAGAGCAGCACCTTGGGGTCGGAGGCGAGCGCCTGAGCCACGCGCAGCCTTTGCTGTTCGCCGCCCGAGAGCTGCCCCACCGGTACCTTGGCGTAGTCGCTGGCCCCCACCAGATCCAGCAGTTCGTCAATCCTGCGGTTGGCCTTGGCGTTTCCCAGCCGGATGCCCCAGCGGTGGCCGTCAACGCCGAGCCCCACGAGATCACGGGCCCGCATGGGCGTGTCCGGAGGGAACGGCTTTTGCTGCGGGATGTATCCGATCAGCCGGCTCCCGCGTTCAACAGGATGGCCGCCAAGACTGGCCTTGCCCGAATGCAGTTCCTGCAACCCCAGCAGCACCTTAAGGAAGCTGGTCTTTCCGCTGCCGTTGGGGCCGAGGACCGCAAAGAACTCCCCTGGTTTGATATCGAGGTCGAGGTCTTCCCAGAGCGCCCGCTTGCCAAACTTCAGGGATGCCTTGCGCAGGCTAATGACGGGGTTCAACTTTTTCGCTCCAGGGAGTTGCTGATGTTCCCCACATTGTCCGCCATCCACTGCAGGTAGGTCTTGCCCTCGGGCAGTGTCTCGCTGAAGTTCAGCACCGGCTTACCGGCCGCGTTGGCCGCGTTCTTCAGCGCCTCGGTCTGGGGACCCTCCGTCTGCTCGTTGTAGGCGAGGAAACGGATGTCGGACGAGGCAGCGAGTGCGGTGGCGGCCCTCAGGACGGCGGGAGGCACGTCCGTGCCTTCTTCAATCGCGGCCGTGTACTCAGCAGGGGTGCGGTTGACGAGCCCTGCCGATTCCAGGAGGTAGAGGGGTACGGGTTCGGTCACGGCCACCTGCGACCCGCCGTGGGCGGCCTTGACCGTGGCAAGCCTGGTTTCGATTTTGGTGAGCCCTGCCTTGAAGGAAGCGGCGTTTGCACTGAACTCTGCTGCGGACCCGGAGTCGATCGATTCCAGTTTGGCTGCCACTGAGTCCGCGAGGCGGGACATGGCCCGGAGGCTGTACCAGACGTGTTCGTTGAATTCACCGTGGCTATGGGCGTGGCCGCTCTCGGCGTGCGCCGATGCCGTGCTCTCCGCTGCAGGGGCCAGCCCCGATACTTCCACGGCGTTGATGATGTTCTCGTGAGGGATGCCGCTGTCGTCGGCCATGGTGTGGATGAAGTCGTCGTAGCCGCCGCCGTTTTCCAGCACCAGCTTCGCCTTGGAAATCGCCAGCCGGTCCTGGGCGCTGGCCTCGTAGGAGTGCGGGTCCTGGCTGGGACGGGAAATGATGGCCGTGACTTTGACTTTGTCCCCGCCGATCGCCCGGACGATATCCCCGTACACATTGGTCGAGGCGACCACGGCGATGCCGTTGCCGTCCGCCTTGGCGGGGACACCCGCCGTCGGACCGCACGCCGTGAGCAGCAGCCCGAGGCCCGCCACGGCGGCGGTCAGGGACGATCGGACGATTCTGCGCACGGAAAGACCTCGGTTCTGGAAGCGGCATTTTGCGGGATCTGCAACCCTACAAAGTGTAGTCCTAAATGGGAATGATTCCTATTTAGGACTGATCGGGCCGGGATTGGCAAGGGCCGCGGGGTTCGTTTCCCGCGGCCCTTGCTCCACATGCAGTTCTGTTATTCCCCGTCCGGCTGGCCCAGCCGGCGGATCCCCTTCGCCTGGGTCGCATCGCGGATTTCGCCCACGAGCTGCTCGATCACGTCCTCCAGGAACAGCACCCCCTCCGTTCGGCCGTCCGGCCCGATCACGCGTGCCAGGTGCGAGCCAGTGCGCTGCATGACGGACATCGCGTTTTCAATCTCGTCGTCCCGTGAGAGGTTCGCCAGCGATCTGATGCGGCTTTCGGCAATAGGGTGCTGGTACCCGGATTCGGGGATGGAGAGCACATCCTTGATGTGGAGATAACCGGACAGCATGCCGTCGTCGTCGAGCATCGGGAAGCGTGAGAACCCGGTGCGGCTGACGGCTTTTTCGAATTCCAAGGGCGTGGTGGCGGCCTTCATCATGACCAGCTTGTCCAGCGGAACCATGACGTGGGCTGCCGCATGTTCGGAGAATTCGAGGGCGCCCGTGATGAGCCCGGCGTCGTCGTCCACGAGGCCGTGCCGGGTGGATTCCTGCACGATGGACTGGACTTCCTCCAGCGTAAACGACGAGTTGACCTCGTCCTTGGGCTCGATCCGCATCAGCCTCAAAATGTGGTTCGCGGACCAGTTCAGCGCGACGATGGCAGGGTTAACGATCCGTGCGATGAACATGAGCGGCGGAGCCAGCAGCAGGGCCGCCTTGTCCGCAACGGAGACGGAGATGTTCTTCGGCACCATCTCGCCGAACGTCACGTGCAGGAATGTCACCACCATCAGTGCCACGCCGAAGGCCGCGACGTCGGCAATTTCCACCGGCACGCCGAATGCTTCCAGCGGCACAGCCAGCAGGTGGTGGATTGCCGGTTCCGCGACCTGCAAGATGAGCAAGGAGCAGACGGTGATGCCCAGCTGCGCGCAGGCGAGCATCAGGGAGACGTTCTCCATGGCGCGCAGTGTGGTCTGGGCGCGCATGGAACCTGCGTCCGCCAGCGGCTCGATCTGGCTGCGGCGCGCCGACATGACCGCGAACTCGGCCGCCACAAAGAACGCGTTGCCGATGAGGAGCACTACCAGCCAGAGAATTCCGGCCCAGTCACTCATGCCGCACCGCCGTTTCCGGACGTGGCGTTCTGTGAATTCACGTTCTCTGACTTCGCGTTCTCTGACTTCGCATTCTGCGACGTTGTGTTCCCCGAGTTCTCGTCGTGATGCTCGTGGTCGGGCTTGAAACAGATCCGGTCTATGCGGCGACCGTCCATCCGGGTGACGCTCAGTGTTCCGCCGCCGACCTTTACGGTGTCCCCCACCAGGGCTATGCGCCCAAGTTCGCTCATGACGTAGCCGCCTACCGTTTCATAGGCAGCTTCGTCTGGAACGCTGAGCCCGGGAATCTGTTCGGACAGTTCATCCGGCCGCAGCAGGCCGGGGAAATACCAGTCACCCGAGGCGCTTTGCAGCAGGCCCGGCCGCACCTTGTCGTGTTCATCGGCTACTTCGCCCACGATTTCCTCAACGAGGTCCTCCAGCGTGGCGATGCCTGCGGTTCCGCCGTACTCGTCCAGCACCACAGCTAGCTGCAGGTTGCCTTCCCGGAGTTCCGCCAGCAGGGCATCGAGGTGGATGGTCTCCGGTACCCGGAGAACCTCCGTCATGATTGCTCCTGCTTCCAGGTTGGGCCTCCTGTCCGCCGGAACCGCAATCGCCTTCTTGACGTGGACCAGCCCGCGGATATCGTCAGCGGAATCGCCGATCACGGGAAAGCGCGAATATCCGGTGCGGCGGGCGGCGTCAAGAATGTCGGAGACCGGCTGGTCGGCGTCGATGGTTTCCACGCGGATGCGTGGCGTCATGACGTCTGCGGCGGTACGGCCCGAGAAATTCAGGGTCCGAGCGATGAAGTTCGCGGTGCCCGCGTCAAGGGTCCCCATGGCGGCAGACCTGCGCACCAGGGACGCCAGTTCCGCAGGCGTACGCGCCCCGGAGATCTCCTCTTTCGCTTCCAGCCCGAAAGCATTGAGGACCTTGTTCGAGAAGCCGTTAAGCAGAACGATGGCGGGCTTGAAGATTGCCGTGAACATCAGCTGGGGCCGCGCCACCGCCCGTCCGATGCGGAAGGACAGCGCAATCGCCATGTTCTTTGGGACCAGTTCGCCCAGCAGCATCGAGAGGAGGGTAGCCACCGCCATGGCGATCACAAGGGAGACGGATCCGGCAACTGCTTCGGGGGTTCCGAAGGCGGTAAGCGGCCCCTCGACCAGCGCCCCGACCGATGGTTCCATGACGTAGCCGGTGAGCAGGGTCGTCATGGTGATGCCCAGCTGGCAACTGGACAGCTGTGTGGACAGCGACTTAAGGCATCTAAGCAGCGGAATTGCCGCCGTGTCGCCGTTGTCCACCGCGCGCTGCACGGTGGGCTGGTCAAGCGCTATGAGGGAAAATTCGACGGCGACGAAGAAGCCGGTGCCGAGAATAAGCAGAAACCCGGCTGCGAGGAGAAGCCACTCCATCTAGCAGCCTGCCTGGATACGCAGAGCGAAGCTGTCCCTGCAAGCGGGGCAGCTACCAAGCAATGGAGAAGGGCCAGGCGGAGGATGGTCGGCCGAGGCCTGCGCTGCTTCCTGGGAGATTCCAGCAAAGTGGAGCGACGGACGTTGACGGGATCGTGAACGGGGTTTGCCGGCTCTGCGGGTGGGCTGCGCGGCGGTGCTGATTCTGCTCCGCTGACAGCCCCCAGGCCGGCACCTAGATTTACTGTCCATAAGAGTTGCAGTCTACAGGAGCGGGGACGGGACAGACGGTGCGTGCGCCGCAGCTCGAACTCTCCCGGAGGGGGCTCAGGCGTGCGGCCGAAGCACGCTTCCACCCGGTTTTCAGCCAGGCCCGCGCCACAATTCGGCGGCGACATGATTTGAGTCACCCTTATTGGCAGTTAAGCCGGGATCGTAACTAGACTGGCAGAGGTCTGGGTTCATAGGACACAGAAACTGGTTCGATTGTTGTGCCGTGGCACCGTGGCGACCAGAGGAATTCAAACTCATGGAAGAGGCGTATTTCAAGTGCCAGAGCAGCCTAGCCACCGTCTACCAGAGGAATTTGGCGGAAACGAGTGGCTCGTTGACGAACTGTACGAGCGTTACCAGCAGGACAAGAATACGGTCGACGCTAAATGGTGGCCCTTGTTCGAATCTTTTGATAGCGGCAACGGCCCATCTTCCAACGGCGCCCCGGGCGCGGCGTCCGCGCCGGCCCATCCGGCTACCCGCGAAATGCCCGTGGTAGCGCCTCCGGCTCCGGCCAAGGCCCCCGCCGCCGCGGCTCCCGCGCCACAGCCCCCCGCAGCCCCGCCGGCATCGTCGCCGGCACAGGCCGCACCCGTAAAGAAGGCTCCGGCAACAGTCGCCCGCGACGGCGCAAAGAAGACTGAGGCGGGCACCGGCGCCCAGCCCATTCCGGCCCAGCTCCCCAAAAACGTGAAGGCACCCACCGCGCCCGAGGAAGACGTCGTCTCCGTTCTTCGCGGTCCTGCCAAGGCCATCGCCTCCAACATGGTCACAAGCCTCGAAGTGCCCACGGCCACCTCCGTCCGGGCAATTCCGGCCAAGCTTCTGATCGACAACCGCGTTGTCATCAACTCCAACCTTGCCCGAGCACGCGGCGGCAAAGTCTCCTTCACCCACCTGATCGGCTACGCGGTCATCCGGGCGCTCTCGCAGTTCCCCTCCATGAACGTGTACTACGACGAAGTCGACGGCAAGCCCGTCGCCGTCCAGCCGGCCCACGTGAACTTCGGCATCGCCATCGACATGCCGAAGCCTGACGGCACACGCCTGCTCATGGTTCCGAACATCAAGAAGGCTGAGACCCTCAACTTCTCGGAGTTCTGGCACACGTACGAGGACCTCATCAAGAGGGCCCGTTCCGGCAAGCTGACGGCCGACGACCACGCCGGCACCACGGTGTCGCTGACCAACCCCGGCGGCATCGGCACCGTCCACTCCGTGCCTCGCCTCTCCAAGGGCCAGGCTGCCATCATCGGCGTCGGCGCCCTGGATTACCCTGCTGAATTCCAGGGTGCCAGCGAGAAGATCATTGCGCACAACGCCATCAGCAAGGTCCTCACGCTGACGTCCACCTATGACCACCGCGTCATCCAGGGTGCAGGCAGCGGCGAGTTCCTCAAGCTCGTTCACCAGCTCCTGCTCGGCGCCCAGGACTTCTACGACGAAATCTTCGAATCCCTGCGCATCCCCTACGAGCCGGTGCGCTGGAGCCCGGACCTTCAGGTGGATCCCTCCGACCAGATCAACAAGGTCGCCAGGATCCAGCAGCTGATCCACTCCTACCGTGTCCGCGGACACCTCATGGCGGACACCGATCCGCTGGAGTACGTCCAGCGCAAGCACCCCGACCTCGACGTCCTTACCTACGGCCTGACGCTGTGGGACCTGGACCGTGAATGGCCGACTGGCGGCTTCGGCGGCAAACCCATGCTGGCCTTCCGCGACATCCTCGGCGTGCTTCGTGACGCGTACTGCCGCACCACCGGCATCGAGTACATGCACATCCAGGAGCCCGCCGAGCGCAAGTGGTTCCAGGACCAGCTGGAACACCCGTATTCCAAGCCGAGCCGCGAAGAGCAGCTGCGTATCGTCTCCAAGCTCAACGCCGCAGAGGCCTTCGAGACCTTCCTGCAGACCAAGTTCGTCGGCCAGAAGCGCTTCTCCCTTGAGGGTGGCGAGTCCCTGATTCCGCTGCTTGACGCCATCATCTCCGATGCCGCCGACGACGGACTGGACGAAGTGGCCATTGGCATGGCCCACCGCGGACGGCTCAATGTGCTCACCAACATCGCCGGCAAGACCTACGCCCAGGTTTTCCGCGAGTTCGAGGGCACCCAGGATCCCCGCTCCGTGCAGGGCTCCGGCGACGTCAAGTACCACCTGGGCACCGAGGGCACGTTCACATCGGACAGCGGCAACGAGACCAAGGTCTACCTGGCCGCCAACCCCTCGCACCTCGAGGCTGTTGACTCCGTGCTTGAGGGCATCGTCCGCGCCAAGCAGGACCGCCTGGACCAGGGCGAGGCCTTCCCCGTGCTGCCCATCATGGTCCACGGTGACGCAGCCTTCGCCGGCCAGGGTGTGGTTGCTGAGACCCTCAACCTCTCCCAGCTGCGCGGCTACCGCACCGGAGGCACCATCCACGTCGTGGTCAACAACCAGGTCGGCTTCACCACCGCACCGTCCTCTTCGCGTTCCTCCACCTACTCCACGGATGTCGCCAAGATGATCCAGGCACCGGTGTTCCACGTGAACGGCGACGATCCGGAGGCAGTGGTCCGCATCGGCCAGCTCGCCTACGAATTCCGCCAGAAGTTCCACAAGGACGTTGTCATCGACATGGTCTGCTACCGGCGCCGCGGCCACAACGAGGGCGACGACCCCTCGATGACCCAGCCGCTCATGTACAACCTCATCGAGGCCAAGCGCTCGGTCCGCAAGCTCTACACCGAATCACTGATCGGCCGCGGCGACATCACCGAGGACGAAGCCGAGCAGCTGCTGCGCGACTACCAGGAACGCCTTGAGCGCGTGTTCGCCGAAACCCACGCGGCGCAGACCTCGCCGATCCCGATCATCACGGCGGACTCCGCTGCGGTCTCGGACATCGAGCGGCCCCAGGCTCAGCAGTCGGACTTCGGTACCAACGCCCCGGCATCCACCGCAGTCTCGGCAGATACGCTGGCCCGGATCGGCAAGGCCCACGTGGAGATTCCCGAGGGCTTCACCGTCCATGCGAAGCTCAAGCAGCTGCTTGAGAAGCGTGAGCAGATGTCCCGCGAAGGCGGCATCGACTGGGGCTTCGGCGAGATCGCGGCCTTCGGTTCGCTCATCATGGAGGGCGTACCCGTGCGCCTCGCCGGCCAGGACTCCCGCCGCGGCACGTTCGTGCAGCGCCACGCAGTTTTCCACGACCGCGCCAACGGCAACGAGTGGCTGCCCCTGGGCAATCTCTCGGACAACCAGGCCAAGCTGTGGATCTACGACTCCCTGCTGTCCGAATACGCGGCCATGGGCTTCGAATACGGCTACTCGGTGGAGCGTCCGGATGCCCTGGTGCTCTGGGAAGCGCAGTTCGGCGACTTCGTCAACGGTGCGCAGACCATCATCGATGAATTCATCTCCTCCGCCGAACAGAAGTGGGGCCAGCGCTCGTCGCTCGTGCTGATGCTTCCGCACGGCTACGAGGGCCAGGGCCCGGACCACTCCTCCGCCCGCATCGAGCGGTTCCTGCTGATGTGTGCCGAGGAAAACATGATCGTGGCCAATCCCACGACGGCGGCCTCGCACTTCCACCTGCTGCGCCGCCAGGCGTACAGCCGCCCGCGCAAGCCGCTCATCATCTTCACGCCGAAGCAGCTGCTGCGCCTCAAGGCTGCGGCTTCTGCCGTGGAAGACTTCACCACAGGCGGCTTCCGGCCGGTCATTGGTGAGCATGAGCAGCTGCAGGCGGACGCCGTCGAACGCGTTCTCCTCGTCTCCGGCCGCCTCTACTACGATCTGCTGTCCACCCGGCAGAAGACGGGCGACACCTCGACGGCGATCGTCCGTGTGGAGCAGCTCTACCCGCTGCCGCAGGCGGAAATCGAAGCTGAACTGGCCAAGTACCCCAACGCCGAAGTGGTCTGGGCGCAGGACGAACCCGCGAACCAGGGCCCTTGGCCGTTCATGGGCCTGAACCTGCCGCAGGCACTGGACCGCCAGGTTCGCCTGATCTCGCGGCCGGCCTCGGCGTCCACGGCGGCGGGTTCCATGAAGCGCCACGCCGCAGAGCAGGATTCCCTCCTCAAGCAGGCATTCGCCCGTAAGTAGCAGAGCAGCTGCCCGGCCGGACGGTGACATACCGATTCCAGCCGGGCAGTTCTGTTTAATCGGCGTGAGTTAATGGACACAGCCAGTAACGCCGGCACAGTCTCCGGATTGGGCCGCCGTGCAGTACAGTCCAGCACTCAGGGCACGCCCTCAAAATAAGTGAAGAGGTAGTAGTGGAAGACAGGAAGCTGCGTATTGCGGCGGTTGGAGATGAACTGCTGGCCGGGCTCGGAGACCCTCGGGCGCTGGGCTGGCTGGGCCGTGTCCTGGCCCGCACTCCGCAGGACGGCATGACGCTTGAAAGCTACGCCCTTCCCTGCCCCCAGGAGGGCACCGAAGGCCTTGCCGCCCGCTGGCTCGAGGAAGCCGGCCGTCGGTTCAGTGACGGGCACGATAACCGGCTCGTGATCGGCCTCTCGGGTCGTGACGTTGAATTCGGGCTGTCGACCGCCCGGAGCAGGCTCAACCTCGCCAACATTCTTGACTCAGCCACTCAGAAGAGGCTTGAGGTATTTGTCGTGGGACCGCCCCCCACGCTCGACCCGGCGCAGAACGGCCGTCTCGGTGAGCTGAACACCGCGTTTGCCGATGTCACCACGCGTCGCAAGCACCTCTATGTGGACACGTTTTCACCCTTGCTCAACCACGAGCAGTGGCGCCAGGACCTCGCAGCCAATGGGGGCACTCCGGGCCAGGCCGGCTACGGACTGATGGCCTGGCTAGTTCTCCACCGCGGCTGGTTCCAGTGGCTGGGAATGGACGCTCCCGAGTAACCGAAACCACTCGCGATATATCTTGATCTTCCGGCAGTTGCGATATATCGTGATTTTACAGTCACGATATATCGCAACCGGAGGAATCATGACAGAGAAATCGTGGACCGTCACCGGTCCGCAGACCATCGACGTCGACGGCGTCTCATCGCTAAGGCTCGGCATTGTCCGCGGTCGGTTCGACATCGTGACCCACGACGAGGACGTGGCCAGGATCGAGGTCTCGGAGGTCCACGGCGACCCGCTGGCTGTCACGGTGGTAGGCGGACGGCTGGAGGTCAGGCACCAGCTGCACGGCCCCCAGGGCTGGTTCAAGAACCTCATGGGTTCGGTCAACAACAGCAGCAACAACTCGGCGGTGATCAGCATTGCCGTACCGGCCGGCGTCGACGTTGAAGCGGGAACCGTCAGCGGCGACGGACTCGTCTCAGGAATCACCGGGCACACCAGGCTCAACACCGTATCCGGCTCCGTCATGTCGGACAGGACGTCGGGTGATCTCCATGTAAATACCGTCAGCGGCGAGGTCATCGCCAGGAACCACAGTGGCGTACTGACGGCAAAAAGTGTCTCTGGCGAGGTCACGGCGTCGGGCAAATTCAGCAACATCCGCGCCAACACCGTCAGCGGCGACCTGAGCTTTGACCTTCAGGGCTTCACCCACGACTTCGGAGCCAACTCGGTTTCCGGCGACGTGACCATCAGGCTCCCCCACGACGTGGGCGTGGACATAGTAGCCAATACTGCCAGCGGCGCTGTGGTGATCGATGACCAGAGATACGCCCAGCCCGGCGGCAGGGTGCAAACCATTGCAGGCCCGGACGCCAAGCTGACGCTGGTCCGGACCAATTCACTGTCGGGCAAGACGTCCATCTTCCACAGCCAGGCCCCCGCGGACGTCGGAACGGGCCTCTGATGCCTCCGGTCTTCGCCCACGGCGCGCTCCGCCTCTACCTGCTGGCGCTCCTCGAGTCTGGCCCCAAACACGGCTACGAACTGATCAAGGCGTTGAGCGAACGGTTCGGCGGCACGTACTCCCCCAGCGCCGGCACCATCTATCCGCGGCTTGGCAAACTGGAAGAAGAGGGTCTGGTGGCCACCGAATCGGAGGGCCGGCGCACCAATTACCGCATCACCGACGCCGGCCTGGCCGAGCTGAACGGCCGCAGGGATGAGCTCGCCGGCGTGGAGAACGACATTTCGGCTTCCGTGCGCCGGCTGGCTGACGACCTCCGCGCGGACATCCGGAGCAACATGCGGGGACTCCGGGCCGACCTCGCGGCCACGGCGGAAGCCGCACGGTTTGCTGCCACGTCAGGCGACTATCGCGGCTCCTCGTCCCGGTCCTCCCCTGACGCGCAACGCATGCTCAAGGAAGCCGAGATGCTGCTCCAGGCTTTCCGGGACGATCTGCGGGTGGAGCTCCGCACCCGGGCGGGCGCACATCCCATCACCCCCGTCACAGTGGAGACTGTAAGGACAGTCCTTGAGCAGGCGCGCATTTCGATCAGGAATTCACTAAAGGCCTAAGCCGTGAAGACTCCCCAATGTGCCGCCAATGGCGCCGGTTCGCGGCCTGTCCCGTGATGTGGGAGACTTGAGGGCAGCTCTTTTGAGTACCGATATTAAGGAGGCCAGCTATGAGCAAACGTGCACGTAAACGTCGTGACCGTAAGCGTGGCGGCGCTAACCACGGGAAGCGCCCCAACACCTAAGCCACGGCTTGAACCGAAGCTTAAACGAAGTGCCCCGGAACCTGTCGGTTCCGGGGCACTTCGCTTTGGTGGCCGGCGTCAGGCGTCCACTGGCCGGATGCTGTGGATTCTGTCCAGGATTGCGTTCTTGAGGTTTTCCGGAGCGGCTTCCGTGCAGGACCGCTTGACCATGTTGCGGATGACGCACTCGAGGTCATACTGCTGCGTGCATTCCGGGCACTCGTCCAGGTGATGTTTGATCTCCGCAATATCACTGCGGGTCAGGGCACCATCCAGATACTCGTAGATACGTTGCATCCGGGCGTCGTCGCAATCGCCCAATCCCTGGCAGTCGCTCATTTCCTGTTCTCCTGTTTGTTGCTTTCCGCTGCTGCGTTGGGTTCAGCAGCCTTGAATCCCCGTTCAGCGGCGTAATCCGCGAGCATGTCCCGCAGCATCTTTCGGCCGCGGTGAAGCCGGGACATGACGGTGCCGATGGGGGTGTTCATGATGTCTGAAATTTCTTTGTATGCGAAGCCTTCGACGTCGGCGAAGTAGACAGCCAGCCGGAATTCCTCCGGAATCGCCTGCAGCGCGCGCTTGACGTCCGAATCCGGCAGGTGGTCGAGGGCCTCTGCCTCCGCCGAACGGAGCCCGCTGGACGTATGCGACTCAGCCCTGGCGAGCTGCCAGTCCTCGATGGTGTCCGAGTTGGACTGCAGCGGCTCACGCTGCCGCTTCCGATAGAGATTGATGTAGGTGTTCGTCAGGATCCGGTACAGCCAGGCCTTCAGGTTGGTCCCTGGCTTGTACTGATGGAATGCCGAAAACGCCTTGGTGTAGGCCTCCTGGACGAGATCCTCCGCGTCCGACGGGTTCCGGGCCATGCGCATTGCGGCCGAGTACAACTGGTCCACGTACTGCATGGCGTCGCGCTCAAACCGGGCCCGCCGCGCCTCCGGACTTTCAGTGGCGACGTCGATTTCCTCCGCCAGCTCCCCGGCCTGCGGCGCGCTGATCTCCGGCGCGCTGATGTCGTCGGCGGCGTTCCCTGCGTCCTCTTGCGTGGCCTCTAGGGCCGGATCCACGGTGCTCATTGCCTTCAAGTCTACTGTCACCCGCGGAACTGCCCTTGGGCCAGGGTTGGCGCCATAGGGAAGTTCGGCGGACTCCTCCAGCGGCACGTCAAATGCCGACACGTCAATAGGTCCCCGCAGCTCTACAGCGTCTTTCACCAAAGTCAAAGCTCCATCTCCACTCCACTTTCCCGCATGTCGGGCACTCGACACCCCGGGTGCTCCGTGCGCCCCAGGCCGCCAAAGCCCTGTCCGGCGGCACGTCTCCCGCGGACCGGTCCCTTGCGCAGGCTTCTGCGGCAAAAGGCCGTCCGGGACGCCGCCCAACCATGTTTCGATGCCGGCAACGGTCCAGGACTGCTGTCCCGGGGTGTTCCGGATCTGCAGTGCACAACGACGCCAAGCGGGCAAATATTCCGCAAAAGTGCAAGACTAGAACCGACTCCGCCGCAGTCACCGCGGCTCGTCCATCCAGGAGGAAATTCATGTCCTTTGTCCGTTTTCTCGCCCGGCCGATGCTGGCTTCAAGTTTCGTCCTCGCCGGCGTGGACAAGCTCAGGAATGCGGACGACACTGTGGAACAGTTGTCCCCCCTCCTGCGCCGCGCCGCGGAAACACTTCCGTTCCAGACCAACGAGAAGGTCCTGGCCCGGGTGATCGGCGGAACCCAGGTGGGCGCCGGCGTCCTGTTCGCCGTCGGCAAGTTCGCGCGGTTGTCCGCTACCCTCCTGGCCATCATCTCAGCGCTGAACGCGTTCGTTGAATGGCGCAGTGCGGACATCAGCAGCAAGGAAGGCCGGGACGCCCGCCGCAACCAGCTGCTCAAGAACGTCACCCTTACCGGTGGCGTGCTGCTGGCCTCCGTTGATACCGCGGGCAAGCCTAGCCTTGCCTGGCGCGCGGAGCACCTCGCAGCTGACGCCCGGAAAACGGCAAGCCACCTCGCCGCGGACGCCCGCAAGACCACCGGAAAGAAGCTGCACAAGGCCGACAAGGCAGTCCGCAAGGCCGTAGACCACGCGGTAGGGGCATAGGCTCGAATGACAGGATCCATCACGGACGCGCCCGCTGACCACACCGGCGCCGCTCCGCACTGGCCCGCGCCGTTTGCGGAGCAGCCGGTGGACGCCACCGTGCGCGTCCCCGGTTCGAAGTCACTGACCAACAGGTATCTCGTGCTTGCGGCGCTGGCCGACGGGCCCTCCCGCCTGCGTGCCCCGCTGCACTCCCGGGATTCCGCGCTGATGATCGGTGCGCTCCGGCAACTCGGCGCCGACGTCCGCGAGGTGCCGGGCGACAGTACCTTCGGCCCCGACCTCGAGGTGACGCCCATCCCGTCCGGTTCCGGCGCCCTGGACGTCGCCATCGACTGCGGCCTGGCCGGCACTGTCATGCGTTTCGTTCCGCCTCTGGCAGCCCTGCGCCACGGTGTCGCTGTGTTCGACGGCGACCCGCACGCCCGGGAGCGGCCGATGGGAACCATCATCGAGGCGCTGGCGGCCCTCGGCGTCACCGTTCGCGGCGACGCCGGCGGGACACCCTCTTCCCTGCCTTTCCGCGTTGACGGGACGGGAGAGGTCCGCGGCGGCCATCTCGTCATCGACGCGAGCGCGTCATCCCAGTTTGTCTCCGCGCTGCTGCTCGTCGGCGCACGCTTCACCGAAGGCCTGCACCTCGAACACTCCGGAGACCCTGTCCCAAGCCTTGACCACATCAACATGACCGTGGCCGTGCTGCGCGGCGTGGGTGTGGAAGTGGACAACTCCACTCCGAACCACTGGATCGTCAGCCCCGGGCCGATCCGTGCCTTTGATGAGAAAATCGAACAGGACCTGTCCAACGCCGGGCCGTTCCTGGCCGCGGCCCTCGCCTCGGGCGGCACTGTGCGGATCCCGGACTGGCCCGAACACACCACTCAGGTGGGCGATCTTTGGCGGAGCATCCTGACGGATATGGGCGCGGCCGTGACACTGCAGGACGGAACGCTGACCGTCACCGGAGGCAGCGAGATCACGGGCGCCGACTTCGCGGAAACGAGCGAACTGGCCCCCACTGTCGCGGCGCTCTGCGCCCTCGCCACCGGCCCGTCACGGCTTAGCGGCATCGCACACCTCCGCGGGCACGAGACAGACCGCCTCGCCGCACTCGTCACGGAAATCAACCGGCTGGGCGGAGACGCCGAAGAGACGGGCGACGGGCTGATCATCCGGCCCGCAAAGCTCCATGGCGGTGTGGTCCGCAGCTACGCTGACCACCGGATGGCCACTGCAGGCGCCATCCTCGGACTGGCCGTGAAGGGCGTCGAAGTCCAGGACATCAGCACAACGGCCAAGACCATGCCGGACTTCCCGCAGCTGTGGGCGGACATGCTCACACAGCGGACCGGCCGCACCCAGAGGAACAACGCAGGGACCAGCGGTGGCACGCAGCACTGAGTCCTGGGACGAATCCGACGTCCGGATCCGCCCGAACAAGAAGGGCTCCCGTCCGCGCACCAAAGACCGTCCCAGCCATGACGATGCCGTCACCGGACGCATCATCACCGTTGACCGTGGCCGGTATACGGCAGTGGTGGGTGAGGACTCCGGCGACGAGCGGACGATCATCGCTGCCCGGGCCCGCGAGCTCCGCCGCTCCCCCGTGGTGGCCGGCGACTTCGTATCCCTCGTGGGTGACGTGTCAGGTGCTCCGGACACGCTCGCCCGGCTCGTAAAGATCCAGGCCCGGAAAACGCTCCTGCGCCGGAGCGCGGACGACACTGACCCGATTGAACGCGCCGTGGTGGCCAATGCGGACCAGCTGGTCGTCGTGGTGGCTGCCGCCAATCCGGAGCCCCGCACCGGTTTCATCGACCGCGCGCTGGTGGCCGCCTACGACGCCGGCATCGAGCCGCTGCTGCTCGTGACGAAGGCAGACGTCAAGGACCCCACCGAGCTGCTGGACAACTACCGCCATCTCGACTTCCCCGTCATCATTAGCCGCACAGCGGACTCTGCGGCGTCGGGCATCGACGCCCGCTCCGATGATGGCTTGTCCGCACGCCTCGACCTTGACGCCGTCTCCCAGCTGCGCGCCCACCTGGACGGCAAGGTGACTGTCATGCTGGGCCACTCCGGCGTCGGCAAGTCCACCATGGTGAATGCATTGACCGGCGCGGAGCGGGCAACCGGCGGCGTTAACGCCGTCACGGGACGCGGCCGGCACACGTCGTCGTCGGCCCTCGCGCTCAAGCTCGCGGACGCGCCCACCGGGAGCTGGATCATCGACACCCCGGGGATCCGCTCGTTTGGCCTCGCGCATGTGGACCCGGACCGAATCCTGCATTCCTTCCCTGACCTGGAGCCCGGCACCGAAGCCTGCGAACGCGGCTGCAAGCACGATGCAACCGCCGTCAACTGCGGCGTGGATGCCTGGGTGGAAGCCGGCCACGCAGGCCCTTCCGGGCCTGCGAGGCTAGCGTCCCTGCGCCGCCTGCTGGGCACCGATCCGCGCATGGAGGCCCAGGAAGCCAAGGAACTGGGAAGCGTCAGCTAGTCTCCCCGGCGGCTCCGGCATGCGGACATCCCCGCCCCGCCGGTCCTTTGACGGTAGTTTGGAACCATGACCCAACCCGCTTCGAGCTACAACGATGACCTGCGACTGGCCCATGTACTGGCGGATTCCGTGGATGACCAGACCATGAGCCGGTTCAAGGCGCTGGACCTTAAGATCGAAACCAAGCCCGACCTGACGCCGGTCACGGATGCCGACAAAGCCGCCGAGGAGTCCATCCGGGGCCAGCTCTCCCGCTCCCGCCCCCGCGATGCCGTCCTCGGCGAGGAGTTCGGCAGTTCGGGCCACGGTTCCCGGCGCTGGATCATTGACCCCATCGACGGCACCAAGAACTTCGTCCGCGGGGTGCCGGTGTGGGCCACGCTGATTGCGCTCGTCGATGAAGGCGAGCCCGTGGTGGGTGTCGTCAGCGCCCCGGCACTCGGCAAACGCTGGTGGGCAGCCAAGGGCGCGGGCGCCTACATGGGGCGCTCCCTTGCCGCAGCCACCCGGCTGAAAGTCTCGAATGTCTCGAATCTTTCGGACGCTTCGCTGTCCTACTCGAGCCTCGGCGGCTGGAAAGAACGCGGGAACCTCGACGAGTTCCTCGCCCTCACCGAAGACGTCTGGCGCACCCGCGCCTTCGGGGATTTCTGGTCCTACTGCATGGTGGCGGAAGGGTCCGTGGACATCGCCTGCGAGCCGGAACTGAACCTGTATGACATGGCTGCGCTGGTGCCCATCGTCACGGAAGCCGGCGGCCGCTTCACCTCACTCGAAGGAACCGACGGTCCCTTCGGCGGCAACGCATTGGCCACCAACTCCATCCTTCATTCGGAGGTCCTCAAGCGGCTCAACCCACAGCTGGACGACCTGCTGTAGTTCGGTCCAACAAACTTTCCGAAGAATTATCGACGGCGGGCGCCCCCTCAGGAGGGCGTCCGCCGGCGTATGTTCGGCATTCCGGCCAGATGAAGCGGGGCTGTAACAAACCGCTTAACATTCACGTTGGCCTTTTCCATCGCCCGCCGGGATGTCCTACGCTCTTTACAGGTCACGAGTGCCAGCGCGAAACCCCGGTTTGCTGGCCGGCAACCCTCCATTCGCGGTGGGGTGCCCCGGGTGACGACCAGGCCGGTCCGGAACGGACCCGGCAAGCGCGGATCCCCGTCACAAAGGGGTCCTTTCACAGCGAGGTCCCATGACTACTGCAACGTTCTCCTCCAACACCGGCGCCGGCCTGCTCGACGATCGCATTGCCGCTGCCGGACGGCCGCTGGCCGCAGTTACCGGCGCCGAGATCCAGGCTCCGCTGATCCAGGGCGGCCACGTGCGTTACGCCAACCTCGATTACGGCGCGTCGGCACCTGCGCTGTCCGTGGTGTCGGCTTACCTCAACGAGATCCTGCCGTTCTACGCCAGCGTGCACCGCGGCGCGGGTTACGCATCGCAGATCAGCACGTCGGTCTATGAGAACGCCCGGAACATCGTCCGCGACTTTGTCGGCGGCCGCCCGGATGACTCCGTAATCTTCACGCGCAACACCACGGACTCCCTCAACCTGCTGGCAGGCTGCCTCCCGGTGGAGGACCACCACCACACGGGGGAAGTCCTGTACCTCGACATCGAGCACCACGCCAACCTGTTGCCCTGGCAGGGCGTGCCGCACCGCAGCGTGGTGGCATCCGCCACCCTCGAGGCCACCATCGCCAGCCTCCGGGCTGAACTGGAGCATGGCGACGTCAGCCTCCTCGCCGTGACCGGCGCCTCCAACGTCACCGGCGAAATACTGCCAATCCGCCGCCTTGCCGCGCTGGCACACGAGTTCGGCGCCCGGATCGTGGTGGACGCGGCACAGCTCGCTCCGCACCGCCGCATCAACATCGCCGCGGACGACGTCGATTATCTCGCCTTTTCCGGCCACAAGCTCTACGCGCCGTTCGGTTCCGGCGTCCTGGTGGGACGCCCTGACTGGCTCGACGCCGGCACCCCGCACCTTGCGGGCGGCGGCGCTGTCAGTGAAGCCCGGCTCGACGGCGTCAGCTGGACCACCGGCCCCGCCCGCCATGAAGGCGGTTCGCCCAACGTCCTGGGCGCTGCCACCCTGGCCCGCGCAACGCAGGTGGTCGCTGCCCTGGACCAGGAGCGCTGGCACGCCCACGAGGCGGCCATCCGGTCCTTCCTCGTCGAGGGGCTGCGGAGGATCGAAGGCGTCACCGTGCACCAGATCTTCTCGGACACCGACGCGGACAACGACACGATCGGCGTAGTGAACTTCTCAGTGGAAGGCTACGACGCCGGCCTGGTGGCGGCCTACCTTTCCGCCGAACACGGCGTCGGACTCCGCGACGGCCGCTTCTGCGCCCACCCGCTGCTCAAGCGCCTGGGACTTCCGTCCGGCTCCCTGCGCGCCAGCTTTGGCGTAGGTTCGCGGCTCGAGGACGCCCAGCGGCTCCTCGCCGGCATCGAAGAACTGCGCCGCACCGGCCTCGGCTGGGACTATGTGGTGGACTCGGGACGCTGGGTTCCGGCCAACGACACCCGCAGCTACCCGGACTGGGCACCCAACACCCCCGGCACCGCCGGCGCGGCCCCCTGCGCGCTGGACTGATCCCGGCACTCCGCCAGGGTGCTCCATGCGGTAAATTCGAAGGGTAAATTTTCAGCCTGCCCTAAGGAGACGGCGCGTGGCACGCGGTGGCCCCAAACTCGACCAGTGGCGGCGTCAGGAACTCGGGCAGAGTTTCCAGGACGGCGGCGAACACTACCACCGCGTCCGTCCCGGCTACCCTGCCGAGTCCGCGGACTGGATCATTCCTGCCGGCGCCCGGACAGCTGCTGACATAGGCGCCGGTACCGGCAAGTTCACCGCCTTGCTCGTGGAACGCGGCCTGGCGGTCAGCGCCGTGGATCCCTCGCCGGACATGCTTGATCAGCTCCGCGTCGCCTATCCGGCAGTGGCGGCGCGTGAGGGCACCGCTGAGGACACGGGGCTGCCCGGCTCGGCCTTCGACGTCGTGACGGTGGCACAGGCATGGCACTGGTGCGAGCCGCTGCGGGCCAGCACCGAAATCGCCCGGGTACTGAGACCCGACGGAGTGCTCGGCCTGATCTGGAACCAGCTGGATACGTCAGTGCCATGGGTCCACAGACTCTCGCGCATCATGCACGCCGGCGATGTCCACAAGCCGGACTTCCGTCCGCCCATAGGCCCCGAATTCACGGGCCTGGAAAGCCACCTGACCCTGTGGGACGACCCGGTCACCACGGCCGACATCCTCGAGCTGACCAAGACGCGCAGCTACTATCTCGCCGCCAACGGGGCCACCCGCGCCAAGGTCACCGGAAACCTCGACTGGTACCTCCACGACCATCTGGGTCACGCCCGCGGCGAACTGTTGAGCCTCCCCTACCTCACCCAGACATGGCGGGCCGTCAGGGCGTGATGCCGCACCCGCAACGGGTAGGCTTGGATCTGTGAAGACCAGCACGCCATCCTCCTCGATCGAGGACTACGTCAAGGTCATCTACTCTTTCACGGAGTGGCAGGACAAACCCATTACGTCGACGCAGCTGGCCCAGCGCCTTGGCGTAGCCAATTCCTCGGTGTCCGAGATGGTCCGCAAACTCAAGGACCAGGGCCTGGTCCTTCACAAGCCCTACAGCGCCATCACCCTGACCCAGGAGGGCATGCGCCTGGCCCTTTCCATGGTCCGGCGGCACCGGCTCATCGAGACGTACCTGGTGCAGGACCTGGGGTACAGCTGGGATGAGGTGCACGACGAAGCCGAGCTGCTCGAGCATGCCGTCTCCGACACATTCATCGAACGGATGGCGGCCAGGCTCGGCAACCCGACCCGGGATCCCCACGGTGACCCCATCCCCTCCGCTGACGGCACGGTACAGATGCCGCTGGCCCACCGGATGAGCGAACTCGACGAGGGCCATACTGGCAGGATCACCCGGATCAGCGACGAAAATCCGGAGCTGCTGCGCTACTTGGCCGCCGAAGAGATCGACCTGGACTCCGACGTCGAGGTCATGGGGCGCAAACCGTTCGGCGGCGCCCTCGTGGTGCGTATCGCTTCGGCGGGCAGAAGCCGCGACTTTGATCTCGCCGACGAGGTCACCTCGGCACTGTGGGTGCAGAGCGAAGAAGTGCACCCGGGCTGCCGGATGGCCGGCTCCGGATGAACGGCCACGCCATCGCCGGGCGCCCCATGACTGCGGCAGCATGAAGGCTGCGTCGGCTGATAAAGGAACCGCAGTGACAGCGGCCGGCAGCCACGGCTGGCGGACCTGGGCCGCCGTCGCCGCGGGAGGGCTGGCGGGCACAGAGCTGCGGTACGGTCTCGGCGTGCTGTTTCCGGAGTCCGCCGGCGCCGTGCCGTGGACCACACTGGCCATCAACGTCGCCGGAAGCTTCGTCCTTGGCATGCTGACCACCATCTGGATCGCGCGGCCGCACACTGCCTTCTGGCTCCGTGCCGCCATCGGGCCAGGTCTGCTCGGATCCTTCACCACCTTCTCAGCGGTGGTTGCTTCAGTGGACCAGCTGGCTCGCGGTGGGCTCCACGCAGTATGGGTTCTCTACCTGTCCCTGTCCGTCCTGCTGGGCCTTGGCGCCGCGGCAGTAGGCTGGAAAGCCGGGAAAGCGTTCGGTGCAGGAAACTGGGGCAGTCCATGACGGCCGGGGTCCTGGCTACGCCGCTGCTGGTGGGACTGTTCGGCATTGCCGGCGCCCTCATCAGGTTTGCCGCGGACACCTGGCTGGCCGGCAAGCCAACGCCCCGCCGCCACTGGCCCTGGGCCACGTTGCTGGTCAATGTCGCGGGGTCCCTTGTCATCGGACTGTCGATCGGTCTCAGCAGCCGCGTCGGACCGGAATGGCATGCAGCGCTGGCCACCGGACTGGCCGGCGGCCTGACCACCTTCAGCTCCTGGACCACGGCCACTGTCCGGCTGGTCAGCGAGGATCGGTACCCTGCCGCAGCGCTCAATGTCGGGATCAACCTCGTGGCCGGGCTGGCGGCCGCGGCGGCAGGCATCGCATTCAGCGGCGGGTAGTCCCCCGGAGGCGGGCCGGCCGCCCAGGCGGCGCCAGCACCGCCGTCGTGCTCCGCTTTCAGGCTTGCTGCTGCCGGACAGGGTTGCGGATTCCGACGGCCGAGGCGGCCGCCCCGAGCAACAGCAGCGCCGCCGTGGCAATCAGGGCCCGGTGCAGGCCCTCTGTCGTCAGGACCGGGCCGATGATGAACCCGGCAAAGGCGATGCACACGAGACCGGCAATCCTCGAGACGGCGTTGTTGACGGCCGAACCGACGCCGGCTTGGTCCTGCGGAACGGCACCGAGGATCGCCGTGGTGAGAGGCGCAACGGTCATTGCCAGGCCCAGACCGAAAACCAGCTGCCCGGGCAGCACCTGGGTCCAGTAGCTCAGTGGCGTGCCCACCGTCAGGGTGAGCAGGAAGCCCACTGCACACAGTGCCGGCCCGCATGCCATGAACCAGCGGGGACCGTGTTTGCCTGCCAAGCGGCCAAAAAATGACGCCGATACCATGAGGATCACGGTGGACGGCAAGAGCGCAAAGCCCGCCGTGGTCGCCTTCATGCCGCCGATCTGCTGGATGTAGATGCCCAACGCAAAGAAGCCGAGGGAGAATCCGCCGTAGATGGCTGCAGTGGCAACGTTGCCCCAGCCGAAGTTCCGGACGGTGAACATTCCCAGCGGCAGGATTGGTGAGGCCGTCCGGGATTCGTGAACAAGAAACAGAATCAGGCACACGATGCCCGCGGCGAGGGGAAGCCAGACCTGCGGGCTGGCCCAGCCCGCCGTCCCCTGCTCGATCAGGGCATAGACCGGCCCGCCCAGTGCCCCGACTGCCAGCAGCGCTCCCGTAACGTCGATGCTGCTCGCCGGATCGGGCGCAGCGTCCGAGCTCCGCAGCTTCGCCAGCACCGGCCAGATGGCGGCAGCAGGGAGGACGTTGATGAAAAAGATGACGCGCCACGAGAGGAGATCCACGGACACTCCCCCGATCAGCGGGGCGACAATGGCGGCGGCGCTGGTCCAGGCAGACCACTTGCCGATCGCCGCACCCTGCGCGCTGTCGGAAAAGTGGTTGACGATCAGGGCCAGGGAGCTGGGAACCAGCAGCGCACCGGCGACTCCCTGCAGGCCGCGGCTTATCACCAGGACCTCCGCGGTCCACGCCGCACCGCAGAGAACTGACGTTGCGGCGAACCCGGCCAGACCCCATTGCAGCACCCTGGCGCGGCCGAAGTGATCCGAGAGTGAGCCGGCGGCGAGGATCAGGGCACCCAGCGTCAGGAGGTACGCGTCCACTACCCACTGCTGGATGGGCAGCCCGCCGCCGAGTTCCCGGCCTATTGCGGGGAGTGCAATGCTGACCACAAAGCTGTCCAGGATGGCCATGAACGACGCCACGATGGCCACCATGAGGACCTGGCGCTGCAGTCGGGTAGGAACAGCGCGGGAGGCTGCATCGGTCATGCTTTACCGTATCGTGGACTGTGATGATTAGCAGACGCGATGCGGCAATTGCCCTTGATGTACCTATGGAAATGGCCCAGCGCCACGGCATTCCCAGCCGGCTGACGGAAGCCGAGCTGGGTGAAATCCTGGACAATCCCCCACAGTGGCTACTCCAGTCGCGGGCCAACCGCACGGGAAAGCGCCCGGTGTGGGTTCATCTGCGCTGCGACGTCTGTGGCTACGAGGAGGCCGCGAGGCCCAAAAAATGGTGGCCGGAGTTTACCTACGTCAGCTGCAGCCACCACAGCCCGGCTGACATTCCGGCACCGGCTGCGGGGTTCGTCAGAAGCGAATTCGACGGCGTGGGCAGCCGCTTCGTGGGCATCTCGGACGTTTCCGTCTGAGCCGCAGGTGCCTTCGCCGGGCAGTTACATTCGGCGCGAAACAGGCGTAATTTACGTAGGGAGGGGCACTCTCCTGCTCCTCGGACGAGGGAGCACGCCATGCCGGACAAGTCGCCGCACACGCATCAGCTGAAAAAAGCGGGCAAGACCATCAAACAAAAACGCGCGGACAAGAAAGCGAAGGGGCCCCTTGAGGGAGCCCCGGATCCCGTCGCGCATCTGAAGAAACGTTCATAGCCGCACGTAAATGCAATGAAGAGCGGGGCCGGTTCCGGCCCCGCTCTTCATGTTTGGCGGTCCCGCTCCCTTGAGCGGTCCTGGTGCCGTCCTAGCCGGGTTCCGCCATTTCCGCCGGGACGGCCACAATCTCCAGCTCGTGCCCGTCCCGCAGGACCACGATGACCATGGGTTCGCCGATGGCGTCGGCGAAGAGCAGCTTTTGCAGGCTCTCGGCGTTGCTCACCGGTCGCGATGCCGCCCTCAGCAGCACGTCGCCCACCTTCAGGCCGGCGTGCTCGGCAGGGGAACCCGAGAGCACTTCAACCACGCGCAGGCCGTCGCGCTGGCCGGTGCGGATCACCGCGCTGGGGCCGAGCCTGATGGGTGTGCTGATCACGCCCAGGTAAGCGCGGCGTACCCGCCCGTCAGCCAAAAGCGCGGCGATGATCCGTCGGGTGGTTTTATTGATCGGCACCGCCAGGCCCAGCCCCGCGCCGGCCACGGCGGTGTTGATCCCCACGATCCTGCTGCGGGCATCCGCCAGGGCACCGCCTGAACTGCCGGCGTTCAGGGCGGCGTCCGTCTGGATGACATCCTCGATGACCCTGCGGTTGCGCCCGGCCCAGACGGGGATGGCCCTACCCAAGCCGCTGACCACGCCCGCCGTCACAGAACCTGCGAGGCCGAGCGGGTTGCCGACCGCGATGACCAGCTGACCCACACGGAGGGATTCGGCATCGCCGAATTCCGCGGGCGCCACGTGCGGCGCCCGGCCGCGGACCACGGCGAGGTCTGAAAGGGGATCCGCCCCCACCATTTCAAGGTCAGTCGCGGAGCCGTCCGCGAACACGGCACGGCCCTTCTGCGTTCCGGCGACCACATGGGCGTTGGTCAACAGGTAACCGTCTTCCGTAAACAGCACGGCGGAGCCGGCTCCCACCCGGAACCGTCCGTTGCGCCCGTTGCCTGTCATTTCGATCGCGGCGACGTGCGGCGTGACCGTACTGGCCACCCGGATCACCGTCTCGGAGTAGGAATCGAGGGGCCCGTCGTCTCTGTCAGGACCCGGTGAAGTTGCAGGCGCCGTGGACATGGCGCGCCTCCCTTGGCCGTTTCGTGCTTGGCGAAAATTGATTGGTATCTGGAACAACCCCTGCTGCGGCCCGGCTAGTCCCCGGCGGCCTACGCCGTCGGTGAACACCGGCGTAGGTCACATCGCCGCCCGAAGACAGCGCTTAAACGCGTACAGCCCGGACGCGGGTCCGGGCTGTACGTGTTCGGCTTTTATACCGTGGAGATGGGGGGAATTGAACCCCCGTCCGATGTCGTGTTGTCAGGGCTTCTCCGGGCGCAGTTTGCGTCGGATTTTCTCGGCCCCAGCCGTCCTGCAAACAGGCGGCTGATCCGGGCCCAGTCATCTAAGAGTCCCGTTTACCCCGATGACGGGGGCAAACAGCAGTGGCTATCTAAATGACGCCAGGATCCGGGGCGATAGCAGCCTCGGGCTGACGGACTGTCTTACTGCTTAGGCAGCAAGAGCGAAGTCAGTGC
This sequence comes from Arthrobacter sp. Bi83, assembly GCF_918698095.1. GTDB lineage: Bacteria > Actinomycetota > Actinomycetes > Actinomycetales > Micrococcaceae > Arthrobacter. Next base: position 212,204 of record NZ_CAKKLY010000002.1, read on the forward strand.
GCTTAGATTCGGCACTTATTGGTTTGCAGACAGCGTTTACGAGATAATTCTGCATCCTCGGCCCGCTTCACCTGTCGCGACTAACATCGTCGAAACCGATCATCCCCGTATTTTGTTACCAAACCGGCGGGAACCACAAGTTCCTGCCGGACTATTCATCATAACGCATCCGTCGGGCGAAAAATTCCTAGCCGCGGTTGCGTTCCCGCATCACGCGGAGCGCCTCGCGCTTGTCCTGCTGTTCCCTCAGGGTCTGGCGCTTGTCATATTCCTTCTTGCCTCGGGCGATCCCGATCTCCACTTTGGCACGGCCGTCCAGGAAGTACAGCTGGAGCGGCACGATCGTAAAACCGGACTCCCTGACCTTGTGCGAGATCTTGATCAGCTCCTCGCGGTGCAGCAGCAGTTTGCGGCGCCGGCGGGCGGCGTGGTTGGTCCAGCTCCCCTGGTTGTACTCGGGGATATGGATACCCTCCATCCACAGCTCGTCGTTGTAGAACGTGCAGAAGCCGTCAACCATGGAGGCGTGGCCCTCCCGGAGGGACTTTACCTCGGTGCCCATCAGGGCGATGCCGGCCTCGTAGGTGTCCAGGACATGGTAGTCATGCCGGGCCTTCCGGTTGGTGGCCACTACCTTACGGCCACTTTCTTTCGGCACGGTAGAACTCCTCAGATCTTTGAAAGTTGGGTGCTTCGGCTGTCGCGGAGCAAAGTCATTCCAGTGTACGGCAGTCGTTCGGCCGGTTGCGGCGGGGTCAGGGCATCACAGCAGGCGCATGGGGTCGACTGCTTCGCCGTTCAGCCACGTCTCAAAGTGCGAGTGGCAGCCGGTGGAGTTACCGGTGGTACCCGAGTACGCGATCAGCTGCCCCTGGCTGACCTGTTGCCCCACGGAAACCACGACGCTCGTGTTGTGGTAGAAAATCGTTGTCAGCGAATTGCCCTGGACCACGCCGTGGGAGATCTTGACGTTGTTGCCGCCGCCGTCGTCGGCCCAGCCGGCCGAGATCACGGTGCCGGCGGCGGGCGCATAGACGGGCGTGCCGCAGGCGGCACCGAAGTCGATGCCGGTGTGCATGTAGCCGCCGGCGCCGTAGAAGTCGATCGTGCCCGGCGGCGTTGCCCGCCAGCCAAAACCGGAGGTGATCGGGACGCCGGCGTCGAACGGGTGGCGGAGACCGAAGGCCGACGGCGGACCCGCCGCCGGCGGCACGTACGGCTGCACGATCCGGGCCCGGGCAGCGGCTTCCTCGTCACCGCGGGCGCGGGCAGCAGCCTCGGCCTGGGCGCGCGCCGCCGCTGCGGCGGCCTCGGCGATGCGCCGCTGTTCCGCCAGCCAGGCTTCGCGCAGCTTCCGGTCCCGTTCAACGATCTCGGCAGCAACTTTGTCCTGGCGCGCTTTGACTGCGGCAAGTTTGCTCTGGATGCCGGGTTTGGCAGCTTCGAGCTGCTTGTTCAGGCGTGCGGTGTCCGCGATGAGCTTGTCCACCCTGGCCTTCTTGGCAGCTGCCTCGTCGCGGGCGGCTTTTTCCTTCTCCAGGGCGGCGTCGGCCTTGGCCTTCAGGTCCTGGATCTCCGCCTCAACAGCTTCCAGCCGGGCCTGCGAATTCACGTTGGTCGCATTTTGCTGGCTCAGCTTGTCCATGGCGGAGTTCTGGCTGCGCATGGCCTGGTCTGCAAGGTCGATGGTGTCGGTGAGGCTGCCGGTGTTGTTCGAGCCGAAGAAAAGCGTCAGGTTCGAAGGCACACCGCCGGACTTGTACGCCTGGGTGGCGATCTGGCCGATCAGCTTCTTGGTGCTGGCAATTTTCTGTTTGTCGGAATCAAGCTGCTGGGTGATCTTCGCCTTGTTTTGCTGGGCCAGATCCACGCGGGCAGCAAGGGCTTCCACCTCTTTCACCGCACTCGCCACCCGGCCCTGGGCCTCGAGCAGCGCCTGCTGGGCGCCGGGGAGCTGGCCACGGAAAATGACCAGGTCTCCCGCTGCTTTGGAGATCTTCGCATCAACGAACTCCAGGGACTGCTGGACGCGGGCCGCTTCGTCCTTGAGCGCGGCCTGCTGGTCTTCCAGGTCGCCGGCAAATGCGGGGGCCGACGATCCGAGCCCGGCGGCCAGCACCACCGCGAGTGCGGCGCTGATGATCCTGCGTTGGCGTCCCGAAGGGACGCTCGGCAGCTGCCGGCCGGGCTTTGCAATCATGGGCGTTCCTTCGATATGCATGGCCTATACCCTCAAGTATCGGCGGAGGGTCAACAGAGATGAAGTACCGGCCAGAACTACGCCCAGGCCGATGAGCGCCGGCGCCAGCAGCAGGGTCTGCGCTGGGGAGATAAATGCAGTGTCCGGGTACTGCTTGGACATGTATTCGCCGAGGAAGAAGTGCGCCACCGCCCAGAGGGTGCCTGACGCCAGCGCTGCACCGATCACGGCGGCGATGACGCCCTCCAGGATGAACGGCAGCTGGATCACCGTCTTTGACGCGCCCACGAGTCTCATGATCCCGGTCTCGCGGCGCCGGCTGAAGGCTGACAGCCTGATGGTGGTGGCAATGAGCAAAATCGCGCACACCGTCATGACGCCGGCGATGCTCACAGCCACCAGGGATGCTGCGTTCATGACAGAAAACAACCGCTCCAGGACCTGCCGCTGGTCAATGACCGTTTCCACCCCGGGCTGCGAGGAGAAGGTTTCACTGATGATCTGGTACTTTTCCGGATCCTTCATGTTGATCCGGAAGGACGCAGGAAGCTGGTCCGGGGTGACGGAGTCCACGATGGGAGAGTTCGAGAACTGCTCCTTGAAATGCTTGTAGGCGTCGTCCTTGGACTCGAACTGGAAGTCGTTGATGTACTGGGAAACGGCCGGTGACTCAAGGAGCGTCCGCAAGTTGTCCTGCTGCTCAGGCGTCGCTGAACCCGAAGCGCAACCGGCCGCCGTCGAACCTTCACCGCAGAGGAAGACCGCTACCTGGACTTTGTCGTACCAGTAGCCCTTCATCTGGTTGATCTGCAGCTGGAGCATGCCGGCGGCGCCGACGAACGTGAGTGACACGAAGGTAACCAGGATGACCGAAACCACCATGGACATGTTCCGGCGCAGGCCGCTGCCGATTTCCCCGAGGATGAACTGGAGCCTCACAGCCGGCCCTCCCCTGAACGGTTGGATGTATGCCTTTCCGGCGACACGTTGCGTGGGTCGTCCGGCGCGGGGAATCCCCCGCCGGCCTCCTCCCGGCCACTGGCATCGCGGAGCCTGCGGGACTGGCCGACGATCGGAATCATCGACGTGTACAGCGCGCGGGCTTCGTCGCGGATGACCACGCCGTTCTTCAGCTCTACGACGCGCTTGCGCATTTCATTCACGATGTCGTCGTCGTGCGTGGCCATGACCACGGTGGTGCCGTTCTGGTTGATCTTGTCCAGAACGCCCATGATCCCCATGGACGTGGTGGGATCGAGGTTGCCGGTGGGCTCGTCGGCCAGCAGGATGCCGGGACGGTTCACCACGGCGCGGGCGATTGCCACGCGCTGCTGCTCTCCGCCGGAGAGCTCGTGCGGCATGCGCTTCTCTTTCCCCTCCAGCCCCACGGTCTTGAGTACTTCGGGGACGGTGTCCCGGATGACGCTGCGGCTTTTGCCGATGACCTGCATGGCGAAGGCGACGTTCGCGAACACGTTCTTTTGCGGGAGCAGGCGGAAGTCCTGGAACACGACGCCGATTCCGCGGCGCAGCCTCGGAACGCGCCAGCTTGAGATGTTGGCGACGTTTTGCCCTGCGACATAGACGGTGCCGGACGTGGCGCGGTCTTCCTTGAGCACCAGGCGCAGGAACGTCGACTTGCCGGATCCGGATGCGCCGACAAGGAAGGCAAATTCACCACGGTCGATTTCAAGGGTGACAGAGTCCAGCGCGGGCCGGGTTGTCTGGTCGTAGACCTTGGTGACATTTTCGAATCGGATCATGACCCTATGTACCCTGCAGGACACGGCCCTGTGGGCCTGGTCTGCAACCGGTGCGGGGGCTTTCTCTTGGGGGAAGGAGAGCTCCGGCTTCTCGACTATACCTACGGGGGCAGGAACTCCCGGGTGAGTCAGAGGGGCGTGTCGCAGTATAGGTCGCAGTATAGAAGGTCGCTGTATTGAAAGTCGCTGTATTGAAACCGGAGGCCGGGCGGCTGGTGGGCGGCCTCCCGTCCGTCGCGCAGCCACGCCCGCGTTGCCGGCCGGCCGGCTCGCCTACTTGTCAGCGTTGCGGTTGTCGGTGCGCCAACGGATGCCGGCCTCGATGAAGTCGTCGATTGCGCCGTCGAACACTGCTGACGTGTTGCCCACTTCGTGTTCGGTCCGGAGGTCCTTGACCATCTGGTACGGGTTCAGGACATAGGAGCGCATCTGGTCGCCCCAGGATGCTTTGACGTCACCGGCGAACGCCTTCTTCTCGGCGTCCTCCTGTTCTTTCTTCAGCAAAAGGAGGCGGGACTGGAGCACGCGCAATGCAGCGGCGCGGTTCTGCAGCTGTGACTTTTCATTCTGCATCGACACCACAGTGCCGGTGGGGATATGTGTCAGCCGGACGGCAGAGTCGGTCGTGTTGACCGACTGGCCGCCGGGGCCGGAGGACCTGAAGACGTCCACCCGGATCTCATTGTCCGGGATGTCGATGGAGTCGGTCTGCTCGATGAGCGGAATGACTTCCACCGCCGCGAAGGACGTCTGGCGGCGGCCCTGGTTGTCAAAGGGGCTGATCCGGACCAGCCGGTGTGTGCCGGCCTCGACGCTCAGCGTGCCGAAAGCGTACGGTGCATTGACCTCGAAGGTGGCGGACTTAAGCCCGGCTTCCTCTGCATAGGAAGTGTCCATGACTGTGGTGGGGTATCCATGCCGCTCGGCCCAGCGCAGGTACATCCGGAGGAGCATTTCCGCGAAGTCGGCAGCATCGACGCCGCCGGCACCCGAGCGAATGGTTACCACGGCCTCGCGCTCGTCGTATTCGCCTGCGAGGAGCGTGACGACCTCAAGCTCCTTGAGGGACTTCCTGATCGACTCGAGCTCCGCGGCGGCCTCGCCCATCGAATCGGCGTCGTCCTCGTCCTGGCCCAGCTCCACGAGGACCTCAAGGTCGTCGATGCGGGAGACCAGCGTGTTCAGCCGCTCAAGTTCTGACTGGCGGTGCGACAGCCGTGAGGTGATCACCTGAGCGGCTGCGGGGTCATCCCACAGATTCGGTTCGCCGGCGCGCTCGCTCAGTTCTGCGATGTCTTCCTTCAGCGCCTCCACGTTGGTGACGTTCTCAATGGAGGTGTAGGTGGCGCGCAAGGCGCGGATCTCTGCAGAAAAATCTATTTGAGCCATGGTGGTTTAAGCCTACGCTATCCGCCTCCTTCGGCCGGACGGTGGGATGGGCGGTAGGTGCGCGCACGTCAGCGAGTGAGCCTGGACCGCGCGGTGGAGGCCGCTTCAATCCGTATGCCGTCCGGCACGAGGAAGTTGACCACCGGAGGATGCACCGCCGCGCTGAGAACCACGACGGCGGTGGCACCGTCAGGCGTGCCGGTCGCCGGAGCGACGGCCAGCCCGTCAAGGCGCCCGAACGCACCGTTCCGGCTGAGGTAGTCAGAGGCGACGTTCCTGACGCGGTCCCCACTCAGCACGGCCGAAGGAGTGCCCCCGGCCGATTCCACCTGGCCCAGGGTGTAGCTGCCCGCGGCGGCAACGGACGCACCGTCCGCCAGGGACAGGAGCTTCTTGTGCTCGATGTAGAGGCTGGACGCGGCCATCACCACGGTGCTGACCAGGAGTGCCAACATGACGAATCCAATGATGAGCACGGTCATCTGCCCGTCTTCGGGCCCGGCGGCTACGCTGCCCTCAGCGGCGGCGCACGGTCGGCGCAGTACGGGGACACTCAACGGAACCTGCCCACAACTTGGGTCGCCGAGGCGTTCAGCTGGCTGGCGTTGAGGTGGAATGCTTCGCTGAAGGGGACAAAAGGCAGAGGCACGCTGAGATGGACCGTCACGGTGACCGCAGATCCCGCGGCCATGCAGTCCCCACGATCACAGCTCACTTCCACGCGGGCGTTTTCGGCGGGATGGCCGTAGTCCGCGATGGCCAGGACGGCTGCCTGCTCTGCTGCTGCCCGACCGGCCGGTTCGTCGGGTTGGGCCACGAAAACCTTAGCCGCCTGGTCTGCCGCGCCGACCACCGCGAATGAGCCGCCCTGGATCTGTGCCACGGTGATGATGAAGTACACCACCGGCACCATGAGGAGCAGGCCCAGGAACGTGAACTCGACGACAGCACTCCCCCGGTCCTCCAAGTCGGGCCCGCAGGACGGCTGCCGCGTTGCAGTGCCAGGCCCTGCATCCAGGACGGATTGCGCCCGCAGATGCGGGTCGGCGCCGTTCCCGCTTTGTTCCGGGACCCGGCGGTCAAGGCACAGCGCTTCGCGGAGGCGGCGCACGATTGGCCTTGTTAGGGGGCCAGTTAGAGTACCAGGCCGTGACCGGCGCCCGGACGGCGGCGACAATTCCCGCCTGGACCGTTCGGCTGCGGATGGCCGCTCAGTTGTTGATGGCCGCATGGCCCCTGACCTCCAGCAGGTCCCGCGGGCCGATCAGACCGATCACCGGCATCGGCGCCCGTACCGTTACTTCCAGTGTGCGCACGCCCTGAAACGTGACTTCACTTGTCTGTATGTCCTGGGCGAAGTCGGCGTTAAGCGCAGTCCCGATGAGTTCGCCCGTGCGTTGCCGTGCATCAATGGCGCTGCGGTCCGCCAAGGTCCCGTACCGCGCGCCCGAAGCCGCGGCGTCGATCAACGTATTACGGACATGCAGCACCAGTGCGAGCTGAATGATGGCCAGAAAGAACATCGTGAGCAGCCCGCCCACCAGGACGAAGTCGACGACAGCAGAACCACGCTCGCGCTCGGAGCCGTCCGCGGCACCCAGGATCACGAGCTATTTTCCGACCGTGTCCATGGCCTGGTTGAACATTGCTTCAAGTGCCGGTCCGGCGAGCGCAAGCAGCGCAGCCACGAGCACCGCCGACATGAGGGTAATCATGACCCAGCCTGGAACGTCGCCCCGCTCCGCGTGATCGCTGTGGACCGTTTGGTCGCCGGGAGTCGGGAGCCTCGAGGCCGTCGGTCTCCTGACGCGAGCCATCAGCGCGCCGAAAAGTGCGATTCCGTGCTTGGCTATGAATGTCATTTACTTCCCGTTTCTTTGCGATAGCGGTTGCTGGTTAGAGGAATTCGGTCTTCTGCAGGGAGGTCGGGTAGGGGCGGCATCAAAGGCTCAGGCTCAGCGCAGCGAGGCCGGGGAACACGGCGAAGACAACCGTGAGCGGCAACACTCCAAAGACCAGGGGAACCATCATGGCGATTTCTTTCTTTCCGGCGGACTCCATCAATTCGCGTTTGGCGGTGTCCCTGACGTCCTGGGCCTGGGCCCGCAGGACGTCGGCCAGGGGTGTGCCCCTCTCCACCGCGACGATGATGCCGTCGACAAAGCGGATCAGCGGTCCGAGGTCCGTCCGGGCGGAGAACTCTTGAAGCGCTTCCACCAAAGGCTTGCCGGCACGGGTTTCTGCAAGCACTTTTTCGAACTCCTTGGACAGCTCCCCGCGGGCGCTTCTGCAGACACGGTCCAGAGCACCGGTGGCACTTTCCCCCGCGCCCACAGCGAGCGCCATCAGCTCGGCAAGGCTCGGAAATTCAGCCATCATCCTGGTTTCCCGTTTTTTGATCTGGACTCCCAGCCAATAGTCACGGAAGAGGATTCCGCCCAGCGCGCTTCCGGCCGAAGCCACGACGGCCAGCACCGGACTAAATCTGCCGGCCGCGGCGCCCAAGGCGATGATGCCGACAGCCGCCACGAACCCGGACACGGCCCAGAGCAGTTGTTCGGCACGGAAATGAACAGGCGATTTGCTGATCCCGGCCTGCGCCAGTTTCCGGGCAAGCGCGGAAGTTCCAAGGTTGAACCTGGCCAGCTTCGCCATCCCGTCCCTGATAAGCGGACGCACAATACGTTCGAGCGGTCCGAAGGGCGTGAGGTTGTGGTCGGCAGCCCTCAGCAGGCGGGACTCCATGTTCTGGGATTTGAGCTGCGGTTCGATGCGTTCGACAAAGGTGGTGGGCCGCATGAACGGGAGCCGGACTAGCAGGAGCCACAGTCCGGCGCCAAGAACTATGCCGCACACGACAGCGGCGGCCGGGACGGTCGTCATCGCAGAACCCTCTCTTCCTCGGGCAGAGCACCGATCCGCAGCATGATGGAGTAGCAGACCAAGGAGACCACCAGCCCGACGAGCAGGACCCCGGCCCCCATGGGGGTGTTGTAGGCGGCAACCGCTTCCGGGCGGCTCGCCAGCAACACCATCACGATCCACGGGGCGGCTACTGCGAGGCGGGCCGCGTTGACGGTCCAGGACTGCCTGGCTTCCAGTTCACTCCGGGTCCTGGCACTTTCGCGGAGGAATTCGGCCAGGGTCCCGAGCAGCTTGCCGAGATCCGAGCCTCCGACTTCCCTCGTGAGCCTGAGCGCCTCGATGATGCGATCGGCGACCGGATCAGCCAGGCGTTCCTTGAGTTTGTTCAGCGAGGCATCGAACTGGCCGCCCGCCCGATAGTCGGAGCCGAAGTCGCGGAACACGTGGCGGAGTTCCTCCGGCCCTTTCTCCCCCAGCTGAATAAGAGCTTCGGGCAGTGACAGCCCTGCCCTGATGGCGGATCTGAGGTGATCCACCACGTCTGGCCACAACCGCCGCAAAACTGCCGTCCGGCGTCGGGCCCTCCATCTGACCACCACCACCGGAAGCCAGGCCCCGAACAGACCGAAGCAGAAGGAAATCGGCCACGATTTACTCAGGACGAAGAACACCAGGGTTACGAATAATCCGAGCCCCAGGCAACTGCCGACGAGACCTGCCCCCGTGACACTTTCAATGCCGGCGGCAAGCAGCAAATCCTGCAGGCGGCTGGTCCGGGGGTCGCGCTTGGCGGCCGCAGGCTGCTCCCAAGCCGACCACCAGATCAGGAACAGTCCCGCCCCGGTCAGCACGCCAAGCAGCGGCGCCGTCAACGGGACTCCAAGAGGGCCGCGACGTCGTAACCTGCCCTCGCGAACTTTTCGGCTGCGGGCATCGAGCTGGCTTTTGGCTGAAGCTGGCCGTCGGTCACGGAGAAAACCATGGACGACTCAATGATGCCGTTCTCGACGCGCCTGCCGAGGGAGAGGATCTCCGTCACCTGCCTGCGACCGTTCGCCTGCCGGCTGCAATGGACCACGAGGTCAATGCACGAAGCCACAGTCGGGACAACGAATGCGCTAGCTATGTTGTCGCCCGCCAGCAACGGAAGCGTGCAGATCTTGGTCACCGCGTCGTGCGCAGAGTTCGCGTGGACCGTGCACATGCCAGGAAGCCCCGAATTCAGGGCAATGAGCATATCGAGGCTTTCTGCTTCCCGGACCTCTCCGACCACCAGTCGGTCCGGCCGCATTCGGAGGGCCTCTTTGACCAGCCGCCGCAGCGGTATTTCGCCCTCGCCCTCGAGGTTGGGCTGGCGGCACTGAAGTCCCACGACGTCGCGCAGCGGAAATTGGAGTTCAAAGATTTCCTCCACCGTGATGACCCGCTCACGGCTGCCGATGCTGGCGGCCAGGCAGTTCAGCATGGTCGTTTTACCCGCCTGGGTGGATCCTGACACGAGAATGTTGAGGCCGCTGGCCACCGCTGCACCCAGAAACCGAGCAGACTGGGGTGTCAGGGTCCCCAGCTCAACCAGGTGCTCAAGGCGGCTCGCTTTGACCACGAACTTACGGATATTGATGGCCCAATGGCGTCTCGTCACGTCCGGGATGACCACGTGGAGCCGAGACCCGTCCGGCAGCGCTGCATCCACAAACGGTGAGGACATGTCCAGGCGCCGCCCAGAACTCTTCAGCATTCGCTCCACGAGGTCCCGAACCTGCTGGTCCGTGAGGCTGAGCGACGTCAGCTCGGACTCGCCGTTCCGGGCCACGTAAATTTCGGTGGGGGCGTTCAGCCAGATTTCCTCGATGTTCGGATCATCCAGAAGAGGCTGCAGGGCACCGAAGCCGGCAACCGCGTCGAAAACGAACCTGCGGGCCAGCTCCAAAGGGCCGAGGGGCGGAAGCGGTCCCATCAGGGCACGCTCGTCGTAATCGCTCACTGCCGCGTCCACCAGCCGCCTGACCTCGCCGGTCTGCCGCAGCGGATCAAGACCACGTCTGCGAATCAGCTCCCGGACTTCGTCCTCGACTATCCGTACAGCATCCATGCGTTCCCCCGAACGACTGCCGCCCCCAGCGGAGACAGTCCAATTGGGTTAAAGCTAAAGGATGGCGACCCCCGAATGAAGTCATATGGGGGAAGTTGTGGATAAACAGGAAGCGCACGCATCTCACGTGTCGAGGCCATTGCCCAGCTGGTTCCGCAGCAGGAGGGCAGCGATGTTCACACGTTCAGGCTGAACAAGTGAACGTCGTTAGACGGTTCAGCAACCGTTACTTTGTGGCGATGAGGGACCCGGCCGTCGTCTTCGGTCCTGTCTTGTCGATCCGAGGCGTGCCCAACATCAGCGGAGCCAAAGGAGTTCTCAGAACGAGAAGAGCCATCAACCATGGTGCAAGAAGCGAGCCAGCAAAGACGAGCCCCGGATCTGCATCGAATCTGTTGAAGACCGCCTGTGCAACTGCATGCGTAAGCACAACCATCAGTCCACAACTAGCCAAAGTGCTGACCCCGGCGTTAAGTCGCTGGCCAGCGAGCGGGACCAGGCCCTCAGCTACTAAAACCATTCCAGCACAAATGGCTACCGCAACAATCACAGTAACAATCGGCACGCCAAACTTCGCATATTTCAGGTCGAGGAAGGTCGACCACCCAGCTCCGATTACGGTTGCCGAAATCAGGAGTAAGAGGATTCCAGTCAGGACAGGTCGTTTGAACCGATACCGCACCTTCCTGAACTCCCGGCCCGCTATAACGAAAACGAGGCACGCACAGCCAATGCCGACCGCGAGCGGGATTTTGGCTACCCAGTCGCTTGCGAAATAAGTTACAACAAGGGCACCCACAGCAGCGGCCCATTGCCAGACCACCGGAATGCCTTGAATTAGTCGAAGTAGAACAACGGCGGCAAAAAGGGCGGTAACGAACCAGAAAGCAGCGAACGGGCCACGGAGATAGTATCCTCCCAGCAGGAGAGTCTTGAACGCCCCCGGGTTGATAATTTTCGTCTGCCAAAACCAAAATGCAGCGACTGGAATCAGCCAGAAGAAGTAAGGAATCAGCAGGGACTTCGCGCGATTCTTAAATTCCGCTCCCAGGTTCCGCCTTCCTGACCACAAGTAGCCCGAAAGAAAAAAGAATAACGGAACGTGCCAAGGATAAATGGTGTCACGAGTGGCTGGGCCCGCCCAGGCAGCGACATGTCCTGCCACAACTGCCGTTATTCCCACGACGCGAAGAAAGTCCAGGGCTCCCGATCTTTGCTGCGGATGCCGTTTGGCCTGCTGTTCATCCAACATCGGGAAATTGTTCCTTGTCGTTTCAGAGCATTCTTCTGTCTTCGATGGGACCACGTTGCGGGAGACGTCAGGCGGCAACTAGGCGGCTGATTTCTGTACAGGCGCAAACTCCCAGAGCCGAACGTGGCACGATACCGATACATAGGCGCACAGATGGTCCGTCCGTGTGATTTGTCCGCATCCGACCGCTTCTGAGCGGCAGTCCACGTCAGCGATGTGCTTTAAGAACCGTCGTAACCTTCACGGTTCATCCTCTGCCAGCGCCAGTGATCCTGGCACATCTGCGCGAGATCCCGGTGCGCAGACCAGCCCAGGTCGGCCAAAGCCGCCGAGGCGTCGGCGTAACTCACTGCCGCATCGCCGGGCCGCCGGGGTGCGAACTCGTACGGAATAGGATGCCCGGCCGCGGCGCCGAAGGCCTCGATGACTTCCAGCACGGAGGAGCCCCTTCCGGTCCCGAGGTTCCACCGGAAAGCGCCGGTCTTGGTCTCCAGGTAGTGCAGGGCGGCCAGGTGGCCGGCCGCGAGGTCCATGACGTGGATGTAGTCCCGCACTCCTGTGCCGTCGGGCGTGGGATAGTCGTTGCCGAACACCATGACCTTCTCCCGGCGGCCCACCGCCACCTGGGCCACGAACGGCAGCAGGTTGTTGGGAATGCCGTGCGGGTCTTCACCAATCCGCCCGGATTCGTGCGCACCCACCGGATTAAAGTACCGCAGCAGCGCGATGCTCCAGCGCGGATCGGCGGCGCTCAGGTCAGAGAGGATGTCCTCGATCTGCTCCTTGGTCCGCCCGTAGGGATTAGTCGCGTCGAGGGGAGACTTCTCGATCAGGGGAACATGCTCCGATGCCCCATAAACCGTGGCGGACGAGCTGAAGACCAGCCGCCGTACGCCCGCCTTCTCCATGCTCTCCAGCAGGTTCAGCGTGCCCACAACATTGTTCTTGTAGTACCAGAGGGGCTTCTCGACCGACTCCCCCACGGCCTTGAGGCCGGCGAAGTGGATAACGGCGTCGAAGCCGCCTTCCACGAACACCTCGTCGACGGCGTCCGCGTCCAGAAGGTCGCCCTCACGGAAATCCACTTTCTTGCCGGTGAGCTCCTCGACGCGGCGCACCGCCTCGACACTGGAATTCATGAGGTTGTCCAGCACGACCACCTCATGCCCATCCTCAAGCAGGCAAAGTGCGGTGTGTGATCCGATATAGCCGGCGCCCCCGGTGACCAAAACTTTCATGGCCACAAGTCTAAGGGCCCGCCCGGCATTGAATGGCAGTTAGGCGGAGCATTGTGGTCCGAACTAGACAAACGTCACAACAGTCACATTCGTCACTTCCCTACCGCCGATGCTAGGATTGCCGCGACCATCGCTGCAGGTGTGAAGAGGGGCTCAGCTCGGGGGAACAGTCCAGCACCTGACGCCTCTTCAGCCGGCAGTTTAAGGCTACGGAGTACTAGATGAATCGTTCCTCGAACAGCAGTCTGTCCCCAGCCCTCGTTCTGAGGGCCAGGCGCCTAAGTCTTCTAGGGGGCTCGGCTCTTCTATCTGCGATGCTGTGCATCGGCGGCGTACTCCCTGTTCAGGCTGCTCCGGCACCGCCGGAAGGCCCGAGCCCTGGCAGCACTGCCGGACCCCTAACTGGTGCCGCTGGAGCAACAGCAGCGTCCACGCAGGAGCCCGCACCCCCGGCAGTTGATATGGAAGCTCTCCGGGCGGAAATCGGAAAGAACGGCTCTTACATGGGCCAAGGCGCCAAGAGCCGTTCCGCCCAACTTGTCAGGCAGTCCGGAACAGCGTCGACGTATGCATTGTCCCCGGAAGCCGCCAACACGTGGATGGCCCCCGGCATTCAGGGCCTTGATGTCAGCAGCCACCAATCCGCTGTCAATTGGGCGGCCCAGTTCAACCTCGGCGCCAGGTTTGCCTACGTTAAGGCGACGGAGGGGACCACATACAAGAGCGAAACCTTCGGGTCCCAGTACGACGGAGCAGCGGGCGCCGGCCTGATCCGCGGCGCCTACCACTTCGCTCTCCCAAACGTATCGACGGCGTCCGCCCAGGCCGACTACTTTGTGAACAATGGCGGCGGATGGAGCGGGGACGGCAAGACAATGCCGCCCCTTCTGGACATTGAGTACAACCCGTACCCTTCGCTTGGCAACACTTGCTACAACATGAGTCAAGCGGCGATGGTCAACTGGATCGCTGCCTTTTCTAACAGGGTTCTGGCCAGGACAGGCCGGCTGCCCATGATCTACACCACCACTGACTGGTGGACCACTTGCACCGGAAACTCCGGCGCCTTCAGCAGGCAACCGCTGCATCTTGCCGCTTACTCGCGCTACGTGGGCAACATGCCCAACGGCTGGGGAACATACAGCGTCTGGCAGTACAGCAGCACCGGCCCGTTCGCGGGCGACTCGAATGCCTGGAACGGCACGCTCGCCGGGCTGCAGAAGTTTGCATCCCAGGCAGACGGCGCCGTGCCTACACCGTCCATCATGTCCTTGGGAGACGTGGTTGCAGCGGACGCGTCGGGCATCCTGTGGGACTATCCTGCGACCGGGAGCGGAACATTTCGCACGCGGAAGCAAATTGGCCAGGGTTGGAGGGGCCTGCGTTCGATCAATGCCATCGACTGGAACGCAGATGGTGTCCTGGACCTCGTCGCCCAATGGAATTCGGGCCGCGTCAACGTCTATCTGGGGATCGCAGCAGGCGGGTTCGCCACGGGCCCCGTGCTAGCGGCGTCGGGGTGGAACAACTACCAGCTGACGATCGGCTACTGGCTGAACAGCAGCTACTTTCCGCAGGTCATGACACGGGATGATGCAGGCGGCTTGCGCCTGTGGCGCAATGCCTCGGGTTCAGCACTCAGCGCCGGAACCTCCATCGGCCAGGGCTGGGGCGGACAGAACCTGACCATGATCGACTTCGACGGCGACGGCAATCAGGACATCCTCGCCCAGAACTCCACCGGCGCACTCCGTCTGTTCCGTTCAGGCGGCAGTGGCGCCTTCCTGTCCGAGGCCCGCACGACTATTGGCAGTGGCTGGAACAAAATGACGAGCGTTACGGTCACCACGAATTTCAAGGGGGCCGGAACGAACGGCCTCATGGCGCGTAACACCGAGGGCCAGCTTTCTTACTATCCGGTGCCCGGCAACTCAAGGTGGGGCACCGTCACGAGCATCGGCGTCGGCTGGAACGGCTACCTCATCGCGGGCGGCGAGACCATCAACACCACCCCGCCGCCTCCGGCGCCGGTGCCCACGCCATCTATAACCGCGGCCACTGACGTCGTGACCGTAGATGCAGCGGGCAGCCTCTACCGCCGCGCCACAGGCACAGGATCCATGGGAGCCGCCACAAAGATCGGCACAGGATTTACAGGGATCGCTTCCGTTCACGTTGCCGATTGGAACGCCGACGGAATCCAGGACCTAGTCACGTTCAGCACAACGGGAGTGCTCGGCGTCCAGGCCGGGCTGTCAGCCGGAGGCTTTGCCGGGAGGACCGTTTTGGCGTCAGGCCTTTCCGGCGCGGACATCACGGTGGGCCCCTGGGTCCGGACTTCCAAGTATCCGGGCGTGGTTATCCGCACGGCTACCGGCAACCTCCAGTTCTACCCGAATGCATCGGGGGCAGGCCTTGGCCCGGCCACCAGCCTCGGTTCCGGGTTCGCCCGGATGCATGTGTCCATGACCGATGCAGACGGTGACGGCAACCAGGACGTGGTCGCCGTTGACTATCTGGGACGGATGACGCTCTTCCGCTCCAGCGGCTCAGGAGCGCTTGTCGCCGAGTCCCGGAAGCTCCTTGCCACCGGGTGGAACACGATGAACAGCATCAGTCCTGCCAAGGGCTTCACAGCCCCGGGTTCACATGGAATTCTGGCGCGGGACCGTGCAGGAACACTGAACTACTACCCCCTGAACCAGGGCGTCCTGGGTGCCAAGTCCGTGCTCACGGCAGGCTGGTCCGGCGTCCTCATTTCCGGAAGCGCCCTCCTGGCCTCAGAGCGGGCGATCACAAGCACAGCGGATGTGCTCACAGTTGATTCGGCAGGCGGACTATGGAGCCGCCCGGCAGGCGGCTCTGCGGGCGTCGGCGGCGCCTACCAGATTGGGATCGGCTGGTCAGGAATGAAATCGCTCAACGTTGTGGACTGGAACAGCGATGGCGTTCCAGACGTCCTCGCCCAAAGGTCCACCGGCGCGCTGTCTGCGTACCTGGGTTCAAGAACGGGCGGCTTCAGCGGACAGATTGCTGTCGCCACAGCAGGCTTTGACCGAAGCACGATCGTTCCCGGCAAATGGGTTTCCGGGTCCACATATCCGGGCCTAGTCGGTTATGGCGCCAACGGTGAGTTGAGTTATTGGGCAAATGCATCCGGAGGGGCGGTCGGCGCCCCTGTTCGTATTGGCGTCGGCTGGGGAGGCTTGAAGTTGGCCATGATTGACTACGATTTCGATGGAAAGCAGGACCTTCTGGCTGTCAATACAGCGGGTTCCATGAAGCTCTACCGCTCCACCGGACTCAACAAATTCATCCCGGAAACCAGAAAAGTAGTCGGCTCCGGATGGCAGAACTTCCGCCAGTTCTCCGCCACCGCAGGTTTTTCCGGCGCTGCCAGCAAGGGTGTCTTGGCTGTGCGTACCTCGGGAGAGCTACGCTACTACCCGGTGCTGGCCGGCAGCAGGTGGGGCACAGCGTGGACGGCAGGATCGGTGGGCACGGCGGCACTCGTTTCGGCGTCGTCCGCCGCGGGCTAGACGCCGGCCCCAGGCAAGAAGGGCGGCTCCCATTGGGGAGCCGCCGTTCTTCAATGGCGTCGGCGGGCTTGTAACAGCCTAGGCGCGGGCGTGGCGGGAACCCACGATGTCCTCGACCGCTTTCTGCCACGCCATCACCTGGGATTGGGCCGAGAGCGGCCGGGCTGCAGCATCCGCAGCCCTCTTCCACATGGATATCTTTTCGGCGGTTAGGCTATGGAGTGTTTCGCGCAAAGAGCCGGCAGAAAAATCGGGTGTCACGGCGCCCAATCCGTACTGCTCCACGAGTGACACCATGGCCGGTGATGGGCCTACGATCAGGCCGATGCGCGCCTGGACGGCTTCGAAGAACTTATTCGGCAACGCGTTCTTGAGATTGAAGTTGGTGGGCGGCAGGAACACGAGTGAGACGTCATATTCGCTCAGGGTGGACACCAGCCGGCTGTACGGCACTGGGTCGCGGAAGCGGATCGCCGGCACTGCTGCGGCCTTCTCCTTGAGCTCAGCGACGTAATCCGGCTCGTTGGGCATGACGATCATGTCAAGGGTGAGCCAATCCGGTGCGTCCCGCATTGCCTCGATGAAGTTTTCAAGCTTCCGGTAGCGCTGCCCGGCAGCGCTGTGGATCAGGCGCACCGGCGAGCCGACAGGGCGCACGTCCCGCTCGGAGTATGGTGCCGCGTTAGTCACGACTCCGGCCGCCACCCCGTAGTCCTTGGTGTACTCGTCAGCTATGCCTTGCGAGACGGTGGTGACGGAGGCGGCGAGGGACAAGTAGCGGCGGCAAAGCCATCGCATGAACGGTGCAACGAACAGGCGCCATTTCAGGTCGTCCTCTTTTTCGCGCGGTGCGAATTCGTGGAGGTCCGCATGGACCCCGAGCCGCGGCTCGAGCTCCAGCGCCAGCGGCAACGTGTTCAGGTCATTCGCCAGGATGATGTCGAATTCGCCGTGCGGCAAGACCTTCCGTGCAGCCGACACGGCAGTCAATCCGTCATAAACGCGGGAATAGCGGCGCGACACAAGGCCCAGCTTGTCCGACGGCCAGCCGCGCGAGTCATCGGGCAAAGCGAAGTGACCTTCGGTTCCCTCCGGGGCCCCACCGTAGGCACACGTGAACACCCGGTACGTGTCTTTGAACAGCTCGACCTGCTTGAGGACCCTCGGATCCGAGCGTAGGGGTGAGAAGGTCAGGATCAGCAGCGAGGGGAGCTCAGTCATATGACTCATTATCCCAGACGCCCGTGCGCCGTTCAGCCGGGCACTGACGATGTACCGGGCGCCCCTCGGGCGAATGCGTGGGACGGCCGGAAGGACTAGAAGATGCTTCTGAGCAGCGGAACGCGGCGAGCAGCCTGCGAAACGGCAAATCTGCTGTTAACGCCAACCGAAAATAGGGCCATTAGTGCCAATTGAAAACGGGGCCACGGGGTTGTGGTTCTATTGTGCCGTTCTGGCGGCGGGCTGGTGTTTCTTGAGCCGATAGCTGTTGCCTTTGAGGCTGATGACCTCGGCGTGGTGGACGATCCGGTCGATCATGGCCGAGGCGATGGTCAGGTCACCGAAGACGTCGCCCCAGCGGGCGAACGGAAGGTTCGAGGTCAGGATCATGGATGCGTGTTCGTAGCGGCTCGATACGAGCTGGAAGAACAGGTTCGCGGCGTCCTGATCGAACGGGATATAGCCCACTTCATCGACTATGAGCAATCCATAGCGGCGGAGTTTGACCAGTTCCTGGGCGAGTTTCCCACGGGAGTGGGCTTCCTGCAGTCGGGCGACCCAGCCGGTCGCTGAGTCGAAGAGGACCCGATGCCCGGCCTTGGCTGCCTTGATGCCGATGCCGACCGCGAGGTGGGTTTTGCCGGTGCCGGGTGGCCCGAGCAGGACCACGTTTTTGGCTTCGGAGAGGAACACCCCGGTGCCCAGGTGCGCGATGAGGTTCCGGTCCGCGGAGGGCTGGTGGTCGAAGTTGAACTCCTCGAGGTCCTTGTGGTCCGGGAACCTCGCGGCCTTGATCCTGGTGGCAGCCCCGGAGGCTTCGCGTTCGGAGACTTCACGGGAGAGGACCGCGGCCAGGTACTCCTCATGGGACCAGCCGGCGTCCCGGGCCTGGTCCCCAAGCCGGCGGAACCCGTCGCTGATCCGCGGGGCGCGCAGGGCGCGGGCGTAGTACTCGATCTGTGACGGTGTCCCGCTCATGAGGCCACCTCCAGGACCAGGTTCGGCTGGCCGAGATCGATGCCGAAAATCTCGTCGTAGGCGGCCAAGTCCCGCACCTGCACTGCTTCCTCTGGTTCGGGGCGGCGCACCCTTTGGGTCCGGAAGTCCCGGCGCATCACCGCCGCGCGGGCCACACGGACAGGATCGGTCACCACCAGATGCCGGGCCCATGCCCGGACATGGGTGGCGATGATGACACCCTCGTGGGTCACCCAGATGGTGTCCAGGTCAGCGACGACGTCAACGATCCGCCCGATGAACGAAGGGTCCACGGAATAGTCGTTGGAGAACACGCGAACGTAGTAGTCCCGCGGGAGCCGCACGGCGTTCCGGAACACCGCCTCCGGGCTCACCGGCGGCAGTTCCCGCATCCTTTCCCGGTCCAGGACGATCAGCTCATCAGGGCGTCCGTGGCGGGACCGCGAGTAGCGGTGATTAGCTTTGGGCAGCCAGTCCTCCAGCTGGCCGTTGAAGTCCGCTGGTGACCGGAACTCCCGGCCGGGCATGAAGCGTTGCCGGAAGAACCTGTTCATCCGCTCGACCATGCCCTTGGACTCCGGATCCCGCGGCGGAAGCAGCTTGATCTCCAAACCCAGCGACCCGGCGAACGCGGCCACCGGCTCTGTCGGTTTGCGCCTGCCGATGCCGGACTCGTTGTCCCACAAGAGCCGGAACGGGACCGCCTGTGCGTCCTGCAGCAGAGTCCACATTCCGCCCAGAAGATCCGGCGTTGTCCGCGACGGCAGCATCCGGGCCTGGATAAATCCCGAGAACGCAGAGGTCATCACCAGTACCGGGGGCGTGTCGTTCTGGCCCGCACCGACGGGCAGCGGCTCGTGCGGGAACCAGAGATCGCACTGGACCTGGAACCCCGGCTCGTGGACCAGACGGTCGGCCGGGTCCGGCGGTGCGTATTCAGGCCGGATCACGGCGACCTTCGCACGGAACAAAGACGCGGAACCAGACCAGCCCACCCGCTCCGCCAACGTCGCCGCCGGCATCGTCGGCGTCTTCGCCAACAACTCCCGAACCCGAGGAGCAAACGCATCAAAACTCGACACACCCGACGCCCGCTGATACTTCGGCGCCCGATCCGACTCCAGCGCCCGATCCACGGTTCCGCGGGAAACCCCCACGATCCTGCCGATCTCCCGCTTCGAGTGCTTGCCCGTCGAAAACAGGTGGCGTATCTCCGCCCAATCATCCAAATTGATCACCTTCCATAATGGTCGGTGGCCCTATTTTCAGTTGGCGTTCCTGGCCCTATTTTCGGTTGGCGTTAACATCTGCCGACCAGTGTAACGGCATAGGCAGCGAAGATGGCGGTGAGGGATTTACCGGCTGCAACTTCCGGAAATTGAAGCCGGATGACTTCAAAGATGACGAGGTGTACCAAGAAGACGCCGAAAGTTGCATTCGACAGTTCTGTCAGAGCCTTCCCGGCGCGGCTGACTTTCAGTTTGGCAGCAAGAGACAGCGTCACGACGAACACTCCCAGTCCCGTATGGCAACGCCGATCCCGAGGTAGGAGACGGAAACTACGGCGTGGAGCAGGCGGAATTCTCCCCTGTTGCCGTAGTGCCAGATGGTTCCGGCAATAATTCCGCCCGTTGTCACGGTTGCCAATGCCAGCTTCACGCCGTGAGGCGCACATTGCGCAACGCGTACACGGCCAAGAAGTAGCCCACGTACGGAGTCCAGTGCGTCAGAAAGTTGAGGCGGACGGGACTAACGGCCCCATAGGGGCCCAGTACCCCCGGAAGCATGTAAACAACCAGCGCCACTGCAAGGAAGGCGGAAGCAGTGGCAGGTCCTCGCCCGCGTCCAAAGCCTTACTCCGATGAGATAGATAAGGTTCCACGCAACGAGTAGGGGATGAGCCGAACTGCCCGGCGCCGGTAGAACAGACGCGGCTGGTTCGAGACCATGCGGGACCCGAGGATGAGCGCCCCGGAGATCATGGCAAAAACGGGCACAACCCAGATCCAACCTACGTCTAGCACCACGGCGATCCACCAGCGCAGGCTCTCGCGCGGCGCCCGGCCCACGATGTAGCCGAAGACGTGGATCGACACGACGCCGCAGATGCTCCCGACGCGCAGGATGTCCAGCCCACATTCCCGAAAGGGGCACGATCGGGGCTGCGGTCGGGAGCGTGCAGTTCGCTGGGCTCGCTGACCCGAACAGGCACTACTGTCCCCCGCGCGCCGGCGGGGTCAGGTGGCGATCGGAGTCCGTGCTCTTGCTGCGCAGAGCCATATCTTTACCCGGAGGCGGCAACTCATCAAGTGCGATCCTGCGTGACAGCTTTGTGAGCGTCGCCTCCATGTGGCGGAACCGCTGGTACGTGGTGGCCATGAACACCAGAAAACTCACCACAAGGCCGTAAAGCACGAGGTCCGTTCCGCGACCTATGCCCATGAGGTGCGCCACCCGGGTTAGCAGTTCGGGGAAGAAGATCGAAAACGCTGCTACCAAGGCAAACAGAACCAGCATGATGCGCCGGATGGCGAGGTGCCGGGCATTCGAGCCGCCGCGCATCAGTGCCAGCGACATGACTACAACGGCCAGGACAAGAACTATCTGGACAATGATCTGCACAATTTCACCTAAAAAAGAGGTCAGCGACGATATTGACCGAGTTCAGCAAGGACTGGCCCTTCGATTTGGAATAGTCCGTATAGACGATTTCAACCGGTTGTTCGACCCAGCGCGGGTTCATCTCCGCAAGCTGGTGGACAAGTTCAGAAGCGTGCGCCATGCGGTTTTGCTGCAGGTTTATGCCACGGGCAACACCAGGGCTGAAAGCCCGCAGGCCGTTATGCGCGTCGGTGAGCGCCATGCCCGTTGCCATGCGCGACTGCACGGCGGCCGTCCGGAGGACGAGGCGCTTCAGCGGCGTCAGCTTCGTCCTGTTGTCCAGGAACCTGGACCCGAGTACGACGTCGGCTTCCCCGGAACGTATGCGGTCTGCCATAGCCAATGCGTCTGCCACGCGATGCTGTCCGTCGGCATCGAAGGTCACGATGCAGTCCACCTCAGGATCCTGAAGCGAATACTCAATGCCAGTCTGCAGTGCCGCGCCCTGCCCCAGATTCACAGGATGCTGGACGACCACTGCCCCGGCTTGCCGTGCAACATCCTGGGACCCGTCCGTACTGCCGTCATCAACGCACACAACGTTGGGAAATTCTTTCCGCAGCCCCTCGATGACCGTGCCGACGACAGACGCCTCGTTGTACATGGGGATGACTATCCAGGTTCGACTCACCCGTCAAGTATTCCACAGGCGCCATGGCTCGGGCTCATCGACGAGAGGCTTAGGGATCGCTTTCCCACACTCTGCCTGAGCGCGTGCAGCATCGCGATGGGGCCATGTACGAGCTCGGCGTCGGTGCGTTTCCGCAACTGCCAGACGACGCGGTCCGCCGTGAGGTCGGCGGCAACGACGACGTCGGAACCGCGGAGCCTCTCCTGCAGGTCGGCTCGTCCCGCCAGCGACCGCGCCAGGCGCCGGGACTCCAAGTTGTCCCTGAAAAGCCGGCCGGCAACTCCAACCGGCCCCGGCTTCCCAGCTGCGGCCGACACCAGCGAGGAGACGCGCCCGCCACCCGCTATTGGCAGCGCCACCACGCTCAGTCGGTCGTCCAGAACCGTGACGGTCTTCTCACCGTCGACGGTGTAGACGGCGGTGCCCGTCACCGGCCCGGCGTCGTGGCCGACTGCGCCGACGGCGCGCTTCCACAAATCATCGATGACGGCCTGCGGGTGGCTGCTGCGGCCTACGACGATGCTCAGGTAAATCGGTCTTGCTGGCTTCACGCCTGAGTCCTTTCTTCCTTGGCTGGCAGCGCACGTGCCCCGCCGTACCCGGCAATCCCCCGGAGCTCGGCTATCACCGGTTCCAGGATCGTGCTCCGGAGGAACTGCTGGCCATAGGCCCAGGCAGCGTCCCACCGCTTTTCGTCCGGGTCCTTCAAAGCCGCGGCGCAATCGCGCAGGGCGACGGCAATGCCTTCCGGCGTGAGTTCCTTCGCCGGGAACCAAAGCGGATAGTCCCGGAGGAGGTCTGTTGCTGCGTTCTCCATGTCGTGGACGGAGACGATCGGCAGCCCAGTGGCAAGGTACTCCGTGGTCTTCCCACCGGTAACGTATTTTCCGCTGGAAAGCAGGAGAATCAGGGCATCCATGCTTCCGTAGAACCCTGCGACGTCGCGTTTGGAGATCGGCCCGTCGTACCGAAGGCCGTTGTCGCTCGATGCTCCAAAGATCTCCAGAATCTCCGCGCCGGCGGCTCCGGAAGCACTCAGCTTTCCGCGGAAGACTGCCTCAGCCATCGGATCGTCCGGCCCGAAGGCGCCACTCCAGCCGAAGAGGAATTCCTGAAGCGGCATGTTCACGTATTGGAGCGTGCCGAGGTACCCAAAGCGCGGGCGCTCAGTCGGTCGGACAGCGGGCTTCGCGTGACCCGGCTGGGGGTCGAAGCCGTTGGCCACCACCCGCATCCGGTGCGCGGACTCCGGATAGCGCCACGCGTATTCGTCACGGATCTGGCTGTTGACGAACCAGACCTGCGCCGCATCCTGCAGGTATTGGGCCTCGCGCTGTCCGAGCGCGCTACCCGGAGTAAAGTCCTCTGCACCACTGATGGTGTTGAAAGCCCAGGCGTCGCGGTAGTCCATGACATACGGGACGCCTTCAAGGGCCCGGGCCACACCAAAGGCTACATAGGGGCTGGCAGAGGCCATGACCAGGTCCACGGGCTTGTCTGCATTGACGGAGCGGACTGCCTCGCTGGCGGGCTCCAGCCAGGATCCGTGGAAATCTTCCGGGAACTTCCGGCGGCTACGGCGGCGCAGTGCCTCTTTCCACAGGTACGGCGCCTCGACCCTGAACCGCGAGTACCGGCGCAGGTCGCCCCTTGCGGGTTCCTCAGCACCGCCGTCGGTGACGGCGACAATGCGAACGCCGGGGTGGACGGATTCCGCGAGCTTCTCATCCACCCCCGAGATCTGTGACCAGACCTGTGGGTCGACAGTAACCACTGTCACGTCCCAGCCGTCGTCGGCGAAGGCGTTGGCCACGGCTGTGCAGCGGTAGACCGAGGACGCGGTGCTGGGCGGAAAGGCAAAGGCAATGTAGAGCAAATGCGGTTTGGTCATCGCGCATTCTCCAGGGCTTTGGCGTAGCCTGCCTCAAGCCTCGGGAGCATGACCTCGGCGCTATGGCTCCTACGTACGTAAGCGGGTCCGTCCAATTGCCGGGACAGCGCCTGCGGATCCTTAAGCGATTCGAGCACGGCCTGACCGACGTCGGCCCTCGCGACGGACACGGTGGCCAGGTCATCCGGGTATCCGGAGACGGGATCCGCGAAGACCACAGGAACGCCGATTCCTAAGGCCTCAAGCTCGCTGGTGGCTAGGATTCCGGCCACCTGCCCCACCGCGACATGGGCGGTTGCCAGTTCTTGGAGAAACTCGGTCTTGGGCATCCTGGGCAACAGCGTGACGCCCAGGCCGGCGGCTTCGGCAGCCCGGTCGCCCCAGTCCAGCCCGACAACGTCAACACCGCTGTGTCCAACCGCGGCAACCACGTCCGCCGCGACCTTAAGCAGGGAATCGCCGCCTTTCGACGCATCCCACCGCGAGGGAAAAAACACGCGTGGCCTGGCCGCGGGGCGCCACGCCGGCAGTTCATCCGGCTCGACCGGTATCGGGAAGTATTCAGCGTCTGCCCTGACACTTTCAGCTTTATCCCGAAGGTCGGGAGTCATATACCACACGTGCCCGGCGCCGTCGATATCGCTTTTCATCACTGCGTGGTGCTGGACCTGCCAGTAATTTTCCCGGATATCTGTTCCGTGAAGGGTGAGGGCGTACGGACGGGAGAATACTCCGCGCGCCCATTTGGCCCTGCCACCCATATTCACGTGCCAAAGCTGCGTGCGTGGGTAAGCCGCTGCCTGCTCCAGCCGAAAGCGGTAATACGCAGCCTTCGTTCCGCCCCTTGTCCAGGGACCTTGGATTATCTTCCACGGCTTTCCACGGCTGACGCCGGCCTTCACGATTGTCTTACCAACGTCGGCACAGTCGAATAGCTGGGTAACACGGATTTGGTCGCTCATGCCCTTTATCCTCTCATTCAGACCGGGCATGGGCGATTTGCGGCAACGGCGGTCCGCCGCAGTGATCCGGCGAAGCGCCTGCCCGGATAACGGGCGGGAGTCGGCGGCGCTGGCACAGCCGGCGCAGGGCGCGGCGCGTAGTATTGGGAAGGATTCTGTCCCTTCCGTTCGGAGTAATTCTTGAGACACCTGCGCCACACCATGCGCGAACTGCTGCCCCTTCTGCCCCCGAATGCGCGGAGGTTCCTCCTGCTCTTCGGTGTTCTGTCGGCTGTCCTAGCGCTTCTCGACGCGGGTGCCCTCGGCGTGTTCGCCTTGGTGCTGAACCAGATCCTCAAGGGCGGGGACATGAGCCTGCCGATTCTCGGATCCATGAGTCAGGAGTTCGGATTGCTCCTGCTCGTCGGCTCCGCCATGGCGATGATCCTGAAGTCGGTGCTGAACATCTGGCTGCAGTGGGTCTCGACCAGGAAGTTCGCAGACTACGAACTCGATATCGGAACCATACTTTTCCAGAGCTACATCCGCGCGCCATGGACCGAACGGATGAAGCGTTCCACCGCTGAGCTTGTGCGGATGATCGACGTCGGCATCGCCAATACCGTGTCCGGCGTCCTGCTACCTGCGGTGACCCTGCCGGCAATGGCACTGACCTTTGTCTCCGTCCTGGTGGTCCTCATCGGAGCATCGTGGCAAACAGCAGTCGCCACCCTCATATACCTTGGTGCCATCGCCGCATTCCTCTACCTCTGGCTCTCCAAAAAGTCCTACGAGGCCGGCAAGGTGAACCGCGACGCCGCCATGCGCATGACCACCCTGGTGTCCGAGATGCTGGCGGCCCTGAAGGAAATCACGCTCCGGGACAAGGCGGACGAAGTCGGTGCCATCGTGATGGACAGCCGCGAAACGGCCGCACGCTCCCGCTCGAACATCCGCTTCATGGGCGCGGTGCCCAAGTTCGTGATCGACATGGCACTCATCGGCGGCTTCCTGCTCATTGGCACCGTCGGCTACTTGATCGGCGGCATCGAGACGGCGATGTCGTCCGTGGCAATCTTCGGCTTAGCCGGCTTCAAGATGGTTCCCGCCCTCACCGCTATGCAGTCGCAACTGACCGTGGTGCAGTCCACCCTTCCCTACACAGAAACCGTGATGCGGGATATCAGAGACGCCGCCGAATTCCGCAAGCACGCGGAGAAACTGGGCAGGACGCCCATCCGGCACGAGCCCAAGATGCTGGAACTGAGGAATGTCGAGTTCACGTATCCCGGTGCCGGCCAGCCCGCCGTCCGGAACATCAATCTGCAGCTTCCCATGGGCTCGTCGATAGGAGTGGTGGGCCAGTCCGGTGCGGGCAAGTCCACCCTGATCGACATCTTCCTGGGTTTGCTGACTCCGTCTGCCGGGACGATGACCCTCGACGGCGTCCCGCTTGAGGACGTCCTCGCCGACTGGCGCAAGCGGGTCGGCTACGTGCCCCAGGAAGTCTCAATCTTCGACGGAAGCGTCGCCCAGAACGTCGCCCTCACCTGGGGCAGTGACATCGACGAAGAGCGCGTCCGCACAGCCCTGCAGCGGGCCCAACTCCTGGAAACCATCGAGTCGCGCAAGGACGGCATCCACGGCCGGGTCGGAGAACGCGGTCTCGCCCTGTCCGGCGGCCAGCGCCAGCGCCTCGGAATCGCGCGCGCCCTGTACATGGATCCGCTGGTACTGGTTTTGGATGAAGCGACAAGCGCACTGGACACTGCCACGGAGGCGGCCGTCGCCAAGGCCATCAATGAACTGCACGGCGAGATCACTGTTATTTCCGTCGCGCACCGCCTCTCGACAATCCGCAACAACGATCAAGTGTGCTTCATGAAGGAAGGCACCATCCTCTCGCAGGGAACCTTTGACGAGGTTGTGCGCACCAACCCGGATTTTGCCCAGCAGGCGGCCCTTGCCGGACTGCACACCCAAGCCGGCGAGGAACCGTTCGCGGCAGTTTCTGCCGGACCGGCGCCGGCACGGCAGGACGAGGACGCGGCCGGCAGCTAACCACTCCCGGCCGCCGGGCCTCACCGGCCGCTAGGCCTTTCCGGCCGCGATCCCCGTGTATAGCGCATCCAGTCTTTGCACGAAGGCGGCCGCATCGTACCGCGGCAGCGCCCAGGCGGACCCGCCCAGGCGATCGGACACCGCCACGGGATCCTCCAAGGCCGCTACGACCTGCTCTACAACGTCGTCTTCGGTTCCCTCGATCACCGGCGGCGTCGTGCCATCGTCGGGCCGCGGGAGCCGCGCCCCAAGGGCCGCGAGCGGGGCACCCATGCACAGTGCCTCAAACTCACTGGTGGCAAAGTTGTTGGTGGCCTGGCCCACAGTCATGTGGGCCTGCGACATGATCCGGTGGAACTCTTCCTGCGGCATCCGTTCCAGAAGAGTCACCCCACTCCGGCGGGCGGCTTCGGCCCCGGGTCCCCAGTTCAGGCCAAGGATTTCAGCCCGGCTGCCGACGGCGGCAGTCAGCTTGCGGGCCAGGCCCAACTGCCGCTCCACTCCCTTATCGTCATCCCAGCGGGAGACGAACAGAATGGATGGCCGCCCGGCCGGGTTCCACGAAGGAAGCGCCGCTGCGTCCACGAGCGCGGGGAGGAACTCAGCATCGGGGCGGGCGCGACGCGCGTTCTCAGCGGTGTCATTGTTCGCGAAGAAAACATGGGCTGCTTCGTCGATCGCCCTTTGGATCTCCCCGTGGAACTGCGGATCAGCCCATTGCTTCCGAATGTCGGTTCCATGCAGGGTGAGGACGTACGGGCGCCGCGGCATTCCGCGTTCCTTAATCAGCCTGACGCTCGTGCCGTAGTGCACGTGCACGACGTCGGCTGCCCGGAGCTTGACGGCCCGCCGTGCAACGTACGGGATGAACCGGGCCTTGGCAAGCAGCGGATTCTTCGGCGCCACTGTCATCGGACGGACCTGCTCCGGCGGCAGGTAGTCCCAGCTGATGCCCGCGCGCGCCGCAGCGCGGACCATGTTCCGCGCCACAAAGGCGCAGTCATTGAACTGAAGAACCTTGGGTTCTGACTTCACAGTTCCCCTCCGAGAGTGTGTGCAATGATGCCTGTAACGCCCGTGGCCTCAGGCACGGGCCAGAGCAGCCGTATATGCGCGGTCGAAGAGCTCCCCCACTGCCTCCGGCGAAAACCGTTCGCGGATGGGACCGGCAATGTCTCCGGCAGGCACATCCTTGAATGCGTCCCGGGCATCCAGGACCGCTCCTCCCAACGTCTCAGGGGACACGTCGTCGACCAGTCTGCTGTTGGAGCCGTCGGCATAGTCGCTGAAGCCGCCCACCCGGGTGGCCACGACAGCGCGGCCCGCCGCCAGTGCCTCTGCGGCCGAAGTGAAGAAGTTTTCCTGGGCAGTGGGAAGAAAGAAGAGGTCGGCGTCAGACAGTTGACCGGCAACTTCTGCAGGCCTCACCGAGCCTGTCAACGTCACCTGGTCCTCAAGCCCGAGCCTCGCAACCAGGGCCTCACATTCCCCGCGAAGCGGGCCTTCACCCACCCACGTCAGGTGCACGTCCGTGCCGTGGTCGCGCAGCCAGGCAATGGCCCGCACCGCTTCCAGCGGCCGCTTGCGGGCAATGAGCCCGCCCACGGCAGCGAGGCGGAGCGGCGTACCGAAGGAGGAAGGGACGACGGCGCCGCGGGCTTTGACCACGCACGGCACCACGACGGCGGCGTGGGGGCGCGCAAACCGCTGCATTTCGCGCGTGAGCTGCCCGGTCACACCGGTGACGACGTGGGGCAAACGCAGGACGCCGCGCACCCAGGACAGCTTGGCCCAGAGTGGCGAGACACTGGCCGGGTTCACGACGCCGTTCCAGTGCTCTGTATGGACCCATGCTGGCCGGCGGCCCGTCAGCGCGCGTGCGGCCCACGGCATCATCGTGACGAGGATCGAGGAGAACGCCATGGTGTGGACCACGTCAGCCCAAGCCATTTCCTTGGCCAGCGTCCGGCTGGCAGCCAGGACGGTAGACGGCCGTTTCGGGTCCGCGGCCACCCGCCGCACGGGCGTGCCCTCCCACAGGCCGGAAGACTGCCGCGGCATGGCGAGGGTGGTGCCGAGCCGGACGTGGATCACGCGGACCTCGTGTCCGCGTCCCCGGATGGCTTCCACGTGCTCGGAGTTAAACGGCGCCTCGGTGGGATTTTCGTCATGGGGATACCACGTTGCGACTACAAGGATCTTCATGTGTTCTTTCGACGGAATCGGAGAGTTTTCAGGGGGCGCCGGAGCGTGGAAGCCGTGCTCATCCCGGCGTTACGCGCTAGACCAGCGCCGAGGCGCTCATGAACCTCAGTGGCGCCTCGGGATGCAGGGCGTGCGACAGGCTGCGCGGCAGCCAGGTCTGCGGGCTCGCAAACCGGCGCCGGGCCAATGCCAGCGCCTTCATCACGACCACGTCCGCCTCTTCGCGGGCCACGGCGTCGAGCAGTCTTCTGTCCGCGAGTGAAAGCGGTCGCGCAGCGTGCGGTGCCCGGAACAGCAGTTTCTGCAATTCGCGCGCCATCTCGGCGGCATCGGCCGAACTCCATGTTCCGGCCTCGGCACGCAGCAGGACGTGCCCAAAGATGTGCACCCTGATGATCTTCGTGACAATTGCTTCCCTGGCCCGGTGAGGCAAATCCTCGAACCATCCGGACGTGACCAAGTCGGTTGCGAATGCCAAGTCCTCTGCCACGGGGCGCGGCGTGTGGGTGACACGGAGGGCAGCGTCGGCGTGCACCAGGTATCGCGGGAGGCCGCGGCCGTAGCTGATGTTCGCGCCCGAAAACCACAGCTTCGCCGAAAACGACTGGTCCTCGCCGGTGGCGTAGCGGGTCGGAAATGTGAGTCCCAGCCGGCGCACGAGCGTAAGCCGCAACAGTCCGAGCGGCGCTGTCCGGTACGTCAGGCGGTCGGCCACTGGATCGAGCCGGGCGTGGCGGGTGCGCCTGACCACCGGTGTGCGGATGGGACCACCGCCGGCGTGGCCCATGGGGGCTATCAGCACGTCGGCATGATCGCGCTCAGCAGCTTCAACCCATCGTGCCAGCGCGCCCGGTTCGACGGAATCATCGCTGCCCATAATGGCCACCCACGTGCCGGAGGACTCGGCGATTCCGTGGTTGAAGGGGCCCGCGGGGCTCTTGATGCCGTCCACGTAGTGGTGAAAGCGCACGAGGCCACGGTGCTCGGGAGCCACACGCTCCCGGATCGGATCCACATCCGTGTTGTGGCAAACCACGTTGATCCGCAGCCGCCGCTGCGCACCGGGAGCCGTAGGCAGACCGCCGTCGACCAGCGACGCAACGGCGCGCCCCACGGGCCGGTCGGGGGTGTGCACGGCGATCACCAGGTCGAGCAGCACTGAGTCCTGTATTTCGTTGTCCACCCAGTAAGGTTATCGCGGGACCCATGAAACCCTGCCGAGGAGCACGCACCCCATGAGCCAGAGCATCGAAGTAGTCATCCCTGTCCATGATCTGGAGCGGCCCTTCGTTCGCGCGGTCCGGTCCGTGCTCGACCAGGCTCCGGGGCTTGCGGAGCTCGGGGTGGCCCTGGGGACGACGGTTGTGCTGCACAACATTGGAGGGGCCGGCGCCCCCGACCTGACCCAGGAAGGCATTGCTTCCGACGGCGTCACCTGGCTGCGGTGCGACGACGGCATCCCCTCCCCTGCCGGTCCCCGCAACCTCGCCTTGGACGAAAGCACGGCAACGTACCTCTGCTTCCTCGATTCCGACGACTACCTTGAGCCCGGATCGCTGGCGGCCTGGTGGAAGGCAGCGCAGGCCGCTGGCGCTTCCGCCGTCATCGCGCCATTGCGCACCCCTGAGGGCACCATCCTTCCGTCTCCCCGGATCCGGCCCTCCAAGCCGGCGGTTTTGGATCCGCTTAAGGACGGCCTCGCGTACCGAAGTGTTCCCTACGGCCTGCTGCGGCGCTCTGCCCTGTCAGCAGTCGGGTTCCGGTATGCCGAAGGCCTGCGCACCGGCGAAGACATCGAAGCCACCCTCAAGCTGTGGTTCCGCTCCGGCGCCGTCTGCTACCCCTACGGAGCGGCCGCGTACCACCAGACCGATGACTCCGGGGCCGGCCGCGTTACCAGCTCCATTAGCCCGTTGGCAGATGAATTCCGCTGGCTCGAGCGTCTCCTCACCTCGGGTTGGCTCCGCGCCGCGACCGTTTCCGAGCGCCGGGCCGTGGCGTTGAAAATCCTGCGTGTCCATGGCATCGGCGCCCTGGTCCGGCGGGGCTCAGCGGCGGCTGACGCTCAAGGCAGGGCTTTGTGGGACGACGCTGAACGCAGCTATTGGGCTGACGTCTCCGACCGGCTGCTGGCCTTCGCAGGCGGGTCACTGCCGGCGCTGAGCCGCCGCGACGCTGACCTGGCCCGCGCCGCCGCAAAGGCGGCGGATGTCCCGGCACTGCGTGCCGCCGTCGAACATCACAGGAATGCCGGCAGAAGCGGCGATTTTGTCACCGCCAAGCCGCTGGCTGTCCTGTCACGCGACTCTGTCCTGAGGCACTATCTGGCTGAACGCCTCCGCGCGAAAGCGGGCGTCTTCAGGGTTTCCTGATGGCCGCAGCCGCCGTCGGAACCGGTGGCCGGGCCGACGCCGATGCGGGTCCCGGTGCCCGCCCGGAGCCCACGCGGGCGGAAATATGGACGGCCTGCCTCTAAACTTGAATCCATGCGAATTCTCAGCGTCGTTGGCGCACGTCCCCAGTTTGTGAAACTTGCACCGATAGCGGCGGCGATGGCCGGACAGGCCGAACACCTGATCGCCCACACGGGCCAGCACTATGACGAGCTCATGAGCGATGTGTTCTTCCGCGATCTCGGCATCCCGGCACCGGATTTCAATCTTGGCGTCGGCTCCGGCAAGCACGGTGCCCAGACAGGTGCCATGCTGCACGGCCTGGAAGGCATCCTTGAGGAGTCAGCCCCGGACTGTGTCCTGGTTTATGGCGACACCAACTCAACCCTCGCGGCGGCCATCGCGGCCATCAAGATGCACATCCCCGTTGCCCACCTGGAGGCCGGGCTCCGGTCCTTCAACCGCCGGATGCCGGAAGAGCACAACCGCGTCCTGACGGACCACAGCGCTGACCTCCTGCTTGCACCCACCGAGGTGGCGGTGAAGCACCTCGCCACGGAAGGCCTCGCGGAGCGGACGGTACTTGTCGGCGACGTCATGACCGACGTGCTTTTCAAGGTCCGCGACATGCTCGACGCCACCGAGCAGCCCCTGCCCGTCGATGCAGCGCCGGGCGAATACTACGTCTGCACCATCCACCGGCCCGACAACACCGATTCTCCTGAGCGACTGGGAGCCATCATCGAGTCCCTGGCCAGCTTGGAAAAGCCGGTCTTCGTGCTGGCCCACCCGCGGCTCGTCAGCCTGGCGGCCAAGCACGGCCTCGATCTGGAGCAGGGTTCCGTCCGGGTTGCTGCACCGCTGGCCTACCCGCAGCTGGTCCATGCCGTCCGGAACAGCGCCGGCGTGATCACCGATTCCGGCGGACTCCAGAAGGAAGCCTTCCTGCTCCGCACCCCCTGCACCACCATCCGTCCGGAAACTGAATGGGTGGAGACGGTCGAACTGGGCTGGAACGTCCTGGTCAGCGAGGACCTGAGCATCCTGGCAGACACTGTCCGCCGTCCCGCGCCGCCCGCAACCGACGCCACGCCCTACGGCGACGGCCACGCCGCCGAGCGTACGGTCGCGGCGCTGATCGAGGCGTTCGGCCGCTAGGTTCCCTGGGCCCCGCCCATGGAAAAGGCCTTCGGAACGGCAGCTGACAGGCTGCCTCTCCGGAGGCCTTTCGCGTGGGTTCTGGTCCCGCTTGCGGTAGAAAGCTATTTGGCGGCGGTGGCCGGGTCGCAGGCCACCACTTTGAACAGCTTGGCCGCTCCCTCCTGGTCCACCAGTTCCACGGCCTTGGAGGCATCCAGGTTCTGCAGTCCCGGGAACGTGCGGCTGGACGGATGGTTCAACAGGTACTGCTTGCCGAAGTCGAGCGCGTACGAAACCTTCGTCTCCCGCACGGCATCGCACACAGCCGGCGACGAGTCCGCCTTGGAGAGCGAGTCCGCGATGACACGTTCACTCTTTGATTCCCGCTGACCCATGTGGAACTCAAGGACCTTCCGGTCCGCAAATGCATAGGCCAGCGCCCCGCCGTTCCAGGGGTTGACTGCGATGACAGCATCCTCCGGAACCCGGGAATCGATACGGGCCAGCAGCTTGTACTCGTCCGAGGAAAGGATCGAATCCTTGGTGTCGCGCTCATAGAAAATATGGTTGGACGCGACATAGTCGCGGACGGGGCCGGTCTGGGTGGCCCAGGCGAGAACCACGCAGGCGATGACCATGCCGGCGAGGCCGGGAAGAAGGGCTCCGCGGCCCTTCATCAGGGCGCTCCCCCGCAGCCGCGGTGTCAGGCGCTCGAAAGCTCCCGTGGCCCAGTCCGCAAGGACCAGGACACCCAGGGCAGCGAGCACGACGCTGAAGATGGGCACGTACGCGGCCAGCCGGTACGTGTCCTGGTACCAGGTTCCCGTGAAGAATGCCCTGGCCCACCCCGCCTCGAAACCGGCGTCCACAACGTAGAGGAATCCAGCGACGAAAAAGCAGCCAAACAGCCAGAACTGGGGCCGCTGGCGGACGATTCGGGCCAGTCCGATCAAAGCCAGAATGGAGATCGCCACGGTAACGTCGGTTTTCATCGGCGCATTCGCGACGACTTCACCAATGGCTCCGGCCACCGTCTGATGGGCGGTCCAGCCGTTGTAGGCTGCCGGCCTGAGTTTGTCCCAGATGACCAGTGCAAGTGCAATCCCGGCTGCCGTTGCCACTGCGGTGACGGCGAACCTCCCAGGAGAAGCCTTGGCGCGGACCATCGTCCGGACGTGCAGTGCCAGCCTCCACAGCACGATGGGGACGCTGAAGGCAAGCAGTGCGTTGATGGCGCTCATGTGGGACAGCGCCAGTCCGGGAAGTGCAAGCACGAGTACGAGCCAGCTCCGGACCGGGACGTCCTGCAACGTGGGCGCCAGCCGGCAGACAAGGACCACTGCGGCAACACCGGCCGGCAACACAGCGACCGAGAGCAGGTTGGGGAACAGCGGTCCCCACACGAGCAGGAGGTAGGGGAAGGCAAGGAACCCGGCCGATATGACGCCGGCCGCCAGCAGGCCGATCGGCCGCGGTCCAAGAACCACCCGCGTCAGGAACACCACCGATATTGGCCAGATCACCGCCGAGGCCACCAGATTCACCGCATTGACTGATACCGGCACGGATGCGCCCGTCAACTGGGTCACGAGTGCGGCCAGCGAGTGCCACACGGCGGGGTACACCGAGGACAGACCTCCTGTTCCCCCTGCCATGCTTCCCAGGTTCAACGTGGAGGCGTTGCCCGTGTCCAGCACGAAGCGGACAGCGTTCAAATGAAAGACATTGTCATAGCGCTGGGAAATGTTGTCCGGAACCCCGACCAGCTGGACGTACCGGCGCGCAATCAGAAAGGCGCCGGCAGCAAGCCCAATCGCTGCCGTTGCCAGCACGGTCCACTTTTCCTGGGTATCATCCGTCGGCGTCCGGCGGGGTCGGGTCCAGCGCGTCCGCATGATGGCCCATGCAGCGGCGGAAGCCACCAGGGTGGTCGCAATAACAACCCAGATGCTCCAGCCCACGTGGACAAACGGGGCGAGAATAGCGCCGATGCCCGCAATGGACAGCGACAGGGCCGGTGCAAAACCGAGAAGGCTGGTCCGCCGGAAGCCCAGCGCCCATCCCAGGGCTGCGCCCGGGAGGAGCACCACTGCTACCGCGATGAACAGGGCCGGCAGCGACGTCAGCCAGGACACATTTCCTCCAAGATTGGGTTATGTAGGTACACGGTCCGTCCGAATTCGTCCGGTCCGCAGAAAAACGGTGGGTCAGTTCCCGGCCGGCCAAGCATGGGCCTCGGCCGGCGGTCCTGACCCGGATCTATCGGTTCCGGAGCCTGCTGATGACTTCGTCAACGGGGCCGTCCATGACCACCGAGCCATGTTCAAGCATCACTCCGCGTTCGCAGACATGGGACACCAGATCCAGGTCATGGCTGACGACAATCAGGGTCTTCCCCGCGGCGGCCAGCTCCTTGATCTTCGCAAGGCACTTCTTCTGGAACGGCTCGTCGCCTACGGCCAGGATCTCGTCAACGAGGAACACGTCCGGGTCCGTGTGGACTGCAACGGAAAACGCCAGCCGAAGGTACATGCCGGAGGAATAGAACTTCACTTCGGTGTCGATGAATTCGCCAATCTCGGCAAACTCAACAATCGAGTCGAACTTTTCCTTGATCTGCGCTTCCGTCATGCCGAGGATCGCGCCGTTCAGGTAGACGTTGTCCCGTCCTGACAGGTCAGGATGGAATCCCGCACCTACCTCAATCAGCCCTGCCACCCGGCCACCGGTGCGGACTGTGCCCGAATCGGGCAGCATGACCCCGGAAATGTGCTTGAGCAGCGTCGATTTGCCGGAACCGTTGAGGCCCAGGAGCGCCACTGTCTCACCGTGTTCGACGTCGATCGAAAGGTCCCTGAGGGCATGGAACTTTTTGGAGAGGTCGCCCTTGCGTCCCCGGATCAGCCACACGAGTGCTTCCTTGAGTGATCTGGTGTGGCGCAGGACAAACTGCTTGTTGATGTTGCGTATTTCTATGGCGGTGGTCATGTCACAGCTCCTGCGCGAAACGGCCTTCGAGCCTGCGGAAGGTCCACTGGCCGAGGAACAGAATGAGCAGGGACACGAGCAGGCCCACCGGGATCCAGACGGTGACCAGGTTGGGCGGGCTGCCCTCCGCCCCCGCCGTGGTGGGAAGCCAGAACGCGTGGTGAAACGACTCGACGGCGATCGTGATGGGGTTGAGCTGGTACACGGAGAACCAGAAGTCCCCCGCCTTGGCCTGGACCATCCGCCAGGAATACAGCACAGGCGAAACCCAGGTGGCAACCATCAGCAGCAGGTCGACGAAATTCTCCGAGTCCCGGAAATAGACGTTCACGGCCCCGAAAAAGAGCCCCAGGCCCGTGGCGAGGAGGGCAATGATCAGGAACCCCGCAACGGCTGTGTACGCCTCGAGAAGGCCCGGCCGCCACCCACTGAACAGGCAAGCGACCACCAGCACGAACGCCTGCGGCAGGAAATGCACCGCCGACACCCAAACCGACGAGACCGGAAACAGCTCGCGGGGCAGGTAGATCTTGTTGATCAGGCCACTGTTGTTGACGATCGAGCGGGTGGCAGTGCTCAGGGACTCCGTGAAGAAGTTCACCATGATGATCCCGGAGAACAGGTAGACGGCGTAATTCGGCAAGCCGCCCCTGTTTGTCGGGCTCTGCTCGAGGCCAAGGAAAACGCCCAGCGCCAGGTAGAAGGCAACAAACTGCACGCCAGGCTTGACGTAGGTCCAGAGCAGTCCGAGGACGGATCCGCGGTAGCGGATCCTGAGCTCCTTGCGGACCAGGAGTTTCAGAAGGAACCTGGACCGGAAAACGTCGGCAAGACCGTTCCCGGTTCCCGGAACGACCAGGGCGCGGTCAGCGCCCTGGCGTGTCGGGGATGTACGTCCGTTCGTCACTTATTGGGCTTCTGCTGTTCAGGGCTGGAGTCGGACATGGACTCAAAGGTCTTCGTCCAGGCTTCGGGTGACGTGAACTCACTGAGTCCACCCTTGTATGCCGCCGAGAGTTCGTCCCAGCGCGCCAGGACCCTTGCGTGCAGCGTCATGCTCCGCAGCAGCTGCTTGCGGAAACGGACGTTGTCCCGGCGGTACCAGGATGCGCCGGTTCCGTCGGAAGCAGAGACGATGGCCGAGTCCAGGTGCGACAGCCGCCACCAGCGCGCGTCTGCCGCAGGCACGACTGCTTCGGGGTGCTGGGAGGCCTCCGGGTTTACGCCTCGCAGCTGGCGAACAGCACCGGAAAGCGCACTGGACACTGTCTGAACGATGTTCTTGGGCCGCGTCGGGACCATGCCGAACTTGGGCAGGTGCACGCGCTTGACGGCGGGGAACTCGGTGATGTCCTTGGTGACCTGGGCGTCCGGGAAGCCCGAACGGACCTGGCGGATTTCCGGAAGCTTGCCGCCGATGGTCCGGTGCAGGTGCGAAGGCCCGTCGAGCAGGTCCTGGAGGGCGCGGTTGCGGAGCTCCACGGCCGAGTACTGCAGCGAGAGCAGGTGGCGGACGTCCTGCAGGAAGCTTTCGACCGGCAGCCGTCCGCCCTTCTCGTACTGTGAGTACAGCAAGGCCGCCACCCACCGGTTCCGCTGGTGGAAGTACGCCTGCCAGTCAATGGTGTCGTCCTTCTCCGTCCACGGCATATGCCACACGGCTGCTCCGGGCAGGCTCACGGTGGTGTATCCGTTGGCCTTGGCGCGGATGCCGTATTCGACGTCGTCCCACTTGATGAAGACGGGGAGGGCGAGCCCGATCTCCTTGATGATCGAGGTCGGGATCAGGCACATCCACCAGCCGTTGTAGTCGACGTCGATCCGCCGGTGCATCCAGGGCGTGGTCCGGAGGTTGCTGGCAGCGAAGTCGTGGGCTATCTGCCCCTCGCCGATCGGTTCGTACTGGAACCGGTACTCGTTGATGCCTTCACCAAAGTTGTGGATCACCGATCGCTCAAACAGGTTGAACATGTGGCCGCCCACAATGGTGGCGCTCCGCGTGAAGTCTGCAAAGTTGACGGCACGCAGCACGCCCTCGGTCTCCACCACGACGTCATCATCCAGGAGCATCACATACTTGCTCTGGCCGTCCTGTACTGACTCGTGCATTCCGCGGGCGAACCCGCCGGAGCCTCCGAGGTTTCCCTGTTCAATCAGCTTGAACTTGTCGCCGAGCACAGCGGCGGCTTCCTCGAAGCCCTGCTCGTCCCTGACCTTCTGGTTACCCTGGTCGGTGACGATGAGCCGGTCCATGACCGCGAGCAGGTCTTCTGATTCGGCGAACGTCCGCAGGTGCTTGACGCAGTAATCCGGACGGTTGAACGTGGTGACCGCGATGGAAAGCGTGCCAGGGCTGAAGCCTTCCGGTTCCGGAACCGCCCAGTCAGCCTGCTGCAGGGTCACGTCGTCGCCGTGGGCGACGAGGTCGAACCAGTACCAGCCGCCGTCGGCGAAGGTGGTCAGCGACAGTTCACACGTCGCGGTGGCCCCTCCCGTGACATGCATGCTTTGAACGCGGTTGGAACTTCCGCGGGGGCTGGACTTGTACACAATGACCGTTGCCTCGGCATCCACCTCAATGCTGAGCCGGACTTTCTGCACGTCCGTGTGGGCTCGCCAGTAGCTGGCGGGGAATGCGTTGAAGTACGTTCCAAACGAGACCCTGCGGTGGGCCGGCAGCGACAGCCGGCGGCGGCCGAGGATGAAGTCCGAACGGACCTGGCTGCGCTGAGTGGCGATAGGCGTGGCTCCGCCGCGCTTGGAGGTCGACTCCTGGCCGTCGACGACACGGCGCGCGGCATCGAAGTCAACGTACAGGGGCAGGGTGTCCGTGTCGCCGTCGACCGGGAAAACCACCCGGTGGACTGTCTTCCAGACGGTATCGTCTGTGGCCGATTCGGCTCCCTGCCGGAACTCTGTCGCTACGCTCATGCGTCTACTCCTCCGCTTTCCAGCTTCGCACCGCCGCTGAAGTGCGGCTTGATCTTGTTGTCAAACATGCTCAGGGCCGATCCAATGGCCATGTGCATGTCGAGGTACTTGTACGTCCCCAGCCGTCCGCCGAACAGCACGGAATCTTCACCGCGGGCCAGGTCCCGGTAGGCCAGCAGCTTCGAACGGTCGACGGCGGTGTTCACCGGGTAATAGGGTTCGTCGCCCTTCTCCGCAAAACGGGAGAACTCCCGCATGATCACCGTGGCGTCCTTGGTGTAGTCGCGTTCGGGGTGGAAGTGCCGGAATTCGTGGATTCGTGTGTAGGGGACTTCCTCGTCCGGGTAGTTCATCACTGCGCAGCCCTGGAAGTCCTCCACGGGCAGGACCTCTTCCTCAAGGTCGATGGTGCGCCAGGAGAGGTCACCTTCGGCGTAGTTGAAGTACCGGTCCACCGGTCCCGTGTAAATGACGGGGACCTGGCCACGCACAGAAGCCTGGCCGAATTCCCCGCCGTCGAAGAAATCAGTGTTGAGGTGAACCTCGATGTTCGGGTGATCGGCCATGCGCTCGATCCACGCCGTGTAGCCGTCAACCGGGAGACCTTCATACGAGTCGTTGAAGTAGCGGTTGTCGTAGTTGTAGCGGACGGGAAGGCGGGAAATGATCTCCGCCGGCAGGTCCTTGGGGTCCGTCTGCCACTGCTTGCCGGTGTAGTACTTGATGAACGCCTCATAGAGGGGCCGGCCGATCAGCTGGATGCCCTTGTCGTTCAGGTTCTGCGGATCAGTGCCCGCAAGCTCCCCTGCCTGCTCCTGGATCAGCGCCCTGGCTTCCGCGGGTCCCATGGACGCGCGGAAAAACTGGTTGATGGTGCCAAGGTTGATGGGCATCTGGTACACCTCGCCCTTATGGCTGGTGTACACCTTGTGCTGGTAGTTGGTGAAGGCCGTGAAGCGGTTCACGTACTCCCAGACCCGTTCGTTCGAGGTGTGGAAGAGGTGGGCGCCGTAGCGGTGGACCTCAATGCCGGTCTTCGGTTCATTTTCGCTGTATGCATTGCCACCGATATGGTGACGGCGGTCCAGGACTGCAACCTTAAGCCCAAGCTCCGTGGCGGCGCGTTCCGCGATTGTCAGGCCAAAAAAACCTGAACCGACTACGACGAGATCAGCGTTCACAACTCTCCTGTGTATTTTTGTTGGCAGGCAATTTGTCTATGTCCGCCCGGTCAAGATTACCCGATCCGCTTTGCGTGGCCGGTATCGGCCGCTGCCCCGAGGTCTGGCACTCAGCGGCGGATCGAAGCGAACTTTTCGGCGCCGTAGTACCTGAAATTGCTTTCAAACCGTAGGTTGTCCCACAGCCGGGGTGTCAGGATCTGCGTCCGGTAGCCTCCCGACGGCCAGACGGACAATCCGTTCGAAAAGGTCTCCAGACTGGATTGAGGCGTTTCCGCGAGCCGCAGCAGCTCCAGCTCGGCGACGCTGAGCGGCCGCTCCACCGACGGAGCCACAGCCTTGATGGCATCCACCGCCGCAGCCAAGGCTGCCCGGTCATCGGCAGTCCAAGGAAAGGTCCCTCCGCGCCGGTACATCGCCGACAGTACGTGAACGCGAAGGATCTTAACGGCGATGGCGTGCCGGGCGGGGCCCCGCAGTTCCCGGACCCACTCCGCCGTGACCACGCCCATAAGCGCCCGGAACTCTTCCGTCAACGGCAGCATTTGGCCCGTCACGCGCTCGACGGCGTCCTCCCCCACGACGTAGGTTCCGCCGGGCCGGCCCATTTCGATCCTGCCACCGCTAAACCACAAACGGAGGCTGAATTCCATGTCCTCACCGGTGCGGAGGCCGCCGATAAACTGCAGGCCGAGCCGCTCGACGGTGGACAGCCTCATGAGGCCAAGGGGCGCAGTCCTGTATGCGACGCGGTCACGAACGGGATGCAGCGCTCCGGTGCGCAACAGGCGCAGCCGTGGAGAGCGGATCGGCATTCCGCCCTGCGTGCGCAGCCGGGCGACCACGGCATCGGCCCGGCTGGAGTCGGCCTGACCAATCCACTGTGAAAGGGCGCCTGCCTCTAGGAAGTCGTCGGAGCCGAGGAGGGCGACATAGCGGGTCGCAACCTTCTTCAGCCCGGCATTCATGGGTCCGGCGGGCGAGGGAATACCGTCCGCGAATTCCAGCAGCTCGATATGTTCCTGCGGCAGTTCCGTGAGTCGCTTGCGGACATCGTCCCCGGAAATCTCATGGCAGACCACAAGGGCTTTCACCTGCCCAGGTTTACCGGCAGCAAGCGCCGATTCCACGGCCCGGGCGATGGGACGGTTCAGCTGATGCACCGGAATAACGACGGTGACCGCATAGTCGCTGGTCATTGTTTTTCTCCTACTTTCGGCTCGCTGGCCGCAGGTTCTGAACGGACTACGGTCGAAATAACCTCCTGCGCGGCATGCTGCCCCGAGGTTTCCAGCGAGGCGTGCTGCTGCACCCAGCCCGCTCTGGCGGCCCGGCCGCCGTCGTCATTTCCTGAGTATTCAGCGGCCAGCACGCGGAGCATGGCCCCGGCGACACTGTCGACGTCGTAACCTGGCGCTTCACCCAGTCCGTTGTCCGCAACCAGGGCAGCGCCCTCTCCGGCGCCAGCGAAGACCACGGGGGTGCCGCATCCGGCGGCGGCGTAGATTTTGGTCGGCTTCGCGAAGTCGTAGCCCTGGCCCGGCTTGATGCTGACCAGGGCTGCCGCAGCGCCGCGGATCCACTGCGCCGCATCCGCCGGAGGAATGACCCCGCCGAAGTGCACGTGTCCGGGAACGGTTTCCGCGGCGAGTTCCCTGAGATGCGGCTCATCGGAACCCTGGCCGAAGAACCGGATGCCCGCACCCGGGTGCTCAGCCAGAACGGCAGGCAGCGCCCGGATAAAGACGTCCGCGCCCTGCCACTCCGACATGGTCCCCGTGTAGACGAAATACGGTGCCTGGGTTTCCGCTGAATCCCCGGCCGGCCCGAAGACCGAAGTGTCGATGCCGTTCCCGACGACGGCCACGCGGTCCGCGTGGACGCCGAACTGCCGGACCTTTTCGGCCACGGCGTCCGAGATCGCAATCACCTTGGCGGCCCTGCGCAGCGCAAAGCCCTCGGCCGCGCGCATCACCCGGATGACGACGCCCGGAACATCCGTTGCTGACAGGGCCTCGGTCCAGACATCCGCCGCGTAGTAGACGAACGGACGACGTCGCAGCGCCGAACTCAGGGCAACCACCACGCCCGTCGTGGGGGGCGGTTCGGACACGACGACGTCGGCATTGGTGAAAAGCAGCCGAAAGAAGGCCGGCACGTCGAAACTCATGTACTGGACATAGCCGCGCACGTTGCCGCCGGCATCCCGCAGCACCGGCCAGCGGGAAAGCCTGTACTGCGGGCTGAAGGCCGGGGAGCCCTTGGGCGGCCTGGTGGTCACGACGCTGACTTCCGCGCCGTTTGCCCTCAGGCCATCCACCAGCGCCTGCAGCCTGAAGGATGCCGCCCCCACCTCCGGGGTGAAGAGGCGTGAGGCTACGGCGACCTTCGGGGGTTTCTTAGCAGTCACGAATTGGCAATCTTCACGATCTGCCGGCTCGTTGCGGACTCCAGGACTGCCTCGGCAACCCTGAGGGTATCCAGCCCCTCCTGCATTGTGACCACGTCACTGCGCAGGCCAAGGACGGCGTCGCGGAAGGCTTCGTGTTCGGTCCGCAGCGGCTCGGGCTTGGCGATGGCGAGGCGCGTGACGTTGCCTTCGGAGACTCCGCGGAACGCCGCCATGGACTCCCACTCTGTGGCAACCGTGCCGTTTTCGAAGAACGTCAGGTCGGCGGTGATGGTGTCAGCCACGAAGGCGCCCTTCTCACCGGTGACAATGGTCAGGCGCTCCTTCATCGGGGAGAGCCAGTTGACCAGGTGGTTGGTGATGACGCCGTTCCTGAGCTGCCCGGTGGCCGCGACCATGTCCTCATGCGGACGGCCGCTGCGGGTGGTGGTGCGGGCGAAAATCGACTCGAACCGGCTCTGCGCGAGCCAGGCTGTGAGGTCGATGTCGTGCGTGCCAAGGTCCTTGACCACGCCGACGTCGGCGATCCGGGCGGGGAACGGCCCCTGACGCCGGGTCGCAATCTGGTAGACATCGCCGAGCTCGCCGGCTTCAATGCGCTTGCGCAGCGACTGCAGGGCAGGGTTGAACCGCTCGATGTGGCCAACAGCCCCCACGAGGCCCTTTGCCGCGAAGGCGTCGACGAGACGCTGCCCGGCCTCGGCGCTGTCGGCGATGGGCTTTTCAACGAGCGTGTGGACGCCGGCCTCGGCCAGAGCCAGCCCTACTTCCTCGTGCAGGCCGGTGGGTACGGCCACGACGGCCATGTCGATGCCGGCTGCAATGAGTTCCTCAACGGAAGAGAGCAAGTCCAGCTGGCCTGCGACACCGTGAGGATCCCCGAAGGAGTCCGCGACAGCCACGAGGTCGACGCCGTCGAGTTCCCGCACCACGCGGGCATGGTGACGGCCCATCATGCCCAGCCCGATCAGGCCAACGCGAAGGTTTGCCATCAGGCACCTGCCTGGACAAGCTTGTTGACCGCCGTGACGATGCGTTCCAGGTCACCCTGACCCAATGAGGGGTGCACCGGCAGGGAGAGTACTTCCTTGGCCGCGGTTTCAGTGTTGGGCAGGTCTTCCGTGCGGTTGAACGACGGGAGGCGGTGGTTCGGGACCGGGTAGTACACGCCGGTACCGATGTTGTACTCCTCGCGCAGGGCCTTGGCCAGTCCGTCGCGGTCCTCGGTGACCCGGATCGTGTACTGGTGGTAAACGTGGGATGCGCCCTCGGCAACCTTAGGCGTGCCAACACCCTGCAGGTTCTCGGTGAGGAAAGCAGCGTTCTGCTGGCGCTGTTCAGTCCAACCCAGGAC
The DNA here is from genome assembly GCF_918698095.1 of Arthrobacter sp. Bi83. GTDB lineage: Bacteria > Actinomycetota > Actinomycetes > Actinomycetales > Micrococcaceae > Arthrobacter. The sequence goes on from NZ_CAKKLY010000002.1 coordinate 255,528, forward strand.
CTTCTTGAGCTGGACCCGTCCGATGGAGGCGTGCAGGTCAGTCATCCGGGCATTGAAGCCGATAAGTTCGTTTTCGTACTGCTTTTCCATGCCCTGGTTCCGCAGGAGACGCAGGTTCCGTTCGACCGTTGCGTCGGGGGTGGAGACCATGCCGCCCTCACCGGAGGTCATGTTCTTGGTGGGGTAAAGGCTGAACATGGCAAATTTGCCGAACGTTCCCACCATCTGGCCGTTAAAGCTGGCGCCGTGAGCCTGGGCCGCGTCCTCGTACAGGTCGATGCCACGCTCGGCGGCAAGTTTGGTGAAGCCCTCGACGTCGAACGGGTGGCCGTACAGGTGGACGGGCATGATGCCCTTGGTCTTGTCCGTGATGAGCGAGGCAACGTGGTCAACGTCGAGCGTGTAGTGGTCCAGTTCGATGTCGGCGAACACCGGAGTGGCACCCGTGAGCGCAACAGAGTTGCCGGTCGCGGCAAAGGTGAACGAGGGAACGATGACTTCATCGCCGGCGCCAACCCCGGAGGCCAGGAGCCCCAGGTGGAGCCCGGAGGTGCCTGAGTTGACGGCTACCGAGGAACGGCCATCGAGAAGGACCGCAGAAAATTCCTTCTCAAACTCCGCGACCTGCGTGCCCTGGGCGAGCATGCCGGTGGCCAGAACAGCGTCGACGGCGGCCCGCTCGTCGTCGCCGATGATCGGCTTCGCGGCGGGGATAAAGTCGTAGCTCATGCGTTCTCCTCAGATTCTTTCAGGGAATTTCCGTCTTCAATGTACTTGGCGCCGGTGGCGGGGCAGACCCAGAAGTCGCCCTCCTGCCGCAGCGGTTGGCCGGCCTTGCCGACCCAACCGAGTCGGCGGGCCGGAACGCCCGCCACGAGGGCGAACGCGGGAACATCCTTGGTGACGACGGCACCGGCCGCCACCGTCGCCCAGCGGCCGACTGTCAGGGGGGCCACGCACACGGCGCGGGCACCGATCGAGGCGCCGTCCTCTATGGTCACGCCCACCGGCGTCCAGTCGTGGGCGCTCTTAAGCGAGCCGTCAGGGCTGACCGACCGCGGGTAGGTGTCGTTGGTCAGCACCACCGCCGGTCCGATGAAAACGCCCTTGCCCAGCCGTGCGGGTTCGTAGACCAGGGCGTAGTTCTGGATCTTCGTGTTGGCGCCGATCTGCACACCGGTGCCGACGTAGGCACCGCGCCCTACGATGCAGTTTTCACCAAGATTCGCCTGCTCGCGGACCTGGGCAAGGTGCCATACCTTCGTGCCGTCGCCGAGGATGGCCTGATCCGAAACATCAGCGCTCGGAGCAATGGTCGTCGTCATAGTTTGGTTCCTTTCAAAAGGTGCTGACGCTGAGGCCCGGCAGGGCCGCAGCAGCAAGTCAGTGTCAGGCCTTGCCAATGACGCGGTAGGTGACCCCGTCCCAGCGGTCAGCAGAGCTCACGCGGCGGCCGTCGATGAAGGCCTTGATGCCGGGCAGGTCCGCGGGTGTCAGTTCCCGGTACTCGGCGTGGTCTGCCTGGACGACGGCTGCATCAACGGGCTCGCCGACGTGGTAGGCCGCGAAGCCGAGCTTGTCCAGTTCCGCATCCGTGTACAGGGGGTCATGAACCGACACGGCAGCGCCGCGCTTCTCGAGGGAAGCCACGGCATCGAAGACACCGGAGAACGCCGTCTCCTTGACGCCGCCGCGGTAGGCCGCGCCCAAAACGACAACCCGGGCGCCGGTCAGGTCGCCGTAGGCACCTTCAAGGAGGCCCACAGTGTAGTCGGGCATGTCGGCATTGGCAGCACGGGCGGCCCGCACCACGGTGGCCTCCGGGTCGTTCCAGAGGTAAAGGCGCGGGTACACCGGGATGCAGTGGCCGCCTACCGCGATGCCCGGCTGGTGGATGTGGCTGTATGGCTGGGAGTTGGATGCTTCGATGACCTGGTAGATGTCGATGCCGGCTGTGGCCGCGAAGCGGGCAAACTGGTTGGCGAGCCCGATGTTGACGTCGCGGTACGTGGTCTCGGCCAGCTTCGCCAGCTCGGAGGCCTCCGCCGAGCCCAGGTCCCAGACGCCGTTTGGACGGCGGAGGTCAGGACGCTCATCGAAGTCCAGGACGGCCTCGTAGAACGCGACGGCCTTGGCCGCACCCGCCGCGGACAGACCGCCGACGAGCTTGGGGTACTTGCGCAGATCCTCGAACACGCGGCCGGTCAGGACACGCTCGGGGGAAAAGACGAGGTGGAAATCCGTGCCCTCGACGAGGCCGGAGCCCGCCTCGAGCGCAGGCTTCCACCGTGTGCGGGTGATCCCGACCGGGAGGGTTGTTTCGTAGGAGACGAGGGTGCCCGGGGTCAGGTGCTTGGCCAGTTCAGCCGTTGCGCTGTCCATCCAGCCAAAGTCAGGCTTTGCTTCCGCGTCGACGAACAGCGGCACCACGAGCACCACAGCATCGGCGCCGGGGACAGCTTCGGCGTAGTCGGTGGTGGCGCGGAGCTTGCCTGCCGGCACGAGTTCAGAGAGTTTCTCCTGCAGGTGGGCCTCACCGGGGAACGGTTCGGTTCCGGCGTTAATGAGGTCAACGACCTGCTGATTTACATCGACGCCGACAACGTCATGGCCTTTGGAAGCAAACTGGACCGCCAGCGGCAGCCCGATTTTCCCCAACGCAATTACAGCAATCTTCACGATTCTGATGCCTTTTCTCTCATGACTGGCAGGGAGGAGCCACACGGCGACCCCCCGGTTTTGCCTTAACACTATCCGCTGACCTGACGGAACGCCGACTCGGCTAAGGACCGCCACAGGGGTTCAGGCGGTCGCCCGGCCAGGCGTGGCTGGTTATCCACATACGCACATTCATCAGGGCGGTTCCTGCGGCAGCCGCATTAGCGTGGTCCCAAGTTGCCCTCAAGAACGGAGAGCCGGCCGGTGACCCTGCACTGCACTCTGGTCCGCGGACCCGGATCCGGGCTGGCCGACGCACCCGTGGAACTGACGGTTTCGGCCGGGGACGGATGCCCGGGATCCGAACTGGACCATGAACTTTCCCTCGGGTTTGCGACCCGGATGCTGACGGTGGACGGCCTGCCGCTCACGGCCCTGACCGTTGGACAGGTTCCCCTTGTCAATGGCGCGGTCCTGGTCGACGGGGCCATTGAGGCCAGAAGACCACGGAGGCGGACACCCGAGGAGGTCCCAGCAGTCCTGCTGTTGGCCGTTCACAGCGGCCCGGGCGCCGGAACGGTGCTTCCACTGCGACGGGGAAGCTACCGGATTGGGCGGACCGACACGGAGCTGACCATCCCGGATGCGGACCTGTCCCGGGAACACGCACGGATCGATGTCTCGGACACGGCCCTGACGATTGAGGATCTCGACAGCGCGAACGGGACTGAAGTGGACGGCACACGCGTCAGGAATGCCGTCATCTCGACCGGTTCGCTCATCCGCTGCGGAAATTCCACCATGTCCGTTGTGGTGGCCAGCAGTTCTGGCTCCCGGAGCTCCGGATTCAGCGCCGCTGGGCTGTCGGTGGCAGAGCCTTTGACGGTGCCGCGGCCGGCGCGGCAGGAAAACCGGACCACATTGTTTCTCAGCGCCGGGCTCCCCCTTCTTGCCGGGGTCGGACTCGCTCTGTTGACCGGTATGTGGATGTTTCTGGCGTTCACAGCAGTCTCGGCAGTGACACTTCTGGTCCCCTTGATCACGGGCCGGAGGCACCGGCGCGAAATGCGGTCGGCCGTTGCAGCAGCGTCGGCAACGGACAAGGAACGACGACGGCGGTCAGCTCCGTCGGCTGCCCATCTGGCTTTGGACGCCTCAGGTTCGGGAAAACACGATGAGATTCCGGACGCCGCCGGCGTCTGGCTCCGGCTCGGGCTGGCCGAACAGGTAGCAAACGTCCGCCTGGAGCCCGACGATCCGGAGTTCCGGCCGCCGCCGCTTGGACGTGTTCCACTCGTGCTGGATCCGGGGATTCCGATCGTCTCGATTCGGGGATCGGACACGGACGTCCTCGGCTTGATGCGCTCGTTTCTCATGCAGCTCAGCGGATATCCGCAGGCCCGGGGAACTCAGATTGCGGTCTGCGGGCCGGTCGCAGCCCTGCCCCTGGCGGCCAGGTATCTTCCGGCCGTCACGTTGCATGCGGCCGCCGGCGAGATCGAGGTGGTCCTTGCCGGTTCCCGCCTCGACGGAGGAGCTGCAGGAATCCTGTTGGTCACTGGGACAAAGTGCCAGGACAGGGTAGCTGAGACCGCACGGCGTCGCGGCTGGCGCGTCATCAGGTTCACGGGTTCCGGAGGCGGACCTTCAGCCACCGACATTGAACTGGGTGAACGCCAGGCCTGGTTTCGGTCCCGTGGCGCAATCCAACCCTTCGTCGCCGATCTGGTGCCCCCTGACGTCTTCGACCGATACTGCAGGCAGTTCGTAAAAGGCAGGGGCGGCGCCCCGGCTGCCCGTCCCTCAGTTCCGGCGGCATGTCCGCTTAGTGACCTCCTTGACCCGTCAACCGACGCCACAGCGCGGCGCTGGGCCAGAGGAAGACTCGCGCCGGGCCTTGCCATCCCCATCGGACTTGGCGCCGGCGGTCCCCGGCTGCTGGATCTTGAGGCTGACGGTCCGCATGTGCTCGTGGCAGGCACCACCGGCTCCGGCAAGTCAGAGCTGCTGCGGAGCCTCACTGTGGCACTGGCCCTCAGCTATCCGCCGGACCGCGTCAACCTCCTCTTTTTCGACTTCAAGGGCGGGTCAGGACTGGGCCCCATGACCGCACTCCCCCACTGCGTGGGCATGCTTACGGACCTTACGAGGAGCGAACTTGACCGCACCATGGCGTCGCTGCGCGCGGAAGTCCGCTACCGGGAGCAACTCCTCGCGAGAGTCCAGGCACCGGACCTCCGCGCTTATCGACTGTCCGGAACACCTGGCCTACCTCCTCTCCCTCAGCTGGTCCTTATCATCGATGAGTTCAGGATGCTGGTGGAAGACGCGCCGGAGAGCCTGAACGAACTGATGCGGATCGCCACCATCGGCCGGTCCTTGGGCGTCCATCTGATTATGGCTACCCAGCGTCCGCAGGGTGCGCTCAACGCTGACATCCGCGCCAACGTCACCACCAGCATTGCCCTCCGTGTCCAGTCCGCCCACGAGTCGGCTGACGTCATAGGAATCAGCGCTGCTGCCACGATTTCCGTAGAAGCACCAGGCCGGGCCTACCTTGCTCGGGGAACACAGGCCCCGGAAGAGTTCCAGGGGGCAGCGCTCTCCCTTTCCCCATCCCCGGGCCTTCGGCAGGGCAGGGTCATTGTGCGCCGCACCAGCGATGAACTCGGGAGGACGGCATCCCGTACCGCTGACCGTCGCGGCCCCGCGCCGCTCACGCCGGCAGCCGCCGTCAGGCCCCTGATCGAGTTGACAGCGTCGCTGTGGACAGCGGCGGGCGGCACCGTCCGCAGCCCGGTCGCTCCACCACTGCCGGATGCACCCACCTTCCCGCGCCGCCCCCGAACGGGAAGTGACACTGCATTCGGCCCTTCCCCGGCAGACGTCCGTTCGGCCTCATCCGCGCCGCCGGCTTCCTCCGGTAGGCAAGATGATGGCTGCTGCGTGGAGCTCGGCTGGCTTGACCTGCCCCACGAACAGAGGGTCGCCACGCTCTGGTGGCGCCCTGCAAACGACGGCCACCTCGCTTTGATCGGCGGCACGTCAGGCGATGCGACCGACGCGATGACGCTGGCTCTGGGGCAGCTGGCGACGCAGCCGGCAGAATCCCACCTCTACGTCCTGGACGCCGACGGCTCCCTGTCCGGCCTGGTTTCCTCGAGCCGGGCCGGGGCCGTCGTCGGCCTCCACGAACTGCGCCGTGGAGTCCGAGTGCTGGAACGGCTGGGCAGTGAGATGTCCCGCCGGCTTAGCGGGGCGGCAGCGGCGCAGGCCACTCCCCTGGTCCTCGCGATTTCAGGGTGGGGTTCCTGGGTTTCCGCCATGCGCGCCGGTCCGCTGATGTGGGCCGAAGAGCTGGTCCAGGACATTGTGCGCGACGGACACCGCGCCGCCATCACCGTCCTCATTTCGGGAGACCGTGAACTGGTTACCTCGCGTTTCATCTCCGCCGTTCCCAACCGCGTGTACTTTCCTAGGGGTACCAGCGAAGAGAGCCGGTTCGCGTGGCCCAAAATGTCCGAAGTTCCGGCGGTCGCCGGCCGCGCCGTGGCCTTCGGGTCCTTGTCCGGCAGCCACCCTGCGGTGTGCCAGTTCCATGCCGGCGATGGCCAGGGCAGCATCGCCGGAGCGGCCCAGGCTCCGTTACGCAGCATTCCTTTCAGAGTGGAACCCTTGCCTACTCAGGTTCCGCTGGCGAATCTCCTCATGCTGATCGGTCGAACACAAGCCGTGCCTGCTCCGGACACTCTCCATCCGGCGGACGCGGCGGATGAACGTGGCCACCGAAACCGACGGCTGTACATAGGTGTGGGCGGCGATGAGCTGACCCCCGTCGCGGTCCGCCTGCCCGCCGGCGGCGTCCTCGCCGTTGTGGGCGGCGTGGGGACTGGCAAGACCTCGTTGCTGGGTGCTCTTCCCGCCCTGAACCCATCGGCGGCGGGCTGGCTGCACCCGGACCTGCACCCGGACCCGGACCCGGACCCCAGCGCAGCAGACTTCTGGGCACAAATCCACCGGGAAGCGGTCCAAGGACGTCTGGCCAGGGATGCGGTCCTGCTCGTCGACGACGCGGATCTGCTGTCCGTCTCCACGAACCAGCAGCTTCTCGAACTGAACACCCTCGGCTGGGCCGTCGTTCTGTCCGCGGGCTTTGGGCAGGCCCTGATGCAGCGAGTCCCCCTCGCCATGGCCGCACGCAATCATGGGAGCGGGATCCTCATCGCGCCGCGGAGCCCGATGGACGGAGACCTCTTTGGCATTAGGTTCGAGCTGGAACCCAATCCGCCCCCGGGCCGGGCAGTCCTTCTTGCGGACGGCAGGGCAATGCCCGTTCAGCTCGCTTGCAGCCAGCCGGGCGCCCTCAAAACGCAGACGCAGGATCTACTGGCACGAGCCCGGCCGACGCCGAACGCCGATAATCCCGAGCCCGGCTGACGCGCAAAGGCATCAGAGCGCGGGAGGCGAACCGGCGGCCCGGGACGCGAAGCGTATGACCCGTTTGTCGAAGAGCAGCACGATGGCCGCAGCGGCGGGGATCAGCATGGCCGCACCCGCCAGCGGGTAGCCACCCGTCAGGGTGGGGAATCCAATGGTGAGCACGAACAGCTGTGCCACCAGGGCACCTGCCCGCGGCCAGCGGAAGCCCCGGAACAGGAACACCGCAACGGCGTACAGCCAGGAAGCGAACGCCAGCAGCAACGCAAGTGTGAAGACGGCACCCCAGAAGGACAGGACAGGGGCTCCGGTCAGGAGTTGGACTCCGTACCACGCGGCAGCCGCCAGCAGGGCGGTGGCCTCGGCTGCGACAATCCCTGAAATGACGGCCATGGAGCGCGGGCGCGCAGTGCCGCTAGTGGAGTGCTCAGGCCTGTCGGGGCGCCGGGGAAACCCGTCATCGCTGGGCTCAGAGTCGGGGCTGGACGGGCTGGCTGGGGGTCTTGACACACTGGCACCATACCGGACATAGTCGGACAGACGGTGGGGGCTGTTGCCCGGTGTGATGCATCGCTCACGTTTCAGGGGGATTTCGTGGACCACTACCCCTTGTTTACACAGCGTTAACATGAAACGCTTGATCCAGATGACCAAGGGGGCCCGCTGGGCCCCTTTCCTTTGTAGGCCCTAGTGAATATTTTCACAAGTGGCAAATGACTTACCAGGAATGGAGTGACTGATCAGCATGGATTGGCGTAACCGCGCAGCGTGCCTCGACAAGGACCCGGAGCTTTTCTTCCCGGTGGGAAACACCGGCCCCGCGCTCCTTCAGATTGAGGAAGCAAAGAGCGTCTGCCGCAGGTGCCCCGTCGTCGACACCTGCCTGCAGTGGGCACTGGAGTCCGGCCAGGATGCCGGCGTCTGGGGCGGCATGAGCGAGGACGAGCGCCGGGCGCTGAAGCGCCGGGCTGCCCGCGCACGCCGCGCCTCCTGACGGACAGTTCAACAGATTCGGCGACGGCCGCGGACCGAGGGTCCGCGGCCGTCGCCTTTTCATAATTTTGCTTTGATGCCCGGGCGTTCGATGCCCGGCGGCATCAGCGGCCTGCGAGACTCAGCACGATCTGCACGGCGGTACCGCCGCCGTCCCGGGGCTTCCAATGGATGGTGCCGGCCAGCTCGCTCGTCACCAGGGTCCGGACGATCTGCAGTCCGAGGCCCTCGACGTGCGGGGTGTCCGGCAGACCTACCCCGTCGTCCGCAACGGTCACCGTAAGCAGCTCAGCCCCGTCATCGCCTTCGGATCTGTCAGCCAGCAGCCAGACAGTTCCGGTCCGCCCTTCCAGGCCGTGCTCGACGGCGTTCGTCACCAGTTCATTGATCACGAGCGCCAGCGGGGTGGCAAAGTCGCTTGGAAGCTCCCCGAACAGCCCTGATTTCTGCGTCCGCACCTGCTGGGACGGTGATGCCACCTCGGCCGAGAGCCGGAACTGGCGCCCAATGAGCTCGTCGAAGTCGACGCTCTGCGTGAGTCCCTGGGAGAGAGTCTCATGGACCAGGGCAATGGTTGCGACTCGCCGCATGGCCTGTTCCAGCCCTTGCTTCGCCTCGTCGCTCACCATCCGGCGGGACTGCATCCTCAGCAGGGCCGCGACGGTCTGAAGGTTGTTCTTGACCCGGTGGTGGATTTCCCGGATGGTGGCGTCCTTGGTAACAAGCTCCATTTCCCTGCGCCGCAGCTCGGACACATCGCGGCACAGCACGAGTGCCCCGAACCGCTGCTGCTCATCGCGGAGAGGGATCGCCCGCAGGGACAGGCTGACTCCCCTGGATTCGATCTCGCTGCGCCACGGCATGCGTCCGGTGACAACCAGCGGGAGTGTTTCGTCCACCAGGCGTCGGTCCTTCAGCAGGCCGGCGGTGACTTCCGCGAGGGAGCGTCCTTCCAGTGACTCGCCGTCGCCCAACCTTCGGAACGCGGAGACACCGTTCGGGCTCGCGTATTGCACGATCCCCTCGGCATCGAGCCGGATGAGCCCGTCGCCCACCCGCGGGGCCCCCCGGCGCGAACCCGTGGGCGAGGCAAAATCGGGCCACAGGCCCAAGGTGCCCATGCGCAGCAGGTCGTAGGCACACTGTCGGTAGGTCAGTTCAAGCCGGGACGGCATCCGCGAACTCGAAAGATCCATGTGTGACGTGACCACGGCCAGCGTCCGGCCGTTTCTGACCATCGGCACGGCCTCCACCCGCAGCGCCATGTCACTGCTCCAGTTCGTTTCACTGGAGCGCTCGATCGTGCGGCTGGCCCACGCCTTGTCCACTAGGGGCTGAAGATCGGACCGGATGCCCTCCCCGACGAAGTCGGCATGGAATACCGTGTGCGTCGTGGAGGGCCGCACGTGGGCAAGCGCCACGTAACCGTAATCCGGATGCGGAAACCAGAGGGCGAGGTCGGCAAAAGCGAGGTCGGCGACCATCTGCCAGTCACCCACCAGGAGGTGCAGCCATTCGGCATCCCCCGGCCCGAAATCAGCGTGTTCCCTGATGGGGTCCGTAAAGATTGCCACTGCACCTCCAGTTTTCGACACCGGGCAACGCCCTAGCGTCGGACGATTGACCTCAAGAGCCTCAATGCTACCGACAGCGAGGCCATATCGTCCGCTTCAAGGGCATTGACCTCGTCGAACATGCTCTTCGCGCGGCCCAGCTGTTCGGCATTCAGCTGCTCCCAGCCCTTGAGGCGATCTCCGGCCGGTGACCCTGAGGCAGTCGACTCAAGCACCGCCGTCGTCATGTCCGAAACGGTCGAGTAGAGGTCATCACGCAGCGCAGCCCGGGCCAGAGCCTGCCACCGGTCCCTCCTCGGCAGCGAACTGATCCGTTCGAGCAGGGAGTCGGCATGGAAGCGGTTAAACACCGTGTAGTACACGTGCGCGATTTCCTCCACCGGCTCCTGGCGGGCGTGTGCGATCTTGGCAATGTCCAGCAGGACGAAGCTCTCGAAAAGCTCGGCCCAGCGGTGGGCAAGATCTTCTGGCAGACCCCACGACCGCGCCTTTTCAAGCCACGCGGCCACCCGCTCGCGGTCGTCCCCTCGCAGGTAGTCCAAGACACGCGCACGCATCGGATCGATGAGCGGCTTGAACTCGGCGACGATGTCGGCAATGGGGCGGGACGTGGTTCCCTGCCCGAGCACCCAGCGCACGGCCCGGTCCAGAAGCCGCCGGATGTCGAGGTGGACCGTGCTCCAGTGTTCGGTGGGGAATGACGCCGGAAGGTCATTGAGTTCGGACACGATGACGTCCAGCTCATACACCTCACGGAGCGCAACGAACGCCTTGGCCACGGCCACTTCGCTCGCTGACGTTTCCTCCATGGTCCGGAAGGCGAAAGTGATGCCGCCCATGTTGATCATGTCGTTGGCGACGACCGTTGCGATGATTTCCCGGCGCAGCGGATGCGTGTCCAGTTCGGCGTCGAACCGCTCCCGCAGCTGCTCGGGGAAGTATCCGCGCAGCGTCTGCCTGAACCACGGATCGTCAGCGAGATCACTGTCACGAAGAGCAGTTGCGAGCTCGATCTTGGCATAGGCGGCGAGCACCGACAGCTCCGGGGATGTCAGCCCCTGCCCCTGCTCGAGCCGTTCGCGAAGGACCGCAGTGGACGGCAGCGCCTCAAGGTCCCTGTTCAGATCCGCCGACTTTTCCAGCCAGTCCATCAGCCGTTCGTAGCTTGGACTCCATTCGGCCACACGCTGACGGTCGTTGAGCAGCAGGATGTTCTGGTCGATGTTGTCTTCGAGGACAAGACGCCCCACTTCATCGGTCATGGAGGCAAGGAACTCGGCACGTTCGTCCGGCTCAAGTTTTCCTGCCGCGACCATCCGGTCCACGAAGATCTTGATGTTGACCTCGTGGTCCGAGCAGTCGACGCCTGCCGAGTTGTCGATGGCGTCCGTGTTGAGGATGACGCCCTGCAGGGCCGCCTCGATGCGGCCACGCTGCGTCATGCCCAGGTTTCCGCCTTCGCCCACCACCTTCACGCGAAGGTCGCGCCCATCGACGCGGATGGCATCGTTAGCCTTGTCTCCGACCATGGCGTGGCTCTCGGTGCTCGCTTTCACATACGTGCCGATGCCCCCGTTGTACAGCAGGTCGGCCGGCGCCAGCAGGATGGCCCGCAGCAGTTCAGGCGGGCTCAGCTGGGTGGTGCTCTCGGGCAGGCCCAGTGCGGCGCGGACCTGCGCGGAGACAGGAATCGATTTGGCCTGGCGCGGGTAAACCCCGCCGCCTTCGCTGATGAGTCCCTTGTCGTAGTCGTCCCACGACGAGCGCGGCAGCTCGAACAGACGCTGGCGTTCAGCATAGGAGCTGGTCTCGTCCGGGTTGGGATCCAGGAAGATGTGCCGGTGGTCGAAGGCGGCCAGCAGCCGGATGTGCTTGGACAGCAGCATCCCGTTTCCGAAAACATCACCTGACATGTCGCCCACTCCGACGACGGTGAACGGCTCGGACTGCGTATCCAGGTCAAACTCACTGAAGTGGCGCTTGACTGACTCCCACGCTCCCCTGGCCGTAATGCCCATGGCCTTGTGGTCGTAGCCCACCGACCCGCCGGAGGCGAAGGCGTCACCCAGCCAGAATCCGTATTCAGCCGCAAGCCCGTTCGCGATGTCCGAGAAGGTTGCCGTGCCCTTGTCCGCCGCCACCACAAGGTACGAGTCGTCGTCGTCGTGCCTGACAACATTCCCCGGCGGAACGAGCTGTTCACCCTCGGTGCCCGTAACGAGGTTGTCGGTGAGGTCGAGCAAGCCGCGGATGAACGTCTTGTAGCTTTCGATGCCTTCGGCCATCCAGGCTGCCCTGTCCGCCGCCGGATCAGGCAACCGTTTGGCGAAAAAGCCTCCCTTGGCGCCCGTCGGAACGATCACCGCGTTCTTGACGGTCTGGGCCTTGACCAACCCCAGGATCTCCGTGCGGAAGTCCTCCCGCCGGTCGGACCAGCGGAGACCGCCGCGCGCCACTTTGCCGAAGCGCAGGTGGACGCCCTCGACCCGCGGCGAGTAGACCCAGATCTCGAACCTGGGCCGCGGGTAGGGCAGGCCTTCAATGCCTGAGGGGTTCAGCTTGAAGCTCAGGTAGGGCTTGTCCTGGTAGAAGTTGGTGCGCAGCGTTGACTCGATCAGGTTGGTGAAGGTCCGGAGAACGCGGTCCGCGTCGAGGGTCGCGACACTTTCGATGGATGCGGCCAGCTCGGCACGGACCTTTTCCTGCCGTTCGGAGCGCTCCAGTTCCGTCAGAGCTGGGTCGAAGCGCGCCTCAAACAGCGCGCTGAGCCCCTTCGTGACTTCCGGATTGGCCAGCAGCGTGTCTGCCATGAACTCGAAAGAATTGGTGTTGCCCATTTGCCGCATGTACTTCGCATATGCCCGCAGCACAACAATCTGACGCCAGCTCATGCCTTCACGAAGCACGAGGCGGTCGAAGCTGTCCGATTCGACGGCGCCGGAAACCGCCGCACCGAAGGAGTCCGCCAGCAGCTGGCCCGTTGACAGCGGCTCCACCCCCGCCGGGTACTTCAGTCCGAGGTCATACAGAAAGAAATCCCGGCTGTCTGAGGTTTCGATCTCGAAGGGCCGCTCATCCAGCACCTCAAGCCCCAGGTTGTGGAAATAGGGAAGGATCTGGCTCAGGCTTTTGGGTTCGAGCATGTAGAGCTTGACGCGGGCATCCTCTTCGAGCGTTGCCCCGGCGCCTTCCGGAAGATAGACGTGGACGCCTGGGCGCTCCTGCTTCGCTCCGGCACGTCGCTCGGCTGCGGCCCCGTACTTTTCAAACCTTTCGATGTCCTCCAGGGCGTCTTCAACCTCGTAGTCCACCCGGTAGGTTGCCGGGAACGCTTCCGCCCAGATGTCGGCGAGTTCTTTGGTGCCGGCGTTGGCGCTCCTGTCGCGCAGGACTTCACTGATGCCTTCGCCCCAGGACCGCGCCGCCCGGACGAGCCGCTTCTCAAGGTCCTCGGCGTTGACGTGCCCGACGTCTGCGCCCTTTGGCAACCGGATCCTGAAGAAGAGGCGGGCAAGCGCCGACTCCGTCATCCGTGCTTCGTAGTCGATGGATTCGGCGTGGAAGGTCTCGCGAAGTTCCCTCTCGATCCGGAGGCGGACGTTCGTGGTGTACCGGTCGCGCGGCAGGTAGACGACGGCGGACATGAATCGTCCGTAGATGTCGGGCCGCAGGAACAGGCGGGTGCGGCGGCGTTCCTGCAGGCGTTGGATGCCGGTCGCCGTCGCCGCGAGGTCCGGGATTTCAATCTGGAAGAGTTCGTCGCGTGGGTACGTCTCGAGGATTCCCACCAAGTCCTTACCTGAGTGCGAATCAGGCGGGAAGCCGGCGCTGCGGAGGACAGCTTCGACTTTTTCCCGGACGATCGGAATGTTCCGCACTGAACCGGTGTAGGCACTCGTGGCGAAAAGCCCGATGAAACGCTGTTCGCCGTTGACGTTTCCTGCGGCATCAAAGCTCTTGACGCCGATGTAGTCGAGGTAGGCCGGCCGGTGCACCGTCGAGCGCGAGTTGGCCTTGGTGATCACCAAAGCTCTTTTTTCGCGCGCTTTCCGCCGGCCCGCATCCGTGAGGTGCTGGATGTGGGGAGTTTCGCGGCGGGCACGGAGCAACCCCAGCCCGCTGTCCTCCCGGAGTTCCAGGACATCCTCGCCGGCATCGTTGACGAGATCGTACTCGCGGTAGCCGAGGAAGGTGAAGTTCCCCTGGTCCAGCCACCGAAGCAGATCCTGGGCCTGCCGCAGCTCTGCAATCTGGGCCGGATGGGCAATCTTGTCGAGCCTCTCGGCTATCTGCCGGGCCTTGTTCCGCATCTTCGGCCAGTCTTCGACGGCGGCGCGGACATCGCCAAGCACCCGTTCCAGTCCTCCGGTCAGGCGCCCCCTGGCTTCCGCGCTGGTGCGGCCAATCTCCACTGCGATCCAGGATTCCATGTGCGAAGCATTGTCGCCCTGGGCAATCAGGCGGGACAGACTGGGCAATGCAGCGGTGTCACCGCTGGAAATACCAATATTGGACGGAACCCTGTCCACTTTGACCAGCTCATTGGTCTGACGGTTGCGCGTGACCACGAACATGGGGTGGAGCACGAGGTGAATGGCAGAGTTCTGCCGGACCAGCTCTGCGTTGACCGAATCCACGAGGAAGGGCATGTCGTCGGTGACGATGTACACCACGCTGCAGTCGGCTTCTTCAACAATCGAGATGTTGGCAGTGCCGGGCTGACGGGTCGCCGCGACCCGGCGGTGCGTCTCTGCACGTGAGCTCAAAATCTCACGAGGGTACGAACGGGCATCCTCCTCCGCGAGGTGCTCATAGTAGTCCCCAAAGAAGCCCTCTTCGGCTCCGATTGAACGGGACTGATCCTCCACGCTGGACCCAGACGACATCGACAAACGCCTCCATCACAAGTTCGCGGCCGCACCGTTGCAGCCCTAATCGTGAGCCTAGCCCCTTAGCCTGCGCTTTGCTGTGGAAGGGAACACAGAGGATCGGCTATTTCGCTGGACAGGTGCACAAACGAGAGCGGCAATGGCGGACCGCAGCCGAGATTCCGGAGCCGCCTCCAGGAGTAACGACCCGGAAATCAGGGCGGCGTCACTGGCCCCTGGGTCCGCGGGAAGGAACGCCTTGATGCCGATTGCCGGCCCGTAGCGCTCCCACGCCTCCCGCAGCTGCCGTTCGGGTGAGCGGCCCACGGCGGCGGCCCGGACTTTGTTCATCACCACCTCCGGGTTCGCGCCGGGCACCGCAGTGTCCAGCTCGGCGAGTCCCCGCACAAGCCGAGGGACGCCCACAGAATCCGCAGACCCGACGGCGAAGACAGTGTCGGCCATTTCCAGGCTCCTGAGCGTAGCGGCATTCCGACGGGGCGCCATAGTGTCGAAGCTCAGCTCCTCGTCGGCCTCGAGACAAAAGCCCGTGTCCACAACGACAACATCGGCCACTTCCCTGGCCCGTTCCAGTACAAGTGCCATTGCAGCCGCCCGGAGCTCGGTCCAGCGGTCTGCCCGTGTTATGCCGGTCAGAACGCGGAAGGTCCCCGACTTAATGGCAACCGGCATGGCAACGCGAAGCAGCGCTTCACGGTCCAGGAGGCCCTGGTCGGCCAGCCTGCATGCCTGCGCCAGGCCGGCCGCTTCGTCCAGCAGTCCGAGGACTGCGCCAATGCTTGCAGCGTAGCTGTCGGCGTCGACGAGCAGGACGGACTTTCCCTCTGCAGCAAGTTCACCGGCAATGTTCACGGCCACCAGGGTGCGCCCGGGAGAACCGGCCGGCCCCCACACGGCGATGATCTTTCCGGTTCCGGCCGGCGCCGGGGCGTCGTCGACGTCGGTGGCATCCGCCCTCAAGGCGGCACCCGTCTCGGCGAAGCCCCGCTCGCCCGGAACCGGGGCGGTGATCCCGTGTCCGGAGAACTGTGCCACCGCTTCGGAGATGCGTTCGGCCAATGCTGCGGATTCGACGGTGGAAATGGCTGCGGACACACCGATGCCGCGCAGCCGCGCCGCCTCCTCCACATTGTCGGTCAGGGCGATGATCGCGACTCCCACCGCGCCGAGCCTGTCGACGAGGGAGGCTGTCAGTTCCTCGCTCCCCCCGGCCACGACGGCTGCCCGGGCGAGCCCGCTTTGGCAGGCAGCGAGCAGTTCTGTCAGCTCCGTGCACCTCCGCACCACGGTGACTGGCCCGTGGAGCCTCTCCAGGCCGCCAACCAGGTCCTCCTGGGCCTGTCCCACCGTGACAACGGGGATGCTCATTTGGCACCGCCGGCAGGATTCCACACCACGGAGATCTTGGCCTCGTTCGCCTGCGCGCCGAGAAGGGACGGCATCTGGTTGTCTCCGACAAGGACCATCAGAACAGTGGATTTGGAGGAACCTAGGGCTGTCGATCCCGGTGCTACGTGGGCGATTTCCGCACCCGGCAGCAGCAGCTTCGGCTGCGCAAAGCCGTTCCGGGCATCGGGCAGAGAAACCCATACGTCAACGCGGGTCCCTGCAACAGCCTGCTCCGGCAGCGCCTCCTGAACGGTGATGGCGACCGGCTTCCTGCCGAGGGCGTCCACGCTGCCCAGACTTTCCCTCGGCAACAGCTGGTCCTTACCGATCCGCTGGACCGCCACCAGGCCGTCGGGCATGCCGGTCTCCGCCGTGATGTAGTGCGGCTCCACCTCCCCCAGCCGCACTTTGACCCGGCTGACGTTTTCCGGCGTGAGCCTCTCTCCCACCGCAATCGCCTCACGGGCGGCAAACACTTCGGTGGTCTTGTCTGCACTGCCGACGAGCGATATGACACCAACCACCGAGGCAAGGACCAGCAGCACCCCAACCAAAAGCCGGGGATCCTTCCATGAAGGCTTCTTCAGACGGGCCCCGGTGGCCGTGGCGCTGGCACTCATGCGTACTGCTCCCCCTTGACGCGTAGGGCGCCTTCGGTGCGCCGGTCATGATCATTGTTACGGCATGCATGCCCAAACGGAAAGTCATAGGCGCAAACATCATCAAACTGTGGATAACGGCATCATTCGGCATCACGGGTGGCAGAATTGACCTATGCCCCGTTTCCTCACGCTTGCAGATGTAGCCGAGCAGCTCCAGATCAACTCGCCCGCAGCCTACGCGCTTGTCCGCAGCGGGGAACTGAAGGCCATCCAGGTGGGCGGCCGCGGTCAGTGGCGCGTCGAAGAGAAGATGCTCGAGCAGTACATAGAAGAGCGCTACGCGGAGGCCAGCCGGATGATCGAAGAGGCGAAGTCCAAGTCAGTCTGATCCCGCGCCACACCGGAATCGCTAGAGTTCTCCAGGCCGCATCGACCGCAAGGCACCCAACGAGCCGAACGGAATCGTAGCCACGTCCATGACGTTGGACGCCCGGCGCGCTTCGCCCGGCGCCGTGATCGCGAGATCAAAAAAGTCCTGCCCCACGCGGTCAATGACTCCGGGGATCCGCACCTCCCCCGCCGCGCCGCTGGCCATCAGTACCGTCAGCCCCGCCCTGTCACGGGCAAGGCTCCGCAGCGCATTTGCCAGGCCCACCTTCCGCCGCACTGCCGACGGTTCGCCCACGGCCATCCGGCCCATCCCCACGTAGCGGGACACAGCGGCGTAGGGAATCAATACCTGGTGCGCCGCTTCGTCGAGCACCAGGCTTTCCGCACCCGCGTGGCTTAGCGTCCCGGTGAACGCCGATCCGGAGCCAAGATGAACGCCGACGTACCGGCCCAGTGATCCGCGGAGCCGGTCGGCCAACCCGATGGAAGCCGTGTCCGCCCTGGATCGCTCCGATATTTCGGACTCGCGTCCCAAGACCTCGGCCTCGGCTATCTGCGCCTCCAAGTCCTCAAATAGAGCATTCCATCGCATGGCGCCAGCGTAGGCGGACCGGAGAGGCGGGTCAATGCAACCGCCTTCTGAAGACAAGTATCAGCCAACTATTGCAAACGGAGACCAATCGCATCAATATTGATCAAACAACATCAAACAGCATTAAACGAAGGGCAAAGCCATGCAGCCATCTAATCCCAGGACAGTCCGGTGCGATGCAGCCATGGCGCTCCTTGTCCTGGGACTCGGCTGTTTCCTGGTGTTGTCCGGCGCCGGCCTCCTCGACCGCTGGCAGCGATCCGCATCGCGGCGGCAGTCGATGGTCTTCGAGGATCTTCTCGGCCTGGTGGCGATAGCTGCCGGGTTCATCATCGCGGTCTGGTGGGTAGCGTCGCTCGTGGCGGCGTTTGCGGCAGCATTGCTTGAACGGACGGGCCGAAATCGTGCCGCCGCGCTGAGTGGCCGTTTCAGTCCCGCCTTCATGCGGCGGCTGGCACTCGCTGCCGTGGGAGTACAGCTCATTGGTGCGCCCCTTGCTCACGCTGCCCCGCCTGACGCCAGCCTGTCTTCCACTAGCGCCGCGGCGGTCTCGGCCGCGTGGGCGCCGACTGACGGCCAGTCCCTCACCGGCCCGATCCCGGCCTTGATCCGCCAGTCCGCCGCGCCTTCTAGGCCTGACGCCGTCGGCACCGGGCAGTCGGTTCCGGACGCCGGGCAGTCGGTGCCGGACGCCGGGCAGTCGGTGCCCTCCACATCGGACGTTCAGCCGCAGTGGCAGCCGCGCCCGCCCGTTGCAGCTCCCCGGCTGGTGACCTCCGCGCCGGTCCGAGCGGCCCTCGAACTTCCCGACGCGGCGCACCATAAGGTAGCGGTCAGGGCCGGTGATTCGCTCTGGACCATCGCCGCAAGGGCGTTGGGGCCGGAGGCGTCCGACGTCGAAATCGCCCTGGAGTGGCCCCGCTGGTTTGACGCAAACAGGGCAGCCATAGGCAACAACCCTGATGTGCTCCTGCCTGGCCAAGTCCTCAGGGCTCCCTGATTCCGGCAGCCCCTGCGCGCCTTCGCACCCGCGCCCCTTCGCACTATCGCACCTTCGCACCCGCGCCCCTTCGCACTATCGCCTCTGCGCACCTTCGTCACCGCAATACGCCGTGCCCGCAGTTCCACTTCAACCAAAGGACCGAATCATGACGGCCGTAACCTCAGTCCGGAGCGCGGGCACCATAGCGCACCCGGCAATCCCGTCCATAGGCATCAATGCGTCCGACGAGTTGCGGGAGATTTGTGCCATTACCAGATCCACAGTCCAGGCAGCCATAGAAGTGCTTGCCGGAACCAGGCCCATAAACCAGTTGGCGCGGCGGCTAGACCAACGGTGCCTAGTGGCGCTGCAGCACCGGGCTTGCCTTACCAGGCGGGAAGCTTCCCGGACTCCCCGCAAGCTGGGACGCCTCCATCGGAACCCGACGGTCCGGTCTGTGCGCGCCTGCGAGGTAACTCCGGACATCTATGAAGCAAGTGCGGTGGTCATCGACGAACTTCGGACCCGCGCAGTCGCTGTCCGGCTCGAACGCAGCAAACAAGTCTGGCGGGTGACGGCCCTGGAAATCGGATGAGGAAGCGCAAACAGCGAGGGACCGGAACATTTGCTCCGGTCCCTCGCTGTCATTCAGACTGTGCGGCTCTTAGCGCTTCTTCTTGCCGTCACGGCGGTCCTGCGAGGCTGCCTTGGCAGGGTTTCCCGAGCGTCCCGTCGCGCGACCCTCGATCCGGGTCTGGGTCCCGCCGCCTTCCGCGGGCGCCGTGTACTGCAGTTGTGCCGGCTTTTCAGGCGCTTCCAGCCCGGCGGCGTGGATCTGCGGCTCGTGGTGTTCCGTGTGCGCACCGGCGGCATCGGCAACCACTACGTCTTCCGCAGGCGTAACTTCGACCTCAAGGTTGAAGAGGAAACCGACGCTCTCCTCCCGGATGGCTTCCATCATGGCCTGGAACATCGTGAAGCCCTCGCGCTGGTATTCGACCAGCGGATCACGCTGGGCCATGGCACGCAGGCCGATGCCTTCCTTGAGGTAGTCCATCTCATATAGATGTTCCTGCCATTTCCGACCGATGACCGACAGAACAACGCGCCGCTCAAGCTCGCGCATGCTCTCGGAGCCAATGGTTTCCTCACGGGCCTGGTACACCAACTTGGCGTCGGACAGGATCTCTTCCCGGAGGAACTCGACCGTGATGCGCGATTTTCCGCCCGCCTCATCGATCACATCGTGCGCGGTCACGCTCACGGGATAGAGCGTCTTGAGGTTCGTCCAAAGCTGGTCGAAGTCCCAGTCGTCGCCGTTGCCCTCAGCGGTGGCTCCGTCGATGAGGGCGTTGATGGTGTCCTCAAGGAAGAACTGCACTTTTTCGTGCAGGTCGTCACCCTCAAGGATCCGGCGACGGTCGCCGTAAATGGCTTCGCGCTGCCGGTTGAGGACGTCGTCGTACTTCAGTACGTTCTTGCGCTGCTCAGCGTTCCGGCCCTCCACCTGACCCTGGGCCGAGGCAATGGCGCGGGAAACAAGCTTGGATTCAAGGGCCACATCATCGGGGACAGAGCTGTTCATCAGGCGTTCCGCTGCTCCGGAATTGAACAGGCGCATGAGGTCGTCAGTCAACGAGAGGTAGAAACGGGACTCGCCGGGGTCGCCCTGACGGCCCGAGCGACCGCGGAGCTGGTTATCGATCCGGCGTGACTCGTGCCGTTCGGTGCCCAAAACGTAGAGCCCGCCGAGATTCAGTACTTCCTCGTGCTCTTCCTTGACCGCCTGCTTGGCGGCCTCCTGGGCCTGCGGCCACGCGGCCTCGTACTCTTCCGAGTTCTCTTCCGGATCCAGCCCCTGCTTGGCGAGTTCGGCGATGGCCGTGAACTCGGCGTTGCCGCCCAGCATGATGTCCGTTCCACGGCCAGCCATGTTGGTGGCCACCGTCACGGCGGCCTTGCGGCCGGCCTGGGCTACTATGGCCGCTTCCCGGGCATGGTTCTTGGCGTTAAGGACCTCGTGCCGGATGCCCTCCTTGGCGAGCAGCCGTGAGAGGTACTCGCTCTTCTCGACGCTGGTGGTACCAACCAGGACAGGCTGGCCCTTTTCATGGCGTTCGGCGATATCCCTGACCACTGCATCGAACTTGACGGTTTCGTTCTTGTATACGAGATCCGAGCGGTCGAGGCGCTGCATGTCCCGGTTGGTGGGGATGGCAACCACTCCGAGCTTGTACGTGCTCATGAATTCGGCGGCTTCAGTTTCCGCCGTGCCGGTCATGCCGGACAGTTTGCCGTACATGCGGAAGTAGTTCTGCAGGGTCACGGTGGCGAGCGTCTGGTTCTCGGCCTTGATCTCGACGCCTTCTTTGGCTTCGATGGCCTGGTGCATGCCCTCGTTGTAGCGGCGGCCGGCCAGGATGCGGCCGGTGTGCTCGTCGACAATGAGAACCTCGCCGTCAAGGATGACGTAGTCCTTGTCCCGCTTGAACAGTTCCTTGGCCTTGATGGCGTTGTTCAGGAAGCCGATCAGCGGAGTGTTGGCGGACTCGTAGAGGTTCTGGATGCCCAGGTAGTCCTCGACCTTTTCAATCCCGCCTTCCAGGACGCCGACGGTGCGCTTCTTTTCGTCGACCTCGTAGTCCTTCTCCGGCTGCAGCCGCAGTACGACCTTGGCGAATTCGCTGTACCACCGGTTGGTGTCGCCCTGGGCGGGACCGGAGATGATGAGCGGGGTCCGGGCCTCGTCGATAAGAATGGAGTCGACCTCATCGACGATCGCGAAGTGGTGTCCGCGCTGGACGAGCTCCGACTTATCCCATGCCATGTTGTCGCGCAGGTAATCGAAGCCGAACTCGTTGTTGGTGCCATAGGTGATGTCCGCGGCGTACTGCTCGCGGCGGACGGACGGGTCCTGATTGGAAAGAATGCAGCCGCTGGTGAGGCCGAGGAAGCGGTAGACGCGGCCCATGAGCTCGGACTGGTATTCGGCCAGGTAGTCGTTGACCGTGATGACGTGCACGCCGTTGCCGGCCAGGGCGTTGAGGTAGGCAGGAGCTGTGGCCACGAGGGTCTTGCCTTCACCGGTCTTCATTTCGGCGATGTTGCCCAGGTGAAGTGCGGCACCACCCATGAGCTGCACGTCGAAGTGCCGCATGCCAAGGGTGCGGGAAGACGCCTCGCGCACGGCGGCGAAAGCCTCTGGGAGGAGATCATCCAGCTTTTCGCCATCCTGGTGGCGGGCCCGGAGCCGGTCCGTTTCTTCACGCAGTTCGGCGTCGGTGAAGGTTTTGAATGAGTCTTCAAGGGCGTTAATGGAATCGGCATAGTTCCGCAGTTGCTTCAGGGTTTTTTTGTCACCCGTGCGGAGAAGTTTTTCGATTAGTGATGCCACGTGAAGTTGCTCCCAGTCTCATGCTGCCGAATTCTGGCGTGTTTAGTCTACGGGAGAGACGCAGAGCACGTTGCCCCTGTTCCCTGAGAGCGGATACTGCTCTCCTGTTTCCTGGACGGCGGCCGAGACACTTCCGGCGAGGTCTCCGGCCGGAGACACCACCACGTCCTCCAGCCCCAGCCACTCGGCCATCAGCCGAAGCTCGGCGGCAAGTTCGACGGCGGTGTCCTCCGGTGCGTCCGGCTCGCCAAAGCACGCCCGGACCAGCAGTTTGCCGCCGGCCCGGTCTGCTTTGAGGTCCACCCTGGCCACGAGGCGGTCCCGGAGCAGGAAAGGGAGAACGTAGTAACCGAACCGGCGCTTTGGTTCAGGGGTGTAGATCTCGATCCGGTAGTGGAACCCGAAAAGCTCTTCCAGCCTCCGGCGTTCGAAAACCAGTGAGTCGAAAGGGCTGAGCAAAGCCCGGCCGGTTGCAGCGCGCGGTAACCGGGCGTCAACATGGCGGTACAGCTTCCGGTCCCAGCCCTGCACCGTCACCGCTTCAAGCCGTCCGCTCTCCTCGAGATGCTGAACCGATACAGCCGCGGCTTTGATCGGTGTCCTGAAGTAGTCGGCGAAACACCGTACGGTCCCTATCCCGTGCGCCTGTGCGGCCGCGTCGATAAGCCTGTCCATGGCTGCAGCGGGGTCCGGTGCCGCTTGCGCGGCCGTGGCCGGCAACACGTCGCGGGTCAGCGCATACTTGCGCTCGAACTGCTCCGTGCGCGCAGCCGAAGAGACGACACCCTCTTCAAACAGGTGCTCCAGGACGCGCTTGACGGCATTCCAGTTCCAGCCCCAGTTGACGTGTTTACGGTCCTCCACGTGGCCGATGGCCGCTGTGAGCTCGGAGGCAGTCATCGGCTTTCCGCCAGCGAGGGCATCCAGCACCAGTCGGGTGACGCCGGATTTCAGGCCTGGATCCATTGCGGAAGCGCCAACCCAAGTGCGGTTCTGCCACACCACAAGGTCCTGGAATTGTTCAGGCCTGATGAAGCTCGCTTCGTGGGCCCAATATTCCATCATCCGGCGCGGATGCTTGCCCGCCATCTGCTGAAGGATGGTGCGGTCGTAATTGCCAAGCCTCGAGAAGAAGGGAAGGAAATGGCTTCTGGCCAGGACATTGACGGAGTCGATCTGGACCAGCTGGATCCGGGCAAAGGTACGGCCCACCGTCCGTGAAGTCACGGGCGCGGCGGGCCGTCCTTTGTCCAGTCCCTGGGCTGCCAGGGCAATCCGCCGGGCCTGTGAAAGGCTCAGCGTTGCACCCATGTCAGCCCTTTCGTTTGTTAGGGCACCATCCTAGGCTGTTGCAGCCGCATCGTCGGAGCGGTAGGCGTGGATCTTCTCCTCGGCGGTGTTCTCGCCGGGCTCGCAGTAATGGTCGAGTGTGATGACACCGTAGGTCCAGCCCCGGCGCCGGTAGACCACAGACGGCGCATTCGTGGCCTTGTCCACGAAGAGGTAAAAGTCGTGCCCGATAAGTTCCATGCTGTCCACGGCATCATCCAGCGTGAGGGAAGCGGCAGGGAACACCTTGCGGCGGATCAAGACCGGCGAGTCGCCGGCGGGAATGTCGTTGTCGACGTCGTACGGAGACTTCTCAACCGGCTCCTGAGCAGGCTCGTCACGGTGGCTCGCTTCGACGTAAATAGGTTCGTTAGAGCTGGCAGGCTCCAATGTTGCCGTGGCCTCGCGTACTGCTTTGGGCGTATGCCGACCGTGATGGACCTTCTTGCGGTCCTTGGCCCTGCGGAGCCGCTCAAGCAGCTTGTTGTAGGCGAGATCGAACGCGGCGAACTTGTCTGCGGCGCTTGCTTCGGCACGGATTACGGGGCCTCGGCCCAGGACTGTCACTTCGACTGTGAGCTGGTCACCGGTCTGGCGCGCGTTCGTTTCCTTGGAAACCTTCGCGTCCACCCTCTGGACCTTGTCCCCGAGCGACTCGATCTTCGAGATCTTCTCGCCGGCGTATTCGCGGAATCGGTCCGAGACCGTCAGATTTCGTCCGCTGATCATGAACTCCATGGTGCCCTCCAAATGACTTCGGTGACACGACGGCGGCGCTTCGTGGGGACGATCTGAATGACAGTCGAGCCCCTTTCCGAGCCGCTATCGAAAGGTACAACTGATCTTGGTACCCATACCCGACGTTAGTTCATAGCAACGAGTTATTCATCCTTTCGCTGTTTATTTTTTTGTATGTCTCCGGTACCGGCAGTCCGCTTCGGACCGGGCCAGCGGGGGTGCAGCATCAGGCGCACGGGCGGCAGCCAGGACCACCGCCCCGCGGACCACTCCCCCTGCCTGATGCACTGCCCGGGCGGCTTCAGCGAGCGTCGAACCCGTGGTGAGGACGTCGTCGACAATGATGCACGGGCGGCCCCGCAATCCGCCCGCACGCCCCTTCCTGACAGCGCGCATGGAACCACGGACGCGCCGGGACCTGTCCCCTCTTCCCAAGCCTTTCTGACCGCCGGGAACGGCTGAGGCTACTCCGGGCGTCCTCACCTTCCGCAACACATCGTGGCAGCTCATGCCGTGGAGGGCGTTGCTGCGGATGAGGAAGTTCAGCATCAGGTGGACCGGGCTGAACCCTCGTTTGCGGTAGGCGCCATGGCTGCTGGGCACGGGCACGAGCCAGATGTCCCCGGCTCCGGCAGCCGCGGCGAGGATCGCCCGGCCAAGGGCCTTCGCCAGAACAGCCGTGAGCGGCCGCTGTCCATGCCGTTTGAACGCAAGGACCGACTGAGCCAACTCTTCTCGGTAGATGCCCGCTGCCACCACGGGCAGAATGATTGACCCGTCCACGTCCATCAGGGCATGTGCCGCAGGCTCGGCCCGGAACGGGTGCCGCGTCAGCAGCCGGACCTGCCGCTCGCAGCCCGGGCAGATAGCCCGGTCCTCCTTGCCGCAGCAGACGCACTCAACCGGCACTGCCAAGGCCACGACCTCGGCCGCCGCGCCGGCCAGCGAATCGGCGGCCCTCAGCAGCCGCTGCGGATGTTGGCCGCGGTGCCTGGCAGGCCAGACCGGCTCAGGCAGCAGGTCCGGGTCCCTTGGCATGCTGACTGCCGGCGCCCTGCGTCGAATCTCCACACAGCAAGCGTCCCTTGAATGGCGGCGCCGGGAAAGAAACCAAGGGCCGTTTGTGGAAAACCCGTCGAATCACTCAGCCGGGAAACGAGGGGTCCTTGGGTCCTTTCAGCTGAGGGGACCAACCATTTCCGAGCCGCTGGAAGACGCCGTCCGCGGACTGCGCGAAGATCTCCTCGGGTCCGTTGCCGGCGCTGAGAGCAACCAAGCCTGGCCACGGGGCCAGCTTCTGGGGCTGGGGCGAGGTGAGGGAAAGCAGCTCCGGGGTGACATTCGCAGAGGCGGCGCCCTTCATCACCGCAACGGTCGTGTCGTTGACCCAGACGCCCTGGTTGGGGCTGTCACTGGCCTGCAGCGTGATCGGGGCCGTCAGTTCCTTGGGAGTCCCGTCCGCGCTGCGGATGATGCCTGTCACCTGGACCCGGGTGGAACCGTTTTGCTCGGAAATAACCAGCGCCCGGACGCCCTCGCGGGAGACGCGGAAATCCTTGACCGTACGGCCCGCAAGCCAGGAGGGAGCCAGTGTCACCGACGGCACGGAGGCAGCTTGCGCTATCCCGGTGGGACGGAAGGCAGTGAGCTCGGTGACCCCTTGCACTCCGGGTCCCGCGGTCCAGACCCAGTCATGCAGGCTGAACGACGGATGGGACAGCGTGCTCCGCGTGATCAGGGCCCTCGGGGGTTGCCCGGGAACCATGGAATACAGTGTGCTGCGGCTGCCGTCCAGGAAGGCCACCGACTGCGAAACCGGCGACTCTGCAGGCGACCGCGGCTTCAGGCCCGCAACGGACTGCATGTCAGGAAGCGGAGAAATCCTGTTGTTTTCGTAGCGCACCAACTCGTTGTTGCTGACGGCGATCTGGCGTGCCGGGGCATTCCTGTTTTGGACCGGCGGCAGCACCGTCCCATTATCTTCAACACGCACAAGGTCCTGATTGGCCCTTAGCTCCACATTGATGACATCCGGCTGGCTGCGGAACGTCAGGGCCAGCTGGGTCTGCATCCGGAGCCTGTCCTCGGTGGAGGCTTCGGTGAGTTCCTTGGCTGACAGGTCCACCTGGGCCGCTCCTGAGACCACCGGAACCGACTCCCGCGCCAGTTTCATGCCTGACGGGAAGGCACTGACCACGGCGCCCTTGAGATAGGGCGCGGGGCCGGCGAGCAGGGCACTCGTCATCGACTTGACGGTCTTCTTCTTGATGAACCATCGCACATCAGGAACGGCGTAGGTGAAGGCGGGATCGTAGAAGTAGATCGGGTAGGCACCGTAAATGACCTTGAATGTCTCTTCGGGAATGGCGGTGCCGTCCGGAAGTTTGGAAATCCGCCATTCCCCGTCGACCTGGGTCAGTGTGACCGGGATGCTCTCCCTGGTTCCCGCCGGCATCTGGGTGGCGACGCCGTCGGAATCCACTGAATACGCAACGTCAAGTTCATAGTTGAAGACACCCTCGACGCCGGTCTTTACCACCTGCTCCGATCGGAACACCAGGGTCCGCTGGTCAGGCTTCCAAGCGACCGAAGAGGCCTGGGTGAGGTACTGCCGGGCCACCGCGTAGTCGTCCTCGTAGCCGCTGCCCGCAAGATAGAAATCCTCGATGACCGCTTCGGGACTTGAGCCCGTCCGGGGCGCCACCGGGAAAAATACCGGGGCATTCGGATTTCCCGCGCTCTCGTCGGTACTCTTCCCGACGGGTCCCGATCTCGGGATTTGGGCGCAGGACGTCGCAAACAGAAGCACGACGGCGAAAATGGTTGCCAGGATGCCCCTGCCACACAGTGCCCTGCCGCTCATGGCCTCTCCCTTGTGCCGGCTGCTTCGCGCGCCGACGTTTCGCCGGCCTGAACAGCTTCAATCACCTGCGCGGCTTCGTGGGGCTCGCCCGGATCAGCCGCTGCAGGCACGCTGTGTCCCAGCACGAGCACGGTGTGGTCGGTGGAAGAGGTCAGGCCAACCTCCGCCGGCTCAAGCTGAAGCGGCGACTTCGTGATCGTGTCGCCCTGCTTCAGGGGCAGGGTCAGCCGGAAGTTGGAGCCGGCGCCCTTACTGCCCCACGCCTGGAGCCAGCCATTGTGGAGTTTCGTGTCCTCCGTCGCGATGGACAGGCCCAGGCCACTGCCTCCCGTAGTCCGGGCCCGGGCGGGATCGGCGCGCCAGAAGCGGTCGAAGACCCGCGCCGCTTCAGCCGGACTCATGCCAATCCCGTGGTCCCTGACGGTGACAGCCACTGCGGTGCCGTTGGACGCCACCGAGATGTTGACCGGCTTTCCCTCCCCGTGTTCCAGGGCATTCAGCACAAGGTTCCGCAGAATGCGGTCGATGCGCCGGGCGTCCATTTCCACCACGATGCTTCCCTCCGGCGCATTGAGTGTCATGCCCGAACCGTACTCTTCGGCAACGGGAGCTACTCCCTCCATTACGTGGGCAATGAGCTGAACAATGTCTGTGGCTTCGGCGTCCAGCATGGCGACGCCGGCGTCGAACCGGGAGATCTCGAGCAGGTCCGCCAGCAGCGACTGGAACCGTTCCACCTGGTTGTACAGCAGCTCCGCGGACCTTTTGTTAATAGGGTCAAAATCGTGGCGGGCGTCGTACAACACCTCAGCTGCCATGCGCACGGTGGTCAGCGGGGTCCGGAGCTCATGGGAGACGTCGGAAACGAAGCGCTGCTGCATCTGCGACAGTGTTGCGAGCTGGGTGATCTGTTCCTGGAGGCTGGCCGCCATGTGGTTGAAGGACGCTCCCAAACGCGCCACTTCATCCTCACCCTTGACCACCATCCGCTCCTGCAGCTGTCCGGCGGCGAGTTTTTCGGACACTACCGCCGCATGGCTGACGGGGCTAACAACGTTCCGGGTGACGTACCACGCGATGGCGCCGATCATAAGGATCAGGGCTGCACCGCCAGCCCACAGGACGTTCTGGATCTCGTTCAGTGTCTGTTGCGCCGTGTTCAGATCGTAGATCAGATACAGCTCGTAGACGGTGCCGTTGAACGTCACCTTGTTGCCGACGGCGATACCCGGGCGGTCTTCCGTTCCCACCGGGAACTCTGTGGACGCCCAGAACTGCTCCTTGCCGGAATCCTGCACCGCGGCCCGGAGCTCTTTGGGAATGACACTGACCGTTAGCTGGTCAGATGCCCGGGACTCGACCCAGCGGTTGCGGGGCTTGGTTTGCTCGGGCATCGCCTCAAACACGTATCGGCGCTGGATCACCGAGCCCTTGCCCTCAACTGCATTCAGGGTGTCGTAGACAAGCGTGATCACGCTGGACTGGTCGGTGACCTGGGCGCCGTCGAACGTGTCCTGCACCTGCTTGACGTTGTAGCGGGTTTCGGACTCCGCCTGGGTCAGGCGTTCCTGGAAGAGGTTGTTGGCAATCTGGTTGGACAGGTACGCCCCGACGATCGCAAATGAACTCATCGAAAGCAGAAGTGTCGTCAGGACTGTCCTGAACTGCAGCGAACGCCGCCACCTTCGCTGCAAGGAGTACAGCAGGAACCGGATGCCGGGGAAAACCCTGTCCAGTCCGCTACGCACCAGGCGCGCAACCCGGAGTGAGACGATCAGTGCCCGCCGCCGCCAGATCCGGGCCTGCGACGGTAACCGGGCGAGGCTGGCTGCGAGGGCGTCAGTATGCTCCGGAGCCGGATGAGAATGGGGCTTCCGGGAACTGTCCGCGGCGGTCACTACGCCGTCAGTTTCAGCGGCGCCGGTGACATCGGAGCCGGTCCCCTCAAGGTCAGTCGCAGGGCGTCCCGGCGCCACGGAATCCGGCGCCTTGGCGCCGGTGCCGCTACCCTCCGGGGCGTCAGAGGGATTCTGGCCCTGGGGTTCAGGAACCTGCTTTATAGCCGACACCACGAACCGTCAATACTACTTCCGGTGCTTCCGGATCACGTTCAATCTTCGACCGCAGCCGCTGGACATGGACATTGACCAGCCGGGTATCCGCCGCATGGCGGTAACCCCAGACCTGCTCAAGGAGCAGTTCGCGGGTGAACACCTGCCAGGGCTTGCGGGCCAGGGCTACCAGAAGATCGAACTCCAGGGGCGTCAGGGAAATCCGTTCGCTGCCGCGGTTCACCGCGTGGCCTGCGACGTCAATCGTGATATCCGCGATGCGGAGCGTCTCCGGAGCCTTCTGGTCGCCGGGCCGGAGCCTCGCCCGGACACGGGCCACCAGTTCGGCGGGTTTGAAGGGCTTAGGCACGTAATCGTCGGCGCCGGACTCCAGGCCCCGGACGACGTCCGAGGTGTCCGACTTGGCAGTCAGCATGACGATGGGAACATCGGACTCCGCACGGATCTGCCGGCACACTTCGATACCGTCGGTCCCGGGGAGCATCAGATCCAGCAGCACAAGATCCGGCTTCGAGGAGCGAAAGACTTCCAAGGCCTGCCCGCCGTCCGCGCAAAAGACAGGCTCGAAGCCGTCATTGCGCAGGACAATGCCGATCATTTCAGCCAACGCCTCGTCATCATCAACTACCAGAATGCGTGCCTTCATAGTTATATATTCCCTTATTGCCCTTGCTTTGTCTTATTGACGGGATCCTCGGCATGGCGGCGGCGCAGGACCGCACATCGATTCCGTCCGGGGATGCGGGCAGCCGCTAGGATTCAGCCAGACAGATCCGCCCATCAGGAGGTCCCCGTGAACACGCCGATTTACGAACAGGCCATGGGCGCCGGCTTCGCCAGGTTGCAGCCGGAGCTGCAGGACTACTTTTCGCTGGCGCCCGGTTCAGGCCGCTATGGCGTGGGTGAAGGCATCTTCGATGTCGTGGGCTGCCGGCAACGCTGGCTGAGCCCACTGCTGCGGATCACATCCGGGGAGCAGGCATTTTTTCCCGAATACGGCGAGCGCGTGCCATTCCGGATAGAAAACCACGCGCACCTCGACCCGTTCGGCCGGTCCAGCCTGACAGCCCGGCGGCAGATATTCCTCCCCGGCCGCACCAGGATCTTCCAGGACACGACAAGCGTGCGCTCCCCGACCGCCCGCGGGGCGGAGGGACGGCCGCAGCTCGTGGATTATGTGGGCAGATATCGCCGGCTGGTCACCGACCTGAACCTCAGCGCCACGCCCGAGGGCAGGCTCCGGGGTATCTCCGATGCGTCCCGGCTGTTCCTGGGGCCGCTGCGCCTGCCGCTGCCGGCGTCGCTGGACGCAAAAGCCTATGCCGAGCAATGGTGGGACGCTTCGGCGGGCCACTATGGCCGCCACCGGATCCAGGTGAAGGTCATCCAGCCCCAGATCGGCCTCGTCCTGGTCTACGCCGGAAGCTTCGACTACAGGCTCGAGTCCTATCCGGACGGCACTTCAGCGCCTGGATTCCTTCCACCGTACGCCGCGCCGGACCGGTGGGAGCAGCGGAGCTGACCGCCCGAGAAACCCTGCCGCGTTGCAGGTTCTGCCCGGTCCGGGTTTCTTGCCGGTCCGCGGTCAGTCCGGTTGCGGGTCAGTCCGGTGACGGGTTCAGCCCGGTTGCGGGTTCAGCCCAATGCGAGCTGGTTCAGGGCATCGGCCGCGTGCGTCAGCCGGGTGAGCACCGCTGAAGCACCCGACGGCGCGTACCCCTCAAGTCCCGCGGAAGGGGTGATCCGGAGCGTGCCCAACGACGCCGCCGGCAGCCCAAGTTGCCGCCAAGGTCGCCACACCGCGTCTGCGACCTCCGCGGCCCTCGGCAATTCAGAGGCAGGGTTCTCCACTGCCAGGGCACCGGCCCAGAGCCGCTTGCCGGCTTCGACGGCCTCGGCCAGCTGTTCCCACTGGCGTGACGTCAGTGCCTTGAGCGGAACGGCTATCCCGTCGGCACCGGCGGCGAGAATCTGTTCAAACGGCGCCTCGATTTCCGGTACGGCAATGACAGTCTCGGCGGCGCCGGCGGCCCGGAGGGCATCCACCACTACCCGCCAAAGATCCGCCACCTCCTGGCCGGCGACGGAGCGCAGCGTCCGGTAACCACTGGACGTCGGAATGGTGCCGGCCAGTACCGACGCGATATCCGGTTCGTCCAGCTGAACTACGAGCCGTGCGCCCGGAACAGCGCTGGCCACGCGTCCAAGGTGCTCCCCCACGCCGGCAGCAAGGGAGGCTGCGATGTCGCGCCGTGCGCCATAGTCAATCAGGGCCCGCTCACCGTTGTGGAGGTGCAGTCCGGCGGCCAGGCTCAATGGGCCCACAAGCTGAACCTTGAATTCAGCCGCCGGGGTGTCCTCTGCCCCTGCAACATCCGCCTGCACGTTGATGTCCGTGGAGAGCGCCGACCTCGCCCTGGTGAGATCGCGACCGGGCCGGTCGACAATGCGCCAGCCGTAGGGCTGGACGTCCACCGCCATCTCCACGAGCAGGGACGCCGTGCGCCCTATGGCGTCGGCGCCGACGCCACGGTCCGGCAGTTCGGCGAGGAACGGAAGATGCGGGCTGCCCAGTTCGCCGCGGATGATGCGGGCGGCCTCAACCGGATCATGCCCCGGCCATGGGCCCAGCGCGGTGGCAGTCACCTGGAGCTGCTGCGCCTCTTCTGCTGCAGGCACGGCTTAGGCGTTGAGCGGTGTTGAGGGGCCGGAGACCGGGCCGGCCGGCCGGACGGCATCGGCCTGGCCGTTAGTACCCCGCGCGGCGGCATTGAGATGGTCCTCGGCGATCGCCTCATGGTGGCGGATCACCTCGCCGATAATGAAGTTCAGGAATTTTTCCGCGAAGGCAGGGTCAAGCTGGGCATCTTCCGCGAGCCGTCTCAGCCGTGCAATCTGCGCCGTTTCCCGGCCGGGGTCGCCCGCGGGAAGCCGGTGGGCCGCCTTGAGGAAGCCCACTTTCTGCGTCGCCTTGAACCGTTCCGCCAGGAGGTAGACGAGGGTTGCATCGATGTTGTCGATGCTGGACCGGATCGACAACAGCTCCGCCATCACTTCGGGATCCACGTGCCCGGCCAGCGAGCTCGCGGCGGGGTCGTAGGACTCAGTGTCAGGCAGATCATGGTTTAGCTCGGTCATGGTTCCAGTCTATGGGCAGAGCCGGGAACTCCGCCGGTGTTAAGCGCCCGCACCGGCCTCCGCCGGACGGAGAATGTAAGTGTTCCGCAACACACCGACGATGGAGGTTGGCATGAAGATCGCAGTTCTTGGCACGGGCATTGTGGGCAGAACCCTGGCAGGCAGACTGGTGGAGGTTGGGCACAGCGTCACGCTCGGTTCTCGGTCGGCCACGAACGAGGCAGCAGTGGAGTGGGCTGCCGGTGCCGGCCCGCTCGCGAAGGCCGCCACGTTCTTCGATGCAGCCGCGGATGGTGAGGTAGTTATCAACGCCACACCAGGCGCTGTGTCACTCGAAGTGCTCGCGGCCGCGAGCACCATGAACCTGGGCGGCAAGGTGCTGATCGACGTGGCCAATCCGCTGGACCATTCGGCGGGTTTCCCGCCGTCGCTCTCCATATCGAATACGGACAGCCTCGCGGAAACCATCCAAAGGGCGTTCCCGACGGCCAGGGTGGTCAAGGCCCTCAACACCATGCGCGCCGACGTCATGGTGGCCCCGGAGCGGCTGGCCGGCGGCGACCACGACGCCTTTCTGGCCGGCGACGACCCTGAAGCCAAGGAAGTGGTGGCGCGGCTGCTCGCGGAATTCGGTTGGCGGGCGGAACACATCAAGGATCTGGGACCCCTGGACGCCGCCCGCGGGATGGAAATGTGGCTGCCGCTGTGGCTCCGGATTTTTCTGACGCAGGGCAACAACAATGCGTTCAACATCAAGGTGGTCACCGGCTAAGGCACAAGGATGACCCCAGCAAGACAAAGCGTGCCCGCCCTCCGCTGTGGAGAGTGGGCACGCTTGCCAGTCCCTGACCGCCGGGCTAGATGCCCAGGAGGGTGCGGTGGTCTTCCCGCCGCTTCGCCTGCTCGGCAGGATCAGGCACGGGCAGCGAGGCGATGAGCCGCTTCGTGTAGTCGTGCCGCGGCGCACCCATGACGTCGTGGCCGATCCCCTGCTCAACCAGTTTGCCCTTGTACAGCACACCTACCCAGTGCGAGAGCATGTCCACCACTGCGAGGTCGTGGCTGATGAACAGTGCAGCGAACCCGAACTCCAGCTGGATTTCCTTGAACAGCTCCAGGACCTTCGCCTGCACCGAAACGTCCAGCGCAGACGTCGGCTCGTCAGCGATCAGCAGCTTCGGGTTGAGGATCAGGGCCCTG
Source organism: Arthrobacter sp. Bi83 (assembly GCF_918698095.1). GTDB lineage: Bacteria > Actinomycetota > Actinomycetes > Actinomycetales > Micrococcaceae > Arthrobacter. The sequence goes on from NZ_CAKKLY010000002.1 coordinate 288,768, forward strand.
GCCAGCGATGCCCGCTGGCGCTGCCCGCCGGACAGCTCGTGCGGAAAGCGGTCAGCGTACGACGCCGGCAGCTGGACTGATTCGAGCAGCTCGCCAACGCGCTTGCGTGCCTGGGCCGGGGTTGGGTTTGTGTGGATGATGAGCGGTTCCGCCACGCAATCCCCGATGGTCAGTTGCGGATTGAACGATGCGGCCGGGTCCTGGAAGACGAACCCGATTTCCTTGCGCAGCGGCTTGAACGTCCGCTCCTTGAGGTTGAGCATCTCGTAGCCCAGCACGTTCAGGCTTCCGCCGGTGGTCCGGTTGAGGCCTGCGATGGCACGGCCGATGGTGGTCTTCCCCGAGCCGGATTCGCCCACAAGGCCAAAGACCTCCCCCTCGGAGACTGTGAAACTGACACCGTCCACAGCCTTGAAGGCAGGCGTACCCAGCCGGCCGGGGTACTCGATGGTCAGGTCCTTGGCCTCGACCAGGACCTTCCCGCCCTGGTGCGCCCGCTCAGTCATCCCTTCCGAAGCCGAGTTCCGGCCAAGGTGCGGGACGGCTGCCAGCAGCTTCTTCGTGTAGTCCTGCCGGGGTTCGGCGAACAGCGTCTTCGCCGGGGCTTCTTCGACGACGTCGCCCTGGTACATCACCACGACGCGGTCGGCGAGATCGGCGACGACCCCCATATTGTGCGTAATCAGCACGATGGCCGTTCCGTATTTGTCCCGAAGATCCCGCAGAAGCTCGAGGATTTCCGCCTGGACCGTGACGTCCAATGCAGTGGTGGGCTCATCCGCCACGATCAGTCCGGGATTCAGGGCCAGCGCTGCGGCAATGACCACGCGCTGCTTCTGCCCGCCGGAAAACTGGTGCGGGTAGTAGTTGACGCGGTTCTCCGGATCGGGGATCCCCACCTTCCGGAGGGCGTCGATGGCCCTGGTCTTGGCTTCCTTGGCGGATACCCGCTGCCCGCCGCCCGCGTGGGCACGGATGCCCTCTGCGATTTGCCAGCCCACGGTGAAGACGGGATTCAGGGCCGTGGACGGCTCCTGGAAGACCATCGCCACGTCACGTCCACGGATCTGCCTGAGTTTGGCCGCGCTGACGCTGATGACGTTGTTGCCGTTGATCAGCACCGCCCCGCCGCTCGTGGCCGTTTCCGGAAGCAGGCCGAGGATGGTCTTGGCGGTGACGGTTTTGCCGGAGCCGGATTCGCCCACGATGGCGAGGACCTCGCCGGCCTTCACCTCGAGGCTGACGTCCTTGACGGCGTATACGTCGCCGCCGTCGGTAGCGAAAGTGACCTTGAGATTCTCGATCTCAAGAACAGGGCTGCCGCTGGCCTCGTGCCGGTCGGACACTGAACCTATGTCGATGCTCAAAGTTATCTCACCTCTGCTTGCAGGGCCGCCTGGGCTACCGCTGTGGGGTCCGGTCCGCTGCCTTTGCCGCCGGCACTCTTGCGTCCGCGAAGGCGTGGATCGTTCAGGTCGTTGATGCTCTCCCCCACCAGCGTGAGGCCAAGCACTGTCCACACAATTGCCAGACCGGGAAACACTCCCGTCCACCAGATGCCGGAAGTTGTGTCAGCAAGCGCCTTGTTGAGGTCGAAGCCCCATTCCGCGGCCGAGCTGGGCTCGATGCCGAACCCCAGGAAGCCAAGACCCGCCAGAGTCAGGATCGCCTCGGAGGCATTCAGGGTGAAGATCAGCGGCAGCGTCCTGGTGGCGTTGCGATAGATGTGTCGGCTCATGATGCGGACATTCGAAGCGCCCACCACTTTGGCCGATTCGACGAACGGTTCAGCCTTGAGGCGTATCGTCTCCGCCCTGATGACCCGGAAGTACTGCGGAATGAACACCACGGTGATTGAGATGGCCGCCGCCAGGACGCCCCCGAACAGGTTCGACTCGCCGCCGCTGATGACAATCGCCATGACAATGGCCACCAGGAGGGAGGGGAACGCGTAAATGGCGTCCGCGACGACCACAAGAATGCGGTCCAGCCAGCCGCCGAGGTAACCGCTCACCAGGCCCAGGATGACGCCGGCGAAGATGGACAGCACCACGGCCACGACGATCACGAAGATGGCAGTCTGCGAACCCCAAATGACGCGGGAGAACACGTCGTATCCGCCCACAGTCGTTCCCCACAGATGCTTGCCACCCGGCGGGTCCTGCGTGGGAAAGCTGCCGTCGTTGTCGGAGAGCTGGGCAAAGCCGTAGGGTGCCACGAGCGGCGCAAAGATCGCCGTGAGGAGGAACAGCCCGGTCAGGACGAGGCCGATGACGAGCATCGTGCGCTGCAGCCCCACGCTCTTGTTGAAGTGCGAAATGACAGGGAGCCTCTTGAACAGGGGCACCCTGCGGTGGACGGTGGACGACACCGGAGTAGGTGTGCTCATGTCAGTACCTCACCCTGGGATCGATCAGCGCGGCCACGATGTCCACGATGAAGTTGGTGACGGCCACGATGACGGCCAGCAACACCACGATGCCCTGCACCGCCACGAAGTCGCGGGCGGTCAGGTAATTGGCCAATTGGAAGCCCAGGCCTTTCCACTCGAAGGTTTTTTCCGTGAGGACTGCCCCGCCAAGCATCACGGCGATCTGAAGGCCCATCACGGTGATGATCGGGATCAGCGCCGGCTTATAGGCGTGCTTGGTGACCAGCCTGAATTCGCTGACTCCGCGGGAACGCCCCGCCTCGATGTAGTCCTTGCCGAGAGTACCGATCACGTTCGTACGGACCAGCCGGAGGAAGATCCCGGCCGTCAGGAGCCCCAGGGCGAGCGCTGGCAGCACGGCGTGCGCCAGCACGTCTCCCAGTGCGGCCATGTTCCCGCTTCGGACCGCATCAAGCCAATAGATCCCGGTAGGCGCCTGGAGCGCTGTGAGCGATAGTTCGCTGGATGTCTTGGCACGCCCTGCAACAGGGAACCAGCCGAGCCAGACCGAGAAAGTGAGCTTGAAGAGAAGTCCCGAAAAGAAGACCGGTGTGGCGTAGCAGAGGATCGCGAACACACGCAGCACGGCGTCGGGCATGTGGTCGCGGCGGTGCGCTGCAATCATGCCGAAAGGTATGCCGACCAGGAGCGCCACAATCAGGGCGTTGATCGTCAGTTCAAGCGTGGCCGAACCGTAGGTGGCGAGCATCTCCGTCACCTTGCGGTTGTCGGAGAGTGTGGTGCCGAAATTGCCGGTGATGAGCTGGGCGAGGTACTCGAAGTACTGCACCAGTAGGGGGCGGTCGTAGCCCGCGGCATGGATCCGCTCCTGCAGCTGTTCCGGTGGAAGCCGGCCGCCCATGGCTGCCGTAATGGGATCGCCGGTGATCCGCATCAGGAAAAACACCATGGTGACCAGGATGAAAATAGTTGGAAAGATCAGCAGGAACCTGATCATGATGTACTGGCCAAGTCCCCCGCCGGCCGATTTTTTCTTTGACGGCAGTAGGCCGTCGGCGTCGCTTGGCGGCGCCTCAATCAGAGTAGTCATTCTTACCTAAAGTTGACGTTTCCGGGGCACCGTGGCGCCCCGGATCTACTGTGCATCCAGCAGAAAAGGCGGGACGCCGGCTGGGCGTCCCGCCTCCTAAGCTGGACAGGACCTGATGGGGTCAGGTCCTACTTGGAGATCACGCCGAGACGCGTCTTGAACGACGGGTCAAGGGTTTGTTCCACGCCCTTGACATCCGCGCCGGCCACCATGAGCTGAGCGCCCTGCAGCAACGGCAACGTCGAAAGGTCCTTGGCGACGGCGGTCTGCGCGTCACCCAGAAGCTTTTCGCGCTCGGCTTTGTCAGCCGTGACCAGTTCCTTCTTGACGAGGTCGGTGACAGCCGGGTTCTCGTAGTGGTTCTTCAGGAAGTTGCCGGGGATAAAGAACGGCGTGAGGTAGTTGTCGGCGTCGGAATAGTCCGGGAACCAGCCAAGCTGGTAGACCGGGTAGGCATCCGCGGTGCGTGCCTTGGAGTAGGTGACCCACTCGGTTGACTGCAGGTCCACCTTGAACAGGCCGGACTTCTCCAGCTGTTCCTTGACCATGGCGTACTCGTCGCCGGAAGACTTACCGTAGTGGTCCGGGTTGTACTGCAGTTTGATGTTGACGGTGCCGGAAATACCGGCGTCGGCGAAGGCCTTCTTGGCCTTTTCAACATCCGGCTTGCCGTTGCCGTCACCGTACATTTCCTTGAGAGGCTGGGCTGCACCCGGCAGTCCATCCGGGACGACAGAGTACGCCGGCAGGTAAGTGCCCTTGTAGACCTGGGTGGCGATGGCGTCGCGGTCGACAATGTCGGCCATGGCCTGGCGTACTGCGAGCGCCTTCTTGGGATCCGCATCCGCGGACTTTGCACCGAACGGCATGGTGTCAAAGTTGAACACGATGTAGCGCAGCTCGCCGCCCGGGCCCTTGTGGACCTTGACCTTGGAATCCTTTTCCAGGTCGGCGGCGTCGGTGGCTGTGAGGCTGCGGCCGGCGACGTCGATGTTGCCCTGCTGCACATCCAGCTTCAGGTTGTTGGAGTCAGCGTAGTACTTGATGTTGGCGCCGTCATTGGCGGGTTTGCCGAGCAGGCCGTTGTAGTCCGGGTTGGCCTTGAGGCTGACAAGCTCATTCTTCTTGTAGCTCTCGATCGTGTACTGGCCGGCGAAGGGTTTGCCCTTGACGATGTCGTCGTCGCCCATGACTTTGTCTGCCGGAAAGACTTCCTCATCGATGATGGGGCCGGTGTTGGTACCGAGGACGCTCGGGAAGACCTGGTCGTTCGCCGCCTTAAGCGTGAAGACGACCGTGGAATCATCCTTGGCTGCCACCGATTTCAGATTCGAGAGCAGCGAAGCCGGCCCGTTGGGGTCCGCAATCTTGACAACGCGGTCGATGGAGAACTTGACGTCCGAAGAGGTTAGCGCGTGGCCGTTGGCAAACTTGAGGCCCGGCTTAAGCTTCACGGTGTATTCCGTGGGGCTCGTGAAGGAGGCGGACTCCGCGATGTCGGGGCTGGCCTCCGCTGATCCGGGCTTGGAGTTCATGAGGAACGGATAGATCTGGTTCATGACCATGAAGGAGCCGGCGTCATAGGAACCCGCAGGATCGAGAGTAACCACCTTGTCCGTGGTGCCGTACGTGATGGTGCCACCGCCAGCACTGCCGGTGGATGTTCCGCCGCCGCCGGAGGGGCCCGTGCAGGCAGTCAGTGCGAAAGCGGAAATGCCTGCGAACGCGATAGCGCCCTGCAAGGCTTTTTTGTTCATTGCCATCTGTGAACTTTCTGTTCGATGATTGCGCGCGCGGCCCGGCATGAATTGTGCGGGCGACACGCAGTCCTGATGCCTTGATTGAACCAGACGGTTGCCCGGTGAAACGTTGCATCCTGTGAGATGAGACACAAAATTTACCATAATTGGGTGGGTCAGGGTTCCGGACCTACTCATGGGTACGAAAAAACGGCCGGCGGAAATCCGCCGGCCGCTACATGGTCCGGAGTTGAGAGATCAATCCAGAGGGCGCGTTAGTTCAGCTCGGCGCGCTGCATCGAGCGCGCGGTGTCGATCGTGGCCTGGCCGAGAACCCGGCTGCCTTGGTACAGCACAACGGTCTGCCCGGGCGCGACGCCGCGCAGGGGCTCCGTCAGCGTAACCACGAGGCCGTCCCGAGAGAGGCCGCCGTCATCGGCAATCCGCTCTACCCGGCCCTTCGCAGGAACGGGGTCGCCGTGCGCGCGGACCTGGGCGTAGCAGTCGAATTCGGCACCGGTGTCCACTTCGCTGATGGGCAGCCCAGCCCAGGAGACCTTGATGCCGCGGATCTCATCGATGGCCAGGAGCGCCTCGGGTCCCACCACGACCTTGTTTTCCTTGGGCCGGATTTCCAGCACGAACCGGGGCTTGCCGTCGGCTGCCGGCGTGCCCAGCTTCAGACCGCGGCGCTGGCCGACCGTGAAGGCATTGGCCCCCGGGTGCTCGCCGACTTTGGACCCGGTTTCGTCAACGATGTCGCCGGTGGTCATCTCGATTTTCTCCGCGAGCCAGCCGGCCGTGTCGCCGTCGGGGATGAAGCAGATGTCGTGGCTGTCAGGCTTGTTGGCCACGGACAGTCCGCGCCTCTCCGCTTCGGCCCGCACCTCGGCCTTGGACGGGGTTTCCGCGAGCGGGAACATCGAGTGCTTGAGCTGTTCGTGCGTGAGCACACCAAGGACGTAGCTCTGGTCCTTGGCCCAGTCCGCGGCACGGTGTAGTTCACGGTTGCCGTCCGAGTCTTCGATGACCTTGGCGTAGTGGCCCGTGCACACGGCGTCGAAGCCCAGGGCGATTGCCTTTTCCAGGAGCGCGGCGAACTTGATGCGTTCGTTGCAGCGCATGCAGGGGTTGGGCGTCCGGCCGGCAGCGTATTCATCGATGAAGTCCTGGACCACATCCTCCTTGAACCGCTCGGAAAAGTCCCAGACGTAATAGGGGATCCCCAGGACATCGCACGCGCGCCAGGCGTCTCGGGAGTCCTCGATGGTGCAGCAGCCCCGGCTTCCCGTGCGCAGGGTGCCGGGCATCCGGGACAGCGCAAGATGAACCCCGACGACGTCGTGCCCCGCCTCAACGGCGCGGGCGGCGGCAACGGCGGAGTCAACTCCGCCGCTCATGGCTGCTAAAACTCGCATGTCGGCTTTCTGTAGGCTGTTCACGGCAATCCGGCCTTCAGGCCGGTGCAGCAAGTCAGGGTGGTGAACCCGCTGACACGCCGCTTGCCCGTCTATTCTACCGCCCGACGGAATCGGGGCTTGAATCGCCGTGGCGGCCCATCTTCTCCTGACGTCCGGGACCTTGACGGTTCCCGGCGTCCCTTCTAAAGTCAAAGGCAATGGTTTTAGAGCGCGGGCGCAGTGGCCCGCCGGACGAATCGAGCTGATCATGACCCCTGAGAGCATCATTATTGCGGGGGCGGGACTGGCCGGCGCCACAGCCGCCCGCACACTTCGCACTGAAGGATTCCAAGGCCAGATCACAATTGCCGGGGCGGAGTCCCATTACCCCTACATCAGACCGCCGCTTTCCAAGGAATACCTCTTGGGAAAAGCGGGGGAGGACGACGTGGAGGTGGTGCCGGAGAACTGGTATGCGGACAACAATGTCAGCCTGCGCCTCGGCGTTCCCGTCACCGAGGTTGATCCGGTCAGCCACACCGTCCGTTATGCGGACGGCGGATCGCAGCACTACGGTGCCTTGCTTCTCGCCACAGGGGCACTCCCCCGGCCCCTTCAGCTGCCGGGCACCGGACTCGACGGCGTCACCACCTTCCGGACGCTGGATGACAGCCGCCACCTGCGGGACCTGCTCGCGGACGGTGGCCGCAATGTTGTCCTGATCGGTTCGGGCTGGATTGGCATGGAGCTGGCAGCAGCGGCCAGCAGCTACGGGAACCACGTCACGCTTCTTGGGCTGGAGGCGGTTCCACTCGGCGGCGCCATTGGCCCTGAGCTGGGCCGGTTCTTCCGGGCCCTGCACGAGGGCAACGGCGTGCACTTCCGGCTGCCGGCGTCGGCACGTGAAATCACCGGGCACGCGGGCAAAGTCACCGGAGTGCTCACGGATTCGGGCGAGCAGCTGCCGGCGGACATCGTGGTCATCGCCGTCGGGGTCGTTCCGGACACCGCACTGGCCGGCGCGGCCGGCCTGGAGCTACGGAACGGCATTCTCACCGATGCGTCGCTGCGGACCAGCGCCCCCGACATCTTCGCTGCCGGCGATGTGGCCAATGCCCTGCATCCGTTCACGGGCGAGCACATCCGCAGTGAACACTGGGCCAACGCGCTCAACGGCGGCAAGGTCGCAGGAAAATCCATGCTCGGCCACGACGCCGCCCTGGACGTCATCCCGTACTTTTACACAGACCAGTTTGACGTCAGCATGGAGTATTCGGGCTTCCCGTCTCTTGCCGCAGGCGCCGCTCCCGTCCTCCGGGGGTCCCTGGAGTCGAAGGAGTTCGTCGCTTTCTGGCAACGGGAAGGACGCGTAGTGGCAGGCATGAGCGTCAACTGGCCACGGTCCAGCAAGCCAAGCGCGCAGAAGACCATCAAGGCCCTCATTTCCGCGCGCTCGGAGGTGGCTGCCGAAACGCTGGCCGACCCGGCGGTCCCGTTTGATCAGCTGATGCCGGACGCCTGACGGGCAACAGTGGCAGCGGTCTGGATGGATGACTCATGGCCGGCCATCCCGGCCTGCCGGGCGCGGGAGTAGGCTCCCGGCAGGGCAGCCAGGAGCGCGTCCACATCCGCTTCCGTCGACGGATGGCCGAGGGTAAAGCGCTGCGCACCGCGGGCGGTTTCCTCGTCCAACCCCATGGCCAGCAGGACATGGGACGGGCGTGGGACACCGGCGGTGCAGGCAGATCCGGTGGACGATTCCACGCCGGCAAGGTCAAGCAGGAAAAGCAGCGAATCCCCTTCGCAGCCTGGAAAAGTGAAGTGCGCGTTCCCGGGAAGCCGGCCCGCCCCGGGCGCTCCACGTAACACCGCCGCAGGAACGGCTTCGTGGACCCCCGCAATGAGCCTGTCCCTGAGGGCCGCTATCCGTGCTGATTCTTCGCGGAGATTCTTGGCTGCTGTGTCAGCGGCTGCCGCAAAGGCGGCGATCGACGCGGTGTCCAGGGTGCCCGAGCGGACGTCCCGTTCCTGGCCGCCGCCGTGCTGCACCGGGGTGAGCTTCACGGCGCGTCCCAGCATCAGGGCGCCGACGCCCACGGGGCCGCCGATCTTGTGCCCGGAAATGGACATGGCGTCGAGGCCGGAAGTTTTGAAATCCAAGGGCACGGAGCCGAAGGCCTGCACGGCGTCGGAGTGAACAGGCACCCCTGCGCGGTGGGAAAGCTCCACGACCCGCTGGATGGGCTGGACGGTGCCAACCTCGTTGTTGGCCCACATGACCGTCAGGAGGGCAACCGACTGCGGATCGCGCAGGAGTTCGGCCTCAAACGCCTCAAGGTCCAGCACGCCGTCGGAATCCACCGGAAGCCAGGCGACCTCGGCACCTTCGTGGCGTTCCAGCCATTCCACGGTGTCCAGGACGGCATGATGCTCGACGGCGGAGCAGAGTATCCGCCGCCGGCCTGGGTCGTCGCTGCGCCTGGACCAATAGAGGCCCTTGACGGCGAGGTTGTCGGCCTCGGTGCCGCCCGAGGTGAAGATCACCTCAGACGGGTGCGCTCCAGCGGCTGCGGCGATGGTTTCGCGTGCATCCTCAACGGAACGCCGGGCGCGGCGTCCGGCACCGTGGAGGGACGACGGGTTTCCGGTCCGGGCCAGTTCGCGGGTCAGCGCGGCCAGAGCCTCGGCGGCAATGGGCGTGGTGGCGGCATGGTCCAGGTAAGCAGGCACAGGATCAATTCTACCCGCGGCCCTGCGGCACGTTCGGGCCCTTCGGGCGCGAAAACAGCCCCTTACGGCCTGATCCTGGCACAGCAGCGTCCAGAGGTCCGATCCTCTTCCACCTTCTCCTCCGGCACACCGCAGGCGGAGGCGGCGCCACTGAGGAAGGCGCCGTTCATGGCGCAGACTACGTCCGCATGCCCGTCAGCGAGCCGGTGGAAGGGGCAGTTCATCAGCACAATGCCCCCCTGCCCGTCGGGCGTCGGCCGGTACCCGGTTTCGGTCAGCAGTTCCTCCAGGGAGGCCCCGCGCTCAGCCGAAGCACGGCCGCGGGAGTGGGCCGTGGCGACGAGTGCTTCGTGGGCGGAACCCTGGCCAGACATTGACGCCTCGATTGCGGACGCCATGAGCTCCCCGGCGAGGTCGTAACTCCGGTCCGGGACCGACACTCCGACTTCGTCAAGCGCCGGGCGGTACAGCTTGGCCGGGCGGCCCGAACCGGGGCCGGCCTTCCCGCCAAGCTTCCTGAATTCGACGGCGAGCAGGCCATCCCGCACCAAACGGTCCAGGTGAAAGGATGCCGTGCTGCGCGGCAGGTCGAGGGCGCCGGCTGCGTCGTCGCGCCCCACCGCTGAAGGCGATGAGGCGACGAACTCAAAAAGCCGCCGCCGGGTGGCATCACCCAGTGACGTGAGGGCGGCAAGCCGCGCTGCCCACGACAGCTTTGTGGTTGGTTCACGGGTCATGACTCAAGCGTATCTCTAAAAACAAGATCCGTTGCTTAAATGTCCACGCCGGGTCTAAAATCAAGTTATCTACTTTTAGAAGGAGCGTGTCATGAAAACCCCAGTGATGAAACCGTCTGCAAACGACGCCACAAGGACCGGAGCGTTGGCGCAGGACACTGCCCGGCAGGCCTTCCTGCTCCTGCGAACCGTCTTTACGGTGGCGCCGATCCTGTTTGGCCTGGACAAATTCTTCAACCTGCTCACGGACTGGACGGGCTACCTCGCCCCGGTCGCGACGTCGGTGGTCCCCGTGTCCGGGCAGACCTTCATGTACGTGGTGGGGATCATCGAAATTGTTGCAGGGGTGCTCGTGGCGTTCCGCCCACGGATCGGTTCGCTGGTGGTGGCTGCGTGGCTGCTGGGCATCATCGTGAACCTGCTCATTCTCGGCAACTTCTACGACGTCGCGCTGCGCGACTTCGGCTTGTTGGTGGGGGCCTTGGCGCTCAACCGGCTCGCTACGGCCGCCCGAAAGTAGCTTCGCCCCGGCCTCCGGTCCTCGGCGTAGCAAAGGTCCACGGCGTAACAAAGCATGGCGTGAACGCCCACAGCCCTGACCCGACAGCCTGAGACCCCTGACCGCGCTAGCGCATAGCTCACCACGCGCAGCACGGCAGGGGTCCGGCTGTTACTCGGCAGGCGGCACGACGGTGAGCCAGCGCGCGACGTCCGTCTTTGCGGCGGTGAGCGCTGACGCCGTCGGGCATGAGATGGCCACAAAAACGGATGAACCCGCCTTCCCGAATACCCTGGCCAGCACGGCACCGGTGGTGCCCTTGGATACAGCGGCACGCTCAAGGACGAGGACATCCACGGTCGGACCCTGCCTGCCCGGTTCTCCGCCCCAGCGAAGCGATGCCGGCGTTAGGTATTTCGGCAGGATGGTGGGATCGAGATAGGCGAAAAGCCCCTCTGTCGATTCCCTGTCGTTGCCTGCTACCAGCGGCCACTGATTGATCCGGACCTTGGCCGCGGCCAGGCAGCCGTCGGATTTCCGGTACTCACTGGCGCCTCCGGAGCCGTTCCCTGCCCGCCGCCAGCCCGGCGCGTCAGCCAGACCGTCGGACAACTGCACGGGAACGCCGCGGGCGAGCGTGGACCCTGCCGAGAAGGGCATGCTGCGCGCGGCGACGGCGCCGGCGTCGTGACCCGGTGAGACCGTAGGGGTGGCGGGCTGGCGGGTGGCGGGTGCCGTGTCCGGGGCGGCCGGGTCCGGCACCCGCACGCTGCAGCCGCCGAGAAACGCCGCGGCCACTACTGCAGCCACCACTACCCACGCCCGACGTGCTTGAGCCCTGCGCCCGGGAGCCAGTTGCCCCGGACCGGGGCGACGTCGGTCACGGCTTCTCAGACTGCCTCGCCGCAAAGCGCATAGCACCTCGGCCATCTCCACCTTCCAATTGTCGCCGGCACCCGGATGCGGCGTGCGGCTCGTCCCCCGCGCACTACGGGCCTTCGCAAAAGTCTAGACGGGGCCGCCCCTCCCTCTAAGTGCCGGGCCGTTGGGCGCAGCTCCATTGCCGCCGGGGCCGTTCGATGTGGACCCGGCCGCGGGGGCGCTCCATTGCCGCCGGGAACCTTGGACACAGCCACGGACGTTGTCTGACTAGTCCGGCATGGCCGGCCGATATGCTTGGCTGACCGGGCGGCGTGAGTGCGCTGGCAACATCAACCGAAGGACCGTGCTTGACCGAGGGCAACAGCTCCCACTACGAGGTACTCCGCGTCCCCGTGACCGCGACGGACAGGGAGATCAAGGTGGCCTACCGCCGGGCGGCAAGGGCCTCGCATCCCGATCACGGCGGTGACGCCGCAACGTTCCGGCTAGTCACCCTGGCGTATGAAACCCTGATCGACCCCCGGCGGAGGGCGGCCTATGACCGCTCTTACGCCGGCGGACCCCGGCACCGGAACAGGGAAGGCGCGGACGAGGCACACTTTGATGCACCGGCGGCCGGAAGCCATGCCTCCGCGACGATCCACAGGCCGGGAACTCCCCGGAACACCTCGGGGGACGAGCCCATTTACGTGCCGCCCTTTGACGCCCCAGGCGCCGTCCCACTTGTCCCGTTCGACGTGGCCAGCCGGCAGGTCCATGGGATGCCGAGAAAACGCGGCATCTTCGGCGCCGAAGCCCGGATCCAGCGCGAGCTGCGGACCGTTCAGCTCATCAGCCGGCAGGTTCTGCCTGCGATCCCGGCGGCACGGCTGATCAATGGCCTGCAGTCTCCCGCGGACAACAGCCACATCGATCACGCATTGCTCTCGGGCTACCGGCTTGCCCTGATCGGATCCATGCTCCTGCCCAAAGGCGCCTATGCCTGGGACGGCGGCACGCTTAACCACGGCGGCCGGTCAATCGCTCCCCCGCAGCTGACCCAGGTGGTCTGGGCAATGCAGGACATCTTCCCCGAACTGAACGTGACGGGGTGGACAGTGGTCCACAGCCCGGACGGCAACCTTCACGAACCCGTCATCGATCACCACCGCCGGTCCCGCGGCTCCTCCGATGTTGTTCAGGTGGTCAACGCAGCCGGTCTCGCCAGGGGCCTCAAGCAGTTCCTGGCCGGCGGGCCCGCGCCGAACACTGTCAACGTCCCGGTGCTTGCCAGGCTGCTCAGGGGGATGCACTGACCCGGCGCCGGCCCGGCATTTTCCCGGCGTTAGGATGGAACGGTGTTCCGCATCCTCTTCCACACCCCTGAAATTCCCGGCAATACCGGCAACGCCATCCGGCTTGCCGCCATCACCGGCGCCGAACTACACCTCGTGGAGCCGCTGGGCTTCGATTTCTCGGATGCCAAGCTGCGCCGCGCCGGCCTGGACTATCACGATCTTGCAGTCGTGACAGTCCATCCGGACCTTGAGGCGGCCTGGACGGCCCTGCAGCCCGAACGCGTCTTCGCCTTCACCTCCGACGGCGAACTGTCCTACACCGACATTTCATACCTGCCGGGCGACGTCCTGCTGTTCGGCCCGGAGTCGGTTGGGCTGCCCGAGCATGTGAAGAACGATCCCCACGTGACGTCCCGGGTGCGGCTCCCCATGCTGCCCTCACTGCGGTCCTTGAACCTGGCGAACGCCGCCTCCATCGCCGTGTACGAAGCCTGGCGGCAGCACGGCTTCGCCGGCGCGCAACTCTGATCCGGGACCCTTCCCACGGGCGCACACCTGTTGTGCGGGTCATCCAGGTTTTTACCGGGCATTTTTACCTGTCACACCCATCCGCCGCACCTCCCGCACCGAATCACTCCTGAACACATTCCCCGGGCATGAGGAGCGGCAGGTGAAAACAGTACATTCGGGCCAACCGACCCTGCGTTTTGCCCAGCACGATGCTGCCGTATCCGGCGCAACTGCTCAGGGATCGGCTCCCGGAGACCTATGCTTGACTGTGATGGAAACTCCCAACGCGCCGAACTTTGACGCCCCGGCCCCGCCCGGCACCGCCGTCGATCTTAACCGCCAGTTGGCGGCACTGCTGGAGCGCATTGCCGGCGGCGATCAGGCGTCCTTCGCCGAGTTCTACCGGCTGACCTCACGCCGGGTCTACGGCATGGCCCGGCGCGTCCTGATCGATCCGGAGCTCAGCGAGGACACGACGCAGGAGGTCTTTCTGCAGGTGTGGCAGATTGCCGGCAAGTTCGACGCTGCAAGCGGGAGCCCCCTGGCGTGGCTCATGACCATCTCGCACCGGCGTGCTGTGGACAAGGTGCGGTCCTCGCAGTCCGCCAACGACCGCGAGGCCAAGTACGGCGCCAGCAGCCAGGACATCGACCACGATTCCGTGTCTGACGAGGTGGGCAGCCGGCTGGAGGCCGAAGCCGTGGTCCGGTGCCTTGACACACTGACTGAAACACAGCAGGAGTCCGTGCGGCTGGCCTATTACGGCGGGCTCACCTACCGCGAGGTCGCCGAAAAGCTGAATGCGGCCATACCGACCATCAAGTCCCGCATCCGCGACGGACTGATCCGATTGAAGACCTGTCTGGGGGTGAGTTGAAATGAACGAAACACATGATGCCAACGGGCGACAGCTGCCCCGGGCGTTCGCTGCCGACATTTCCACTGACCTGACCGCCGGCCGCGCCGTTGAACTTGCCGAGGTCTACGCCTTGGACGCCGTGACTGATGAAGAGCGTCAGGCCATCGAAGCCTACGTCAGGGCGGCTCCGGAGGCGGAACGGGCGTCCTTCCAGGAACGGGTTCGCCAGGCCAGGGAATCACTGGCCACGACATTCACCGTGGAGGAAGAACCTCCGGCAGATCTCTTTGAGCGCATAGTCGCCCAGCTTCCCGCGAAGCCTGCAGCGGAGCGCGCGGAAGCTCCGCCGGCAGAGCCGCCGGTTGAGGACGAGCTGCCGCTTGCGGACGAGCTTGCCGCTGCACGCGAACGCCGTGAAGTCCGACGCCGGTCCCCCGGTGTGCGGAACTGGCTGATCGGTGTCGCGGCTGCTGCAGTCATCGCCTTGGGCGGTGTGGGAGTCGGGGCCTACGTGGCCAACCAGAACGATCCGCTGAGGCAGGTCCTGGAGGCACAGGACGTTCGCCAGGCAACGGTGGATGTCAGTGGCGGCGGTACAGCGACAGTTTCCATATCGTCATCGACGGACGCCTTGGTGGTACGGATGAAGGACGTTCCCGCCCCTCCGCCTGGAAAGGTCTACCAGATGTGGCTGATTCCGAAGGACGGTTCCGCTCCTGTTTCCGAGGGCCTGATGGATGCTGAGGCCCTGTCAAAGCCTGCCGTCGTCAAGGGGATTGGCACGGCCGCCTCGCTCGGAATCACCGTGGAGCCTGCGGGGGGCTCCGCCTCGCCGACGCTTCCCACCGTGGCTGCTGCGCCGCTCAATACCTGAGCACACCAGAGCCTGGCCTACGACAGAAGCCGCGCAGGCCTTGCTCCCACCGATTGGTAGGAGCAAGGCCTGCGCGGCTTCGATTGTCCCGGCTGTGAAGCTAGATGATAAGGGACAACAGCATCACGAAGCTGAAGCCGACCACCGAGATCAGTGTCTCCATGACGGACCAGGTCTTGAAGGTCTGCCCGACGGTCAGCCCGAACAATTCCTTCACCAGCCAGAAGCCGGCGTCGTTGACGTGCGAGAGGAACAGGGATCCCGCACCGATGGCCAGGGCAAGCAGTGCCGCGTGGGTGGGGCTCAGCGAACTGGCCAGTGGAGCGACGATGCCGGCCGCCGTCACCGTTGCCACGGTGGCCGAACCGGTGGCGAGCCTGAGCGCAACGGCCACGATGAAGCCGAGGACCAGCACGGACATGTTGGTGCCTTCAGCCCACTTCTTGACCGCGTCCCCAACCCCTGCGCCGATCAGCGTCTGCTTGAAGCCGCCGCCCGCACCGACGATGAGGAGGATGGCCGCGATGGGTCCGAGGCTGGCGCCGATCTTGGCGGTAATCCTGTTGCCGGTGAAGCCCACGGCGTAGCCAAAGGTGAAGATGGCCAGGAGCACGGCCAGGGTCATGGCCACGAGGGGCTGGCCGACGAAGTCGAAGAAGGTCCGGATTCCGGGTGCCGTCTCGGGATCGGGCCAGACGATGTCCACCACTGCTTTGGCGAGCATGAGCACCACGGGAAAGATGATGCTCAGCAGGGTGACGAGGAACGTGGGCTGCCGCTTGACGCCCGTCGTGTCGGCTCCGTGTTCGGTGTCGATGCCGCCGGCCACCGCCGGCGCGCCTACGGGAACCCACTTGGCGGCAAGGCGCGAGAACAGCGGTCCGCAGATGATCACGGTGGGAATGGCCACCAGTAGGCCGAGGGCGAGCGTGGTGCCGAGCTCAGCTTTGACCGCGCTGATCGCGATGAGGGGTCCCGGGTGGGGCGGAACGAGGCCGTGCAGGACCGACAGGCCGGCAAGTGCCGGAATGGCGATGCGCATCAGCGGCATCCGGGAGCGCTGGGTGACAAGCACGACCACAGGAAGCAGCAGTACGAGGCCGATTTCGAAGAACATCGGCAGGCCGATGATCACGGCCACGAGGGTGATGGACCAGACCACCTTGTTCCCGCTTGCCTTTTCCAGCAGCGTATCCACCACGCGGTTGGCCCCGCCGGAGTCAGCCAGGAGCTTGCCGAGCATGGCGCCGAGCGCGATCAGCAGGCCGACCTCCCGGAGCACTCCGCCCACGCCTTCTTCGAAGTTGGTGATGATCTTGGGCAGCTCCACGCCGGACGCCAGGCCCACGAAGGCCGATCCCAGCACGAGCGCCAGGAACGGGTGCAGCTTGAGCTTGGCGATCAGCACCACGATCAGCGCGATGCCGATGCCCGCTACAACCAGCAGCTGGGTGTCGTGGCCTGTCCAGCCCTCGACGGCAGCGGGTAGCTGCGTTGCAATAAGAGAGTTCAAAATGAGTTCCTAGTTCTGATCCGGAGCGGCGGAGGCGGCTGTGAGATTCAGTCGTTCAATGATTTCCTGCGCTTCCTCGGCCGGAGTGGCCGAGACGCACAGGGAGATGTAGTTCTCATCCTCGGTGGGTTCTTCCAGCGCCTCGAATTGCGATTCGAGCAGCGCCGGCGGCATAAAGTGGCCGTGGCGAGAGGCCAGCCTGCCGGAGATGTTGTCCTTGCTGCCCTGAAGAAACACGAAAACGACGTTTTCGTCCCGAAGGACATCACGGTATCGCTTCTTGAGGGCTGAGCACGTAATAACGCCGGGGGTGCCGGCTTGGGTGTGCTGACGGATCCAGTCCGCTATGGTTTCCAGCCACGGCCAACGGTCGTCATCGGTGAGAGGTTGGCCGGCCTGCATCTTGGCCACGTTCGCTGCAGGGTGCAGGTCGTCGCCTTCCGCGAGGTCCCAGCCGAGCCTGCCGGACACAACGCCTGCCACTGTTGATTTGCCGGATCCTGAGACGCCCATGATCACCAGAACCGGCTGCTGTGCAGTCTTCGCCATCAAAGTCTGCCTTCCTGAATAAATATGATTTAAGCAGAGGCCAGCATATGACACGGGTTACAGTGTGGCAATCCTAGAACCCTGCAATCGTTCCCGGACCGTTGATTGTGACGACATGAAACGCCTCGGCGCTGCGTCCGTCCGGGAACCCGGCGCGCTGCGCGTTAACCCGCATTCCGTTCCGCACGGACGTTTCCATGGCCTCCACGTCCGGGTGCTGGCTAACGTGGACGTGGATCGCCTTGAGCTTGCTTTCCACGTGCGCGGTGACGTCCACGAAGTGGTTTTCCCGCTCGTCCGGCCCGGCGTAGAGCCACAGCCACGGTACTTTGTAGGCGGGCACCCCGGATTCGGCGAGTTCCGGATACGCGAAGGGGTTTTCAACCGCCGGATAGATGGAGCGCGTCACCGCTTCACCCACGGCCAGATGGTCCGGGTGGCTCTTCTGGATGCGGTTCCAGTTGCGCTCCGGATGCATGGAAAGCACGACGTCGGGCCGGATTTCGCGGATCAGCTTCACCACTCCCCACATCACCTGGTGGTTGGGTTCGAGAAACCCGTCCCGTTCATGGAGATAGTGGATGTCGGTGACACCGACGAGCGCTGCCGCACGTTGCTGCTCGGCGGCCCGCAGTGCGATGATTTCCGCCCGATGAGCCGGATCGAAGCCGCCGGCATCGCCGTCGGTCATGATGCAGTAGCTGACCTCGACGCCGGCCGCCGTCCAGGCGGCGATGGTGCCGGCGGCACCAAAATCGATGTCGTCCGGATGGGCAGCAAAACAGAGCACCCGCTCAACCCGGTGCTTGTCCGGGTTGAACGGGCTCTGTGCTGGTACAGCGTGTGCGGTCAAGGGCTCAGGCCTTGCGCTTCTTGATTTCTTCAGTCGCCTGCGGCAGAACCTGGAAAAGGTCCCCGATAATGCCGAAGTCCGCGATTTCAAAGACGGGAGACTCCGCATCCTTGTTCACGGCCACGATCACCTTCGCAGTCTGCATGCCGGCCTTCTGCTGGATGGCTCCGGAGATGCCGGCCGAGATGTAGAGCTGCGGGGATACGGTCTTGCCGGTCTGGCCAACCTGGGCGTCGTGGCTGATCCAGCCGGCGTCGGTGGCGGCACGGGATGCCCCCACTGCTGCGCCGAGGGCGTCAGCCAATTCCTCAACCGGGCTGAAGTCCCCGTCCAGTCCGCGGCCTCCGGCCACGACGATCCGTGCATCGGTGAGGTCCGGGCGCCCGCTGGCAACCTTCTGCTCGCGTGCTGTGATCCGGGCCGCTGTGGCGGCTGCATCGGCAGGGACCTCCACCGTCACCGTTTCCGGCGTGCCCGGCGCTGCCGCTGTTTCGGGGGTGACGATGTTGGCCTTGACCGCCAGCACGCTGACCGGCGTGGTCGCTTTCGCTGCGGTGGTGTAGGAACCAGCCAGCACCGATTTGTGGGCGGTGCCGTCGGCGTCGACGGCGACGACGTCGGTAATGACGCCCGCGCTCAATCGGATCCCCAGCCGTGCCGCGATTTCCTTGCCCTCGGGCGAATTTTCAACCAGCACTGCGGTGGCGCCGGACTTGTCCGCCGCCGTCGCCACAAAAGCTGCTTTGGCGGCCACCAGGTAGTCATCCAGGTCGTCAGCCGACGGGCGGTAGACAGCGGCCGCACCGTAGGCACCCAAGGCGGCTGCGACGTCGTCGTGCAGTTCTCCGTTGAAAGCGACGGCGGTTTCCCCGAGGGACCGCGCGATGGTCAGGAGTTCAAGGCTGCTCTTCTTGAGAGCCTGGCCCGGGTTGTCAATGAATACGAGTACGTTTGCCATGTCTTGTGATCCCTCTTAGAGCAGCTTCTGGGCGGCCAGGAAGTCAACCAGCTTGATGCCGGCGTCGCCTTCGTCGGTGATGATAGTGCCAGCCGTGCGCGGCGGGCGTTCCTCAGCCGACGTCACCGTGGTCCAGGATCCGGCGTGGCCCACCTGGGAGGGATCGACTCCCACGTCGGCCAGCGAGAGCGTGGTGATGCTCTTGCGCTTGGCCGCAATGATGCCCTTGAAGTTGGGGTAGCGGGGCTCGTTGATCTGGTCCGTCACGGATACCACTGCCGGCAGCGCGGCCTCAACCGTTTCCGAGTGGGTGCCTGCGTCACGGCGTGCCGTGATGCGTCCTCCGTCGACATCCAGTGAGGACGCGAACGTCACCTGCGGAAGACCCAGGCGTTCTGCGAGCTGGGCCGGCACGAGGGACGTTTCACCGTCGGTGGAGGCCATGCCGGTCAGGACAAGGTCCACGGGGCTGTCGCCGCCGAGGTGCCGGACCGCCGCCGCGAGGGCGAGCGACGTGGCGGCCGCGTCCGAGCCGGCCAAGGCGTCATCCGTGAGGTGCACGCCCTCCGTCGCGCCGATCTGCAGCGACTTCTTGATGGCGTTGGCTGCACCGGCCGGCCCCATGCTGAGCGCGATGACCTTGTTGCCGGCCTTGCTGCCGCCACGGGCCTCGATCAGCTGCAGCGCGGCCTCCAGGGCGTATTCATCCAGTTCGGACAGAATGCTCTCGTCGCGGTCCGTCGTGTGGCCCTCGCCGCTGAGGTGCCGGTCGAACTGGGCGTCCGGCACATGCTTGACCAGGACGATGATCTTCAATGTCTCTTCCACTGTATTTACAGCAGCCTTCCATGCTTGTGGATAGCCAGCCGGGTGAGGTCATGGCCGCGGAACGCCCGGGGTACGGGTAGCTCCTAGCTAACCATATAGGGGCGGGCTGGTGCCGTCCCGTGTTAACCCCTGTGTCAGATCCGGCCCCCTGTGCAGACGAAGGCGCCGGGGCACTTCGACACAACCGGGGACGCCGACGGCGGGCCGCACCTCCCATGGTGGGGCCCGCCGTCGGCGGTACTGCTTTTTGACTGTCTACTGTTCTGCTGCGGCGCCGAGCGTCACGTCTAGCTGCTGCTCGCGGCCGTTCCGCTGAATGGTGACCTTCACCGAAGCACCGGCCGGCTGCTCCCGCACGGCGGCGGTCAACTGGTTCGGGTCGCTGATGGCGAGGTCGTTGAAGCGTGTAACGACGTCGCCCACCCTGATGCCTGCCTTGGCTGCCGCGGAACCCTGTTCCACCGTGGCGACGTCTGCGCCGACCGAGAATCCGGAGGAGGAAGTCGAGGCCGTCTTTTCCCTGACGCTGACGCCAAGCTGGCCGTGAGTCGCCTTGCCCTTATCGATGATCTCCTGGGCCACCCGCTTGGCGTGGTTGATCGGGATGCTGAAGCCCACACCGATGTTGCCCGTTCCGGTCGCCGCGGAGCTGCCGCCGGCCGAGGCGATGGCAACGTTGACACCAATCACCTCACCCTTGCTGTTCACCAGCGCACCGCCGGAGTTGCCCGGGTTGATGGCTGCGTCAGTCTGGATCACGTTGATGGCGATCGAGCCTTTGCCCGCGGAGCTTTGGCCTTGGCCCTGGCCCGGAGGTGCGAACTCGAAGCCCTGGTCGCCGCCCTGGGAACTGTCCTGGCCGCCCTTGGGCGCGGCCGACGACGCGACGCTGATGGTCCGGTTGAGGGTGGAGACGATGCCGTCCGTCACCGTCCCGGTGAGACCCAGCGGTGAGCCGATGGCCACTGCCGTGTCGCCGACATTCAGTTTGCCTGAATCACCGAGCGTGGCGGGAGTCAGCCCGGACGGGTTATCCACCTTGATGACGGCAAGGTCGGAAAGAGGGTCGGTTCCAACGATTTTGGCGGAAAGCACCCGGCCGTCGTTGGTGCGGATTTCAATGGCCGCACTTGCCGTTGCGCCGTCCAGGGTCACCACGTGTGTGTTGGTGAGAATGTGGCCCTGGTCGTCGAGGATGATGCCGGAGCCCGTGCCGCCTTCGCTGCCGCTCGTGGCTTTGATAGTGACAACGCTCGGTGATGCTTTGACGGCCGCGGCCGTGATGGCGTTGACGTCCTCTTGGTTGTTGACGATTACCGTTCCGGGCTGGCTGCCTGTGCTCGCCGCCGGCGCGGTTCCGGGGTCGAAGAGGTTGCCGGCTCCCACCGTTGCCACCCCGCCGCCAACGAGTCCGGCGGCAAGGATGCTGGCCACAAGGGTGCCCACGCCAAAGGTTGCCTTGCGCTTGGGGGCATTGGCCGGGTTGCCCTGAACGGCAGAGTGCGCACCGTGCTGGCCATACACCGGCTGATGCGGCTGACCGGGTCCGCCGGTGTGCTGGGGCGAATTCTCGTGCGCGGACGCGAACTGCTGAGTCGCAGGCCCGGACTGGTGCCCATAGAACGGGGCGTGCTGGGGATAGACGGGCCGCGGTCCGTTGAAGGACTCCGGCGGCGGATTGCCCTGGGCGTCCCCCCTATCCTCGGGACGGTCCAGCCTCATGGTGGGGTTCTCCCGGGCGCGCCAGGCACCGTCATCGGCGAGTCGTTCAGTGTCGTTGCCCGACCGCTCAGTGTGGCCGTTCGGCTGCTCAGGGGCTCGGTCCTGATAGCTCCCCAGCGGCTCAACATTCCCCGGCTGGCCGTCCCCCTGCTGGAGACCCTCCGGGGTGGCGGGCCGAACCGTAGGATCAGCGGGCCGCCCTGCAGGATCTCGATTCTCAGGCGCTGCCCCCGGTAGTGGGTTCTCAGTCATTGGACTTCCTTTCATCCTCGTCTGCCATTAACTATGGACGATGGGACTGAAACTAAAGCGAACGTTCGCTGGGAGGTTCCTGAACGTGCCCGCCGGCACCGGACGAGACCCGTCCACCCAGGATAAGAGCGCTTTTCGCTGGTGGCATATTCCCGGCCGTGGACTGCCCCCTTGGTGCACCATAGAATCAAGAAGAATTGCCACAGCGACCTGCGGCTTTACACCCGGCGTGGGGGCGCTGCTGCATTCTGAGACGGCTGTTTCATCCTGAATCAGTCGCAGGCGTGCTGAAGGGTTGCCATGCGGTCAATGTTGAAACGTGTTCTCGCCGTGATCGGCCTGACTGGAATGCTGGCGCTTCCTGCCGCAGCGGCTTGGGCTGAAGATCCGGTATCCATCCCGTCCGGCCAGAACATCGTGGATGATGCGAATGTCCTCGGCAGCCGAAAGGGCGAGGTCCAGGACGCCGTCCAGAAGCTGCTGAAGGACCACAAATACAACCTCTACGTGGTCACCGTGAAGTCCTTCGAGAATCCGGCCGACCCCAAAGCGTGGGGGCAGGCGGTCGCCACCGAGAAGGGCATGGGCAGGGCAGACGTTCTGCTCGCTATCTCGACAGCGGGCCAGTACTACTTCGCCCCGAACTCGGCAAGTGCCATCGCGTCCAAGACGTCGAACATCACGCAGAACGCCATCGTTGCAAACCTCGCCGGAGGCAAGAGGGACTACGCACAGGCCGCCATTGATACTGCGTCAGCCGTTGGCGATGCGGCTGGCGGCGGGAGCGGCACTGTTTCCTCCGGCGGCGCCGGTGCTGCGGTTCTCGTTGGCGCCGGTGTTGTGGCCGCCGGCGGTGCAGGAACCTATCTCTACCTCCGGAACCGGCGGAAGAAGGCCCAGGCGTCCAGCGCCAGCTATGGACCGCAGGGCGCCGAGCTTGATCCGCTCGCTTCGCTGAGTGTCGAGGAGCTGCGCCGCAAGAGCGGCTCGCTGCTCATTGAGGCCGACGACGCCATCAAGTCCAGCGAGCAGGAACTTGGGTTTGCGCAGGCCCAATACGGCGACGCCGCCGTCGGGAATTTCACCAAGGCGCTTGAGGAAGCGAAGGCCCACATGTCCGAGTCGTTCAAGCTGCAGCAGCAGCTGGACGACCATATCCCGGACACAGAAGAGCAGCAACGCAGCTGGCTGGGCGAGATCATCCGCCGCTCCGAAGCCGCCCTCGCTTCCCTGCAGGAACAGAAAGCGGACTTCGACTCGCTCCGCGAACTCGAAAAGAACGCGCCCCAGGCGCTGGCCGCCGTGAATTCCGGGGCGGTCGAGGCCGACGCGAAAATCGCCAAGGCGGAACAGACGCTGGCGGACCTGCGCGGCAAGTACGCCGACAGCGCGCTTGTCCAGGTATCGGACAACATCGCGCAGGCCAAGGAGCGCCTCGCGTTCGTGCAGAATGCCGGCGCGACTGCCCGCGAAAAGCTGGCGGCCGGTGAAGGAAGCCTTGCCGCCGTGGCCGTCCGCGCCGCAGAGGAGAGCCTGCACCAGACCAACGTCCTCCTGGACGCCATCTCCAAGGTTGCCGGCAGCCTGGACGAGGCCCGGAACGGGCTCGAAGCCGCCGTCGTGGATACCGCCCAGGACCTGGCTCAGGCGAAGGCCATCATCCAGTCCGGCGCCCATCCCGAGCTTGCCGGGCCGGTGGCCGCGGTTGAAGCGGCCCTCGGCCAGGTGAAGGGCGAAATCCAGGCCGGCAAGATCGATCCGATCGCCACGCTCGAGCGTGTGGAATCAGCCCACCAGTCCCTTGACCGTTCCCTCAGCGGCATCCGTGACCAGCAGGAGCAGGCCCGCCGGGCGCAGGCTTCACTGCAGCAGACCATCATGTCCGCGCAGGCACAGATCAGCGCCACCTCGGATTACATCACCGCGAGGCGTGGCGGCGTCGGCACTGAAGCGCGGACCCGCCTGGCCGAGGCGCAGCGCAACCTGGACTATGCGCTGTCTATCTCCCGGAACGACCCTGTCACGGCGCTGACCTACGCCCAGCAGGCCCACGCGCTGGCCGCCCAGGCCGCCCAGTTGGCCCAGTCCGACGTCGACAGCTTCGGCGGTTACGCGAACCAGGGCTATGGCCGTGGCGGCATGTTCGGCGGCGGCGGCGGAGGCGGCGGCCTTGGCGGTGCCATCCTCGGCGGCATCCTCATCAAC